>CALDZK010000005.1 GCA_937944145.1 uncultured Candidatus Altimarinota bacterium
GATTCTTAAGAGAAATAGAAAAATGTATTGTTTATTGTGAAACTCACAAAAGAAAAGAGTATCATAAGATTGATTTTGATATACTAAGAGACTTTTTTACTGATGGAAGAAACCAAGAAAAAATCCCTTCGAAAACCAAACTTGAGAGGTACTACAAATCATTAAAAGCTTTGGGTGTTTTTTATAGAAATACTGATGGAGATATAAAAGTTCTTAAATCTCTTGAGAGAGCTAAAAGGATATTTGTAGAAGATAAAAGGTTTTATGAACAACAACAGAATGAATATGAAAAAGTATTTGATAAGAAAGTCCAAGATATAGAAGAACTGGAAAAATGAAAACTCAAAACCCGTCAGCACCTCTTAGATTTTTTTAGTAGTATATATACAGATGATTTTTTTGTACACACTATAGAAAGACGTATTAGTGGTATCATGTCAGAGCTCATAACGGAAAACAATAGAGAACCCTATGAAATAATTCATAATCATATATGTAGGTGGTGAGTATCTCCTCTAAAAAAGACAAAATTTTCTCAAGAATTACTAGATTTTCAAGACCTATGTGAGAAATATGATTCAGTAGACGTGAGTATACAGAAACTCATCATACAATACGATCAACAAGCAAAAAGCATCAGCATTGATGATATTGAGGAGCTTGGTAGCAAAATAGAAAATAAGGTACAACAACTACAGGAGTTAAAAAAAGTACTAATACATAATAAAAAAGAGACCTAATACTTGGTCTCTTTTTTAATAAACTAAGGACTATTTCTTTGGAACTCTTTTACTATTATGTTCTTTTGCAACATCCTCATCCAGTTTCATTTTCTCAAGTCATTTGACGTTGGTAGATATTTTCTTTGCTTCTGATTCTAACTCTTGTATCTCTCACTCGTGAAGTGCTACTTCTTCTTCGAGCTTTTTTATTTGTTCTCTCAGATCAGAGACTTGCGTAGATTTCCCATCTTTTTCTGACACTATTTCTTCTTGTCTTGATTCGAGTTTTGTAATAGTTTCTGAGAGGATACTATTCATTGTTACTTCTCACGATGGATTTGTAGTAACAGCTACTGCTCAGGCAACAGCCATACCCTCTCCAAAAGAAATATCCTCAGTAACTTCTGTGTCGCTAGATTGCTTTACTGCATCTTGTGGCTCCTCTTGTGACGTCTGTGTATCTGAGAGTCCAAGATCAAGTGATCATAGATCTACATCATTTGCTTCAGTCTCTGAAACTTCTGGTGTTTCAGGTACTTCTTCTATAGTTTCTTCTACAGCGAGATCTGGAGTAGTGAGCCCGAGGTCTAACCCAGGAGTAGAGTCTGTGTCAACAGATGCTGTTTGAGTGTCATTAGCGTCTGCTGTTGCATCAAAATCTATAACAGGTTCTGAGTCTAGTGTAATATCAGAAACAGTGTCATCCAGAGAAATCTCAACAGATGTATCGATATCTACTGCTGCATCATCAGATATTATAAGTAGATCTTCGTCTTGTGTAGCTTGAGTTTGAGCCATAATGTATATTATTATATGAGTAATACACAACTATTGTAACATATGTCTTTCTCTGGAGCAAAAATATTGAGGCTTTTTCTTGATAATATCTCATTTTTCGTATAATAATCAGGTCATTTCTAGGGGTAACCTGGAAGAGAATTATTTATATACATAAGGATAATAACTATGGACTTTAGCAAAGCAGGGGAACTCATGAAGCTCCAACAAGAAGCAATGAAGATAAAAAAGGAACTCGAAAATACATACATAGAAGCCGAAGTAGATGGTCTCGTAGTAACCGTAAACGGTGAAATGAAAGTCGAAAAAGTAGAGTTTGAAGATACAAAAATCATCTGAGATAAAGCAGCTCTCGAAAAAGCTATCATGGAAGCAGTGAACAAAGGAATGAAAAAAGCACAAGAAGTTGCAGCAGAAAAAATGCAAGGAGTTATGGGACAGATGGGTATGAATCTCCCTGGAGGAATGGGTATGTAGAGACTACGTATATAAAAAAGACCTTCTCATATATGAGAAGGTCTTTTTTATAGTAAAATTATATTATCCTCATATTGTTTATCTGATCATCGATCTCATTATCAGTAAAGTTTCACACATCAGTATGTAGTGTTTCTATATTAACATCATCCAAAGGGAGTAATTTATTAAAAGTTTCTTTATCTCATAAATCAAATGCAGGTACTAACCTTCCCACTCTTTCTTTTTGCACTCAAACAATGCTCATTACCTCTCCAAAAGTAACACCAGGAACAGTGTTCACAAGAGAGTCGATAACACTATACATATCACCAGAATCTTGAACTCATCATGTAATTTCTACTCCAGAAAATATCTTCATCTTTACAAGTTATAAGAATATATAATATAGGATACCAATTATTTTAAAAAATACAAAGTATAAATATACTCTTACCAGTCTCTCTCTCACCCTCAAAAACGCTGCTGCAGAAGTGTATCTCTCTGAAAGGATTGTTTCCCATAAAATTGCTGATTTTGTAGTTGCTCTCTTTGGAGACTCTGTATATAGTTCTCTAGTTCTTGAGTCTGAGATGAGCTGAGTTCAGAGGTGTCTTGTTGTTGCGTAGTATCTGAATCTTGTTCTCCAGAATCCTGACTTCAAGAGCTGGTCTCTAATATACCCTGCGATGTCTCTGAGTTGTTATCTTCCTCTACAGTATCTTGTCATGCTTGAGTCTCTTCCTCTTCACTCTCTTTTTCCTGTGGTCCAGAAGAATCTACTTCTTGCTCCTCAGCTTGTGATTCTTGCTGAGTTTCTGATGCTTCATCTTTGGAAAGATAGGCAAGTGCTTTTTCATAGTTATCCCTAGTATCTTGGTTTTCTTCTAAACTCAAAGATCCCGAATATGCCCATAGAGCAAGTCATAGGAGGTCCACGTTTCCCTCTCTAGATGAAATATACTCTTGAAAAAAAGTATTTCCTATATTGTGAAGAGATACTGATCTATCTGATATCTGTTCAAACTCGGAAATCGCTCCAGAGTATACTCCTGCGTCATAGTAGTACTGCCCTTGAGAAAAATAATAACTATCAAACAACCACCCTCGTAGTAAAAATACTCCAAAAATACATACAAATACAGATGTATACACTAGTTGTTTCACGAGTATTTTTTATGATATATGAGTCCTCCGAGGAAGTATAACCAAAATAAGAAACCAAGCAAAATACTCCACCAAACCCTACTCCTAAGAGGAGAATTATTTGAGCTACCTGATGATATATCTATAGTTTCTATATCAGAGATATCGAGATACTCAGCTCAGAGTCTTGTAGCTAGCTCACTGAGTCCTTTTGTATCTAATTGTGACAGTATTTTCTGTCACTTGTAGAGTTTATAGACTATTCTCCCAAAATCATCTACTCACTGTGGAACAAAGTCTCCAGACTCTGTTCCCACTCATACGATAAACAGAGATATATTTCTCTCACTGAGAGCTATAGATAACACTTCTAGTCTTCCTATATCCTCATCTCCTCCATCGGTAAACACTATGATTTTTCCACTCTCTCCTGTCTGAAAATCTAAAATTGCCTCTTCTATCCCAAGAGATATGTTTGTTCCTCCCTCTGCGACATTTCGTCTATCTACTCAGGACAAAAAAGTCAGAAATATCCCCCTATCAGAAGTATGAGGAATAATCCTCTCTGGACTCCCAGAAAAAACGGTCAGTCCAAACTCATGAGTACTCCCTTTTATGATTTCTTGTATAGCATCTTTTGCAACGGTGAGTCGTGATTGTTTTTGATTATTTCCATCGTAGGTATTCATACTGAGTGATACATCCAGAACAAAAGTAGTATGATCGGAATCTATTTGAGTATCATGATCTGTATCAGAAAATGACCATATAAAAGCTATAAGTAGACATATAAAACTTGCTACAAGTGTTACCCATCTACTACCAGGAAAGAATATGTATGATATGATACTCATTATACTTCTATTTTTTTAACAAAATATATTCCCACAAACATCATATAAAGCAATAACATCAAAAACAATACCTCTGTGTATTTATGTTGCTCAGAGACAAATACCTCAACCTCTATAGGAGTGGTTTCGAGTTTAGATATATCTGTAAATATCTCTCTGAGTGTTTCGGGTGAGTCTGCTCTATAGTATTTTCCTCCTGTTTGTGATGATATCTCTCTGAGCGTCGTCTCATCTACTCACTGTACTGGGCTCTTACCTCGAATACCAAAACCGTCTATCGTCTCTATGAAAGTATCCTCACTCTTTCATACTCAGATAGTATAGGTCTTTATAGATTTGTCCTTCAGGTATTTTAGTGCCACCAGTGGATCTACTCCAGTATTTGCTTCTCCATCTGCGATGAGGATCATTATCTTTTCTCTCTCTATAGTATCACGCAAGAGTCCATCTGCTGCCAATATCATCCCATCTCCTATAGCTGTCCCTAAGAGGCTAGGAAACCTCTGATCTATAGTGTCTACAGAAATACCCGATACAAAATCTATCAAAAAATCGTAGTCAAAACTCAAAGGCACAGAAGTAAATGGCTTCCCAGCAAATAGTACTATCCCTACTCTATCTGAGCTCAATTCTCAGAGAAAATCAGAGAGTATTTCTTTTGCTGCTACGATACGCGATGGCTGTATATCAGTCGCGATCATCGAGCGACTCACATCTAAAACTACCTGTATATCTATACCATCTCGACTCACTGTCTCTGTCTCATATAGTTCTGTAGGTCTCGCTAAAAGTGCTCAAAAAAACACAGTAATAACAGCAATCATCCCCAAAAAAATATAATACCAATAGGAGTTTTTATACGTCTTTGAGAGAAGATGGAATCACAAAAAATTATAGTTTTTCTTGCGAGATATAATACATCAAACAAAAATAATACTGAGAACAACTCCGAGTATCAACCATGCTATATCGAGAAATATAAAGTTATGAAACATTCGTTTGTAGTATTTTTAGATAATGCTCTAGGATAGTATTTCGTGACTTTATGGTGTCTCTTTTCATATCAAATTCTCTGAGATAAGAGATAGAAAATACTTTTTTCAATTCTCTGTCTGACTCTATATATGGAAGTATTTCTTGGAGTGTCATGTTTTCTATTGAGTTTATCATGTATCTACGCGCGATATACGCTCTCACGATACTGTTGAGTTCAGAGTAAAACTCTACTTTTGATTTTTCGCTGAGTGTTTTTTGTAATTTTTGAAGTTGCTTTGTATATGATGGTTCTTCTTCTAGGGCTGCATCTTTATTCTCCATATCAGTATTGAGCGTTTGAAAATACCAAAACCTCTGGAGTAAAAAGTAAAAACATAATAGAAATAGTCCTCCAAATAACCAAACAGGGGAAATACTTAACCTAGGTTTACGAATATCTGCTATCTCTTCGACTCCAGAACTTCAGATAGTATCAGTCTGTCCCACAGATATCTGGATCGTATTTGACTCAAGTGTTGCCCCACTGAGAGTGGCTATAGCTGGTCCGAGAGTAAATTCTCAGAAGTCTTTTGGAATAAGCTGAAGTGTAAGAGAATTACTCTTGGTCGTTTGTCAGTTTATGACCTGTATATACTCTGACTGGCCATGGGAAAAAACAGAGAAGTTCTCTATCCCAACTATAGTGATATCATCTATCTCTTCCTGCCTCTCTAAGAAAGTCGTGATTTCTACCTCAAATATATCTCCAATACCAGGATTAACTGTGTCACTCCTGAGTTCTATATTTGCAGAAAACACTCAGACAGGAAAACACAGCAGTAGAAAATATAAAATAACAAGACCTATCTGTTTCATAATGATTCTCTTTTTTTCATAAGTTGTAAAATAGCACTATAGGGATTTAGATTTTCACTCAGCCATAAACAATCGATTTTATGACTCTCTAAAACAGACTGAAACTCTTGTTTTTTTTGACTTCTTTCTTGGATATATTTTTCTTTTTTCTTGGTATTATCCAGATCAATCACTATCTCATGAGAGCCATCTGAGAGGACTTTTACTCATGTTCATTCGAGCGTGTCTTCGAAACTATCAGAAACATGGATATACACCAGATCGTTCTTAAATTTTGCTATTTTTAAAGACTGTTGATCTACATTGAGCTTATCTGATATGACAAAAGTAAGAGTGTTTTTTATCTTTGATCGAGATAGAAAACTCAGGTCAAGGGATTCTCTGTTATCTTCTCCAGATACATTTTCACATCGTGAAAGTATCTGGAATAGTATATGCCTGCGGGAAGAAAATGGTATAAACTGAACATCTTCTCCATCAAGCATATAGGCTCAAACTTTGTCTCCATTGACCAGCGCAGAGAGACCTAGGATATAAAACACCTCTTCTAGTAGTTGTGCCTTTGGAGCACTGGCCCCAAAAAACATCGAAGCAGATAGGTCAAGAATAAATAACACCTGCAGGTCACGCTCTTCTGTATATCGACGCACGAGTGTAGTACCTTCACGTTCTGATACGAGCCAGTCTATATGCCTCGCATCATCACCCGGATCATACTCTCGAAATTCAGAAAACTCGAGCCCTCTTCCCTGAAAAGCTGTTTTGTAATTCCCTAGGAAAAGACTATCGACGAGTCGACGAGTTTTTATATCTATTTTTTTGAAATCCTCTATTTTCATAATTTAGTCTAATTCTATACTTTCTAGAACTTTTTGTATTACCATATCTGCAGTAATATCTTCTGCTAGTGCCTCATAGCTCAAAATTATCCTATGTCTGAGAACTCCGTAACTGACTTCTTTGATATCTTCTGGGATGACAAAATCCCTCCCCTCTATATATGCCAGCGCTTTGGCTGCTCTGAGTATTCAGAGTGATGCTCTAGGAGAAGCTCCATAAGTCAGGTATTTTTTGAGTCTTTGACTCTCTCTCGTAAAAAATATAATATCTTTTATATACTCATAAATACTCTCAGAAACCGATATATCGCTGATAGATTTTTTCATATCTTCTATGTCTTTTTTTGAAAATATTTTTTTCAGTTTTGCTACCTGCACTCCTTGATTTTGTTTCATGATTTGGAGCTCTTCATCTGGAGATGGGTAGTCTATCAGGGTCTTTATCAGAAACCTGTCGAGTTGTGCTTCTGGCAAGTTATAGGTTCATTCTTGCTCTATAGGGTTTTGTGTTGCCAGCACCATAAACGGGTCAGGAAGCCCAAAACTCTCCTCTCCAATAGTCACTTGTCTTTCTTCCATAGATTCTAGGAGTGCTGATTGGACCTTGCTTGGGGCTCTATTTATCTCATCAGCGAGAACAAAATTTGCAAAAATAGGTCATTTTTTTACCCCAAATTCTTTAGTCGTAGGATCATATATCTTTGCTCCGATCAGATCACTAGGAAGGAGGTCAGGAGTAAACTGTATACGTTGAAACGTCGCTCATACGAGTTTTGCGACTGTATTTACTGTGAGGGTTTTTGCCAGACCAGGAGCTCACTCGAGAAGTATATGTCCTCCTGATAGGAGGCAGATGAGTATGTCTCTCTTGAGTTTTTTTTGTCAAACGATAACACTATCGAGCTCGGTAAAAAAATCCTGTATTTTTTGTTTTGAGTTTTCCATTTTGGTATGATTGAAATATATCTAAGTATATTTTAAGGATTCATAGGGAGAATGGAATAAGAAATAAAAGGAAAATAGTTGACAAATAAATACTTATAAATATAAAGCATATATATATTCTAAATAAATATCATGGATAATATACAAAAACTCCAAGAAAAATATGAACTCAGGTTGGAAAAAATCGCAAATAAATTACTAACAATATCTCCTACAGAGCTAGAGAAGTATTTTGAAAACAGCTCAGCACAAAGTGAAAATCTAAAATTAGAGAACTTTTTCCTTTTTTTAGAGAGAATCAAAAAACAATTGCGTACAGGAGATCTCTCTGATCTACAGGTACTATTATGAGTCAGAGAAAGTATCAAAAATAATAGGAAACTAACTCAAAGTCATATAGAAATATGTGAAAAATACTGACTTAAGCATTGGAAGTGAGTAGATGTATCTGGAAGAGTTATGAGCACTATAGATAACTATGATATGAGAGATACAAAGCATGATCACCTAATAGTAAAATGAGATATAACTAGATCTCTCTTTAGTAAATTAGAGAGAGTAGAAATAACAGGTTCTGTAGTACAAAATGTTATAGAGGGGGATAGTCTAAACAATAATATACAAGGATACAACTGGGGAAACAACATAGGAGGAGATAACTGGAAAAATAAGATAGGAGGAAATAACTGGAAAAATAAGATAGGAGGAAATAACTCAGGTAACAACATAGAAGAGGACAACTTATTAAACGACATAGAGGGAGATAACTCAGAAAACCAGATAAGAGGAAATAACTCAAGAAACAACATAGAGGGAGATAACTCAAGAAACAACATAGAAGGAAATAACTCAAGAAACAACATAGAAGGAGATAACTCAAGAAACAACATAGAAGGAAATAACTCAAGAAACAACATAGAAGGAAATAACTCAGAAAACCAGATAAGAGGAAATAACAAAGATAATTCGTCTTGTCAAATGATTACAAACGGATTCCTATTTTCTTGAAATATTTCTCCGTTCCGTTAAATCAAAAAAATAAGTAAGAACTATGCCCCACCCTCTCTGAATCCCCTCTATTGCTCTCCCTGAAAAACAGACTCCATGACCATGGGGGAATTCCCCTGAGTTTTTTTGTGAGCTTTGCCAAGATATCAACTCTCCTAAGGAAGCTACAGAAAAATTTCAAAATTTCTTAATGAATATTCTCTGGGGTGACAAAACCTCTGATCTGATCTATATAAATAGTTTTCTTAGAACTCTATGATATAATTCTTATATACATCATAATAATGGAGATCCCGAAAAAATCTGAGATGAACTAGATATGTTTGTAGAAAATCTAGAACAAGACGAGTACCGTGAGGAGTTTATAGAAAGAATCCAGAAAAATATAGTAGAAAAAGTAGCTGACGACCACGGTGAAAATCTCTGAAATATCCTCGCAGATTTCAAATCTAGAGATATAGACCTAGATGAAATAATGAATATAGCATCCTGTATGGATACTGGTCCAAAAGAAACAGATACTTTTGCTACGAAAATCTTTAGACGTAAAGCCTGGGGTAAATAATAACACGAAAACCAAACAAATAAGTTTTAAAGAACTTACACCTGAAGGATTGAACAAGCACAAATAAACCTGTCCTCTAGAAATCTGAAGATATAAAGTAAAAAATGGAATGAAGTGATTGAGTACCGTATACTTTCGTATAATAATACAAACAGCTACTCGAGCATAACACAAACATAAAAAAGATCTGAGTTTTACTCAGATCTTTTTTATTACATATACTTATACCAGTCTCCCTTCAACCACTTCCCAGTCAACGATATTCCAAAAGTTTTCTATATACTGTCCTCTATCATTTCTCGTATCTATATAATAACTGTGTTCCCATACATCACATCCTAAGAGTGCTGTTCCACCTTCCGTGAGAGGATTTTCAGCATTTGGAGTAGAGTATATTTCTAGGTCATCTCCTTTTTGAACGAGCCATACCCACCCCGAACCAAAACGACCGAGTGATTCTGCCTTGAACTTGTCTTTCATAGCATCAAAACTCCCAAAATTATTGTCGATCATTTCCCCAAGTTTTGTAGCTATTCCCTCTTCCCCTGGGAGAGGGTTAGGGTGAGGGCTAAATGTATTCCAAAATAGATTATGATTCCAGATTTGTGCTGCGTTGTTAAACACTCCTCCTGAAGAATTTTTGATAATTTCCTCCAGAGTCATATCTGCAAACTCTGTCCCCTCTTGGAGTTCATTGAGTTTATTGACGTAGGCAAGATGATGTTTCGCGTAGTGAAACTCTAGTGTTTCCCCTGACATATATGGAGCAAGTGCGTCCGTAGCATATGGGAGTTTCATAAGTTCGTGTTTCATGAGATTTTTTGTAAGGATATAATACAAAAGTAACTATAAAATTTTTTAGGTATTTTTCAAAACTTATTTTTGTAAAAGAGAGGTTTTTATATATAGTATGCAGGTATTTTTTTCTCGATAATTCCGTCAAAGAGTGTTTTTCAAAAAGTATAAAATCCAACAAACTCCAAAAAGCTCAAAAACAGTTCCCTACGGGCTCTGAATACTATGAGTTATCGTGATTTCCTTTATAGGAATAAAAGCTATAGATACTATAAATGCTATAGAGTTTGATCTCGCAGAAGTAGCACCTACTTACCTCGCTCCACTCTCAGAAACTCCTCTTGCTAGTGATACCGAGCAGGAGCTCAAAGAAAACATAAACATACTAGTATTATGAAGATGAGGATGAAATCATGATGCTCCAGACCTCACTGATACTATCATACTCGCGAGCATAGGAAAAACGGCTATCAGTCTCTTATCTATACCAAGAGACCTCTACGTCACTTATCCAGACTCAAACAAAACCGGAAAAATCAATCGAATATATGAAACCTATAAACCCCTAGATCCAGAAGAAGCTATAGAAAAAATAAAGGAAAAAGTAACAGAAATCACTGGTCAGGAAATAGATTACTATGTAAATGTAGATTTCGAAGGATTTGTCGAGATAGTTGATATACTTTGATGAGTTGATGTTTCTATACAAGAAAATTTTATAGATTATCAGTACCCGACATCAAATGGAGGATATACCACTTTTATACTCAGAAAATGAGACTGGACTCTTGATGGTGACGTAGCACTGAAATATGCGAGGAGTAGACACTCAACAAGTGATTTTGATAGGAGTCTCCGTCAGCAGGAAATCATCTCTAGCCTCAAAGACAAGGCCTTATCTCTTGGGTATTTTAAAGATAGTAAAAAGATAAGAGACCTCTACGGAGCACTCAAGAAATACGTAGAAACAGATATGGACATCTCTACTCTACTGAGACTTGCTCTAGATTTCAAAGCCTCGCAAAACAAAGAACTCCTTTCTTTTAACCTCAACGACACCTGTTATATAGGGAGCCCTATATGTAGCAAGTGAGGTTTTCTCTATGTGCCTCTGAGAGAAATATTTGGATGACAAAGTGTACTCCTAGTAGATGGAACAGATGTAACTCGTCTCTCAAACTACAAAAACCTCGAAACATATATGTCTCTGATTTTTGACCAGAGAGAGGTCTTTTCTTTCCCAACCTCCCTATCTATCTACAACGCGACCTCTACACCAAGACTCGCAGGATCTCTCGCAAATACATTTAAAAAATATGGAATCCCCCTTCCAGAAGACGGATGACTCGGGAATATAGCTGAAAAAAAGTTTGAAAAATCTATTTTGTATTATAATGGTATCAGCTCTAAAAACGCTACTCTCAAATTCTTGCAGGAAAGTCTAGGATTTGAAATACAAGAAACTCCAGAACCACTCTACTCTGACACAGAGATAAACATAGAAATAGTACTCTGAGAAGACTTTGAACCGGTAGAATACCTCGATATAAACGAACTATAGTCCATGGCATTTCAAAAAAGAGAAATACATAAAAAATGATCTCCTTCTAAGACAACTTCAACAGCACGTCGTAGAATCTATAAGAAAAGGTCCTCTAACAAGAAGAAGTCCTTAGGATATGCTCTATCTATAAAAAAAGCTATCCTCTACCTCTTACTTGGTTTTATTCTTATCGGAGGTTTTTTTGCTATTGTTCTCTATAAGAAATATATACAAGATCTCCCTTCTATCACAGAACTCGAAAATCTAGAGATTGCCGAAGCTTCTACTATTTATGATAGAGAATGAAATGAACTCTATAGTATATTTGAAGAAAAAAGAACCTATGTAGGGTATGAACAAATCAATGAAAATATGATCCATGCAATCGTTGCATGAGAAGATAAACGTTTCTTTGAAAATCCATGAGTGGATCTCATAGGTCTCTTTAGAGCTGTACTTTACAGGGTTATCGGAAAGAACGACTCCCTCAAAGGGACCTCCACTCTCACGCAACAGCTCATCAGAAATACTATCATTACAAACGAGAGAACAGCAGAGAGAAAGATAAAAGAAATATACCTCGCATATAAACTCACAAATGATGTCTCAAAACAAAAGATACTCGAACTCTACCTAAATAAGATTTCTTTCTGAAGTAATGCTTTTGGGATAGAACAAGCAGCAAAGACTTTCTTTGGTAAGAGTGCTCAGGCACTCTCTGTACTCGAATCCTCTGTCCTTGCTTCACTCCCTAAATGACCTACTTATTATTCCCCATACAACAACTATGACCGTGTAATGGGATATCCTTATATCTATAGTCAGGATGAAACAGAAAATATTCTCAGCCTCATAACCCAAGAAGAAATCGGGACCAATAACGCAGCTGTAAATACTCTCAGGGATTTTATATCCAACCTCAAACTTGAAAAAGTATCTGATTCACGCGCACTACTATGCTGACTCCAAAGAGAAAAACTCAAACAATATATTAGTGTAGATAGTGATGGATGTAGTGTTTTGGATTACTCAGAATTCCTGTCTCTCCTCAACGGAATAAAAATACAAGTTGATGAATCAAATATCATAGAGTACCAAACTGGGAGAAAAGATTTTATTCTCTGAAGAATGCTCGAAGATGGATACATAGATTTCAATCAGTATAAAGAGGCTTTACTCACTTCTTTTGGCTACAAATTTGAAGAATACAAAGAAAATATAAAATATCCTCATTTTGTATTTTATATCCGTGAGTATCTCGAACAAAAGTATGGAAAAGAGGTCATAGAAAAATGATGATTCAAAGTCTATACATCTATAGATCCTGTTCTCCAAGAAAAAGCCGAAGAAATAGTAAAAAAACACTCTGAATCAAATGAGCGTTCTTTTTGAGCTAAAAACGCAGCCCTCATAAGTCTCGATAACAAAACTGGTGAAATAGTAGCTATGGTATGAGGGAGAGATTATTTTGATCAGGAAAACAAGTGAAACGTAAATATCATCACTTCACGTTTACAGCCAGGTTCTACTTTCAAACCATTTGTATACGCTATGGCTGTGGACAACGAAATAATAGGAACAAAAACTCCTGTATATGATGTAAAAACTGTATTTCCAGGAAACTATGTCCCAAATAATTTTGATGGGAAATTTAGAGGAAAGATGAACATAACTACAGCTCTCAACTACTCGAGAAACATTCCTGCTGTAAAGATGTTTTTTCTCGCAGGAGGAGAATCAAAAATCATCAATTTCATGGAAAACCTCTGAGTTGGAACTCTTGGAAAGTTCAAACAAGAATACTTTCAAAACCATGAAAGAGAATATAGTTATTGAGCTTCTCTCTCTCTGGGAACATGACTCATGACTCCTCTAGAGTTAGCTCAGGCATACAGCGTGTTTGCAAATATGTGAATCAAAAGAGAACTCATGCCAATAACGAAAATACTTGACTGAAAATGACTCGTTATAGAAGAATTTAATACTGAAGAAAATACTGGAGAAGAAGTCCTTGATCCAAGTACTGCGTTTATCATGAATCATATGATGAGTGATACGAGTTCTCGTCCTGAGAGATGGAACAGATTTTTAGATCTCAGTGATAGAAAAGTAGCAGCAAAAACAGGGACTTCTACCAAACAATATACGAGAGAATGAGAGGATTTTATATTTCCAAGAAACCTCTGGACTGCAGGATATACCCCCCAGGTAACTACCGTGGTATGGGCAGGAAATACAGATGGGACAGAGCTCTGAGAAGATGGAAGTGGACTAGTTGGAGCTGGGCCTATCTGGAAAGAATACATGGAGTTCTACCATAGTGATGAAGCTGTAGAAAACTGGGAACAACCAGGATGAGTCAAAGAGGTCCCTATATCGGATATATCAGGGGAACTTGCTCCAGAAGAATATCCTGAAAACCTCGTAGCAGATGCTCTATTTAAAAACCCTCCTGACGTATTTGATACAAACTTGCAAACAGCTCAGGTCGATTTACTCTGTAGTGGAACAGTCTGACCAAATACTCCTCAGTCAGCAATAAAGCAAGTCACGTTACTTGCTTTTCATTCTCTTCAGAAAGACAACCCTGCTTGGGAAGATCCCGTACAGGAATGGGTACAAGAATGAGGTTTTGAAACAGAACTCTCAGAACTCAATCTCCAAAACATAATAGCTTTTGTAAATCCAGAAGTATGTGAGAGACCAGATACTATATCAAACATAGAAATCTGAAGTACTACAAATAACGGAGATAGTCTGGTATTTTGAGAAAACTATATAGAGGTAGCATATCGTAGTAGCACTCCTCTCCTACAACTGGAAGCATATATAGGTAGTACCTTATTACAGACTATTCCTCTAGAGAACAAACTCCAATGAGTATACAGATGACCTATAGGAATCCCAACAGACACCGGAGTAGGACAAAAGACTCTCGTGCTCAGAGCTGTAGATACATATTACTACGCAAAGGACTTCCCTATATCTATAGAAATACTCTGAAGAGACCCTACTCCTCCGAGCATCACTATCACAAACCCAAGTGACCGTAGTATCAAAATATTTAAGTGAGATTTTTTCAATCTCAAGGGAGATATAACTGATAGATGACAGATACGTTCTATCAATATATATATGGATGGAGTTCCTTTAAAGGTCGGACTCACATGAAGAAGTTTTAGTTATCCTATAGGTTCACTGAATCTCGAAGAGTGAATCCATTCCATCAGAGTCGAAGCCGTAGACAATGATTTCAAAAAATGAGAAGCCCTCATACGACTCGAAGTACTTCCTCCAAATTCTCCCCTAGAGCTACAAGAAGAAACAGAAGCAGTCGTCGAGACGTCAAGTGAAATAATCGAGTAACTCAAAAAAATAATTCTCCATATATGGAGAATTATTTTTTTGAGTCTTGTTCTATTTTCTTGATAAGAGATTTTCCTTCTTTTTTCATCACATCCCAAGCTTTGATCGCTTCTTTTTTCTTTGCTTCAAACAGTTTCTTGTGTTGTTTTGGGATGAGTGATTCTAGATCTGAAAACAGCGACCTTTGTGTATTTACAAATCCTTTTACAAATACTTCTGTCTCATTTCACTGAGTCTTTGCTTTCTTGATATCCGTTTGAAAATCCTTTCATTTTTTTTGAGTGTAGAGAGAACTCACTACGTTTCCTGCAACATACCCAGCAGCTAAAAAAAGTATTTTTCTTCCAAACATAATTACATCAAAATTAAAAACTAGAAAACGTAAAACTAAAACAGTTCTTTTATTCCCTACTTTAGGGTATACTACTAGTATATCAGTTGAGGATTTGAATTCAAGTAATTTTTTAACAAGCTTTTGATACTTTTGTTTTACTTGAAAGATAATTCACTACAATACTTATATATATTATACTCTACAACTGCCCTTAAATTATGATTTACAACAATTTTTCTGACGGATACAAACAGATTCTTATACACTCTGAAAAAAAAGCAAAAGAACTCTGACTCAGAGACCTCCAAGCAGAAGACGTATTTCTGGAAATCATCAAAAACTCAAGTGGATGAATAAAAGAAATATTTAACCTCTATGGTATAGATACAAAGCTCACTCTGGAAATCATTAACAAAGGAATTTTCAATAAAAAATCCGAAGAAAGAAAATGAGTTTATGGTGGAATGGGAACAAAACTCAAAGAAATCATACTCGGAAGTGTCAAAATCGCAGCGAGCTACTCAAAATCAAAAGCCACCCTCGAGGATTTTATCATATCTATGATAAAAAATGACATATGGCTCCAGAGTTTTTTAGATTATGTAGGAATCAATCCTCATGATCTCGAGACAAATTTTCATGACCTCGAGAAAATCGGAACTATCGATGGAGCAGGTGCTACTGCAAGCAAAGAAAAAAACTCTTCAAATACTGAAAAGTCAGAAGAATCTATAGAAAAACTTTTTTGAAATCTCGCTGAAAATATATTTAACAGCATGCAACAGCAAGAAGGTTCATTTTGAGCTACTCCTTTTGACGGACAACAAAAACCAGAAAAAGCTGGCAAACAAGAAAGCAGCACTCCTGCACTTGATTTCTTTTCTACAGATCTGACACAAGAAGCACGCGAAGGAAAGATAGACAAAATCATAGGAAGACACGAAGAAATAGAAAGACTCATAGCTATCCTGAACAGAAAAACAAAAAACAATCCTGCTCTCGTCTGAGAGGCTGGTGTCGGAAAAACTGCTATAGTAGAGTGACTTGCTCTACGTATTGCAAATGGAGAAGTGCCTTTTTCTATGAGAGACAAGAGAATCCTTGCTCTAGACATGTCGTCACTCGTGGCAGGGACAAAGTTTCGCTGAGAATTTGAAACTCGTATCAAACAAGTAATAGAAGAAGCTAGTAAGGTAGAAAATGAAGTTATCCTCTTTATCGATGAGATACATACCATCATCGGGGCCGGAAGTGGAGAAGGGACCCTCGACGCATCAAACATCCTCAAACCAGCAATGGGAAGAGGAAAAATCAGAGTCATATGAGCGACTACAAACAACGAATTTCAAAAATACATAGAAAAAGACCCAGCTCTCGAAAGAAGATTCCAAAAAATCGTCGCAGAAGAACCAAATAAAGAAGTAGCTCTCGAGATCATTTCTGGACTCAAAGAGATATTTGAAGAATACCACAATCTCAACATCTGAGACGATGCTATAGAGTCTGCTGTTAGTCTCTCTATCAGATACATCACAGACAAACAACTCCCTGACAAAGCTATCGACCTCATCGACGAAGCCTGTAGTCTCAAATCTATGAAGTACAATTTCGATGAAGCCGAAATAAAAAAACTCAAAGAAAAATCAGCAAAACTCCAAGGAAAAATAGAACAGAGTGTCATCTCTCAGCACTATAAAAAAGCTGTCTCTCTGAAAGAAGAACAAAAAACCCTCGAAAAAGAAATCACTGAACTCAAAAAGAAATTTACTATTCCAAAAAATAAGAGGTTTTGGGTACGTGACGAAGATGTCCAAAAAGTGCTCGCCATGACTACAGGAATCCCTGCTGCAAATCTCTCAAAAAACGAGATAGACAGACTCAAAAAACTCCCGTCTCAGATGAAAAAATACATCATCGGTCAGGACGAAGCAATAGAAGCCATAAACAAATCTATCATCAGAAGCAAAACTGGTATCGGAGCTCCTCATAGACCTCTCGGGAGTTTTCTCTTTCTCGGACCAACAGGAGTCGGAAAAACTGAAATAGTAAAAACACTTGCAAGAGAATTCTACGGAGACGACAACGCACTCATAAAAATAGACATGAGTGAATACTCTGACAAAACCAGTGCCAATAAACTTATCGGAGCAAGTGCTGGATATGTCGGATATGAAGAATGAGGGCTCCTCACAGAAAAAGTGAGAAAAAAACCTTACTCTATCATCCTCTTTGATGAAATAGAAAAAGGAGATGTAGAGGTCTATAACATGCTCCTACAAATACTCGAAGAATGAGTCCTCACGGACAACAAAGGAAGAAAAGTAAATTTCAAAAATACTATCATCATCATGACCAGCAATATAGGTCAGGAAGAGTTTTCTCAAAAAGCAGCTCAAATCGGTTTTGATATCACCTCTTCTGAAGAAGGAAAAGTACTCGATGATTACCAAACGGCAAAACAAAATATTATCAATAATCTTCCTGAGTATTTTTCTCCAGAATTTATCAACAGAATAGATAAAATAGTGGTTTTCAATCCTCTCGATAAAAATAAAATCAAAAAAGTCGTAAAACTCCAACTCGAAACACTCTCAGAGAGACTTGCAAAAACAGGGATAGATATACAGTTTGATACAAAAGTCATCAACCTCATAGCAAAAGACGTCTACAATCCTGAGTTTGGTGCCAGAGAGATACGTAGGTATATTACTGATATGATTGAGGATCAGATCGCAGAGAAGATACTTATGTCGTCTCAGAAAAAGAAATTTGATATAGGAGCTCTTAAAAGTGAGTTGGTAGTGAAATAGTATATTCCTATTGCAAAAGAGGCAACCAGTGTGGTTGCCTCTTTTTATATTTGTACTCAGGAATACTACCCTGAGAATCTAACGATTCAGTCTCGCTTCATAGTAACACCAGGAAATAAAAAAGAAGATTTCTTTGAACTTCCATTCTTTTTCCCTTTTTTGTTTTTGTTTTTAATTTTTTTTTGCTTTAGAAGGTATCTCCTCCTCAGGAAGAGTAAGGATTTCTTCCATCGCTCTCTTTGCTTCTAAAGCGTTGAAAAGACCATTCAATTCAGCAATACGAGCGTTGCGATCATCTAAATGAGATTTAAGCTCTTTTATATCTGAACGTAAAGCTTCTTGGTGCAACATTCCCGCATCAAGTGATTGACGAAGAGAATTATTTTCTTCATTCAAAACCTCAAATTCTCGGGCTAAGAACTTAACATCTTCATCACCTAAAGTTGAATCTGGGAAGCTCAGCTGGTCTTCAAGATTAATCGTTAACGAAGAATCATCGACAGAAATTCCCATCATCTCTGCAAGACCATTAATCTGATCTTTTAATTCTTCGATTTGTTCCCAAGCCTTGAGAAGTTCACGTTCATTAGACTCGGTATTGCGTTGGAGTTTTTTATTTTCCGCAAGAGCTGTTTCTAGTAACTCACGGAGTTCTTTTTTTGTTAGGTCTTTCGCCATAACATACTCCTTTCTGTACCTACAAAATTATAGGCATTTCCAAGATACATCAATTATTCCAAAAATCAATACTCTATATTATTTTTTCTTTACAATTATAGTATATAAAGTCAATAACTTTTCTCTCCCCTTTCTAGAAATATCTCATTTTTCTCTTATTATAGCTGTACATACTGCTATCACTAACTCTAGAAATATCTATGAGCCTCCTGAAAAAAATATGTTTCTTCACTCTATTAGGAGGATATTTTTTTGTGACCCCTGTTCAAACTGGATGATTTCTCTGAGAAGATCTAGGCCTAGATATCTATGAGAACATAGACCAGTGACTCGCAGAGCTCGAAATACAGCAGTACCAGTACGAACTCGAGGGACAAGGTGAGTCTTCTATCTGAGAAGTCGTAGGGCAACTACTGGCAGAAGAGTGAGTCGAGTGTGAGATAGAAACTATCAATGATATAGAAGAAATAGTTTCATGACCTGCTCCTATCTGAGCTGTAGCTCTCAAGTGTTTTGAGGATGGAGAATCCCTCTGAACTCAAAGTGTTGTCAGAATACAAAATCGTCTCTCTGAGATAAAAGACACGTTTCGTGATAGAGCCGAAAATAAATCACAAAAAATATATGAGATAGCACGTATCTGACTCTACAGTGATGGATCAGACCAGAACTCTCCTTTTGATCTCATACACGACCTCCAAGAAATAGACAGAGTTATTTTCTCTCAGGAGATAGAGTACAATGGAGAAGATTTTGCTATCGATGACCAAAAACTCTCCGAGTTTCTCACCGAAGACAAGTCATATCTCCGTAACCGTAGAGGCTGAGATGAAGAGGATAATATATGAGATGAAGAAAACTGAGAAGAAAAACAAGAAGATATACTCTCTCCTATAGATCCCCGTGATCTCCCTCCATTTTTATCTGATCTAGGGCATGAGTATGCTTGTCTTCCAGAAGATGAGAGTGGACTCAGTGAAAATCCTTTTGTAGATATCCCCTATGTATTCAAGTGAGACGATAGGAGAAATCCGAGGCGAGATATTCCAGTAATAGAAGACTGATTTGAGGTTATCACAGACGGAGAATTCTCTAACTGAGCTAGTTGGGGAGGGCCATTTCCTGGAGTAGCTCTAGATGGACAGTACTCTGGAACAACAAACCCATGGAAATGTGAAAGCTTTTTTTGTATTATCGTAGAGTTCTCTACAAAAAACCAACAACTTCTAGGTGGAGGTCAGACTATATCTATCATGAGTCTCCTCTCAAGAGCAAATGAGCACTTTGATGTATTTGCAAACACTTCCCTGGTCCAATCAAAACATACTACTAATAACTTCGAGCTCGGTCTCATCATCCCAAACCTCGGAGATCTCCTCAGAGGGTTTGGGATACAGGTCCAAACAAAACCAGCACCTATACTATCAAACATAGAATGATCATCTGACGCAGACAAATGAGTAGAATGAGATCTCTATACTGCAAAAAATCTTCACCAAGAATACTATAAAAATATAGGTCTAGACTACGGCCGTTCCAATGATCTCGATATACATAGATCCAGAGCAAACCAACAAAAAGCTCTTCAAGAATGTAGTGAACTCGCTGCAACATGTCCAACAGATAAGCTCTCGGAACTCTCAGGCTTTAAATCACAACTGGCAGAGTCAAACGAAATAGTCTCACTCGCTGTAGAGAAATACGCAGCAACACAAGATAGCTCAGAGTTTTATACCCAGTTTGTGGAGCTCGAGAGGTTTGTAAAGTCTATGGAAGATTTTAGTTACTCTCTCGCATGAATCGTAAAAGCCATGAGAAAAATACCTACTCGTAAAAGTTAAAAAAGATGTTACAAAAAATATTTCTATTTCTGATATTTCTTACTATTCCTCTCAGCGCATATGGGAATTGTAAAAATAGTTGTAAGATACAAGATGCACCTGCAAAAGCTTTGGAAGTATATATAGACAATATCAACAAGATACTTTCTGAGATACAATCATCCCTCTCAAAGACAGATAGTTCTCCTGGGACTCTCGAGCAAGAAAGAACTCGTATCCTGTGATCACTGAGTAGTATTACGAGTTTTGGTTCTCATTATTCGAGTTTTGATTTCTATGTTGCGCTTCCTATCACTACAGAAGTTCCCTATCCAGTAAAGAGGGATCACGAAAGACTCAAACAACAGACAGACACTCTCACTACGACACTCCAGAGACTCGTAAGACGCTGACATGGAAGTACTACCCTATCAAATCCTTGTTCGGGAATAGATAACTGTGATTTTAGTGACGTATCTGTCAGATACATACTCACTGAACTCATCAAAAACAACAAAAACATCACTGACTTTTATAGACTCTCTATTATCTGAAAACCCTATGGTAAGAGTCCAGATTTCATAATCGTTCCTGACTGATTTGACGCAGATATGGAGGATTATTATAACTCTGGGACTCTTTTTGATTGTTCTCAGTGCGATGAGTGATTTGCAGATAAACTCAATAAAAGTATCGACAAGATCTCTAACCTAAATAGCGGGTGATCAGATGGAATACAAACATGGAAAGATGCTCGGGCAAGGCTGATAGGAGGAAGTGAAACAGGTCGTAATCTCAGAAGTGAACAAGAACTCCTAAACGAAAAACTGGCTCAAGATGGTGTCTCTGGAGATGCAGCAGAAGTAGTCGTAAATAATCTCACCAAAACATGATGATTTTCAACCAATAATCCCCTTTTCAACAGCGCTAACTATACTTTCTCAAGAGCTAAACAGGATATAGATAGTTTCAAAGAAGCTTCTCTCGATCATCTGCTCGATACCTCCCAAGAAGAAATTCCTATCGTGATTATAACTCAAACAGCAAATGAAAAACAAACAACAGAAGATATAGCAAACAATGTAGCTTCGCTCTATGAAAAACAACTCCCTTTTATTCGCGTTCAAGATAGCATTACCCAAAAACTGATTGCAAAGATTATTCAGATGCATTACTCTCTCACAAACTCTATCAATGTACTAGATCCCGTAGTAGATGACGCAGAAATAGTATGTGATTCCCAGTGACAAGGAAAATGAAAATGCCAATACAGATAGATACTTTGATTCTTAGGTGTTTTTTTGTATAATTTACAGTAATTATTTTTAGACCAACCGTCTCTCATGCTCTCAGAAAAAGAACTCAACACTCTCAGAAAAAATGCAAAAGTACACAAAGCTATTTTTGATGCTATTAAAAAGACTGTAAAACCTGGGACAACAGCTCGCGAAGTAGATGATCTCGCTGGAAAAATGTGCCGTGATTCTGGAGTTCTTCCAGCATTCTTAGGAGTGTATGATTATCCTAACAACCTCCAAACAAGTGTCAACGATGTCGTAGTACACGGTCTCCCAAGAGATCATATAGTGTTTCAACAGGGAGATGTAGTCACGTTTGATTTTGGAGTAAAGGATAAAAAACATGGTATTCATACTGACGCAGCTTTTACTATGATTGTTGGAGATGGTCCACACGATCCAAAAGTAGTAGATTTCTTAGAGGTAAATAAACAGGCTCTCAAGCTCTGAATCGCTCAGGCGCGTCATGGAAATACCGTTGGAGACATCGGTCACGCAGTACAAAGCTACGTAGAAAGCAAATGATATCATATAATCAAAGAACTCACTGGCCACGGAGTCGGAAAAAAACTCCATGAAGAACCCTATATCTATAACTATGGAACTCCAGGATCTGGAAAAAAACTCAAAAAATGAATGACTCTCGCTATCGAACCTATACTTGGTTTTTCCTCAGGGCAAATAGTAGACCAGGGAGACTGGGAAATTTATATAAAAGACGGAAGTCTCTGAAGTCAGTTCGAACATACCGTTCTCATCACTGATGGGGATCCTGAGGTAATCGTATAATTCTATGAGACAACTTCGAGACAGAAACACTGAGCTAAAATCTATACTCAGATATGGTACAAAAGACGAGTGGTATCCTGTATTTTATAGGCCTGATCTACTGATACATACTACTCGAGTTTTTTGGATCACTCGAGAAATTTGTAAATATCTAAAACACTATAGTTCTACACTTTTCTCCGAAGAATTAGCACTTGAAATGGCAAAGTTTCACGATGATACTGAGATACTCGCTGGAGATATCATCTCTGTGAAAAAAGCCGAGTTTACTGCCGAAGAAAAAAAACTCTACGAGGAAAAATGCCTCAAAGCTATAGATATCCTCTCAGAAATATACAGTTGAGAAACTCCTCTTAATTATAGAGAGATTCTCCTGAAGGAGCACCACGCAGAAGGGATAGAGTATCATATAGTTATGTATGCTGACAAGCTCGATGCACATATGGAGGTCACTCACGAAATACTGGCAGGAAATGATATTTTCTTAGAACCACTACACAGGTGGAATGTAGATACGCACTCTTTTGATCATACAAAGATGAAGGCAAAAAGACTCCTTAAAAAACTCGAAGAGGTTTTTGATATCCCACTCATCAATACTAATAAACTATTTCACATAGACCAAGATGTAGATATCGATACTCTAAACAAACAAGGAAGTCCATTTACATCTGATTGTCTCGGGGAAAAAACCGGATATATATTGTATGATACTTGGAAAGATTTACATCTCCAGTATTGAAATACCTCAGAAAAAGAGTATCTTTATACTCAAAAAGAGTTCACATAATAAAAATTATGAATTTCCAAGAAGCACATGACAATTTCCTGAATTGGCTCGAAGTTATCAAAAATAAATCAGAAAAGACTGTGGAACAGTATACGAGACATCTGACAAGATTTTCAGAATACTTGGAAGACCATAACATAGATAGTTATAGTTTCACCGTCGGAGATATAGATCTCAAACTCGCTGAGGGTTTTCGTAGTTCGCTGTATAAAAATGGGAAAAAAATCTCTATCAAAACAGCAAATGCCTACATGATAACGCTTCGTAGTTTCCTGAAGTATCTAGAAAAACAAGGAATAGACAGTCTCTCCCCTACCTCTATAGATCTCATAAAAGCAGAGCAAAGACAGGTAGAGTTTCTCACAGAAGAAGAACTACAGAAGCTCTTTACAGTGCCAGATACTAGTACGACTATTGGAAAACGTGATATTGCCATCATGGAGTGCATCTACTCTACTGGACTGCGTATCTCTGAGCTCACCAATCTCAATAGAAACGATATCAACCTCGACACCAAAGAATTTGCTGTCCGTGGAAAAGGAAGAAAAATACGTGTCGTATATCTGACGGATCATGCTGCAAGTCTTATAAAAAGTTATCTCAGTGCCAGAGTAGATCACCTCTCCCCTCTTTTTATCAGACACAACATACATCATGACAACATCGATATACTCGAAGATGAAAACATGCGTCTTTCGAGGTTTTTTATCACAGGAATGATAAAAAAATATGCTTTAAAGGCAGGAATACTCAAAAATATCTCTGCTCATACCCTCAGGCATAGTTTTGCAACCACACTCCTGAACAACGGAGCTGATCTCAGAGGAATACAAGAGATGCTTGGACATGCAAGTATCACCACTACACAAGTATACACCCATGTCACTAACCCAAAACTCAAGCAAATGCATCATAAATTTATGAAATAAATGACTCGCGCAGAACAAATACAAAAACTTCGTAAATGAAAATTCTCCTGGAGACTCCTCGGAGAAAATTTTGTGTTTAGTGATGGAGAGAGTTATTATAAAATGCCGACGTTTCTCGCACGAAATCTGATGTATCGTAAAAATGACTCCTATGAAAAAGTATGTGACTCTATGAGAATCATACAAAAATACTTCTGAGCACTCACAAAAATACCAAAAACCATCGTTCACCGAGACTCTGATGGGCACTACGTCATCGAACAAAAGATCATCTGTGGAGAAAAACTGAGTAAAAAATCTCTCAAAAAATCCCCTGAACTCCTCTCAAAGTTCAAGAGACTCGTTATCGCAAATGAAATAATGTGGATGAAAGAGTGAGTATTTCTTGATCTCCTAGGAAGTGATGTCATCGCTCACCCACAGACGATTCACAACCTCCTCACCGATGGAAAAGAAATCTACGTCTTTGACTTCTGACTTTTAGAAAAAAAATCATCCAGTATATTCTTCCGTCATTTCTCTCACTTTGCTCAGAAAACACAACTCTGGCTCGTGAAAAGATTTTTTCCTTAAAACTTGAAATATTTTTTTTATATATATTATGTCTTGAGTGAAAAATACGATACACTATTTATAATTACTTATATAAGTTACATTAAAAATGAATTCTCACAACAAAAATTCAGACATTACAGGTGAAAAAGAAAACGGAGAACAAACAGATACTTATATCACACAAATATCTAAGCAATTTCGAATAACAAAAAAGGAAGCTGAAGACTTAATACAAACTTGGTAAAACTCCTTTTATAAAAAATACTTTTTCAGTATAATATATGAAAAGGTATTTTTTTATATGTAGATACGTGAAGCTCATAGTAGGTCTTTGAAATCCTGGAGAAAAATATGAAAAAACCAGACACAATCTTGGTTTTATTTTTCTGGATAAATTCAGAGAAGAAGAATGATTCTCACAGTGGAAATACGAGAGTAAGTTCACTGCAGATATTAGCTCAGGTATGATGTCTGGAGAAAAGACTCTCCTCGTAAAACCTCAGACATTTATGAATCTCTCAGGAGAATCACTCCAAAAGATATGTCACTTTTATAAACTCAACTCTGAAGATTTTATCGTTATCTATGATGATATATCGATGGATTTTGGAAAGATTCGTATTCGTGAGAGTGGTAGTGCTGGCTGACACAATGGAGTTAAAGATATTATCAAATACTTTTGAGATGCTTGGAGACGTATAAAGGTCGGAGTAGGAAGCAATAATAACTACGAAACCAGTGATTGGGTCCTCTCCCAGTTTACGCAGGAAGAACTCATAGATATAGATACTGAGATATACACCAGTATATATACTGAATTACAGCAACATATCTAAAATGAATAAGCAAAAAAAAATCTACCTCATAGGAATCGGAGGAATCGGAGTATCGGCTATCGCAAGATACTATCTATCAGAGTGATGGGCTGTCTCGTGAAGTGATTCTACAAATTCAGCAATTATAGAAGCACTTAAAAGTCAGTGATGTGATATCATTATTTGATCAGATGCTACTCGACTGACGAGTGACTTCGACTTGGTAGTCTATACAGAAGCAATTCCTCACGATCAGGAAGAATTTCAA
This sequence comes from uncultured Candidatus Altimarinota bacterium, assembly GCA_937944145.1. Taxonomy (GTDB): domain Bacteria; phylum Patescibacteriota; class Gracilibacteria; order BD1-5; family UBA6164; genus CALDZK01. The sequence continues at coordinate 25,975 of CALDZK010000005.1, forward strand.
AGATCCCAAGAACTCGGTATCAAAATACAAAAGTACAATGTAGCTCTCTCAAAAATAGCGAATCATAGAAAACTCATAGCCGTTACTGGTACGCATGGAAAATCTACTACGAGTAGTCTCATCAGTATAATACTCAAAAATTCCGAAGTAGATTTCCTCAGTGTTGTTGGGACACTTCTCAAGGAATTTTGATGAAAAAACTTCTTTCGCAGAACTCCTGAAAACCCCTCTCCAAGTCTCCCCTCAAAGGAGGAAGGACAAACTATACAAAGCTACGGAGAATATTTTGTGATAGAAGCATGTGAACACAAAGAACATTTTTTAGAATACACTCCAAGTGTTCTGGTGATAACCAATATAGAGTATGATCACGCTGATTATTTCAAAACTCCAGAGTTATACATCAAAGCATTTGAGAAAATGATTTCCAAAGTCGTTCCTGGAGGTTTTGTAATACTCTCTACTGATGATCCAAATACCCAAAAGCTTCTATGAATTCGCAAAGATATCAACTATATAGAAGTATCTGATAATGTGTTTAGCATAGGAGACCAGAGTCAAGCCTTCCCAAATATACAGATGAAAGTCCCTGGTGAACATGTACTCTTTGACGCAAAACTCGCCTATATAGTAGGTCATATGGTCGGGATCTCTAATGATGCTATACTCAGTACTCTGTCTAACTACCGTGGAGTATGGAGACGTATGGAGATCATCTGAGATACAAAAAATGATAATATTCTTATGAGTGATTATGGACATCATCCAACAGAGATACAAGTGACCCTTGATGCTCTGAGAAAATGATATCCAGATAAAAAGATTTTTACTGTCTTTCAGCCTCATCAGTACAGTCGTACTATAGAGTTATTGGATGATTTTATAAGATCTTTTTCAGATACAGATACTCTCATAATTCCCGACATCTATGAATCTCGTGATAGTGAAGAAAACAAGTGAAGAATGAGTCCCCAAATGCTTGTAGATTGTACAAAGGTTTTTCATAGAAATGTAGTAAATGGAGAATGAATGAAAAACACTCTCAAGCTGATAGAAGAATATGATAGCGAGAATCCTGACAGCTCGATCATACTCTTGTTAGGAGCTGGGAATGTGGATAATTTGAGATATAAATTAGAAGTAATATAAAATATGATCTGCCTAAACTTATTTGACTTATATATATTTATAAATATAAAATATATACATTATTATACCTAATATAAATAAAAGATATGGTTTCATCATCAGGCTCTTCTAATAGTTCGAATTTCGAAGCTAGACTTCAAAATTGACTTGTAGCTCTCTCTCAAGAGACAATAGATTTGTGAACAGTGCCAAATATTATCTGAGAAATTATATGAAATAATATTCATATAGATCAAGATCGTAAATCACTTGAGCGTATTGCTACAGATTTTTTTTGAAAAAATGGTGGTGAAGTATTAGTCAGCAAGAGAGTTAATAGAGCACTACAGCATGATAATATACCTGGTGAGGTTATTACTGACAAGTACTGATTGGTTAGTAGACATGTAGTAGCTCAGGAGCTTATGAAATAAGTTAATTCATTCAAAAATAAAAACCAGCTTACCTGGTTTTTATTTTTCTCATTAATTTATAGCTAAAGCTGCTATAAAGATCTTAGAGTATAGAGAATAAATTAAACTCAAGCAACTATTGCTAAATTTAGTAATAATTGCAAGAAATATTGAAATGCACGTTAATATGATTATGTTACAAAAAAAATCTAAATAAATCTTTGATAAAAATAGGATGTACGTATAATTATGGTAGATCTTACTCTCAAAATGAAAGCCAAAAGAAATCTGCTAAATGGCTTAAAGGGTTAATTTTATCAATAAGAAAAATACGTATGAAGTCTATATCATCTTTTGCATCCCTAGTTCTGAGAAAACAGACGCTCAAGTTGCTAAAGAATCTGCCGATTGGTGGTTCTCGTTAAGCGATGAAGAAAGAAATAAGAAAATAACTGCTCATGGTGAAGCATTATTGAAGGTTACATTTCCTGATAAAATAGAAAAAATTCTAAATACTTAGGGGCTTGTCCAGTCAAGTGTTAATCTTAGTTAATAAATGTTGTATAACTAATTTTGAATTTTTTCATTTTATTCTTATATGATATCTAAATTCAGATTCTTTCAAATACAAAGGAAAGAATTCTTTTTTCACTCAATTAAAATAAAAACCAGCTAAGCTGGTTTTTATTTTTCTATCTCTCTGAGTACCTTTTCGGCATGTCACTTTGCTCTGACATTTTTCCACTGTTGGAGGATATTTCCCTCTCTATCAAAGAGAAAGGTACTACGAATAACTCCTGTAACTATTTTCCCATAGTTATTTTTTTCTCCATAAGCCCCCAATTCTTTGTGAAGAGTGAAATTTGGATCAGAGATAAGATCTACCTGCAGATTATGGTCACTGATAAACTTCTCGTGACTACCTAGAGAATCTTGAGATACTCAAACGAGTTTGATTCACAGCTCACTATATTGGTCTATCATACAAGAAAAATCCTTGTTCTCAACAGTACAACCTGGAGTATTATCACGAGGATAAAAAAATAGAATTGTCTTCGGACTCAGAGCGAGTATATCTGCGAGTGATAATTCTGAGTATTCTCATTTTGGAGAAACCAGTTGGTAGGTATTTTTTAGGTTCATAGTATTTGTATATAGATTATAAATTTATTTTTTTTGTATTTCCATATCATTCTCTGAGTATCATATAAACTTCTGAAAACTCAAATCAGTTTTTGAAAGTATTTTTATATAGACGCGACTCACAAAAAATACCGTAAAAAGACTAATAACGATACCTATAGCGAGTATGAGTCAGAATCATTTTATAATGTTTATTCCAAATACAAAGAGTATAATAGAGACAATAAGTCCTGTTAGATTTGAGTCCCAGATAGCACTAAAAGAAGAATCAAATCATTTTTGTACAGCCTTTTCGAGTTTATTTCACTTACGTATTTCGTCTTTTATTCTCTCAAATATAAGTATATTTGCATCAATAGCGATACCTATAGAGAGAACAAGCCCAGCAATACTTGCAAGTGTCAGGACAATTCCTGCGTATTTTAAGATAGCAAGGATAATAACAACATACGTAAAGAGTGCAAGTGCTGCGATTATCCCAGAAGCTCTATATACTACTGCAAGAAATATCAAAATAGCGACAAAACCTGTAAGTCCTGCAAGCACTATCTTTTCAAGAGAGTTAAGTCAGAGACGAGAGTCTATAGTTCTTTCGGAAGTGAGATATATAGGTGCTGGTACAACTCCCGTATTTATATCTTGCGCGAGTGCTGTGGCTTCTTCTGGTGATCGTTGTCCTGTGATAACAGCTCTTCCAGAGAGAATTGCGTCGTTGACTGTTGGGGCTGTGAGGAGCTGTCCTCCTACAAAAATAGCAATCGGTTGTCCAACGAGTCTCCTAGTTAATTCCCCAAATATCTGAGCTCCATCATTGTTGAACGTCAATTCAACCAGTGGTTGAAATGCCTCATTGTACTGCACAGAGGCTTTTGTAAAGTACCTATCGTCAAGTACTCTTCCCTGAGAATCTTTGGCTGGCTCCCAGATAGATGGTTCACGGGTAAAAAATATATAATGGTATACATCTCCGTCGAGTTCATATACTAGGTACCCTTCTACTCCATCCCTATCAGCTACTTGAATTGCTTCAGGAGAGAGTCATGAATCGAGGGTGTTTTCTGATACTATAAAATCGTCCTCAAAACGAAAATCACTGCTTATGTTGGAACTCGTTCCATAAAAAGTATTTTCTATACTATCACTGAACCTCTGAGCATCTACGAGAAATCCGTTAGAACTCTCAGCTATAAGATCGTATGTTTTGTCTATTTGTATCTTTCTGTCAACTATATCAGACTGTGAGACCGAGTCTCTTGATTCTTTAAATTCTATTTTTACTACTTTCCCTATCGCTGCTTTGGCTCTCTCTATATTTTCAGAGTTTTCAAATGAACTATTTCCTTTGAGTGGTATTTGCACTATGATGTGTTCCTCTCACGCATAACTCGCTCCAGCAATAATAGAGTCGTTTATATTGAGCGCTTCTACTCTCTTATCGATAACTGATTTGAGTCATTCGATGATAGACTTTTTTCTCGCTGCATCATAGTCTGGTTCGAGTTCTGCTTCACTCAAGTCTATCTGATAATCCAGTTCTATCCCTCCCTGTAAGTCAAGTCCGAGTCTATAAGCCTTTCCCGAAAATGGTACATCCAGACCAAAGTATGACCAAGGAATCACGAAATATAGGATAAAGATCCCACCTAAAAGTGTAAAAAAGAGTTTAAAAATAAGCTGTTTCATGCAAGTCAGTATATGTGCTAAAAAATCGAGTAATAGAGTAACTATTTTTTGGGAAAAGTAAAAGGAAAGGTCGGGGAGGTTTATATTTTATTTGACAAGAGTAACTTTATGTAAATAATAGTCCTTGTAAATTACTCATTTAAAAAATACTATGGATTTAGATAACTTGACCCCAACTACTCCAGTTGAAGAAACTCTCGTAGAGTCAGCAACTTCATGAAGTTTAGAATCAGTAAGCTCACATGTACTGGGTAACTTCTCAGAAATACTACAAGACGATACCAAGACTCTCAAAGTGGTAGAAGAAATACTCGCAGGAGAATCGTTTCTCCTAAAGAACTCAAAAGTACAGCAATCAATAGGGACTATTCTCTTTGCTCATGCATGAATACAAAAAAACTGAGAATTGTGAATATGAGAAATACACGAACAACTGTGTATACTCAGGAAGAAAAAACAAGAAGCTTAGGCTTCTTGTTTTTTTTCTTCTTCTTTTTTCTTTCTTGCTAACTGACCACAAGCAGCATTTATATCATCTCCCATCGTCGCACGGATAGTCGATACAACTCCGTATTTTTCGAGTATTTTTTGGAAACGCTCTATTATAAAACGTGGAGTTGCCGCGTAGGTCCCTCCTGTTCCTTCACCCGGATTATAGGGAATGAAATTTACATGTGCCAGTCTTCACTGGAGGAGTTTTCCGAGCTCATCTGCGAGTTTCAGGTGATCATTGACTCCATTTATCATGATGTATTCATAGAAGATCCTCTTATTGGTTTTTTGTGTATAGCGATCGAGAGAAGTCATCAGTGTATCTAGGTTGTAGGTATGATCTACTGGCATGATGGACTTACGAATCTCATCATTTGGAGCATGGAGACTGATAGCCAGACCCGTTTGTGGGAAATCATCTGCAAATTTATTGATTCCAGGAACTATTCCACAGGTCGATACTGTAACTCTCCTATTTGCGAGATCAAACTTCTTTTGTGCACAAAACATAGAAATAGCCTCTTTCATAGGTTCGTAGTTGAGCATAGGCTCTCCCATACCCATAAATACTATATTTCTCAGCTTTGATCCTTCTGAGTCTAATAGCTTCGCTGCATACATCACCTGTTCTATGATTTCATGGAGTTGTAGGTTCTTTTGGAGTCAGAGTTTTCCCGTTGCACAAAAACTGCAGGCCATAGGACATCCTGCCTGGCAACTAATACACAAAGTATTTCTCCCTGTTAGATGACGCATAAGTACAGCCTCGATCAGGAGATCATCAGTGGTTTTGAAAAGAAACTTGGTCGTTTGACCATTACTGGATGTAGCCTCATGATCTACAGTGAGACTCTGATAAAAACAGTTTTCTTTGAGAAGATTTCTGAGATCTTTTGGTATAGTCTGGATTTCATCAAAATCAGTGATAAAATTCTTGTAAATAGCATTTTCTATCTGACCGTAGCGAAAAGCAGGAATTTTGTGTTCCTGTAATAGATCTCTCAGCTGAAGTTGGTTGTGTATCGAGATTTTGGTCATAGAGAGTACACAAGCTATGGAGTTAAGGCTCGCAGATTGTATAAAAAAAATATGCTTTGTAAAGGTTTTTTCTCTGTATTCCTGATTTCTATCGAAATGACAAGAGTTCTGTTATTGACCTGGTCGTGTATTCTCCTATACTCTAACTCAAAGTAGATATCTCTGGTTTTTGTCTCGTCTAAGGAATATGAAAAAAAATACATCTGGTACATCTATAGTAGAAGCACTTGTAGTCATGGTCATGATATCGATCGGACTCTCGTGACTCTTTGGGATTTTTAGTGAGTCACAAAAACTCTCTACCTCTACCGAGTACCGTATCCAAGCTATCCAAATAGCTCGCGAATGAATCGAGGCTGTTGGAAATATTCGTGATACCAACTGGCTATTGTTTGCTGCAGATTATAATAACTGTTGGAATACCCGTAGCTACAATAACAACTGTTTCTGAGATACCAGTGATACTCACAATATGCAACACGAAAGTAGCTATATACTAGAACGTGACACCAGTAATAGATGGGTTCTCACATGAGCTATACTCAGAGAATCTAGAGGTTTCACAGAGTCAGACTATAGAAATACTTATAGAGTATATAGGGATTCAGATGGATTTTTTGTACAGTCGTCTGGAGATAGCTTTCGTCCTATATTTACTAGAGAGATACGCATAGACTATATAGATGATACCAACTGAGACGGAGATATAAACTCTAATGACGAAAAACTCAGGGCTACGAGTATCGTCCAGTGGAGCGACCCATCGAGTTCTATTCCCAAAAAAATAGAGCTCCAGATGGAGCTCACAAACTGGAAGAATGAGGTGTAGGCTTTAGCCTGCTTGATCTAGATTGTCATAAGGGTCTTCTATATTGTCATTTGCTATTGTACTCGTATTTGGAGTTTTTGAGGTATCTATGATATTTTGAGCTTTTCACTGTATGAGATCTGAGACTGTGACTGTTTGGTCTTCTTCTACTTCTTCTCATTTATCTATGAACTTTGGTCTCCCTGTTGAGTTGGGAACTGCTACTTTTGAAAAATCTATTCATTTTGTCTCATGATCATATATCTGATCTACAAATTTTGAAACCAAACCATCATCATTCCCATACTTTATCTGATCTTGACTCACGTTTGATTTGAGTATATCTTGAAAATATATTCCCCAATTATTGAGTTCTACAAATCACCCAGTAGGGGAATTGAAATATGAAAGTGTCGCAGGGTCGTTATGCATAGACATGAGTTTTGAAAGAAACTTTCTCACATTCATAGCTAGTATCTTTTTTTGTATACGTTCATTTTCTACAGGATCATTACTATCATATTGCCTTTTTGTGATAGCTCGAAACTCTGGAACAATTTCTGTTTTCCACATAGTATTGGCTGCGTCTTTATAAGACAGGACTCATCCTGTTCTCATCTCAAATAACATACCAGCCCTATACATGTCTAATCATGAGGTCCCAGCTCCAGCAAAAGAGTCCTCCATAAGTTCTGTGTTTTTCGTATAGCTTCCATCTCCATTGAGATACCCTTCCATCAAGTTATAGTAGGAATTGAAAGTACTATTATTATCTTTTTCGAGGTAAATCATTTTATTGTGTACGTCGTCTGTATCTCCCGTATTGAGCATATAGAGACTATTTGTGAGTACTTCTCCGTATTCTTCATAAAACTTTATTGTTGCTTCTTGTTTATCTAGTTCAGACATAGACCTATTGCTCTGATTATTGAAGATCTTTTGTGCTTTTGGGAGTATTCCTGCATACTTTGGATCTTGTTCTAGATTTTTACAGATTTCCATAATAGTCGCGTTCAAAAGATCCATATCTGGTTTATATGACATCATACGAAGCATCATGAGCATACGTGATTCACTTGGAAATCCTTTTATTTTATCGAGAATATCTTTCTCGAAATTATAAGCCATACCTGAAAATACCATTACAAAAGGAACCATATTCATATCCTTCATTGTTCCTCATTTGTTTACAACGGTCTCAAGCCACCCAAGAGCATTTGGGTAATTCCCACTACTCATCTCTGAAAGAGCTCCATCGAGTCTATCTTGTACACTTCTCTCATTTTCTCCATCTTTGAGACCTGTTTCATACTCGTCTTTTTTTCAATCCCCTCTTTTGGCCTTGAGTTCTTTTGCGAGTTTAGACCTCCTTTGTACTCAGTTGAAACCTCACTGTTTTACTTGCGCTGCCATGAGGTTATATACTAGCTGTTCTTCTGTTGTATTTTGTTTTGGATCTCTGTTATTTTTTTCGTGTGTTTCTACCCAGACCTTATCCCCGATGATACCTCACATCTTTTGGTACCAAAAATACTGTCCTTGATACGGATAGAGTTCTTTAGCGCAAAGAGCCCCATATTTTTCAAACATATAAAACATTCCAGCTTCTTTTTTGTACTGAGGAGTACGTGGATCTTCAAGCCAACTCTTGATAAGTTTTGTAGCTGGTTTGGAATTAATTCATTTGAGACGATCAATAGCCTCTTCCATATTTTTCTTTTGTGTTGATTCGACACGTGATTGAAGGTCTGTCTTACCATCATCTCAAAGAAATGGTCCAAACATCTTGAGGGCAAATTGATTTGCCTTATCATCATCTCCTTCGTTGAGGATATTGGTAATTTGTTCTATCCCTGTTTCGGCTCATTTGATAGCTGCGGCAAAAGACATCCCTTGAAAAAACCAGTTTGCAAAACCAAACTTATCTTCTGGTTTTGGTATTCCTCCTATTTCTTCCTCTGCAATTTTTCCTTCCTCTAAACTGCGAAATGAGAGTTTACTCTCACGAACATAGTGATCGAGTACACCGATAGAAACAGTGTATTGTTTCTTTTCTGTTGCAAATACATCTCCCTGTTTCTTCTCACCATCTTTTGACGTACTATTATTACTCTTTGCTTCTCAGAAACTAATAGTTGCAACAGTGTCATTTATATCATGAATCTTGATAAGTTCCTGATTTGAAGACGTTTTTGGTGGAACCAGATAATCATAGTCTACTTTGAGTTTTGATGATTTATTGCGTACTTTGTTATCCTTCAGTTCAAAACCTTGCCAAGTCTTGTAGGCATCATCTGTCTGGTTAAAGAGTTCTTCAAATTTGTCTATTTTTGAGACTCTTTTTGCTTTTTGAGAAGTGAAATTATCTACAAATGCTCCGTAGCTAATAGGCTCATTATCAAGCAGTCCTTTTACGGTTACAACTTGGTTTATCTCATCGATATCCATAATCGTAAATACGTCTCCATTTCCTCATTTGGTCACAAAACTCGTTCCTACTTTTGTTTCAAACTTCTTTCCCGCAGGATCTACTTCATCTATGAGAACTCCAAGTGTTTTCTTGTTTTCTGACTCTATATCATCCAAATCTTTATTTTTTTGAGCTCGTATATCATAGATCTCTTGGAGTTTCTTATCATGCTTCCATTGGCTCTTGGGAACTCCACTCTTTCTCAGTTCTTGTTTTCTTTTGTCCTTTCTCTCTGTAAGCTCTTTTATATCAGCCGAGAGCAGGGATCTATCGAGAAAAGTATTTTTTCTATTTATATCCATGATATCACCAGCATCAATCTTGTGTCCTAGAAGTTCAGGAGTTATGATTTCTATACTTTTAGGGATATTTCCCTTTGTAGCAAAGTCTATAAAGTCTGAATATGTCTGACGAGAGTTTTTTGTACTTTTCGAGTTGTATTCTCCCATTCCCCTCTCTTGTATGATAAAAGTCCCAGCACTTGCCAGAGACATGATCTCAGCAAAAAACGTTACTTCTTCTGTCTGTCCTGAAGCATTTTTGTGTTCCTGTTTTATAACAAGAGTCGAACCTGTTTTGAAATTTTCGATACCATGTATATTTGGTGCTCCTGAGAGGATTTCTTGCATCTCTTTTGGGGTTTGTATACTTTTTTCTGCGAGGTCTGCTTCTATCTTTTCAAGCAGAGCATTGAAATCTTGTTGAAACTTCTCAAAAAAGAAATTTTCCTCAAATAATTTTTCTTGAGTTTTTTCTCACTCAAATATCCCCTTTGTGGAAATAATAAGGTCTTTGTTATCAATCCCATCGATATACTGGTCCATATTGATAGAACCAAAGAATCACTTCCCTAGAGATGTTTCTAGAGCTAATTTCTTGGTTTCTCGTATCTTTTTCTCATTTACCAGTCAAAGTCTCTGAGCGTCGCTCAGAGTAATACTTGGCATAAAAGTCTCGATGATGTGTTGTTTTTCAGTTGGAGTGATGATACCCGTTTCAAAAAGAGACATAATATCTTCACGTTCGAGTTTTTGTCTACGTTTGAATTTTTCAAGTGTGTCGTAAAACTCTGGTTTAAAATGCTCTTCGAGATTATCAATTCTATCTTCTATATCTAGATCCTGAAGTGCGTTAGTTATAAGTCTCCTCTTTGGAGTTTTTGTCTTGTAAATACCTGACAAAAAATCATCTCTGGCAATATCAGAAGATATCAGATTTTCGAGCTCTTGCTCTGAATCAACATCATGGATTTTTGAAGATATATTTTTTGTGTACTCCACAGAGTTGATATCGTATTCTCTGAGAAATGTATCTCTGAGAGTTTGTTTTTTTGTGTGCACTGAGGTCAAAAATCATCAAAGCTCTCTTTTGAGGTCTGATACTTTGAGAGTATCATTGTTGATTTCAAGAGAACGAAACTCTGTCTGAGTTTCTTTATACTTTTCGAGTTCTTTGAGAACACTATCTGGAATACTCTCAGAGTTGTTTATCTTTTTTGCAAAAGAAAGTCTCTCAGATTTTTTATTGAGTTTTTGTGATACATAAGAACGAAGGAGTTTACTATATGCATTGTTATCGGGAGTATAGTTATCATTTGCCTCTATTGATTCTCATGTATCTTTCGAATTTACTCCAGCCATATACAAAAAACTATAATGTAAATATATAGCTTCAAGTATATCAAAAAAAGCTCCCAAAAGCAAAAAAAAGCAGTTTTCTCCAGACAAAAACAAATACTTGTAATTCCATGATAAAATATTAGTATCACAAACAATACTCCCTCTCCTACATACACTATGGTTTTTATAGGAATACTCGTTGCATTTATCATCTTTTCTATTGTGGTTTTGATCCATGAATACGGACACTTTGCCTCTGCGAGATTCTTTTGAGTGCGTGTTGAAGAGTTTGGTCTGGGGATACCTCCAAGAGCAAAAAAACTCTGGAGGGACAAGAAATGAACTCTTTTCTCATTAAACTGGCTTCCTATAGGTGGTTTTGTAAAACTTACCTGAGAGCAGGCAGTACAGTTTCGACTCTATGACAAAAGTAAAAAACGACTCTCAAACGAGCAAATAACACAAAGAATATCCAAAAAACAAAAGATATTTGACGCACAATGATCGCAAGTTCCATCAAAAGATCTAAAAATCATCGGGGAAAAGATACAAGAATCTAAGGCCTCTTATAATCTCAATACCAAACCTGCCTGGCAGCAGTCTATCGTCATACTTGCTGGAGTATTTATGAACTTTGTTCTTGCGAGTTGTATATTTGCAGGTTTATTTTTGTTTTGAGTACGTCCTGTCGGGATAAACGATACCATACAGATACAACAAGAACTCAAACTCATCCCCACTATGCAGCAAGCTCTGGATAATAAAATCGTAGAAAAACACCAGTGAGTATACCTCTACCCTCTTACATGATCACTCGCAGAGTCGTCAGGTATACTCCAGTGAGACCTACTCCTTAGGATAGACGATACTGATATATGGGAGGTATCTCAGTCTCAAGAAATCATCTCAGCAAACCCAGGGAAAGAACTTTCTTTCTATATAAAAAGAACTGGTTTTTGTGAAGATGACTCAAGCCCTAGTTGTCCTATAATGGAGTTCCAATCTCTACTTATAAGCCCAAATCCAGAAGGAAAAATATGATCCTATCTCGCTGAAAATATAAAAATAAACAACGAGTTCAAGTATAAATATGGCATCATAGACTCTATCAAATATGGAGTCCTAGAAACCTACGGGCACGCACATCTCACACTCAAAGGACTCTGACTACTCGCAAGAAAGATACTCTTTCCCGAGACAAAAACAGAGAGGAAGCAGGCCGTAAATCAACTCAGTGGTCCTATTTGAATAGTAGATTTTATCTCGAGTTCTCTCTCTGGAGGAATCATATTTTTGATTATTATAGCAGCGATTATCAGTGTAAATCTCTGAGTTTTTAACCTCCTCCCTATTCCTGCACTCGACTGAGGGAGACTCGTCTTTATCGTGTCAAATGGTATCTATAAAACTCTCAGTGGAAAAAAATGAGTTCCTCCACACATAGAAGGTACTATCCATGTAATATTTTTTATGATTTTAATTGGACTGAGTTTTCTGATAGCATATAATGATATCCTAAAAATATTTAATAGGTAAAATATGGAAAAAACAAAACTCCTCGTAGATATAAAACATTATGTAAATTATATCCTACTCCCTCTAGAACAGCATTACTATCACCAGTACGAACACTCTATAGACGTGATGCAAAGAGCAGTATACCTATGAGAGAAAGAATGAATATCCCAAGAGGAAGTAGAAATACTCGCTATCGCAGCTCTGTTCCATGATACGGGTTTTACGATACAGTATGATGACAACGAACCTATAGGAGCAAAAATCGCTCATAATTATCTCAAAACTATCCTCTATCCAATAGAAAAAATAAAACTTGTAGAGCAACTCATACTGGCTACAAGTCCAAAAGTCGAACCAAAGAATAAACTCGAGGAAATCATAAAAGATGCTGACCTAGATAACCTCGGAAGAGATGATTTTTTTGAGACAGCTCAGCGTGTCAAAAAAGAACTTGAAACTATAAAAAAAATAAAGATAAAAGATCCTGACTGGTACCATGCAGCTCTAGATGTCATAGGAAAAAATAAGTTTTATACCCAAACACAAAATACAGAAAGAGGAGAAAAACGTAGAGAAAATAAAGAAAAACTCAAAAATCTCGGTATCTAAAATTCTATGTTCCAATACAAATTATCACACAGTGATTGACATGCGAGAAACGGAGTTTTTTCTACTCCTCATGGAGATATAGAAACTCCTATTTTTATGCCCGTTGGAACAAAAGCAACAGTCAAGTGAATCAGCAATCAGGATCTTGATGAGATGTGAGCACAGATTATTCTCAACAATACCTATCACTTATATCTCAGACCAGGAGATGAGGTAGTAAAACATTTTGGTTGAGCTCATAGTTTTCAAAACTATCACAAACCTATTTTGACTGATTCTGGAGGTTTTCAGGTATTTTCACTTGGAAATACGAGACAGTGAGATTCCCTGGTAAAAATAACAGAAGACGGAGTAGAGTTTCGCAGTTACATAGATGGAAGTAGACATTTTTTTACTCCTGAAAAAGTCATGGACATACAGTCCAATATCGGAGCAGATATTATCATGGCTTTTGACGAATGTGCCCCTGGAGACAGTTCTATCACCTATGCACGACAAGCTATGGAGAGAACACATAGATGGGCTGAGAGAAGCAAAAAACAATGGCTAAAAAATAATAAGATTCGCAAAGATCAAGGCTTGCACGAACAAGCATTATTTGGGATTGTTCAGGGGGTCGTATACGATAAACTCAGAAAAGAATCTGCAAAATTTATACGAGAACTCGATACCCCCGGAGTATCTATCGGATGACTCAGTGTCTGAGAGAGCAAAGAAGATATGTACAGGATACTTGATGTCCTAAAAACCGAACTCCCAGAAAACAAGCCAAGATATCTGATGGGAGTTGGGACTCCAGAAGACCTCATCGAAGGCATATATAGATGAGTTGATATGTTTGATTGTGTTCTTCCTACTCGAGTTGGTCGACATGGTACAGCGTTTGGAACATATGGAAATATAAAAATCAAAAATCAAAAATACAAACACAGCGATGAAGCACTGGACCTAGAGTGTAATTGTAAGGTCTGCAAACAATACTCAAAGTGATACCTCAGACATCTCATAGGAGAAAACGAGATATATGGTATGAGTCTCATATCTTATCATAATCTCTATTTTTTGCTAGAAATCACGAGAAATGCAAAAGAGGCAATCAAGAAATGAGAATACAGTGAGTTTAGGAGAAGTTTTTGGGAGAAAAATAATATTAAAAAATAACTTTTTATATTTGCAAATACTATCTTTCTTGTTATAGTTCCTTACAACTAATAAAGAAATTAAGTACTCCTATGAACATGGAATTGCTAGAGCACCGTGAGGTTTCTCACCCTGTCTGGAAGAGATTTGACCAAGATCATCTCGCCAATCTCTCTAACCATGAAGCAGAAAATATCTTATGGGGGCAGATATATATACGTTTTCATCAACAACTAAAACATTGTTCTCTCGAGGAACTCAGGGATTATAAACTAAAGTTAAAGTCGATATATTCTACGACTGAATATTTATTCAAAGATAAATATCGTTCTTCCTGAGAACCTTATTTTTACCATCTACTAGAGACTGCTTACATCAGAATGGAAGAAGGTTATGTATGAAATACTAATGTACTTGACATATTTCTCAGTATACTTCATGATACCATAGAAGATACTCACAAAGATTTCAGTTCTCTCAAAAAAACATACAATGATGAAAAACTTGCTTTTGGAGTACATCTCATATCTAAGAAATCTTTTTATACATACATAGAAAAAGACAGTGATCGGGATGACTACAAAAGAATCATGGGGAAAATCTGAGAAGACAATATAGGCCTGGATGAGTATATCATAAATACTAATTGATTATCTAAAGAAGATATAGAGAGATATAAGCAACTCAGAACGCAATACAGAAAAGTCCGTACTAAAGTACACTTTTCTCATTATAAAGATTTTGATACATTTTTTGCGTATGCAAAAAAGGAAGCTGAATCCCTAAGAGTGAATATCTCAGAGCAAGAGTTAGAAAAACTCTGCTACAGGGTACTACAAGTAAAATTCTGTGATAGACTCCATAACCTAAAAACCATGTGACATATGGAAGTAACAACTATACAAAGAAAGATAGAAGAAACCCAAAACTGTATACTTCCAATAGCTCAAGAGATTGCTCCACATATGGCTCAAAAAATGGAGGAAGAAATCACTAAACTGAGAGAAGTAATACGAGAGAGAACGCAAAATCAGACCAAAGAGGAAATAATAGATCATCTCCCAGTAGCATAAAGAAAATCTCTCTATAATATGGTTTTTTATGCTATTTTTACTCAAACACTAAATTCTCTTTTTCAAGAAGAAATGGTATAAAAATCCTGAAACATATAAAACATAAGCCACAAATGCTATAAGAGATGGATTAGCATCATAGCTCAGAGAAGCTTTGAGTATAGCTCCTATTCATTCTGTTTCACTGAGGATCCCCGAAAGATCAAACACCGGTTTTATAACAGTTGGGATCACTCCTGCTCCCTGCAACTCTACAATACCATGAGCCAAAAGACCTCAGGCAACCAGTATAAAAAGAACATTTGTATATCTCAATACTCTTGATATATCTACTTGTTTGATCGTAAAAAATAAGATATAAGATACTCCAATAGCTGCAAAAACTCCAATTATTGCGTACCACGTATCATTACTCAAAAGAGAAAAACCTAGAGCATTAAAAAATATAACTGTTTCAACCCCTTCTCTCACCACACTCGCAAAGGCAAGAAACGACAGCATCCACAATTGACCACTACTTACTATTTTTTCAACTGACTTTTTTAGCTTTGTTCCTATGTCTTTAAAATTTGTATTGGTCCACACCAAAAACTGCGTGATAAGTCCACAAGCTAAAAACATAAGTATTCCTTCATAAAGTTTTTCTACCTTTCATTCAAATCCTCAAAACAACTGTTGAAAACCCAGAGCAAACAAAAAACTCATAACAATACCTACTATAATTCCAACAGTAATATATCTCTTTTTTTTCTTCTGAACTCCAAACACTCTGAGCATAGAAAATATAAGTCCAATAATAATCGCTGCTTCTAAAGTCTCTCTAAAAGTAACAATAAAAAACTGCATATACACAAATTACATAATATTATTTGGATTGTATAAAAAGAGTTTGCTATGTCAAACATTTATAAAATATTGGATTTTCATACATATATATCTATACTTTAGTTGTATTATTATTCCCTGAAATCATATATTATGCATGCAGATCCTAGCTCTCACTGGAAAGAATTTGATGACAACAAAGTCACCCATAGTGCTGCACACTATCTATTTGCTATAGAGGACCTCCATGATGAAAATGGCTACGCACGCGCTGTAGACATAGCAAGGAAACTCGATATCACCCCAGGAAGTTGCTCTGTGGGACTCAAGTCACTCTTAAAAAAAGAATTTATACTAGAGGATGAAAACAGGTTTATAAGACTCTCTGAGAGTGGAAGTGATATCGTAAAAGATATGCACAGAAACAGAGAAGTATTTACTGTGTTTTTCAGAGAACAGTTGTGAGTTAAAGAAAAAGAAGCCGTTATAAATGCCTGCAAAATAGAACACCTTATCAGTTCAAATATAGGGAAAAAACTAGAAAAATTTCTAAAAAAATAGTTTCTTATTGTATCCTAAAAAGTACTTTTGATCACTGACGTACAAGTCAGCGAACCAGCTGTATCATAACTTCTGGTTCTTTTACTGTATCTCATTGCCTGAGGAGGTACTGAGACACTCCAACGAGATAGGGATGGTTATTTATTGATATTTCTTGGCTCGTTAAGATGTCTAGTACTTCTCTATGACACTGACTAAACTTGTCTGATTGAGTTACTCAAGGTGAACTATGGTTGACGGTAGCAAGTCTCATAAACTCCTCTATGTCTCCTGTTTGTTTATATTTTTGCAGTCATATCTGGAGACATATACTATCAGCTTCGACGAGTTCTAGTCTCTCGGAAGTAAAACTCCTCACGAGATTTTCATATCTACGAGTCAGGTCTTTTCTCGGATCGTCATCTATAGTTGCAGCGTTTAGATCTACCAGTATATAGTCGATACCTGTTTTTTTCATCCTTTCATAGGTAAGATCATGATCTTGATCATAATAATAACTATCAAAAACTGTTACTAAACTATCTTCTAGTATCCTATCGTGATTACTGTTTATGTAGTATTTGAGAAATGTCCCTATCCTATATATAGCTGATTTTGATATATCTTCTTGTGAGGGATGAAGTATATCGTTGTATATTTCTTCTCTGAGAGAAATAGCAGCTTTTTTTGCTGAGAGTGTGTTTTGATTTTCAGTGATATTTACAATACTCCCAAGTATACCATGTATGATAGATAGCTCTTGAGTTGTCCTAAGGAGGGCACTTGCATCTGTCGCAGATCATACTTGTCAAAATACCTCAAGAGTCCTCTGCTTATAATCATCTAGGTATTGTTTCTGTAGATTCTTGTCTATATTGAGCTCAAAAAGTATATCTATATACTCCGGATGAGACTGAAAAAGTGCTGCATTTTCTGTAATAGTCCCCTTTTTGTATTCTAGAAATCATGCTTTTTCCAAATTGCTTAGATAATACGGAATAACCGAATGGAAAAAATACACAAGAAACACTAGAGTCATCATAATAACTGAGAGAGATTTTTGTCATATATCTTCTCCAGATTCATATGAGTTGATACTATACAAACACAGATATATCATAACAAGACTCATACCATACATTACTATCCCATACCAAACTATTCCAAACGCAGAGATCGTCCATAAAAATACATAAAACACACTGAGTACATAGTTGAGAAGAAAAACTCGGGATACCTGTTTAGTTCTATCAAGAGTATAGTAGAAAAATATGACAGAAACAATAAAAGGAAACAGTACAAAACTATATCACAAAGGGAGGGATATGTAGGAAAAACCTAGAGTCAATGCTTCTGAAATACCAGTAGGAAGAAAGTATAACAGCTCAAAAACGAGTACTCCAATAACAGGAATAATATACACTTGCCTTCTATAAGGGAGAAATAAAAATACTCCTGGCAAAAGTGCTAGAAACAGAAAACCTATATCTGTAAATTCTCCCTTTTGATTGACCTGCATAGTGAGGTTCCATGGAAGTTTTAGATAATTATTTATCCCTTTTTCATATCAAAAATACCTCCCAAAATCTTCGTTTTGTACATCTCAGGACTCTGTAATTCTCTCTCCTGAATAGATTTTACTTCTCTGCTCTCTCTCATCCTCTGAGTATATCAGCGCGTAGTCAGGAATAAATCTATCAGAGTCTCATCATAGGAGTTTTGGCACAGTTATATTCCCAGAGCCTATCTCTCAGATATGTTTTATCTGCCATGGAATCAAAACAACACACACCCCAAACACAAAAATAAGTAACGCAGTTATAAACTGTCTCAGAGTATCTTGTCCTTGTTTTCTCGCTCCTACTCATACAAACCCTAATCCCAAAACAGCAAATACAGCTGAAAATAGTTGAATCAGTAGTTGATTATCTGAGGGATATACGACATTCATAAGTCCCCAAAGTCCTAGGAAAGTAAAAATAGAAATATAGAGGAATATATATCCTATATATCCCCAAATACGAAAAAATTTATAAAAGATCCCTCCTATTATTGCCGAAATCAAAAGGAGTGAAGTGACTTTTATCCCAAAACATGTCCCAACTATAACACCGATAATAAACAAAAATATATTTCTATCTCTCTTTGTTATAGTTTCATAGTTCAGGTAGAGATAGTACAATACTATAACTGCAGAAAAACTCAGAGTAAAAAGACCGATATCAAGTTTCATGTCTTTGGCTACCTGAAAAACAACCATCGGAAGGGATACAAATATAGCTCCCATTAACATCGGAAGATTCACAAGATATTTTTTTGTGTTTGGGACAAGACTCTTGACTCCAAAGTATATAGTAAAAAAACTCACTATAGCTGAGAAACTATTGAGAAAAAATGCAAAGTTTTGAGATTTAAACAAAAACCCTATCCCCGTAAACAGCTGCCACGGATACATAGTCCCAAGAGCAAGATTCCCTCATGCAGCAGAGAGAAGTTTTGGATAGTTCATATATACTCCCAGATCATCCCACCCTATAGGAAAAGGACGAACTACATTTATCAGATTTACTGATATGATTCCTGTTATCATAAGAAACAAAAACTCTGAACTCAAGAGATAGGGACGGATCTTTGAAATAGTATCGTTCGCAGAAAAATCATGATTTTCAAAAGAAAAACGAGACGAAAAAAATAAAGATACATTTTCTTGTATTTCCTTGTAAGATATCGCTATCAACAGCGCTCATACTATCGCAACACTAGCAAGAGTATAAAATCACGATACTGCCAGAAATGTCAGTAAAGATACAAACACCACAAAACCCAGAGCTCCAGAAAGCAAAGTAAGAGCATAATAATTATACTGTCAGTAATTTTGTAGTGAGGTCTTGAGTATCTTTTGCCCTACACTCAAAAGTACTAAAAATAGTCATGACACTATCACAAAGAAAAACGCTATTTTTCAAAATAAATATAAAAAACCAGTACTAGACTGCCCAGCAGAATAAAAAAACAAGAAACTCAAGATGAGTAAATGCAAAGCTGCAAGGAAAAGTATTTTTGATGGGGAGAACTCTATTCTAGAATATCCAAGAGAGAGATAATATCATTTGTAACAAAGAAATAAAAACAACATAATCCCTATATACGTAGAAAATATATCAGGATTGTAGCTGTGAAACGGAAATAAAAAATAGTAACAAAAAATAGTAACAAGACTAAAAGTAAATACCAAAACACTACGAAACGCGTAACTCTGCATATGTGCTATTTTTGATGAATAATATGCTAAAATGTACCCTTTTTCCGATGCTTGTAAAATTGTTTATTGCTGTTTATCTTTACATTTTTGTATCTCTTCTTAACATTGTTCTATTATTACAGTTTGTTTTAAGGTGATTTATCGATACTAAAACAACTATTATATCTGTATTTATATATATAACCGCACAAAATCATGGATCCATATAAAGAGAGTATCAAACTCCACAAAGAACTCGGGGGAAAGATAGAAACAAGAATAAAAAGTCCTATAAGGGATAAAACTGATCTCTCTATAGTATACTCTCCTGGAGTAGCAGCTCCATGTGAAGAGATTGCTCGTGATAAATCACTCGCAAAAGTCTATACTCTCAAAAAAAATACCGTAGCCGTTATATCAGATGGATCATCTGTACTCGGACTGTGAAACATCGGTGCTGAGGCATCTATGCCAGTTATGGAGTGAAAATGTGCTCTTTTTAAAGAGTTTGCTGGAGTAGACGCGTTTCCAATAGTCCTAGATACACAGGATACCGAAGAAATAATCCAAACTGTCAAAAATATCGCTCCAACTTTTGGGGGAATAAATCTCGAAGACATATCTGCTCCGAGATGTTTTGAGATAGAAGAAAGACTCAATAAGGAACTGGATATTCCCGTGTTTCATGATGACCAACACGGTACAGCAATCGTATGTCTCGCAGGACTCATAAATGCACTCAAACTCGTAGATAAGAAAAAAGAAGATATCAGAATCGTTGTAAATGGGGTTGGAGCTGCAGGAGTAGCTACTACAAATCTCCTACTGGAATATGGAATGAAAAACATCGTCGTCGTAGACTCAAGTGGAACTATCTATAAAGGGAGAGAAAGACTCAACCCTACAAAAGAAATGCTCACAAATGTAACAAATACTCAGTGTATCCTCGACCCAAATGGAAACTGATGTATAAAATGATGACTCGCAGAAGCAGTAGTTGGGACTGACGTATTTATCTGAGTATCTGTATCTGGAGTTCTCACAAAAGATATGGTAAAAACTATGAATAGTGATCCAATTATCTTTGGGCTCGCAAATCCTACTCCAGAAATCATGCCAGAAGATGCTTATGAAGCTGGAGCAAAAATAGTAGCAACCGGTCGTAGTGACTATCCAAATCAGATAAATAATGTCCTTGTATTTCCTGGGATGTTTAAATGAGCACTCAAAAGTGGAGTCACAGAGATAACCATGCAAATGCAGATAAACGCAGCAGAGACTCTTGCTCGCGCAGTAAAAAATCCGAGCGTAGGTGAGATCATACCAGACCCTTTTACCCCAGGAATATCAGACCTCATGGCAGAAAGTATAAAATAGTTTTTCACAAAAAATATCTTCCAAGTTTGGAAGATATTTTTTTTAGCTATACTCATTGTAGTTATATCTATATATTTAGTATTATTTCTCGTGATAGACCAACATAGTTCACTCTCTGAAAAATTTCTTAAAAAAG
This sequence comes from uncultured Candidatus Altimarinota bacterium, assembly GCA_937944145.1. Taxonomy (GTDB): domain Bacteria; phylum Patescibacteriota; class Gracilibacteria; order BD1-5; family UBA6164; genus CALDZK01. Next base: position 47,228 of record CALDZK010000005.1, read on the forward strand.
GCTTTTGGCTCTATTTATTCTCATTTATTATCGCTCCTATTGGTTATATCATAAAAATAATTCTCTCTGGAGATCTCAGTGTAAGTGATATGTGAATCCTCTACGGGATAATAAGTCTCATCGTTCTCCTATCTGCACTATGAGATATGTGAATGAAAGAAAGCCTGTCTTTTTTTATACCAAAATATGAAACCCAGTGAGAGAGAAACAAAACTGTAACACTCATGTTTTATGCCTTGTGTATACAAACTCTCTCTGCAATAGTTTTATTTTTTATATTTTTTGTCTGAGCTCCTTTTATAGCAAATCAGTATTTTGAAAATCCAGAAAGTATCAAAATAGTTCAGGTTTTTGCTTTTTTCTTTTTAGGAATCAATTTTTTTCAACTTCTCAACAATTTTTTTCTTGCAGTTCAAAATACGTTTATGCAGAAAATAACAGAGTTTTTTCGTATGATTACTGTCCTGTTAATCGTATTGGTGATTTTTATTTTTGATCTATGAAGTCTCTACTCATATAGTTTTGCTTGGCTTGGGGGATTGTATTTTTGAGTATTTGTATCTCTGGTGGTATTTCTAAAAAAATACTATAAAACATATTTTGCCAGTGCTCAGATATCTATATCTAGTAGTCATCTAAAGGAAGTGTTTTGATATGCTATTATTATCCTATTTGCATCCCAATCTACTCTGATCTTGAGTCAGGTAGATATGGTAATGGTAATATCCCTCCTAGGAACACAAGCAGCCGGATACTACACCAACTATCTCAGTCTCGTGAGTATTCCTCATATATTCCTCTGACCTATTTTCCTGATACTTTTGCCTATCATATCAGAGCTCTTTGCAAAGAAAAAATACACTGACATCAAAAAAATAAAAGAAGTATTTTATAAAATAACTCTTATACTTATCAGTTGGAGTTCTGTGTTTCTGTTTCTCCTTGGTCCAGAAGTCAGTACTTTTCTATTTGGTGAAAAATTCTTAGTATCTGGGGAAATACTCCAATACTCTATTATGTTTATTATTTTCAATTTTTTCCTAACCTTTAACTATACTATTTTAAATACTACAGGAAAATCTGCTGAGAGACTCTATATAATCATATTTATGATTTTTATAAATATTGCCCTCAATTTCTGGTGAATACACTCTCTCTGAGTATATGGAGCAGCTCTAGCTACAGGTGTAGGATGGCTCATGATCTGGATACTTACAGAGTGGAGAACTCCTAATTATAGGATATCACTTCCCCTCGGTTTTATAATATGAAGTATCAGTCCCTTGGTCGTCATCATATTATTATACTTTTTTGTATTTTCTTGATTGCTCCCTGACTTAGATAGAGCAGGTACTGGCCTGTATCTCATCTGAGTAGCATCTATGTTTTTTTGAGTATTTTTTCTCTTATACAAAAAACACGTTTCTTTTTTATTCCAACAAATATCCATCTACAGATGAAAAAAATAATCACCTACGGGACTTTTGATCTCACACATATCTGACATATACGTATCCTAAAAAGAGCAAAATCCCTATGAGATTATCTCATAGTAGGTGTTTCTAGTGACGAGTTCAACGCAAAAAAGTGAAAAAAATGCAGTTTTAGCTACCAAGAAAGAAAAGAAATAGTTTCTTCTATAAGGTATGTCGATGAAGTACTAGAGGAACACTCGTGGCAACAGAAAAGAAATGATATCATAAGACACAATATTGATGTATTTGTAATAGGAAATGACTGGAAATGAAAGTTTGATGATCTCAATGATATCTGTGAAGTCATATATCTCCCAAGAACCGACGATATATCTACTACCGAAATAAAAGATAAAATCCAAGCATGAATCTACTAAAAAAAATACTCTCACAGGTAAGTATACTCATACCAAAAAACACAAGGTCTGTCGTGATACTCACTCCATGGTGTTCTGAGGGCAATGGATATCTCTTTTATGAGTTTACAAAAAAGTATAACCCTAGAAAACTAGAGTTCTCTCTGATAGATACAGACGCTCTATCTGTAAAGACTCTACGGACTATACTCAGAGCAAAAACACTCATCTCGTCACATGGTCCTCTCTCTATAAAATCCAGAAACCAAAAACTCATCTCTCTCTTTCACGGTATCCCTATCAAAAACATAGGACTCCTGTGAAAAGACACACCCAGTAGTCAGGATAGAAACTGGTATAAAACAATCGATACACACTGCGTGACCTCACCTCTATGCAAAATTATATTTTGATACTGTTGGGGGTTATCAGAAAAAAATATGTCCCTGAGTTGAGAGCCTATACTCGATTACCTCGATACTATAAAATCAAAAAAACAAGATAATTACCTACAAACTATTCTCTATGCTCCAACTCATAGAGATGACCCTAGCATATCTGAAAAAAATATTTCTGATTTTATTAGGTCTGTAGAAAACGATACAAAAAACCTCTATATAATAAGCCTCCATCCAAAAGAAAAACAATCAATTGGAGTGATTTTTTCTCATCTCCCAAAACATATAGAACTTGCATCCAAGAACTCTATAGAATACCTCCCACACGTAGATATACTGATAACAGATATATCGTCTATTTATTATTATGCTTTATATCTGAGGAAAAAAGTATTTACATACTTTCCTGATAGAGAAGAGTATCTAGAGGAAGTTGGGAGTATATTTCCCTACTGAGAAATATTTCCAGGTATCATAGATATAACAACCTCTGAAATCACCACTCTCCTCAACTCTGAGACTTATCCACACGAATCTCTCGATATACTCAGGAAATTATTTTTTTCATGAGTCAATGGATCATCTAACAAAAACATATACACTCTAATTCCCTAATAGGTCTTTCCACTGTTTTTGAGCGCGCGTGATATCAAAATCCTCTAAATTTTTAGGATTATACTGATAACGAGTCTTGTAATCCTCTAGACTTTCATATACATCTATCAGCACTTGCAGTAGTTGTTGTTCTTCGGGAATAAGTTTTTGAGAGATATCGTCCTCTAAGACTTGTAGTGTCTCTTCTCGTATTGCCCTAACAAGTATTCATCTATCTGATGTATGTGGGTACTCCTGTATTTTTTCATCTGTGTTTCAGAGTATCTCTCGAGGTCACACGGGACAGTCAGATGATACGATTATATTTCCACTCAACAACGACTCCACTAGAACCATCCCAAAAGCCTCAGAGAGACTTGGAAATACAAATACATCTACTTGTTTCGTGTAGGTATATATATTGTCACTCTGTCAGAGTAAAAATACATATTCCTTGAGTCAAAGTTGTGAAATATACTCAAGAATCGTACTCTCATAAGGTCACTCACCAACAATGTAGAGATAATTATCTGGGTATTTTTGAACTAGCTGTTTCCATACTCTCAATAGAGGAAGAAATCCTTTGAGCCTATCAAGCCTCCCAACCATAATAGAATTACATCCTGTTGTATGTATCTTTTGATGTTTTTGTATGGGAAGTGATAGTTTGTGTTTTTCTGTTGATATATCCATAAAATTCTGGATGACACGAGTATTTTTTAGTGAAAAATACTGTTGCATAATACCCTGTTGTGCACGTGACACACACACTACAAAGTCAAAACTCGGGTAGATGTATCTAATTATACATGTTTTAAAAATATTTTTAAGATGCAAAAGTGGGTTAGAGTGAATAGTAGCTATTTTTTGGACGTGTAAAAAAAGAGTCGCAAAATACAGCGTAATATTGCCTATATCATTTGTCCCTATAACACAAGAAATATCCTCTCGAGCTATGATATTTCTGAGTTCAAATATCTGAAAAAACATGTTTCGTGATCTGAGTTCAAAGCTAGGTCAATCAAAATCAGCATGTAAAACAGAGACATCTCTCGCAACATAGACAATATCATAATCATCAGACAAAAAAAATGATAATTGCGAAAAGAGTTTTTCTGTCCCTCTCGATCTTGCTAGAGACTCGAGAAGTACTAATACTTTTTTATTTTTCTTCCCATCATGACTTGATTCTTTTTTGCAATGGGACATATACTGTTTTAAAAATAAAATACACTCGAGACAACAAGAACTCAACAACGATACGAAGTAACATAGCGTAATAATATATATTATTCCAAAATAGTGGTATCTTTTTTATAAGTATTTCCAAAAACGTCTGAGAAAATTCTCTCACTTTTTTGTACTTTGTCTCTATATCAGATTCTTGAACTGTGTAGTCATAGAGCGCTTCTTCTAGAACAGAAAAAGTATATCCCTCATGTATCCAGTCCAAAAATAATGGAAAGTCCTCTGGCCTCCCTATCTCTGGGTATCGATATGATCAAAATACTTCTGATCTACACATCAGACTCGGATGCAAGAGTAGAGAATGAAGAAAAAAATACTTTTCTATATTCTCAAAGAATCTCTTCTTAGGAGTTCGTACAAACACATCTCCTCACTCGTTTATCTCTCTCCAACCTGTAAATAGTATATCTATCTCTGGATTTTCTTCGAAGAAATCATATTGTTTTTCGAGTCTATCAGCCAAACAACTATCATCACCATCCATTCGAGCGATATATTTTCATCGCGCGATACTCAATCATTTATTGAGTGAAGCTCAGAGTTTTATGTTCTTTTGATTTTCTATAAAAATGATTCTCTGATCTAGTTTTTGATGCTCTAGGATACACTCCTTGGCCTCGATATTACTAGGATTATCAAGTATGATAATATACTCAAAATCCTTGTATGTTTGACTCAAAATAGACTCTATAGATCTAGAAAGTTCCTTTATACTTTCATAATATACTGACATAATAACAGAGATTTTTGGAATCATATTATCTTATAAGTGTATATAGGTTTTCAACGCTCTTTTTCCACGAGAAATTTTTCTGGAGATAATCATAGGATTTTCATGATAGCATGTCATAGTCGTTGAGTGTTTTTTTCATAGTATTTCCGAGAGTAGCAATATCTCCTGCAGGAAATAAAATAAGATCATTCTCTTGTGATATCTCTCTGGTACCTCACACATCACTCGCTATAACCACATTTTGAGTTGCCAGTCATTCTATAACAGTAGTGGGCATTCACTCTTGGTAACTTGGGTTTATCAGTATATATTTCTTTTTAACGAGTTGTTGTATGATCAGGTCATGATTCATGCCTCACACAAAAATTACTCGACTAGATATTTTTAGGTCTCGAGTTTTTTGTTCGAGTTTTTTTCTCTCTTCTCCCTCTCCGATAATAGTAAGGATACTATCTCATTGGATTTTTGAAAATGCCTCCAGTACATCTGAAACTCATTTGAGGTGAACCAGTCTCCCTATATAAAGAAACTCTACCTTAGTCTCTTTTTTGTTTGTTTTTTCCGGTATACTGGTACCCCTATACCACAGATCTACATCACCTCTAGAAAATGCTGTCTTTACAAAAGAACTGGCAGCTGAACTAATAGCAAGAACCTGATCAGAATTTTTTATTACCCACTTTCCAAAAGTTTTATCATAGAGATATGCGATAGAGGATTTCCATCTGGAAGAGAGTTTTACATAGTCTGATCCATGTTCTATGTGAACCCATTTGAGTTTATTTTTACGAGCAAATATTCCTCAGATATAACTCGAAATAAAAAAACGAGTATGAGTTATTATTACAAAATCCTCATCTGAATTTTGTTTTATAATTTGTAGTAGTTTTTTATGTGAAGATCTATAATTCCTTGTCCATAACATAGGTATAGGAAAGTTGTCTATTATATCAAAACTCGGGAAAAATACCTTCGTCTTATTGTCTATAATATTTTTCTTTTTATTATTATAGACAACTCATTGTTGTCATATATTTCAGCTATAAATAGAGCTTATTCATTGTGTCCATTTTAGAAATATTCACTCAGATACTTTTTCAACTCATCCTATATGTGGAGAAAAGTATGGAGTAAATTGGATAATATTTAACTTTTTTTTCATGTCTACATTAGGATAATTTTTCTAATAGTTGACACCACATCTTCACATTCAAATCTTCTCATCTCGTATTCTCACTGAGATTATTTTTACCAAAAAATTCTAAAATCCTCTGTTTTTCATATCCTCCTTTTATAAGACTTTTTATGAGCTTTTTTCTAGGTTCACTAAATCCTGTTTTTATAAATTTGAGGAAACTCTCGTCATCTACATCTCTAAAATCACTATGAGTTTCAAAAAACAAAACACTAGACTCAATTTTTGGTTGTGGGATAAACGACTCTTTGGGAACCAGTATCTTTTCTGAAACTCTACACTTTTTTTGCACTATCAGACTGAGTACAGAGCTCTTGTTTTTATGTTTCTCGAGTATCCTGTCACCGACATCTTTTTGCATCAGAATAACCATACTTTCAGGAGTGTGGTCCAAGGCATAAAGAAAGTGCCTGAGGATAGGTGAAGTTATATAGTATGGGATATTTGCAATCACTGAGTATTTTTGAAAACCTGGAGAATACTCTAGGATATCACTGTGAATAATCTGAAGGTCTGTGACTTGCTCTCACCTCCCAGAAGAGAAAGTCGAAGAAAAGTGTCCTGAGAACCTCTCCTCTAAAATAGAAATCATGTCTCTATCAAGTTCTACGAGACAGAGAGACCTTGGAGATTTCTCTAAAAGTTTTTCTGTAAGGACTCCATACCCAGGACCTACCTCTATGATATCACTTCACATAATATCAATAATTCCAGATATCTCTCAAATTATATTTTCGTCCACCAAAAAATTCTGCCCAAGAGACTTCTTGGCAGATATATTATATTTTTTGATGACTTCTAAACTCATTTAAATAAAACAATTATATTTAAATACAGTTTATATCTTTCCATTAAATTATCAATTTCTATAAAAAATAATAGTTACTCTATAAATAGATAGATCACAAACACTACAAAAGGTGGATTAATATATAATGAAATAAAACATCTGTTGTAAAGTCTTTTTATACTATTTTTTCTCTAAATACTATGATTTCTTGTTGTTAATATGCTAAAGTATAAATACGTAAAACTCAATTCTATTATGAGATACAATAATTACATTTCTATAATCGTTCTGATTTACCATATTATCTGGATAAGTGGTTTTTGATTTACTTTTCATGTTCCTATTGTAAATTCTACAGGACCCTCATGACTCAATCGAGCTCCAGATATAGTGTCTCGCTCTTTTAGTATTACTCAGTGAGAGACAACTGTAGGTACAATCCTTGCTAACGACGAAGGTAACGTTGTACTAGAATATGGGTCTACAAATGTAACAGGAAATTCATGGGAAAATATCACTCACGCAGAAATGTGTACTCCCGTTGTCGTGACTTCTAGTAGGAATAATGTAGCAGGACTCAGACCAGCTATACCAAGAGCCAATAATAAGCTTCCAACTTCTTTTGATCTCAAGGTAGATAATCAACTCTCTGATATACCCGCAGGCCAAACAACGACCATGGATTATATCGTGGTAAATGCCTGAGTACATAATTTGATAGATGATGCTGGTGATGTACTCCATATTCAAGCAGGAACAGAGAACACAAACCTAGTTTTTTGAAATCGTTGTCGTATAAATAATGGAGTAGAAGTACTTTTTTCTCCAAATTTTTTAAACACTCCTTCTGTGATTCATAGTGTATCGAGTAATAATCAAGCTCTTTCTATTTGATCCTCTGCAGTAGGAAATACTGGAAGCTTTACCCAAGATCCAAATACGGCACAAATGTGACTCATGCTTCAATCAGCTCATGGTTCGTGTAGCCATGCAGCAGAAGATATTGATTATATCGCGTCAGAGCCTGGACATTTTACATTTAACTGAGTAGAGCTTGATACTATAAAATCTGCAGATATTGTAAAATCTGTAACATCTACTTGAGATAACGTCAGCTTTTTTCGTCCTTTTTCATCAATTCCTCAAACTATTCTCACATCTATGCTCTGAATTGATGGAGCAAATGGAGGGACAGCTCACGTGCATATTGGATGAGCTGTCACAACGACAACATTTCCAGCAACTATAGAAGAAGACGATGATGTGGTAACAACTAGTAGAAACCATACCACTGAGCCAGTTGGAGTCTTTGCTTTTGAAAATCCTTCATGACAAGTAACTCAAGCTGCTGTACTCAATTATCGTATCTCAGGCTGAGTTGACGCAAGTAACTTTAGTATAGATACTAATACCTGAGAAATCACAACACTCTGAGTACTCCCAGCATGAAACTATTCTATAGATGTCGAGGTTTGTGATGATCACTGTAATAGTCAATGTAATACTCAATCAATAGATATAGAAATAAACTCAATTAACGACTCCCCTACAGATATATCACTCTCAAGTAATAATCTCGACGAAAATGTTCCTGTAAATACAACAGTTTGAACATTTTCAACGACAGATCTAGATACAGGAGATACTCATAGTTATAGTCTTGTAGCAGGAACATGAGATACTGATAATAGCGCTTTTAGTATTTCAGGAAATACTCTGAGTATAAATACTTCTCCAGACTTTGAAACACGATCTAGCTACTCAATCAGAGTAGAGACAAATGATGGGAATGGATGAGTATTTGAAGAGGTGTTTACTATTACTATTAACGATCTGGATGAAGTAGCTCCAGTTATTACAGCTACAAATTTCTTAAGTGGAACCCTGCTTCCTGGTGGAAATCACGAAATTAATATTAGCTACAATGATGACGATTCATGAATTGACGTATCTTCTGCAACTATTACACTCCAAAAATGGGATGGTATATCAACATTTTGACCTGATATTTCTGCAAGTGGTATAACTCCTGGAGTTATAAACACCACATCAGCAAGTTACAATACAAGTACTCTAGAGTTTGGGAGATATAGGTATGTTTTTAATATTTCAGATAATACCGGAAATACTACAACAGAAACATTAGAATTTTATATAGATGAGATAGAATTTCTTGTCTCTACTCCTGAAATAGATATAGGTGATCTTTCTATCTTCACTAACAGCTTCTCCCCCACTGTAGAAATCACCATAAGAACAGTAGGAGCACCATTTGAATTATTTATGAATGCTGATAGTTTTCTCAGTTTCAGTACAGAAAATATATCTAGTTATAATGGAACAACAGGATTTTGATACCAAAATACTCCATTTTCGTGAGTAATAAGTGCTATCTGAGTAGATGAAAGCATAGGAACACAAGTTCTTGATATAAATACAAATGGAGAGCGAAACACCTATGTATTTGAAATACAACTGTGAGCTATAGTTACTACTGAGCAGGGAGCATGAGATTACGAATGAAAAATAGATTTTTGAATTACTTTAAACTACTAAAGATGCTATGCCTAAGAAACACTTATTTGTATTAAAAATATCTTTATAAAAATAAATAGTCCCTCTAAATAGCATCCTAAAAAAGAATTTACAAAAAGTAGATTCTTTTTTTGACATAGTATAAAAAAGTGTGTTACAATTATATTGCTAATTTGCTAGCAAACTATTTTATTTCCATAACTACATGTTATGACACAAACAAAAATACAAAAGGTTTTTGCTGTAATCGCACTTTTTGCAATTGCAACAATGAATCTTAGTGGTAGCGTTTCTGCAACTCAGATCGGTACCGGTTCAGTCGTTGGTGATACTTCTTTTGACAGCGTTATCGAGTGGGATAACAACTTTCCTGGAACTGCTTCGGGACAAGTAACAGACATACTTATTAAAGCAAGAGTTCTTCCAACTCTTAATATGGGTATATCTACTGGTGCTATTGATCTAGGTGACCTCACTGCAGGAGTAGCAGCTAATGGTTCTCTCTTCATCGAAGTTGGAACAAATGCTATTAGTGGTGTTTCTATCACTGCTAGATCTCAAAATGGAGGACTCACAAACACAGCTGATGGATCAGTACAAATAAACGATCTCACAGCAGATGGAGTACAAGAAAGTTATACTTGGGGATCTACTCCTAACGCAACTGATGATTCTAGTTCTGCTACTTTTGCAGCAACAGGACTCACTGCGCTAGAAGTAAATAACGATACAACAGAACATACAGTATATACTACAAATAAGCCAGAGGCAGGAAATCTCGTAGATGATGTAGAGTTCGTTGTAGAAACAACAACAACAGCTGAAACTCCAGCTGGAGAATACGAAGATTTTGTAACATTTACAGTTACTGGAAATTTCTAATTTTCAAAAAACGTTTTTCAAAAAACTCTTGATATATTATCAAGAGTTTTTTTTGATTTTTATGTATTTTTTCCTAGTATCATAGTCATATTACTCTATTTTTTTACTCCTCTTATTCATGTACCGTTTACTTATACTGATAGCTATTTTTCTATTATCTCTTATTTCTTATGTGCAACAGAGTTTTGCAAATATAGATTTTCATTTCAATCCTATCAAGTATGAGCTCAGTGTCGCAACTGGGAGTACTATAACTAGACCAGCAACACTCACAAATAATAGTGACGAACCTGCAAATATAATCACTGGGAAGTCAGATTTTCAAAGTAGTGGAGATAATGGAGTTCCTTTTTTTCTCATAACTGGAAACGAACCTGATTTTGTCAGAAGGAGTGAAGTTGTGTTTCCAGATCAATGAATCTCCACCTGGATTACTATCGATACTCCTGGTTTTACTATAAATCCTTGAGAATCAAAAACCATAAACTTCACACTCGACGTACCTGTTGATGCAACTCCTGGAGGACACTATGGAGCAGTATTTTTTAAAAATCAAAATCCAGGAACATCCTCGAGTTGAAATATATCTATAAAAGTAGACTACTGAGTACTCATACTCGTAAATGTAGAAGGTGATATCATCATCGACTGAGAGCTAGAAGAAGTACAGATATTTTGATGATGAAGTGCTAGTTCTAACTGAGTACCACAAACACCCCAGACACAAACACCAGGATCATCAAGCGAAAATCAAACAAATCCCTGACCAAACAACCAAGTATCCCCATCAACAAACCAACCATCGTCATGAAACCAAAATGGAAATCAGACAAATAACTGACCAAGTAATCAAATACCAGAACCTGAATCAATTATCTCACCTCCACCTAGCTGAGAACAATGATGGTTTGGTATTACCACTCCGAGTAACTCTTATGATGAATGTCCTCTAGGAGACTTTACGAGCAGTAACTTTGATGGGAAGTGTATAGACATCCCATTTGTATCAAGCGATGATGATATATCCCAGAATCAACAAAATATACCACAGCAAGACCCTCTAGATCCAAACACTCCATCACCTCCTATAGACACTCCTAACAAAAACGAGGAAGAAGACTTTACCATAGGTATAGATATACCATTCAAAAATACGGGGACTACTCACGTGAAACCAAGTGGAAAAATAATACTCAAAGACTCAGATGGGACACAGCTGAAACAAGTAGGAAGAGAAGCTGTCATCAACGACCTAGGAGTTATCGTCTGAGAAAATATCGTTGATTATATTCCTATAAACGATACAAGGTGAAATGTCCTCCCACAGACTCGAAGGGTTTTTAATACAGAGTGGAAATGATTTCCCTACAAAGCCTATAGTCCTGAGTGAGAACTGATAGTAAAATACTGGGATCCAGGAACATACTATACACGTCAAAACAAACAGGAAGCTGGTTTTTTGATGTTTTGGGAGAGAGTATGTGAAGCAAGAAAACATAAAACTATAACAGCTTTTATAGATGTCTGATATACAAACGAAAACTGAGAAGAAATAGAGTTCAACGCAGCTGAAGAATTTGATATTCAATATACCGAAGAGTACATAGGACTCAATCCTTATGTTATTATCCCTCTTCTTTTTCTAGTAGTACTTCTATTTGGATATTTCTTCTTGTTTTGGATACTCGCTAGAAAAAAGAAAAGAAGATGCAAAAACTGTGACACTCCGATATGAAAAAACTGGAAAGTATGCCCAAAATGTAAAAAGAAAATAAAATAGTTACATTATAAAAAAATACTTCTATACGAAGTATTTTTTTATAGTTTTGACAATAAAAAATGCCGTATTTCGAGTCTTAGTAGGCCACCCGTTTAGCATACGTTCTAAATTTCCAAGTACATCTCTCTGCACATCAGCGAGTTCATCATGCTGCACTCTCCCCTGTTTCACATATTCTTCGTGCTGATCTTGTCTGACTTGGGTCTTATTGAGTTTCAAAACACTATAAGATACCTCTTTTGCTATAGAGAGTTTCGTTCTGACAAGATCCAGACAAGACGAACGGTTGTCTCCTCAGAGGTATTTCACAGCTTCTATGTTTACAACATTGCCTGTTGCTTTTGCTACTTCGCTGAGTATTCCTGACTGACATAGAGTTTTGTAACGTTTCCAGTAGTATCATTCTTCTGATAAACTTGATTCTATTGCGTCAACAGCTGACAAAAAACTCTCTTTTGCCTCTGGTCAAAAGTATTCTCCTTTTGCTTCTTCTAAACTCGCGATATACTCCTCTATCTCCTGATCTATCTCCTGAAATTCCCTATCAAGTACAATTTGAGAGAGTACTTCCTGCCAATCACCCGCTCTCTCCAAACACACAAAATCCTCTATAGTCCTTGCTCCTCATGAGAGATTTGCCTGATAACAGGTAGAAAAATCTCCAGCATATTTCCCTGTTATCTGTGGAGGAGTCTGATCTGTAGCTCCGTATACCACTCCAAAGGGTAGAACAAGAAGAGCAGTAAGCAAAGTATATTTTTTATTCATAGGTATTATTTCTTTTTACAGATGAAATCAATAGTTTCTGCAAGCGTCTTTCCAAATACTGAGTAACCATACCTCACTCATACCTTCCCTGTTTTGAAGAGTGTCCCAAGTACTTTTTTTCATTTTTTTGTACGAGAAAGACCAAATATAGAAGCTACAGCTCCTCATACAATCAGCCCCGTAACAAGGCTATCAACCTTTTTTACCCCTTTTTGTACTTCTGATTTACTTTTTCTAAAAATCATAATTTTGTTCTAGTTTTCTATTCTATTTACTTTGATATTTTGTGAATCAAATCTAAGTTTTGGGATACTTATAATCAAGAGGTTATTTTCCATAACGGCTTTTATAGCTCAAAAATCAAGATTTTCTGGAAGGATAACATTTCTCACAAATCTCCCCCAGAAGCATTCTGAGTTTTTGATAGACGTAGTTTCGTTGTACAGTTCTGATGGCTTTTTTCTCATACCTCTCAGAGTAAGAGTCGTATCGTTAAGAGATACATCTATATCTTCGAGCTCGATACCTGCTATTGGAGCTACAATAAAAATACTGTCCCCATTATCAAGTATATCAAGGGCTATTTGTCCGAGTTCTTGCTCTTGTATAGGATCATGACCACCCTCATTTACAGAGGTCCTATCCATGTCTTGCACGTCATCCTGAGCTCCTACACCAAATATCTTTATCATAGTTTTTGTACTTTAAAATACTTAAGCAGTATTATAGCTTTTTTTGATAAAATACAAGTTCTATCACTACAACTATAAGACTGTAACAATCTTTCTCATATCATCTTTCAAAGGAGCATGAAAATGCTTTTTTTGTTTATAGAGCTCGAGATCGAGTTCATATGCGTGGAGTGCCTGTCTGGTGATTCCCAGATCAAACTTGGCTTGTTTATTGAAATCTGTGTCTCCATATACTTGATCTCCTATGATAGGATACCCTATACTTGCGAGATGGACACGTATCTGATGGGTCCTCCCTGTCTCGAGTTTTACTCTGAGGACTGTGTAGGTATCATCTATGTACTCGAGGACTTCTGCGTGAGTCAGGGATTCTTTTGGATTAATAGCATTTTTTGTAGTCATGCGGGTTCTATCACTGGGATGACGACCAATCATTGATTCTATCGTGATTTTTTTATCAGATATGATTCACTTTACTATAGCTATATAGTATTTATCTACTTGTCTGTTTTTGATTATATCTGCGAGATATTTCATCATCTGATCATTTTTTGCGATCATGATACAGCCTGAGGTATCTTTGTCCAGACGATGAACGATACCAGGACGTTCTTCCCCATTTATCGTTGGGAGTTTATCTTTGCAGTGATAGAGGATAGCATTTACGAGTGTCCCCCTCTTCCCTTCTATTCCTGGAGTTGGATGGGTATTGATACCTGCTTCTTTATTTATAACTAGGATATTTTCATCTTCATATATTACTTCTAGGGGAATATCCTCTGCCATAATATCACTAGATTCTATGAGTATATTTATGTGAATAACATCACGAGGTTGGAGTTTGAGATTCTTTGATATTTCCTCGTTATTGACCTGTACATGTCACTTGTCTATGAGTTTTTGGATGTAACTACGAGAAAATTGTCAAAAAAGAGTTGATAGATATATATCAACTCTTTGAGGTTTTGTTATATACGCTGAAAAATTATATTTCATAAATCTCTAATAAATACGTCTAGAATTGTATCATAAGTAAAATCTAGGTTTTCTAGGGGAAATTTATAAATATTTTTTGAGCTTACAGCAAGTAAGTGATAAAAATATGAATGAATTTACACAGAAAATATTATTTTATAACCCTAAACTCTTTTTGATTTCATCCTCCTTTGCCTTATCCTCATCTTGTTTTCCTTTGTTTTCTGCTTCTGCTTTGTAGAGATCTCATAGTTGCATCCACTCTGTCTGTTGCTTTTTGAGGAGTTTTTTTATGTCATCTGGATGTTGTTTTGCGAGTTCTTTGAATTTTTCTCTTTCTTCGGTAAAAACCTTTGAAAGTTCATCGAATTGGAACTGAGAAAGTGTCGGAACAGCATCTACTACTCTCTTTTTTTCCATCGTATTGAGTGAGAGAGAGTGTTTTAGGAGGTCAAGAAATGTTTTTGCATCTACTTTTACTGCGCTAGAATGCCCCATCAATAGCCCAAGAACAAGCTTATCTACCTCTTGTTCTGTTATTTTTGGTGCCATATTTGTTTTGATAAAATATAAACTTGCTTAAAATTATATATATATATTTGTTTTTTCAATTTTTATTTCCTTATTTTTTTCGTATTTGAGCGTATTTAAGACATCTGGAGTAGTACTAAAAGTACAAAAACAAAATGATAAGCAACTACTCTATAGTGTATTTTTTCGTGATTACGGAAAACTCCTCGTATCAAAAAAGAAAAAAGCTAGAGAAAAACCTCTAGATATAGGCTACTGTATAACTTGTGAAATTATTACCAAATCCTCAAAAGATATACACACCATAGGAAATATAAAAATACTCTCAGAGTTCAATCACACTCTCAAAGATTTTCAAACCATCCAAAAATACCTCGAAATCATCCACACTATCCTCAAAGAAATCCCTACCTGAGTTCCTCATCTAGAAATACAAGACACACTTGAACACCTCTCCCTAGGGTACAATAGTATATGATATATAGAACTCGTTCTCGCACATATAAAGATATATGAGATACTCTGAGATGAGAGACAGAGTAGTGATACAATTATACAAAAAATCCTAAAATTTATACGAAATAACAAGATACCAGCTATACTCAAGCTCAAATGAATAGACAGTGAAATACAAAAAAAACTAGAGCAGTTGCTCTAGTTTTATAAACGACTATAAAGTTACCCTATATTCTGGAACTTCTCAAATGTATAAGTCTCTTATTCTACATATAGTAAATGAGGGAACCACATGACAGTGCCCTGGTTCTTGTCATTGTATAGATATCCTATCTGCATATCAATAAGAACTCTTGTATACTTTTCAATGTAAACTAGAATCATCTATACGAACTTTTGAATCATCATCTGCGATAGACTCGACTATAGACCCTTTAGGAAAGTTTCCTTGGTCTTCCTTGAGAACAAATAAATCTAGTAGATCAACCGTATTATCTTTCCTTATATCTCCTTGCTTACAGATAAAGTTTCTTCCTTCACTATTCGTGATTTGCATATGAGTCCCAAAGTTTACTTCTTTAGATTCTACAATACTCATTGAGGATTGATTCTGAAATAGGTCTGCACATGGTAATGCATCTTCTCAAACTATATTCTTTGAAACTGTGTTCATACTTTTCTCACGAACTGTTTGTACAATGTCTTGTGTTAGTCATTCTAACTCAATACCAGTTTCCAAAAAGACACTCATTGCTCTTAGTTGTTCTGGGGAAGCTTGCAAATCACTAATATCACTATTTATCTCAATAGAGTTGGTTGGCATAATACAATAGTTAAAATATACATATATTTTCTACTATATCTATATATATAAATACGTCAAATTAATACCCTACATTCTCTCGTATCCTTTCGAGCATTTGTGCGTCTACATCAGAGATATTCTTAGGCATGAGTGCCTCTGCTTTTATAATCAAGTTTCCTTTTTTAGATCACTGTGATTTTCCGTACTCTTTTACACGAAACTTTGTTCCAGGTTTGGTTCATGGTGGTATCTTGAGTTTTGCTTTTTGACCATATACTCCTGATACTTCTATCTTGCATCCCAAAATCATATCAAAGATAGGGACTTCATAAGTCTTTTCAAAATCAAGTGTTTCAGGTTTCTTTTTTGGCTCTTGTCTGCTATGTTGTTGTTGTGACCCAAAAGGATTTGCAGATCATCACATCCCTCCAAATAAATCTCCAAAATCAAATTCTACGTTTTGACTTCTCGATCCTCCACCAAAAATATCCTCAAAACCTCAAAAACCTTGAGCAGATCATCCAGAGCCTCCAAAAGGATTCCCACCTCACTGAAATGGGTTTCACTTCGTGCTCCCGAAAGTATCGTATTGTTTCTTTTTTCCTGGATCCGAGAGTGTTTGGTAGGCTTCATTTACTTCTTTGAACTTTTTTTCTGCTGACGCGTCTCCTTTATTTTTGTCTGGATGATACTTCATTGCCTGCTTTCTATAGGCTTTTTTTATATCTACGTCACTCGAGTTTTTACTAACTCCTAAAATATCATAAAAATTATTTGACATTTATATTATTTTATATATAAATACTTTTACTAATTTACTTATATCTTCTTCTCCTATGAAAAAAATATCTCTGTGTATTATAACATTTCTATTTTGTATTTCAACTACAAACTCTTCCCAAGCACTATCCTTGGATGAACTCCTACAGATCCCTACAGGACCGGAAGTATTTGATATCCAGAGAGCAACTCTCGATAATCATAGATTTGCAAGCTCGACATTAGAAACAGTATACAACAACTATAGGACTCTGGACAATATTCTGAGAACAGAAATCATCAGAAAATATGAAGCTGGAGATTTCGAAAATACTCAGATGCAAGGAATCGTCAGGAACTACAAAAACTTTGTATTTCATACCAATAAACTCTTTGCCTATCTCGCTCTCAAAGATAATGGAATCAGAGGAAAATCTATAGATACAGCTATACTCAGGTCATACCAAAATATCAGAATCAATTTTGATAGGATGACTGATATAATTAGATAATTAAAAACATTATGAAAATAGATTCTAAACTGAAAAAAAGTATAACATACTGGAATGAAGTAAAACCTGATGTTTTGGATATAACCTTAAGTTGAAGACCTTCTCAAGAGATAAAACAAGAAATACAAGCAAAGTATGAAAAAATAATTTTAGAATTAGAAAAATCTAGAGAAATTACATCTTATATCAATGGCCTTCAACTAGATATTACAATTGAAGAAGTAATTTGTGAAAGCATCAAAAATATTGTAAAAATCAGTACTCGACTAGAACTTAGTTGAGTCAAAGAAGAAAAGCTCTTAAATGCTACATTATTTCATTCTATCCAAAGTTTAAAAAAATCTAAAGCTAGGGGAGTCAAATCTAAAAATACGAGTCTAAATCTGGCAAAGAGATCTCATATTATAGAATGATTTATCATAGAGACTCTCTCAAAAAAAGAAATATTCGGAGTAGAACAAATACCTCAAGGAAAAACATTCTCAGAATTCTTCTCAAACTCCAACATTACCACTGTCTGTATAAGAGATAATAATCCAGAAGAAAAACTCAAAACAATTCTAGAAAGTGTTCTGAAAATCTCAAAAAAAGAAATATCCGGAGTAGAACAAATACTTCAAGGAAAAACATTCTCAGAATTCTTCTCAAACTACAACATTACCACTATCTGTATAGGGTATAATAATCCAGAAGAAAAACTCAAAACAATTCTAGAAAAAGCTATTGAGTATGAATTACTAAAACAATGAGAGAAACTTAATAATGATGATATACTCTTTTGTCTTGATCAAATAAAACATCCAGAAAATACATAAGGAACTATAACTTCAGGCTATACTTCCCCTTCTCCACATCACTCTGAACTTCTTTGTCTTTGAACGTCACTACTCTCTTGCGAAAAGAATCGACTATGTTTTTATCATGTGTTGCGATGATAACGGTTTTTCCATCTTTATTGAGGTCTTCAAATATTTCCATAATCTCATGAGCTGTATGTGGATCGAGGTTTCACGTAGGCTCATCTCCGATAATAATATCTGGACTGTGAACGAGTGCTCTTGCGATAGAGACCCTTTGTTTTTCTCAACCAGAGAGCTCATAAACAAAGGTGTCTTTTTTTATGAGAAGACCTACTTGTTCGAGTGCCTCTGGGACTTTTTTACGGATATATGGATCTCTATATCCACAGACCTCCATAGCAAAAGCGACATTTTCATAGACTGATTTGGACTCTAGGAGTTTATAATCCTGAAATATCACTCCGATATTTTTCCTATAGGTCAAAAGTACTTTTTCTGACATATTTTTGTAGAGGTATGCCCCACTATCGAGCACTATATCTCCCCTCTCAGGAGCAAAGTCTCCTATCAGAGAGCGAATAAGGGAGGTTTTTCCTTCTCCCGAATACCCGATAAAAAATACAAACTCTCATTTTTTGATTTCTAGATCTACATTTCTCAGAACAATTTTATTCTTAAATGCGAGTGTAACGTTGTCTATTTTCATGAAGAAATTTAAAATCTATACCTTGTCATATCGAGCAAACGAAAATAACAAGAACTTGTTTCTACAAAGTTACAGAGAAAGCTATAAAAAGCAAGAATGAAGCCAGTCCTTGGCTTGATAAGAACCCCATAGATGGGCTAATATTATTTTTGTTGTTTTTTTGCATCCATACGCTCTTGCTGTTTTTGACGTTTTTCTTCTTCTTTTTGTTTTTTAAATTCTTCTTTCCTCTGTTCCCATTTCTCCTCTGCTTGCTCCAGATCAGACATCATGGATTGTATTTTTTGCACTACGACACTTTTCTTTTTACAGTAACGTTCACGAGAAACTTGGAGTATCTTTTCATAACGCTCATGGAACTCTTCTTCATCTTTTTCATGTGGGGGAAATGTAGCTGCAGAAAATATAGGAGAGGGCATCCCGTCTATTAACTGTTTCAGATAGATTGTATATTTTTTTTGATTGGTTAGATCTTCCTCGGCTATATCTCCAGCAAACGCTTCTGTCAGAATCTTTCCATCACTATGCCCTACCTGAAAAGAAACGAGTGTTCCCACATTTCCAAAAACTGCTCCACGTACTTCCTCAGTCATCTGGTCTATATACTGATTTGCCATGACGAGATTGAGTTTATATTTACGAGCTTCGGAGAGAATCGTCGAGAAACTATCTGTTGCAAAGTTCTGAAACTCATCTACATAGAGATAAAAATCCTGTCTCTTTGACTCAGCTATATCCGCGCGACTCATAGCATCGAGCTGAAACTTGGTCACCATCATAGCCCCAAGGAGACTCGAAGCATCTTCTCAGATCTTTCCTTTGGAGAGATTGATAACAATGATTTTTTTGTTATCCATAGCCCACCTCATAGAGAACGAGTTTTTTGGTTGTCCTAAAACATTTCTGAGAATCGGAGATGAGAGAAATTGTCCTACTTTGTTGAGGATCGGTCAGGCTGTTTCGTTTCTCTGCTGAGGAGTCAGTTTTCCAAACTCATGAGTCCAAAACTTTTTTACTACTGGATCAGTGATTTTTTTGACGACCTTTCCTCTATATACTTCACTTGTCAGCATCAGAGGAATAGAGATAAGTGTAGTGTTTGGGTATTCCATCAGTGCCATAATCGTATTTCTGAGTGTATGTTCGAGACGAGGTCCCCAACTATCACCAAAAATACGTTTAAAAATACCTACAAGCCCCGAAGCAATAAAGGGTCTTTGTTCTTCAGATACTCACTCGAGCATGTTAAACGCTATAGGCCAATGCGTATCACTCGGGTCAAATATGATAGTTTGATTGGTTCTATTTTTTGGTATCAGTCCGATAATTCCTTCTGCGAGATCTCCGTGGGGATCAATAACTGCGACTCCTCTTCATTTTTTTATATCATCCATGATCATATTTTCTAGGAGGACTGATTTTCCCATCCCTGTCTTCCCGATAATATACATATGTCTACGTCTATCATCTGGTGCCATACCAAAACTCATCTGCGTACCACGAAAATTGGTCTTTCCTATAGGAGTGAGGTTGGTCTCTGGAGTGATATCATCAGTGAGATCTGGATCTATTATCGGGAGATTGGTCGGTGGCTCAAACGCGCGAGAAGAAACCCAGTTGATATAGGGAGTTTTTACATAGTTTGTCGGGAGATGCACGAGTCCTGCGAGCTCTGAGGTAGAAAGTATATCATTTCCACTGAGATATCTACTCTTTGCACTGCGTATCTGACTCGTCATCTTGGTAATGCTACTGAGTCTAAGTTTATTTTGACCAAAATTATCAAACACACTCAGGGTCGATGCTATCTCACGGACCGAAACACGTGATTCATTATCATCTTCTGATGCACATATGATATTTACTCCTACCTTATATCATTCAGACGAGAGTTTATCCAGAAATTTCGTATTTATCTCTACCTTGTCTTCTGTGGCTTCTTCCTTTTCTCCATCTTCTTTAACGATATCAGTATCTTCTGATTTTGGTATCAGGAGTCCTATGAGTTTTAGGAATAGGAATATCGGGAAAAATAGTATCTTGAAATACCCAAAAAACGGATGAAGGAGAATATTTTTGAGGAGTTTTGGATAATTTGATGTCAGAATAGGAATGATTTTTTTTGCGTCTTTTTTCCATGATTTACTCTGCACTGGAGCAAAGTTTATCTGGAACGTATTGAGGGTATACTTCCCTGTTTTTCCGAGTGCAGAAGTAATAGCTGAATAAGGATCTACCTCTGTTCATTTCGTAGTTTCTGCGAGTTCTGCAAAGGTCTTGAGTGAGAAGTAATGATGTTTTGCGAGCTCCATAGTTCAGAGGGTGATTTTTTCATCTGGAACATTTGCCAGATAGTCCTTTACTTCATATATCTCTACATTGTTAAACTGCGCATAGACCTGGTTTTTGAGAAAATTTTTGTACTGATTAGGACATACGAGAAAGAAACGTATCCTATTCCCTATTTTTGTAATCTCAAAAGAAAAATTTTCTTGATATTTTCCTTGCTGAAAAGCCTTGTGGAGTACCAAAAGAATCTGATCAAAGACTCATGGTCCTTTTTCATTGTTTTTGTCTACGAGAATTTCTAGAAAAGTTTTGTTCATGTAGCTGATTATACGAAAAGTTCTTGAACTTACGAGGAAAGAAATAATATTTTATAGAAACGTACTTCCTTAGTAAGGAAATTATACCATACTACTGGGGATAATAGCAAGCTATTTTTCGAGGTAAATTAAGTATTTTCTATCATACCTGTAGACCAGACTCCATGCTGATTACAACTGGCTTGGATCTCGAAACTATCCAGATCCTCTATATGAAATACATGTATCGGATCCTCATCTACCGAGAAAAAATGCTCTTCTACCACATCTCCATACTCATCATACAAAACTGCCGTAGTGATACGATGATCATCTCACATGACATGTACTTCTTGTCCTATAGAAAACTCTACTTCTTTATCATCTCTGTGAAGTATATGGGGAATATGTTCTCTCTCTGCTCAGGAAAGATACTCAGGGTCTTCTGCGTAGAGAACCTCTTCTACAATAGGCTGAAACATATCTGCACTTGCCTCACAGTTGGGACAATAAAACTCTGTTAATTCATCTATTTTTACACCTGCATCGAAATCCATCTCAGGATCCCCTATTGCCTCATCGTATATATGAGAACAATCGGTACAAAAGTAACGCATAGCAAAGAATTATAAAAGATAAAATATCTCATTTGTTTGAATACTAACAAGAGCGTGGAAATAATCAAAAAAAAGTATACTCTTTTTCTGAATTCACTCTATAATTCACTCATGCTCAAAATACCACAAACATCTCACGAAGCATTCAAAAAACTCATGGGAATAAAATCTCAACCATGAGAAGTAGAAAAGAGGCTGTGGAAAAAAGTAGAGAAATATATCCCTCCCCTCAAGCTCATACCAGGGATACAAATGATATGAGTCGGAAATTCTATCTCAATGAACGCGTGCCACAAAGACTCCGATATAGACCTCTTTATCGTAACGCGTAAGAATCGCCTCTGGAGCGTACGTATACTAACTACTATCTATTTCCAGATTTTATGACTGAGAAAAACTCACAAACACCATGCAGGGAGATTTTGTTTGTCTTTTTTTGTGAGCAAAGATGCTCTGGATTTTCAGGATATAACGATAGAAAATGATATCTATCTCTATTTTTGGATACTGTATATGAAGCCTATAGTTGATAGAGACGATACCTACGAGCAGTTCCTAAAGGCCAATACTTCTTGGTGTGATTTTGATCCCTATCAAGACCTATTACAAAATGCACAGAGTCGTATAGAAATACAGCAAAAAAGTCACCATTTTCCAAAAATATTTTCACAACTCTGGGATATAGTTGAGTCCAGTCTCAAGTATATATTTCTCCCACGTACAAAAAAAAGCTTCCAGCAACTCTGAAAGCCTTTTGGGGTGATAATATCTGATAATATGCTCAAGTTTCATGATAGGGATAGAAGGGAGGAGGTGCGAAACAAAATTACTTCACCGTAACCTCTACCTTGCCTATTTTTGTATCATCATGTATCTCGATCACCGTGAAACATAGTTGTTTTCCTGATGGCTTAGATTTCTCATCGAGGATATCAAAACATACTTCTTCTTTGTGCTCAGGAAACCTCTCGAGTTGATGGGTAATCATGTAACTGACTGTTTCGGTTCAGAATTCTTTTTCATCTATTCCTATATCTGAAAGCTCGAGTTTGAATTCGTCTACGATATTTTCGATGAGTATAGAAGAATCTATAATAAATGTTCCTTTTTTCTTTTCTACTATCTCGTCAGTCTCAAAATCTGTCTCATCATGTATCTCTCCAAATATCTCCTCGATAATATCCTCTATCGTCGTAATCCCCGCAACTCATCCATACTCATCCATAATAATCGCTATATGTTGTCTGGTTTTCTTAAAAGTCTCCAGAAGTATATCTATAGGCTGGTTTATAGGAGCTTTGAGAAATTTTTTGAAATGTAGCTGTGAAAGGAGCATATTTCCATTTCATTTTTGTTGCTCACGAAGCATATCACGAATAGTAATAATCCCGACAATATTGTCTATCTGGTCATGATATACGGGTATCCTACTATGCGTATGAGTCATATAGTACTCCATAGCCTCATCTATAGTTACTATATCTTCTATAGCATCTACTTTGACTCTTGGAACCATGATCTCTTCTATAAGTGTATCACTAAACTCCAGAGTATTTTTGAGTCTTTCATGTTCGTCATCTTCGAGTGTTCCACTATCTTTTCAGAGATCTATAAATGTTTCTATTTCTTCTTCTGTTACTCTTGTTGCGACATTTTTCCCGGTAAAGAGTTTGATCAGTATCTCGAGCACAAATATCACTGGGAACAAGAGTATCATCAAAAGCTTATACGGATATGCTACCCAGAGACCTATTTTTTCTGCATTTTTTGTCGCAAAGCTCTTTGGGACTATCTCTCCAAACACAAGAATAAGAAAAGTAATGATTCATGTGGCAATTCCCACTGCAAATGCCTGATCCATACCAGAACTCTGAGCAAAGTTTATAGAGATTTGTGTCGCAAGAGCTGCTGTATAAACGTTTACGAGGTTATTTCCAACCAGTATAGTAATCAGGAGTTTATCTGTGTTTTGACGTATTTCTGAAAGTGCGCGTGCTCCAAAGAGTTTTTGTTTTACGAGGGATTCTATTTTGTGAGATGGGAGACTCATAAGAGCTATCTCAGTCCCAGAAAAGAATCCAGAGAGTATAAAGAGTATGATAAACAAGAGATATAACCGGGGGTCCATAAAGTGTGCTTAGAAAATTATTAAAGAGTGTTTATACAGCATTATATTTGTTTTTTGGGTTTGTAAATATATTTTGTAACTACTCCTTTGTTCCTATGACTTCAAACTGTTCTGTGAGGAACCTTCACTCATTATCGATGATAATGTCGTTTGCCAATACTTTTATAAAAGAGTCGTCACTATCATCAATAGCGTTTATATAAACTCCTGTTCCCGTTTGTGTTTCTATATTGAGACTATAGAGAAGTGCTCAAGTAGAGTTATTTCTCACAAAGAGACCATAGTCGTAGGTCGCAAAATCAAACTCAAATTCGTTTCCTGTTTTCGTAGTAGATATACTCAGTACTCCTGCATCCTCCTGCAAATATCACACATCTCAAAAACTCTCGAGAGACTCATATACCGAGATAGGGAGCAGCTCTCTAGTCGCATCAAAAACTGTTTTATCAAACTGATAGAGTCTGAGAGTATGTCTCTGGTTGATATCCATATACGCATATCCTAGCCCAGTCATCGTCCCTAACAGTTCGTTTATACCATCTGTATTATTGGGATTACTGGCTATATAGTCTCGTATTTCCTGATTACTCCACATCATGTTGGTAAACCCTCAGAGTGGAATAGCGTATCCATATAAGAGTTTGCGAGCATCGACATCGTCATCTTGATACCCATCTGGATATAGGAGACTTCCACTCGAACCAGCTCGGTAATCATCACTATTGAAATCATCATCATAGCCATCTGCTACGAGTGGAAAAGAAGGAGTAAAATCAATCAGTGTGTTATCTATATCGTTGAAGGTCCTTCGAGCGTTTCCACTAGTTGCTCAGATAGTATCTCCTCTATACTCTACAAGCGCTTCGGATAGTCAACCACTCGAGACAACTATCACATACTCTTCACTCGTATGTATTCCTCGACACAGGATAGAACCACTCTGGTACCCCAGAGCCGAAGCAGTAACAGAACGGTTGGTCGTACCACTCATAGTAACACTCGTTGGACATCACTCTACATCTAAAAATCCTGATCCATTTGAGTTTATCGTATTAGTATACTTGATAGAGAGATTTCATTTTGAAAGGACGTTATTTGAGAGTTTTCTGGTTATTTCTTGGATTTCAGCATTTGCTGAGAGAATACTCGCGAGAGCTAAAATAGCGAGTGCCATAACCGAAGAAACTGCTACCAAAATCAGTGTATATACGAGTACAGATCATGTTTTTTGTTGTTTGCGCATAGTTTTTTTAGAAATTGAGATTTACTTCAAATAATTCATCTCTTGGGAGCTCCGACCATAAAATTCAAACCTTTTCTATATCAAAAGTCGTTTCAACAGACATATCTATACTTACTATATCCCTATTGTTGAAATACTCTGCTTGAAATGTATGTACTTTGAAATCTTGAAATGTCTTGTCTCCAAAAAAATCATAATCATACACTATAGTTGGGTTTGCATTTATTGAAGCTAATTCATCTGTAGAAATAAGTCTATATCATACCACTGCGTCTTGGTAGGTCAGGGCAAGGGTATTTGGCAGGAGTCTATAAGTATTTGTATCTACTACCCCCCAGAGAACTGCACTACTTTCCTGTGGATCCGTAAACAATAACACATCGTGTCCGTCCTCTACTGCTTGATCTATGAGTATAGTCCCACTCGAAAAAGTACTCGTATGAGCATCTATCCTCGAAGTATATCTCGCAAAGTCTGAGAGGAAACGGGTATTTTTATTGGTTTCTGCGAGGTTAGTAATAGTATCAGCTACAAAATTAAATACTACCACAAGAACCAGAGCAGAGATTGCAACGGCTATAATGAGCTCTGTCAGGGTAAATCATCTGTTAGTGGAGTATTTCATAGATCCGTCAATGTCTAATATTTTACAATCGCTACTTATTTGGATATACTGTTTTACATAAAAAGTATAGTAAAAACCTGATCGAATCAAAATGTTAGCAAACCAAAAATGAGAGTCATTTGTCGGAATTGTGGTATGAGTATTTATACTCTCCTTTGTAGTGCTCGCAATTGCCAACCTCATCGTCTATAGTTCCAGTCTCACGACTTTTTATACTGACAACGCTCGAGTGTGAGTTCTCAAGGAAAGCCTCGGAAACATAGTCAGCAAAGTAGATACGAGTCAGATACGTGAAAATGAGATATTTTATATCTATAGAAACGAGTCTACTAATAACTACGAAGTCCTCACCGGAACAACCAATGAGTGATTTCGATATATAGATAAGTTTGGAAACCATGTCCCTGATGTCGTCGCATTTCAAGAAGATATCTACGCTCGTATACTCTGGACAGAGAGAGAGGACACGACCCTCACCGATCAAGATCAGATAGTCAGAGCGAGTATCAGAAAACTGATAAAAAAAGATCCATTCTAAAATCACTAAAAAATCCTTCTGAGTTCAGAAGGATTTTTTTTAATCACTCGCTCTGTAACTACTGAGAAGTCTCAGCTTGTTCCACAGCTGGACTCTCTACTACTGCCTCTACAGGAGCTTGTTGGAGACATTGAACATTTATCAGAGTCGCTGTTTGTCCGTTTCAGATATTGAGTGGTACTCCTGACTGACAAGCCTGTTCTGTTACAGATTGTGAAGCAATAGTGAGGACTGCTTGTTGTTGTCCTGCCTGTACTCCTGACTGATATACAGAGACACTCAGGTACCCATATATCACATAGAGTATAAACAGTGCAGAGAGTACGATATATGCTGGAAGCAAATACGGACATATCATAGCGAGTGGATTTGCTTTCTTTTTTGCTGTTGGCTTTCCGAGTGGAGACATAAAATACATATTAAAAATATAACGTACTTCATTATATAAAAAATCTATTTTTAGGAGAGTAAAAATAGATTTTTATGGGTGACAATATATAGTCAGTATTTGTAGTATACTACTAGATTTCTATATCCACTCATTGATCTAGTCCTGTCTGGATACTGTCTAATTCTAATTGCAGTTCTACTTCCTCTATACAAAACTGTTTTTCAAAAGTATTATCTCCCTCCTGTCACTCTGAGATAATACCATCACAGAGTTTTGGATCTTTTCACTGTTGAGCAAGATCAAAAACCACAGAATTATTACAGCTCACGAGCAGTGATCCTGAAAGAGTATTACAGAGTTCTGGGTCTTTTTCTGTTTTTGCTTTTTGGGTGATGATCTCTGTCTTGCACGACTCAGAGTTTACAGAGAGTCTGTCACACTCTAGGGGATCTAATGACTCTATAGCTATAGCCAGTATCTGATTATCCTGACATATAACTCTGTTTTGCTCTACTATATAGTCATCGCAACTTATCTGTTGTCCTGTGTCATTACTCTCTTCAGATATACAACTATCCAGAGCATTTTCACTACAAGACAGAAATGAGTCACTTTCTTTGTACTTTTGTTTTACACGAGCAGATAGTTCACTCCAGGATGCAACACTTGCTTGCGGAGTAAAAGTATCTGTATCATCCTGCTGTGTAAGAGTCTCTACAGTTTGATCCACTTGTGTATTCTCGGGAGAGATCGTTTGTGATCATGAGCTTTCAGGATTTGAATAATCTTTATTGTGGCTGCAAGATGATAACACAAGAAGAAAAACAAGGATGCAATATATCTTTTTCATAGTTGTTATATTGAATAGTATTATTTAGAAACAGTTTCAGACACAGGTTACGTTATCTATCTCTGTTGTTCTAAAATGAACCGACCCTACATTTGTTCCTCAGGAGTATTCATTGTTAAAATTCAGATATAGCCTATCTGACCCCTCGACTCACAGTAATGCTAAGTTACGTGGGCGCGTAGATCCTACAGGTCCTTCTCATTGTATCCATACATCATAAATACTTCATTCCCTATTCAATTGAACCTCTCCGACCACATGTAGTGCCTCGGCAGGAGCATTTGTTCCTATACCTACGTTTCCAGAAGGTGATATAAACATACGGAGTAAATTATTATTGAAAAATGGTGTAGATGGACCTGCGAAAAACCCTATTCAACCACCAGTACTACGAGATCAGAGTCATAAACTCTGTTCGGTTCCTGTGATATTTGTCTGTCCGATAAAAGGCAGGTTCGACTCGGCACTCGATACTCTTTCTCCAAAAGTGATATAATTCGCAGCATTAGGAGTGTTACTTCCTATTTGTAATTTAGATGTAGGAGCACTTGTTCCTATACCTACGTTTCCATCATCACGAATCACAAAACGAGTGGCTACAGGTGCATTATAATGAACAAAAACACTTCCTCAGTCCGTATTTAGATGTAGATTTGCAGTAGTTCCGTTATTACGGGCCATGATTTCATTATTGTCTGCAATAATATTGAGTCCCCCTGTATCTCAGAGTGTAAGAGCGTGTGTAGTAGATGTCAGAGATGCATCAGTAAAGCCTGAAATATTTTTTTGGCTTCCACGTAGCGAGCAATCAGTACGATACAAAACATAGAACCGCCTCCCACGTACAAAGCCGTGAAAGGCAATTTGAAGGCGTGAGCCAACCCACCCAAAGAACACTCGACAAAAGCCCAAAGAGCTACAATCCTATGAAACTGAATGGATAAATTATCCTTTGAATTTTTCACAGAAATT
>CALDZK010000006.1 GCA_937944145.1 uncultured Candidatus Altimarinota bacterium
CATGCAAAAAATATTCGTATCCAAGCCCCTATCCCAGGCCTTGGAGCCGTCGGGATAGAAGTCCCAAATGATGATAGGCAAGTGGTAGGACTCAAGGAGGTACTGGAATCACCTGGATTTACCGGTCGTAAAAACGATATCCCTATAGCGATAGGAAAAGATGTTTCTGGAAATATCATGGTCGGAGACCTGACCAAGATGCCCCATCTCCTCGTAGCAGGGCAAACAGCGAGTGGGAAGTCAGTAGGAATGAATGGTTTTCTGATTTCTATGCTCTACAAATTTTCGCCAAGTGAACTCAAGATGATCATGGTAGATCCAAAGAGGGTAGAACTCTCAGTATATAACGGTATACCACATCTACTTACTCCTGTTATTACCAACCCTGAAAAGGCACTCAACGCGCTCAAGTGGGCTGTAGCTGAGATGCTTCGTAGGTATGATCTGGCAACACAGGTAAATGCCAGAAATCTCAAAGAGTACAACGCAAAAGTCAGTAAAGAAGAAAAACTTCCATATATTGTTATCGTGATAGATGAGCTCGCTGATCTGATGATGAGTGGACAGAAAAAAGAAGTAGAAGGAAGTATCGCGCGTATCGCGCAGATGGCACGTGCTGTAGGTATGCATCTGATCGTTGCAACTCAGAGGCCATCAGTTGATGTGATTACGGGTCTTATCAAGGCAAATATTCCGAGTCGTATAGCATTTACCGTTGCATCACAAATAGATAGTAGAACGGTGATTGACAAGATGGGAGCTGAGGATCTACTCTGAAGAGGTGATATGCTCTATTATCCAACAGGTGCGATGGAACCAGAGCGTATGCAGTGAGTATTTGTAGAGACTCATGAGATAGAGTCAGTCGTAAACGAGATTAAGATGACCATAGATCCAGATATGCTCAAAAATATGCAAGACCCCGAAATAGCAGATGGGAAATCAGCAACAGCTGGGAGTATACTCGAATGATATGATGGAGATCAGGATGAAGATCCAGAGATCATCGAGAGGGCTATACAAGTCGTAAAAGAATCAAAAAAAGGAAGTACTTCTCTCATACAGAGGAAGCTCAGTCTCTGATATGCTCGCGCTGCAAAGGTACTCGATATACTCGAGGAATTAGGAGTAGTATGACCCGCTAATGGGAGTAAACCGAGAGATGTGTATGTGGATTAAAAAAAGAACAGAGGGATAAAATTATTGTTTTAATGTATTGACTACGAGATTGAGTTAAGGTTGTTCTAAGATTTTTGGCTATTGTGTTCTAGTAATTAAATATAGTATATAAACAAGTGTCTCTATGTTCTATAAAATCCTCCTTTGAGTACTACTACTCTTTAGTGCATTTTCTTTCACTCATGCTGCCAGTATCAGCGATATACAACTCGTAAAATCTGATGGATCAGCATTTGAGTATGATCTGATAAATAGAGGAGAGATACCACTAAAGTATATCCTTTCAGATAATAATAATCTGCTATTTCAGATCAATGGTGAAGGATTTGTAGGGTTTGATATAGCTGGGAGTCTCAGAGTAGTTGTCGATAGGGATATATTTGAAGCGCAGGTATTTTTCCGCACAAATACTGAAGAAAAAATATTTTTCCGAACCACAGAAATACGTAACCTCGTACTCAATAATAGCAAAAAGAAATCATTTCAGTTTGAGTTTTGTCCAACTGAAAATAATGTACGCTCGAGTTGTGTAAGGAGTGAGACCCTGACTATTACGGACGATACAGGAGGATTCAATGATACTTATTCTCATTTGCAGTATTATCTCGAAGATACGAAAATAAACGACGCAAAAAAAAGAGTAAGTGCAAAACACACTCCTGTTATCGCAGTTATAGATGATGGAGTTAGTATCAATCACGCAGATCTCAGAGATAATATCTGGAGAAATACTTGAGAGATACAAGGAAATGGTATAGATGACGATGGGAACGGTTTTGTAGATGATTTCAATGGGTGGAACTTTGTAGACAACAATAGTATTCTTGCTCCAAAATGAACACACGGGACCAATGTAGCCTCTATTATAGGAGCTACATCTGGAAATAATTTTGGGATAACAGGAGTAGTAAATGACTTGCAGATAATGCCGATTATTACTTGTTCTTCTGATGGAGGCTGTGGGAACGTAGCGACATCTATAAAATACGCTGTAGATAATGGAGCAGATATTATTAACCTCAGTCTCTGAGGACAGTGGTTTGGATATGATACAAAAAACGATGCTGCCATACAGTATGCAGTAGAGAGGGGAGTTATAGTAGTAATAGCTGGTGGTAATGGGGATCAACTACTTACAGGACAGGGGATAGATACTACGCTCAATAAAATAGGACCTGTATGTAACGAAAGGAGTCCAAGTGATGTGATAGGGGTCTCGGCACTGTCTGTGTATTCGGATAAATCTGAGAATGGACAACTCACGAGTTGGTCGAACTTTTGAGCATGTACTGATATATCTGCCTATGGTGAGAGTATCGTGGCTCTGAACACTTCTGGAGGATATAGTGTCATAGATGGGACCTCTTTCTCTGCACCTATTATAACCGGAGTTATAGGGCTTGGATTTAATGCCCATGGGAGAGCGAGCAATCAGTCAGTTCATACAGCGCTTCTCGCATCAAAAAATAAATGGCTCGGAATAGACGCTATAAAATATGTACAAAACATATCAAAAGAAATCTCAAAAGAGAAAACACCAGAAACTGAAAATCAACAAGTCCCTACTACTCAGATCCAAACTCAAACCCCTGAACCACAAGTCACGCAGTCACAAAACAAGTATATATCTCTATTTCGTAAGAGACTCGGAAATAAACTTGAGCCATTTCCTACAGGAACACTTATCAGGCTCACGGGTCAGATATCAGATCTTTTAGAGAGAGGAATTTCTGGAAATATAAAACTCAAGGTCGAGGCTCTTGACCTCCTTATCAGAGAGGAGATATCTTCTCGTTAAACTACAGTTTCTTGACTTGTAGTGGAAAGAAAATACTTTTTAGGTATAGTAATATATATTATTCCCTAGGAAGTATTTTTTGGAATTTGATTATAGAGCGATACTCTG
Organism: uncultured Candidatus Altimarinota bacterium; assembly: GCA_937944145.1. Lineage (GTDB taxonomy): Bacteria > Patescibacteriota > Gracilibacteria > BD1-5 > UBA6164 > CALDZK01. The sequence goes on from CALDZK010000006.1 coordinate 3,086, forward strand.
AATAATTACTGTTATTATCGGTATATATGCGTACTATCCATATATAACTGATATACTCAAATGAGAAACTAAGCCACACATCTTTAGTTGGATAGTATTTTTCATCATGGATCTGGTAGCTTTTTTTATACAATATTGAGATAATGCATGACCAGGATCATGGGGAATACTTACCACATGAGTAGGGGCATTTATAGTAGTTCTATTATCTACTAGATATTGAGAAAAAAGCATCACAAATACTGATATAGTAGCTTTTATACTAGCCTTGGGAGCTATTGTATTTTATGTTATACTTAAAAATCCGTTATACTCTCAGTTTATGGTATTTGCTATACTACTACTTGCGATGTATCCTACAGCGAGAAAGACTTACCACAAGCCACACCAAGAAAACTTATCTGTGTATACTGTAGCAATACTTAGGAGTATATTATCTATTTTTGCAGTCATAAACCTATCTTTTTTAACTATAGGACTTCCAGCTTTTATTATTTTCTTGAATACTCTTTTTATAAGTATGTCCCTGATTCGTAAGAAACAGTTATGATTGAATTAAAATTACTACTCTCTGTGGTAGGAGGAATAATTTCTGTGGGAGCTTTCTTGTATTATCACTATTCTATTGTATGAGGACAAACAAAACCCCATATATATACATGGCTAGTTTTTACCCTCAGTCTTGCAATCGCATTTGTAATACAGTTTCAAAATGGTGCGTGATATGGTGCATATATCACACTCGCTGAGTTTTTATGATGTTGAGTTGTTTTTCTCTTATCATTCAAATATTGAGAGAACAATATTACTACTCTAGATACCCTTTGTTTTGCATTTGCATTAGGGAGTATATGACTTTATCTGATTCTAAAATTGGATATTATATCTACGATATTAATTATTCTGATTGATTTGTTGGCTATTATTCCTACCTATAGAAAGGTCTTTTGGAAACCTCAGGAAGAGGCTGTTGTATTTTATATTATTAGTGGAGCTGTATTTTGATTCTCTATTTTGTGACTAACTGAGTATAACTTCACAACATATGCGTATCCACTGTCTGTCGTAGTCTTGAATTATTTACTTGTATTACTTATATATATTCGTAAAAAACAATTATTATAATAGAGTATTGATTTTTAAGTATATTTATATATAAATATACTGTTAGATACTAAAAAATAGCACAAATGGAGCATCTAAATCTCTATGGTTTATGCGACTATGAAGAAGGCAAAGATTTTGTCGTAGAGAGAAACAAGAAAGTAGAACATAGAATAATCTCTTACAAATTTTTCTTTCGAAATACACAAGGAAATCTCCTAGGATATATAAAACTACATATCAGCTTCGGACTCTGTATTGCTCCGTTGAAACAAGAACTCGTGAATGTAGATATTATCGATACCATCTCTGCGAGTAGTTTTGGGAAGAACTTTACAGAAACAAGACAACAGTTCTTTCGAGATAATGGATATGAGGATGATGTATATTTAGAAAATTTTTGACCTACTATGCTTACCAGCGTTTTATCGTTTATAAAAGATAATTATCCAGAAGAAAGACTCGTGAATATAGTTTCTAAGCAAAATAATGTTTCTCAAGTATCAAAGCTTATCTCAAAAACACAACACGCTACAATAGGACTGGTAGAAAAATTTTCATGATGAAATCCTCAAACTATTTTTTTGTCATAAAAAAACAACAATTCAACTTTCATTTATTTAAGTATATATATAATAGAAGTATTATATTTTAATATAACATACTATGAAGTATCTTGCACTTGCTATGAAAATAGAGATCATGTTTATCGGTTTGACGATGATGTATATGTTCCCTGTGTTTTCAAAACCTCCATTTATGAGTGGAGTTGCACTTTTTACGATAGGATTGTATCTACTACTACAGGGATGTATGGGGGAGAGATTTTCTGGTTCTATACTCAAAAAAGAATCAAAAAAATAGTCACATGAAAACTGCAGCATATAAAAAGATTCTATGCTCTTTAGGAGTATTATTATTTGTTGGGATATCTTTTCTAGTATGATATGTGTACTCTGGACTTCAGTTTATTTCGCCTCACTTTCATGCAAACTTTGCTATGTATGTTGATGGGAAAAGAATCGACTTTAGTGGAGATAGGTTTATGGAAGATGTCGCTGGATGTAGTTTGACTGGAGAGATGTTTCCTGAGGATAGAGTACACTTGCATGAAAATAACCCTGATACTATCCATGTACACGATGAGTGAGTTTCTTGGGGGCATTTCTTTTCAAATATCTGAATCGTGTTTGATTCTCAGTTTCTCTCTGCAGGAAACGGGCAAGTATTTGAGGAGACTCAGGATAAAGAAATTACCTATATCCTGAACGGAGAAAAAGTACGTAACCCGTTTAATGATCCTATCAGATCAGAGGATAGACTCCTAGTAAGTTATGGGGCAGAGTCACGTGACGAGATAGATGTACAGTATGAGAGTGTTTCCAGTAACGCAGGTGAATTCAATGGGAAATATGATCCTGGAAGTTGTGGAGGGAACAATGAAAGTGGACTCATAGTTCTTATTCAGGAATTATTTGGACACAAGCATTAGATTTTTATATTGTCTTAAGGTTATTTCGTTATATATACATCATATTTTACTTTTTTAAAAGTCAGACGTTTATGAAAAAAATTATTATTGGATTATTCTTTACACTTTTCCTCCTTTCATGTGGAAACTCTAGTACTGATCTGATAAATCCTGAAGCAAATTTTCAGTATTTTTATGGAGCTACTTGTCCTCACTGTCAAGAACTCAATAGGAGAATCGAGTCATCAGGAGGTATAGAACAATACTCAGTGGAAAAGAGAGAAGTGTACTATAACAGAGATAATCAAACAGCGTTTCAAAATGTTATCAGGGAAAATAACATAGATCAGAGAGATGCTGGGGTTCCTTTTGTATTTGATAAATCAACAGGTAGATTTGCTGTATGAGTAGATGCAGCGTTTGCTATGATTACATGAGCAGAAGGAGGTCTGTATCTAGAACCAGAAGTAACATGAGCAGAAGAATCTGACACAGAGACTCAAACCCAGGAACCAGAGCCTAGTCCTGAGTGAGAAGCCAGCACTGAGACAACTCAATAATTACTACTAAACAATAAAAAAGACTCTTACATGTAAGAGTCTTTTTTTGATAGTGGTATTATACATTTTGTTCTGCATCTTTTGCTGTTGTATCTTGAGTATATCTCTCTCCAGTGTCTTCATCTATAGGAGCATGAGCTGTATTGAGTCTCTCATCCCAACTTGTATCCTGTGCTACAAATGTTTGCTCTTGTATGTTACTGAGTGCTGCAAGAGTATTTTTTCCGATTTTTCCATCGATCACGAGGTTTGAGTTTGTGATTTTATTGAGAGCTATTTGGATAGCTTTTTTAGTATTTTTACCAGGGATACCATCCACTATCAGCTCTGGTTTCCCTATGAGGTTTTGCATATCTGACTCTGGAATTACAGTATTGAGGGCAGCTTGGAGTTGTATTGCTGTATCTCCCTTTGGGATATTTGTGATATCTAGAGAGTTCAGTGTTTCTCCGAGGTCTTTGAGAGCTATAGTTTTGGCTAGATTTTCGGCTGTATCAGCATACCCTTGTTCCATTTCTGTCATTTGTGCTATATCATGATTTCTTATTTGTGCTTGCTCTGTGTCTGCAAAACCTTGCTCAGAGGCAGCTATTTGTTTTATGTTCTCTTCTCTTGCTTTGAGTGTGTCGTTCATCTCTACTGGTCACTGATTCATAGCAATATCTTCTGATGCTATCGTGTCACTACTTGCACTGAGTCTGTTGTTCAGTGCAGTGATGAGATCAGATTGAGAGAGACCATATTTACCGAGTATAGTTATAGTAGACGCATCAAATGCTCTGGTATCAAAAATACTATCTGCACTATCGAAATCTACAGCTAAAAACTGTCTTTGAAACTCTCACTTGAGCCCTGGATTATTATGTATATAGTTTTCTACTACTTGGTTTAGGAGTACTTTTCCAGCTTGCTCTCTTGCTGTAGAGCTTATTTCCCCTATTTCTTTTTCTAGTTCTGCCACGCTAGACTCTCTATCTTTTGCTGCGAGTTTTGCTTTGACTTCTTCGAGTTTAGACTGTGTTGTAGTATCAATAGCCTCTTTTGATATCTCATTGCTGCGTAGAGGAGTATTTGCAGCTGATCATTCTGTGAGGGCTGAGAGCTTTAGGTTTTTAGCAAAGATGTCTGTATAATATGTAAACATAATTATTATATTTTAAAAAGTAATAGGTCTTTGTATTTATGAGTTACATATATAACGATATCATATTTTTTTTTCTTTGTAAAAAAAAGTACTTACTCTGGAGTAAATACTTTTTTGATATAGATATCAAGATTAAAAACTTTGTAGTCTCTCTGCTACAAGTAGCTGTAGGTCAGATAATATATTTTTTATGCCTTGGTTTCATGGTTTTGCGATGATATATCTTTTTTTGATAGCTTTATCGAGTTTTATAAGAGTATCTCTATTTTTTACTCCACTTAAAATGCTACGGACTCTTTGTATTTGAGATGGAGTCAGGGTTTTGAAATTTCATGGAGATTTGTCGCTTATTTGTTGCGCTGTATCTTGTGTGGAGAGAGATATCTCTATTATAAGCTCTTCTATATCTTGAGTATTTAGGAGATCTAGAGAAAATACATTCTCATTAACTTCACCTATTGGGGAAGTATTTTGTCATGAAGCAGTGTTATATTCATCTCCATTTAGATATAATTTTGTTATTTTTCCAGGACTTATAAGTTTATAATTAGAAGTAAATCATAACTGCTCTAACTCAATAACTTGTTGATCATCAAATCAGACTTCTTCAATAGAAGAATCATTATTCCCAATTATTTGCTCTGACATTTTCAGGATATCCACAGTCATCTTTTCCCCATTGATAGCTACTGTTTGGTTTTCGAGCAAATTTATGTTTCATGATAGAACGACAGCTGTTGGGGAAACCTGTTTACACACAAATCACTCAGGAATATCTGATGTTTCTATGGCTTGTTGGCAGAGGTCTATATTGTCCAAGTCTACTTCTGTCTCACTTGAGGGTAGGTCCTCTAATGATTTGATGTATTCTATGTATCATGCCATATTTACCTCATATTCCATATATGAACTACCATTTGACTGTATTTCGTGATTTATATCAACTTTTATACAACTGCTCAAAAACACACAAGTAATTATAAAAAACAGCATAGGGGAGTGTTTCATAGAAAATTATAATTAAAAATTAAAAAAGAACAGAAACTATTGTAGAGAAAAACTAAACAAGTCAAATGCCTATCTCTTGCATAATATCTATTATAACCTATACTTGCTTTGAAAAAAATATATTCCTTTGATTGATCTCAATAGTATGAAGAAATCAAACTATAAACAGAGTTTTAAGCAGAAATCTAGAGCTCAAAAAAATGGACCAAAAAAGAAGAAAAAACCAGCTCCATACATGATGCATGATAAGTATTTTGATATGGCAAAGAGAGAATGATATAGAGCCAGAAGTGTGTACAAGCTCAAGGAAATACAAGAAGAGTTTGATCTGATACAAGCTGATATGAACGTATGTGATGTCTGAGCTGCACCTGGGAGTTTTATACAGTATATAAAGAGAAATATAGGAGAAGATGGTCAGATAGTAGGAATAGATCTCAAAGCTATAGATAAATATTCACAAAAAAATATTAATACGATTGTTCATAGTATTTTTGATTTTGATACTCTGAGGCCTAAGGTAGAAGAGTGTATAGGAATGGGGAATAGGTTTGACCTTATTACGAGTGATATAGCTCCAAATACTACTGGTCGTAAAGACATAGATCAATACGCAAGTGTAGAGCTCAATATAGAAATACTCAAATTTGCAGATGTGTTTCTGGTAGATGGAGGAAACCTTCTATTAAAAGTATTTAAATGAGAAGATTTCAACGACCTCGTACAAGAGATCAAAAAACGCTATGAGAAGTTTACCGAATACAAACCAGCAGCCTGCCGTGATAGGAGTTTTGAGGAGTATGTTATCTGTTATAATAAGAAAATATAAATGGCAGTCAGTGATTATATTATCGTAGTTATAGCTCTCTTAGGAGGGGGATTTTTTCTGTTTCTTTGAGCAAATACTCTTTATAAGTTTTATCTTGGGGTGGTTATTGGTTTTTTGTTGTTTCTATTTTTCAATGCGCAGATAGACCTCCTAGAGAATCTGTACTCGAGGGAGCTCTCATCATTTCAGAGTTTTTTGATAGAGAATAAAGATCTTGTTTTGACTCTGGCAGTTCTTGGGATACCACTTTTGGGGATACTCTCTGCTGCAAACCAGAGTTTTAGTTTTCATGGGAGAAAGAGTGTTATCGGACTATTTGGATTTTGAGCATTTTTGCCCTTGTTTTTATTGGGACTTTTGGCTTATATAGGAGAAAATATATATACTTCTCTCCCTTTTGTTACGGATATACTTGGGTATTTAGATGCTTCACTATTTTTAGAGTTTATACGAAACAATCTCTCCTGGGTGATTATTGGTCTACTTGTGCTTATATTTTACAAGGCTCTATTTTTGCTTGTGTTTGCGTTTATAGCGTATATGTATGAGACAATGAAATCTGAGTTCACGGAAAATAAAAAAGAAATGCCAGAAGAAGTTGAGGAGTAATATTGATATTTCTATAGGGATACATATGTTATATGTATATATTAATACATTATATAACATAATATGAATGATTCCTAGAATAGTCTTGATTATAGGGAAGAAAGTGAGCAGAAAAACGATAGATTCCAAGTACTAGTAGAAACTATTTTTTCTGACACAGAAACCTGAACAAAAGTATCATCACTCCTTACTAACACAACCAATAAGAATACAATCAAGTATATATTTGAAAATACACAAAATACGAGCTTACTTATTGGATTCTTTGAGAAAAAGCCAGCAGAAGCTCTTTTATATCTCTTAGAAAATATTGAAGATGTATCATTCGTATGCCAACTACTTAACTTAGAGTGACTGAACTCAATTAAGTTGAAGCATTTGTTTTCTGATATAGTTAAATCCACATGCTTTATTAGTACTATGGAGCATTATTTTCAAGAGGAGAGAAATAGGGAGGTTATACTCAATTTCTTTCAAAAGATGGCAACTACGAATATGCTTTCAAATGATGTTATATCCAGACTCTATAGCTTAGATGAGGGTGGGATAAAAATATTATGTTGAGCAGTAGTAACGTTTCCCTGAAAAGTAATTCCTTTATTATTAGAAGAAAATCGAAGTTCTGACTTAAATGATATCATAAAAAATTATACTAAAAGATGAGAATGGTCAGAACCAAAACCAAAACTTGGTGGTATAAAACAAGTTATAGGAAATGTTGTGAGTCAGGTTACTACAATGACTAAAACAAAAGCATAACTCTCTATAAGCCTCCTTTTTTTATAATCATCTCTTGTGTTGGAAATGCCATTTCAAGCTTAGCAGTACCAAAACGTTTTTTGATTTGTAGATTGATTTGTTCTTTTTCTTTTACAAAAGGACTGTAGTCATTTGTTTTTGAGAAATATGTGATATTTATATTGAGTGAAAAGTCTCCAAAAGCTTCAAAATTTACTCTATAACTTTGGAGCCTCCCATCTGTGATATATTCTTCGAGTATGGATTCTATGATTTCTACTCATTTTTCCACTTGTTTGAGAGTGGTGTCATATATGAGACCTATAGAAAAGTCAGCTCTTCTGTAGTCTCGACGGGTCTCGTTTTCTATACTGCTAGATATGATGTTTTCGTTTGGGATCATCACGTTGTGTCCTCCTCTATCTATTAGAGTGATGTAACTGAGTCAGATATCTTTTACGGTTCCAGTATGTCCATTTATAGTAACATAATCACCGAGTATAAATGGTCTATTCATGAGGATAGTAATCGCTCCAAATATATTTGCAATAGACTTCTGAGCAGCGAGAGCCACAGCGATACCTCAGACCCCAGCACCAGCAATCAGTGCTGTTACGTCATAGCCAAGATTTGAGATAATAGTGATGATTCCTATGACCCATACGAGTGCTATAATGGTCTTTCTCACGAATGGGAGTAGTGTTTTACTCATGGCTCGCATTTTACTCTTTTCTATGAGATTTTGGGTAAAAACGAGATTTATAAACTTTGTTACAAATAGCAGAGCTATAACGAGTAGGACAATAGAAGAGGCTTCTTGCACAAAAGTGTTGTAACGTTCTGACACGATTATAAATTGCCATCATAAGCAAAAAGCTGCTAGGTACTTCAGTGTGTGAACACTACTAAAGACTATATCAACGACGAGATCATCGAACTCTCACTTAGTTTTTTTTGTAATTCTTTGAGCTGTTTTGAAGAGTACTTTTTCGACTATACTGATGATTCATAGAGCTGTTATAAAACAGATTATTCCAGATATTATTCCGAGAATATTTTCTGAGATATAGAGAGTATCTCAGTAAGAGATAACTGCTTCAGTTCCAAAATACCAGTATACTACATAAAAGTATCCAAGACCAAGGAGAATATAGAGAGTATGACGAAGAGTTTGCATAAAAAGAGGTAAATAATACATTATCCTTAGTTTCTTCTTTTTTAGTGTTGTTGCAAGTAGGGAGAGGAAAAAGAATTGACAAAAAACCTAAATAAAATATAAATTACTTATGAAGACAATAAATATAACATCTTCTGGGAGAAAGGAGAATATAGGTACTCATAATGTTTGACCACATATTTGAAGTTGAAGAGTACAGGATGTATATTTATTGCGATCAAACTCCCAGGATAGAGTTCTAAAAATATTATCAGATAGAAATTTTGTTAAAGAAACATTATTAGGGTGGTTTGATGAAAGAGATTTTGTACAGACGTGTTTCTCTTTACTTAGTTCTGTAGAAGAGTCTTGAGTAGTCTTTCCGAGTTATTGGGATGTAGTAGAGTGAGAGAACGACTGAAAGAAAGTTCAGGGCTTTATACAAACATATTATGAGAAATGCGATTTTTTGAGATGAGGGAGACTACCAAAACTATCTGAAAAAATGGGGTGATTTAGTTCTGAGTCCCCCATGATGAGAGATAATGACTGCCAAGAGTTTTTTGACGATATATTTTTAGATTGGGATACTTACTTAATTGACGTAATATCTCAACAGAATTCTGAAGAAAACTTTACAGATTTTTGTAAAAGAATAGCAAGCACAAAAGTGTAAAGTCTTGAAAAATAAAATCTTTCCCTATAATACCCACATCTCAGATCCCTATTATTGAGCTTAATTTCTTCTATACCTACTCAATCAAAAACCTCATATGCAAGAGTGAAAAGTAGCTCTACTCGTTGGAGTGTATCCTTCGTCATATCTCTGGGTAAAAAAAACTTATGAATTAGGTTATACTGTTTTTGCGATACATGATAATAATTGTCTCCAGTCTGAGCAGTACACTCAAATAAAACCATATCTTTCAGGTTTTTTTTGTATTTGATTCCAGGAATACAGAAAACTGTGATATATCGCGAAAGCTCATAAAGTAAGCTTGGTTATTCCTCATCCGTGCACTTGAGATAGCCTCATAGCATGTTGATTTATAAATAGTCTATTAAAACTTCCTGGTGTACAATACAAAGCAGCTAAAATCTGTTGAAGCAAACAGGATTTTGCGCACTACCTCATAAAACATTGATTTCCAAGGCCAAAACAAAATTTTTTGCCTGATGATATAGGAAAGATAGGTTCGAATAATATAGTGTTTCCATGTATAGTAAAGCCCAATTTCTGAGTCTGATCTATAGGAGTTAAAAAGATAGGGTCTTATAGTGAACTACAAGATTTTTTTCTTACAAAAAATAAATCTAATGGTTATGAATTACTATCTAGTTACGATTATTACACCATACAGACATATGTACCATGAGAGTACTTGTGAATTAATGGTATCATTAGTAATTGAAAGGTTTGTATTTTTAATCTCTGGAATTTACTATCAAAATGGTGAAATAGTCCTTACCGATACTGAGAGAGTTATATAACGAGCTTTCAGAGTGTTTCAGTAGAGGTAGAGCAACAAGTATCGGATTTGATGTCGAAATTATCGCTGAAAGATTGTTCGTTTATGTTAGAACTTATCCTCAATGACGCGTGAGGGATAGAGAGTTTTATTGAGCTAAATCTTAGACCTGCAGGTATGAACTCTGCGTATGCTTTTGATAAAATATACTGATTTGATAATGTATGAGATCAGATACGTCTTCTTATCCCTTGAACTAAGCAGGAGTTATTAAAAAAGTCACAGACAGCATATAATTATATATTACTCAAGAATTTTCAGTTTAAGCCAGGAAAAATAAGAGATATCTCTTGGCCTAAACTAGAAAAAAATATACTATACTTTTCAAGTGAATTACAAGAATGAGACATTATTGAGCCCTGTATTAATACAAATATAGGAGTAAAAAATGGACAAATAGTTGTTATAGGTAAAACGAAAGATGAGGTACAGAATATAGGAGATAATTTTTTAAATGGAGTAAAAATAATTTATGAATAATCCGATATTTGATACATGGTGGAGAGCTTGATTTAATGGGAAAAATTTTAACTTTCCCTCATCTCCAGATGATACTTGGAACCTAGAGTGGGATAGATCTAGGAGAGAACCAGGGAGCTTTTACCAAGAATGTATATCTACTGCTCAACTCATAGCAGACCGATCTACTGAACCTATAAAAGTGATGTTTTCTGGATGAAAGGATTCTGAAATAGTCGCAGAATCCTTTAGAATTGCTAACATACCATTTTCTTGTGTTATCGTGAGATTAGAAAATGATTTAAATATCCATGATACCTCTTATGCCGTTATCTATTGTGAACAAAAGAATATTCCTTACGAATTTCTTGATATAAACCTCACAGAACTCTATAGAGATCAAGATTTTTTACAAAAATATGAAAAATACGACAGAGCTTCCTCTTATTCTGACTGGATGTATATATTTGACCAAATTCCTGAGGGGACTTTGGTAGCGGGAAATGGTATATTGTTAGAATTTTGATATAAGAGTAATCCTGATCTCAAGGTGTTGCCCAAATGCTGTGATGGATGTGATGGAGTATATGGCTCTTATATATTTAACACAGGCCTTGTAGATAATAATGGAGTTTCATATCAGAAATACGATCTTTCTCCGAGCCCTTGGATTTTTTCTTTTTCCGAAATTGATGGCGACGCGTGGCCAAACTATATGTACCATATAAACAGGAGTAGTGTCACAAAGTTCTTTTCTTACACCCCTGAAATTGCCTTGTCTACACTCAAAGATCCATTAGTACAGAAGGCAATCAATAACGAGATCCCAGGTCTCGTGAGAACAGCCGACATAAAAGAAGAGTTTTATGCTCAATATTTTGATTTTATTAAAAGACCTAAATTCACTGGATATGAAAAGTTTAAGAAATCAGATGCATATCAAAATAGATGTAAATATCATCGGATAGATGAATCAAAAATACTACAATATCATTTTTGGTACCAAGACCTGATAGGGAGCCTCAATCCTAAGAAGTAAATCTATCTATATAACAATATGAAAATAGATTTTGATAGCATATCTAAGTACTGGGATAAGTATACATACCCACGGAGGCCTTCTATGGAGAATTTACAAGCTATAAGTAGATATGTTTCAAATGACTCTAGAGTGTGTATACTATGATCTACCCAGGAATACAGGACTTTATGTAGAGACATATGATGTAGTGTCACGGTTGTTGATACGTCAAAAAACATGATAGACGATCTATCTGTATGAAACACCAAAGAACATAGTATTGTGAAAGATTGGTTAGAAACAGATTATGATTCTTATGATGTGATACTATGAGATTTAGTAACACATTTACTAGAACCAGAACAACTCTCTGTATTGTTTTCTAGGTTTAATCAGTGACAAACAGTTATTATCAGGCAGTTAGAACAACAGGAATCATGTATAGAAGGGTTTTTATGATATATAGAGAAACAACAAAAGAGTCTAGATTTGGATAAGTATGTAAATTTGCTTAGTGCTGAGTATGTTTTAAAAAACGGCAAGACGTGAGGAGGTATATATGATTTCTATAGAGCCGTAGGTCAAGAACAATCAGCCTTACAGATAGATCAAGAACTAAGAGGGATAGTTCCTTATGGGAATAGTGTTATTGTACTTCATGATTTGTCCCTACACAATTTTAGAGAGGTGTACTGTCACTTAGGATATTATTTTTATGATAAAATCCATATACTAGACAATAGAAGTGTTTGTTAGAATAAGAAATATATAATAATTGATTTTATCTGTTACAATTAACGTAACTATAAATCATCAAAAAATATACCCTCAATAGGATATTGTCTTTGAGATCATGATATTTTCTATAGTATCTTCTGAGCTTTTTTTGTCTTTTTTTATGATAGTATTTATAGCTCGTATCATTTTTTTTAGCCTAGTGATACTTTCATAATCTAGGTTGGCTGTATCTATATCAAATCAGAACTCTTCTATGATATGTTTCTTCTTTTTTAATACTGTTTTTAGATAAGGGAGATCTAGTAAGTCTCATTCTTTTAGGTGATTAAGTGATACTAAATATTTCTCTTGAGTATTCAACCACACATTCCCTAACGATTTTACTGATATTATAACTATTGCTATTAAGAGATACAGAGTGAAGGTTAATTTTAAAGTATATACTGTCTGCTGAGTCCCTATGTATAATAGATATCATACTAAAAGTCATAATAGAGTTAGACTTATATATAAGAGAGTATTATATAACTTCTCTACATTGTATCCTTTTTCTATCAATATATCTTTTGATATTGATAGTAGATATTTTATGATAAGAATGCATATTGATATAAGAACTAGGGGGATTCATACAAGGTAAATAGGGGGTATATTGTATTCAAGAGATGGAGCATACATCAGAAGCAATAACATAGAAACTTTGAAGACTGTAAAAATAAGTATAAATATTAATATACTCCTACTGTTATTCTTGAGGAACTGCTTAGGATTTAAGTTGTTTTTTATGGTAATATACTTTTGTTTAAGGGAAAGTCTTTTGTAGACACACAGATACACAAAGTGTAGCAAAAGGATACTGAGAGTAGTGAGGGCTATATTTGTGATAAATGGGATTATTCATATATGTGGAATAAAGAGACTTAATACTAAAAGGTATTTTGCGTCTCCAGCTCACCAGATATTGAAATAATATAACAAAAAAGAGATCAATAAGGCTAAGAGTGTTTGTATAATAAATAGATATAAGTCTATACTTACGATGTATTTGTAATGATATATGTATATATAATATATTGGTAATAGCACTACCATATATTTTAAGTGGGAATTAGGTATTACTTTTCTTGATATATCACTGCATATTATCTTTATATTGTGATATAGGAATATAGTAGCAATACAGAATCAAAGAATATATTCCATTTATAGTAGTATTTTTAAATTATAATAGAAGTTCATTCTCTAATCTCTCTTTAAGATACGTTATCCCTGGTTTGATTGTACATAAGTATGCGGGTACGTAATAGATCATGAAATACTTTCCTGAAGGAGCTGGTGTCTTCTATTCATAAAATTTCTATATTAGTTCTGAGATTTTTATTTGAATCGTATTTTTCTAAAAACGTAGTGTTAGGTAACGTTAGAGTGAGTCTTTCGCATGATACCCAATCATAGATATCATTTATTTTTTCAGATGTAGATATAAATTGTAGGTAGGGAGAGAGATCAAAGTAGGAATCTAAAATACCATCCCATTCCTTTTTGATAATAGCATTATTTATGTTTTTATACGTATAAAAAGGATTTTTTTTATGATAGCGTTTTAGTATATAAAACAGATAAGATCTATCTATGTATTCCCAAAATCTTGTTCCACTTATAAAATCTTTTCATGTTAGCCAAGGTATAAATTGAGTTTTATGAAGATCTTCTACAAAAGTATTTAGGAGGGGAAAGTTTCTTTGCTTTCAGTTGTGTGTAAAACTATATGCAAGGTTAAAAGGATTATCTATTTCCTCTTGATTTACCTCTATACCGTATTTTTCTCTTTCTGAAAATATCTTTGGTCATTTCATTAGATAAAATATATTTGGTGTACAGGTATAGAAATATGATCTTATAATGTTTGTTTTTAGGTAGTTATAAGTAGCAGCTATTTGGGGATCTGTTTCTCCAGGAAATCACATTATAGAGTAATTATGTACTGAAACACCAGCTTTATCGAAGTTGTGTACGATTTTGAGTTTATCACGAATAGTTACTCACCTGTTTCCTTTTCATCATATTATTTCATTAACACTATCAACAGCAGACTCTAGTCACATTCCACAAAATCAGCATCATGAATCTGCTAGGATTTTGCAGTTATTGTAAGTGTATAGTTTTTCAGATCTAGTCCTAAATTGATAATTGATTTTTATGTTTCTTTGGACGACCTTTTTAGCAAAGTTTATAATAGCTGTAGGAGGTATAGCTTCGTCAAGAAATACTATAGATTCGATCTTGTATTTTTCTATGTATTCTATCCATAAATTTACAAAGTAATCGTAGGAATATTTTGTATCATAAGAGAATTTATTTTGTGAATTTATAGCACAAAAGCTACAGTTACTCCAGTAACATTTATATGGTAGAAATCTTACAAATACTGATCTGATACCAAAAGAAGAAAAGATGTTTTTTTCTGTGAATGTTGTTTCTACGAATTTATTGAACATATCCTCGCTAAAATCATCATCTTTAATTTTATTGTAATATATTTTTTTATCATAAAAAATAACATTTTTTACATCTTTTTTTGTAATTTTTCATTGCAATAACTGTTGTATACACTGTATACCAATACCAAAATCCCTATCGACAATAAAATAGTCAAAGTACTTGAAAAAACCATCTTTAGAATCTACTATTACTTCTACCCATTGGGTAAAGTCGAATTGTTCATTTCATCATGAAAAATCTAACACTATTGTAGCGTCAGGATTGATATCCTTTATGATACTTGATATTACACCAGCTAGTACTAACTCTCCAGGCCAAAATATTTCTATTTTATAGATGACTTTTTTTTCTTTTATGAGCTTGGATGAAATAATAGGGAGAATAATTTCCTGGATAAATTGACTATCTTTGTAGTATGCTATATTATCTAACAGATCTGGTAGGCTCTGATCTGGTCTATGGAAATCTATACCAGAAGCAAGTCACACATTTAAATCAGAGTCTTTATAAAAGTGATTGATATATCATAAAATAGTACTAAAAAGTCTAAATGAGAAAAATATATCATTTCACCCTGGAATTTTATCGGTAACTAAGAAGTTTACATTCCTTTTTGCTGCTTCTATCTTACTGAGTAAGAAATCTATTTCTTGTTGTATACTTATAGAATTGTTATGGACATTATCTCCGAGCAGATTTCTTATATACTTGTCTTTCAAGAAGCTATCTAAGAATTGCCTTGAAAATACCGTGTCCCAAAAAAATGCCCCTATATCTAACTGATGTAACTGCTTTGGGTTAGAATGGTTACGAAAATGTCACTGATCAGAATGATCGATATAACCTTGTCATACTGAAAACTTTGAAACGGTTTTTATTTTTACGACTCTGTACATATTAGGGTGTTTATATTTTGATTATGGAAGATACTTTTTTTCGATACAAGAGTCTAGTTTTGAGGCCTTTTATATAGAAACATTATTACTCATAAAAGACATACCACGATAAATATAAATAAGAATCAAAATAGATAATATTTTTTTTCTAGGTCTTTAGGATTTGTAGTACTTGTTTCTACACTCAGGGTTGATGGGAGCTCAGAAGTGTCTAGTATTCAAGTATTTGTTGGATTAGGAGTATTTTCATATGAGTCAATGATATCTATACTTTTGAGAAAGAGTTCTTCTTCTGTTATACTTTCATCTCGGAGTTCAGCTTTATGCGCCTCATAATAAGGTAGAACAGCATCTTTATAGGAGTTAACTTGTTCTAGTGATAATTCTTGATTATTATTTATTACAGTGAGTATTTTGTTGTAATGGGACAGGAAATCATAGTAATCAGATCAGTATATGTCTATGATTTGAGATTTGTATTTTCTTATGCTTTTTAGGTTTTGGAGTTTTGTGAATACAATACTAAATTTGTTATATCTTTCTTCTTGGAAGCTAAAAGCAGTAGATAGTTCTGAAATTTTGCTAAAAAATTCTGTATATTGATCTGTACTTAGGAGTATATGCAAATACAAGAAGAAGAACTCTTTATGGAAATCATAATTATTTTTAGTATCACCTATTTCATTATTGTCTTTATTAAAATGCTTAGACAAGATACTGTAATTCCTACGAAGCTGGTTATTGTTTAGAGAGATACTCTGATTTACATGGGATCTTACTTTAGAAAAAGATACTAAGAAGTTGTAGTACTCTATACTATAGTTTTTTATTATGACGCTTTTGTAGCTTTCTAAATCTGGATCATCGACAAGTAGGAAAAATATTCTTCCATACGGTCAGTATCTTGGTATTGATTTGTAATTATTCTCTCACAATTTGTTAATATACTCTAACTTTTTTTCTTTACTAGTATTGTTAGTATTTAAGTATTCTAGAATTAAGAATATAACCTCAGCTTCATAACTAAACAAGACTTGATTGTCATCTGTATATCTGATGGGAAGATCTTCTTTCTCTAGCAGTGATTCTAGGAATCCAAACACTTCATCGTCACTTATATCATGAAATAGGAGAAGTTTATAGAGGAAAAGAAAGTATGTATCTAGCTCATTGATATAATCGTTTGTAACTTTTTCTATAGTTTTTAAGATGTCTTGTTTTTTTCAAAGTTCTAGATCTTTACATAGCCTAAACAGATCCTTGTACGCAATAATATGTTCTTGTTTGACATAAATATCTGCGAGAAAATCATATCACCTACAATCTTGAGCTTTGCTATATAGGAGATAAGAATACATATTTTGTTCTGCAGATTGTTTGTTTCACAACTTTAGTTCTTGTATAGCCGTTTCATAGCTTGCATATGTATGATGTGTTGGAAGAAACAAAGAACATAAGCAGATTACACACAGTAAGAGTATTTTCTTCATAGAAATCTTTTAGATTGAGAGACATAAAAACTAGTACCCAGAACCACTTCCAGATCCGGAACCACATCAGCATCCTCCACTTCCACACCCAGATCCTGTTCAAGATCAAGTTCCAGAACCACTCCCCGATCATGTTCAACTACTGTTATGACTTGCATGAGTTACGCTTTGTCATCCTGTAATATTTCCAGTAGGGGTGGAACTGAGATGTCCGTTCACAACACCACTAACATGCTGACAGACTACAGAGCCTCAGATATTAAAAGTTTTGTTATCTACTATATCAGGAGAAAATGTATTTGTATGCGCGGCAACTGCCTGTTCAAATCAAGCAAACAACATAGCTCAAACACTTGCACCGATTGCATTTTCTTTTGTTATTTTTCAGCTTTCATCAGAGAGGAAACTACTTAGTTTTTTCTTGATTTTAGGGAATGATTTCTTTTTTGCTTTCATACAAGGAGGTTTTTGATACATATTTCTATATATCAAATATAGTAAATATGCGTAATATTTCAATATTTTTATAGGATTTTTAGTGTAGAGGCATTGCCTTTAAACATCTTATACATTTTATATAGTACTGTGCGCACTACAAATTCCCTTACTTTCAGCAGGAGCTGAGGGGATATTTATGTCTGTAATTTCAGGGTTAAAGGTATATATAGACATGTTTTTATTGAGATAAAAACTTCTCAGAGGGAAGCACTTGGATATACTTCAGTCTATATCTATGTCATATCCCCCTGATGCTCCAGAACATCAATACCTCATAGGAATTCATAGGTCTTGGAATAATTGTAACTCAGATTCCTTAAAGATACTTTTATCAAGACCACAAGAGAACTCAAACTGAAAATCATTTTTCCCATCTCTTACTATAGAATACAAATATTTTCCGTACTCCCTAGTTCCTGTATCAACTATAAGTTCTTTTCCAGCTATTGTATTAGTAACTTTGAGGTTAATGATTTTACTTCCTACACTCTTTGCTGTTTTGAGTATATCTATATATGGTTTGGATATATCATAGACATTATGGCCTATAATTATCTGATGTCATAAATCATGGAGGTATTTCATGTTTTGTAATAATCTGTCGTATTCTTCCTGTGTATAAAAGTCTCTGTTGTTTAAATTACAGTTTATTCTCATAGAGATGGGTAGTCATTCAAAGACAGTTTTGAGATGCTTTTGGGGTAAATTTAGGTTTGAGAATAATAACACATCAAATCATCATTTTTGAGATAATAAAAATATATTTCGTATATCTTTATGTAATAATGGTTCACCACCTAGCAATCTAACATCTTTGTAATTATATGTCTTTAAAAATTTCAATATCTGTAAAAATACTGCTAAGCTCTGGGTATTAGTAGGATTTTTTTCTATAGTCATACTATCTTCAGCAAAACAGTAGCTACATTTCTGATTACAATAATTATTGATAATAATATTTGGCATATTTTATATTTTTTGGTATGTATATACATACATTGTATTTAGGCTTTTTTAATACTCAAATATTTCCTGTAACTAAAAACAGAAATGATTTTACTATTGAAAAATAAAATCTTTCCCTATAATACCCACATCTCAAATCTTCCTACAACGAAGATACTACAGATAACCAGGCAAGTTACTATATAAAATCCATATCATGAAGTACCAGCAAGAGTATAGACTTCTCACATTTTATCACTTTGTAGACATACCTGATCCAGAGGCTACGTGTCTAGAGCATCTAAAATTCACGAGCGATATAGGCATGAAGTGACGTATTTATATCGGTAGCGAGGGTATATCGAGTACTGTCACGGGAAATAAAGGTCAGATACAAGCATATAAACTGTATCTCAGGAGTCATCCTCTCTGGAAAGACATACAGGATATAGATGAGAAATCATCAATAGTTGATGGACATCAGTTTCCACGTATGCAGGTAAAAGTCCGTGATGAGATAGTTGTTCTTGGGAAAAAATACTCAAGCAAAGAGATACAAGAAGCAGGAAATAGAATGGGAATAGAAGAATTTAAAGACTTGCTCGACAATGGAAATCCTGATGATTATATAATTCTTGATATGAGAAATAATCATGAGTATAAACTCGGGCATTTCAAAAATGCTGTCAGAGCTAATACTCTCAGTTTTCGTGATCTCGAAAAAGAAATAGAAAACTATAAAAAACAGTTTGGAGATAAAAAAGTAATTTCTTATTGTACTGGTGGTATCAGATGTGAAAAGTCTACGGTTATGATGCAAAAGGCAGGACTCAAAAATACCTATCAACTTGATGGAGGAGTAGTAAAATATATCAATACTTATAATGACGGAAATTGGGAAGGAAATCTCTATGTGTTTGATGACAGGGTCAGTCAAACAGTAGGAGATGAAAATACGCATATTACTATAGGAGAGTGTATTTATTCTGCTAAAAGAACAGATAACTGTGAAAACTGTCGTTATAGCCCGTGCAATGCCCGAATCATAGCAGATCCTGACCAGTATAAAAAACACTTTGGTTTTTGTAGTCAGGAGTGTGCTAGTAATGCTTTCTCAGACACACTTTTGAGGACAGATACCAGAATAGACAAGATTAACTATAAGCAAAAAAGAGGGATCGTGAAAGCTCATCCAGAGCTCGAAACTGAGATAACCATGGAATTACAGAAACATATCAAGAAGAATCTAGAAGGAGTAGAATTCAACCACACTGTAAGTCAAAAAGAAGATTTTGTTATGGATTAGTAATCTTTTGACAAGAAAAGACAAGATATGATACACTATAGGAGTAATAAATATTATTTTTATAGTATATTTTTATGTGAATAGAAAGTAAGCAACAAGAACAATCAGGGAAACCTAAGGGATTACTTAGTTTTTTTAAAAAGCTTTCTGAAAAAAACAAACAAAGACGGAATGAAATAGGAGAGAAAAACAGAGTTGAAAAACAAGAGTTGAAAGAACAAAAAAATACGTTTCGTAAAAAAATAAAACAAGACACAAAAGAACAACTTACTACTGTGTCGAGGGACCACGCAAAAGCTAGGAGTCTAAATATCGTAAAAAAGAGATGAGTGGTAGAAGCTCAAACTATTCTCAAAGAGCTCTGATACTTAAAAGGAGCTATAGACGGAGACTATGGTCCAGATACACATCAGGCTGTGATAGCGTTCCAGAAATCACAAAAGAAACTTGCTAATGATGGTATTATAGGAAATCAAACACTGAAATACCTCAGGAAGTCACAGGACAATAACGGAGAATCAGATGTCTCTATAGTGAGTAAAACAAAGAAAAGAAAATCTCGTGCTGAGACGGTGGCTGCTAAGTTCTCATTAGAGGGAGGTGTAGAAACTCTGAAGTGAAGATGGAGAGAAGTGTTTAAAGAATGTTACGCAAAACTGAAATCACCAGAACAAAAAGAAGTTCTTGCTGGGAAAAAACCACTTTGTCTAGTTGATCCTAAAACCAACAAGATGTTGTACGTGGATGGAAAGAAAAAAACAACTCTTTCTGTGATACTCTGACAAAACGGTGTGACTAGTGGAAAGTATGTCCCAAGAGACAAAAAAACACCAGTGTGAATGGTGCATCGTTTCAATTATGTGAAATTTGGAGAGGATTTTCCGAGTAAGCTGATCAGAAAATGAGAACCCCGCATAGATAATCTACTCCCAGCTGATAATGGAACATGGAGAGATCTCACGTATAACGCAAAACTCAAAGCATACGAGTGAGACAAACGTACGAGTAAATGATGGCAGAGACGTAGAGTTACTGTGACATGATTTTCTCTTCAATCGAGTCTTGCTGGAGAATACGGAGGAAGATACTTTCACTGAGTGGGGCCAAATAGAAATAAAACTTGGGGTTGTGTCGGTATAGAGCACAAAGACTATCCAAAAGCTATGGAAATAGCAAAGACTATATCCCGAAAGAAATGATTTTGATATACGGCTATTTGATAGAGAACCTCATGTACTCAAGCTGCCTAAAAAAAGAGAAAAACAAAACTTGTTTTTCTCTTTTTTTATATATAATTTTCCCAGATTTAATTTTGTAAAACAATTCTTATGCAAAAAACACTTATACTTCTCAAACCAGACTGTGTTCAAAAAGGATACATCGGTGAGGTAATAGCGAGAATGGAGAAAAAAGGACTCAAAGTAGTTGCGATGAAAATGATGGAGATGACAGATGATGTTATCAAAAATCACTATGGTCATCTTGCTGATAAACCGTTTTTTCCTGAGATAGTTGCGTATATGACTATGTGTCCTATCGTTGCGATGATCGTAGAGGGAGATGATAGTATAGAAACTATGAGAAACATGTGTGGAGCTACAAACCCACTGGAAGCTGCTGTAGGAACTATCAGAGGAGATCTTGCTCTGACTATCAGATACAATGTTATCCACGCATCTGACTCAGAAGAATCAGCTGCTGCTGAAGTAGCGAGATTCTTTGATGCAAGTGAAGTATACTCATATGCAAAGATAAATGATTCAGTACTGTAAAACTACAGATACTAAAAAAAGAGACTGATATATCAGTCTCTTTTTTTAAGCCTAACTTTCTAAAAAGAAATTACATCTTGTATGAACTCAGAACTTATCTCTTCTTCTCTTATTGTGTATACTCCATTCTGTTTATCTAGTATATAAGAAGTATCTGAATAAAAGGAAACCTTATGTATTATGTCAATATATTCAGGATATCTTGCAACAAAGTCGTCCAAGTGGTTTATAACATGTTGTAGCTTCTTTTCTATTTCTCTGAGTTCTACTTCTGATATTAGATCAGATACAAAACTTTTCATAGTATCTGTAGCTTTCAGGATAAGACCATGAACGAGAGGAGGTCTTTCTAAAAGTTTTTTTTGTACTGTTGTATCTATATTTGTAGTAAGTTTACTATCTTTCTTCCCAAAGTTTTTCATATATTGCGTATGTATGTATTTATAGTATAGACTATAATTATAAGAAATAATAAAAAAATACAAACTTTCATCTTTTCTTTGTACACAAAAGACATATAATAATACACATATTTGAGATAATTTCTTTTCCCTATGGCTCAGTTTTATGACACGCTCCTTCGAGAATACATACAAAACCCAGGTCAGAGAGGTCTCTGACTTGATGCACTTGCTGATAGATATTTTGATTATGAAATGATCTCATACAGTGAAATCACCGATAAGAAGAAACTGAGTTTTCAGGAGGTAGATATTCGCCCTGCGAGTGTATACTCAGGAGAGGATGTATATATGACTCATAGACTATATCAGAAACAAAAATGATATTTCCCTAACAAAATCTTTGAAGATATAGAGATCCCACTGATGGAAGTTCTCACAGATATGGAACTGGCTGGAGTAAAAATAGACAGAGATAAACTCAAGTGAATCGGTATACTACTGCAAAATCATACGAAAGAACTTCAAAAAGAAATTCATACTATAGCAGGAGAAGAGTTTAATATCAGTTCTCCTAAACAAGTAGGAGAAATACTTTTTGAAAAAATGTGACTCCCAAAATGAAAGAAAACTAAAACAGGGTATAGCGTGAGTGCTGATGTGCTCGAGTGACTCGCAAAGGAGTTTCCGATCGCGCAGATGA
>CALDZK010000007.1 GCA_937944145.1 uncultured Candidatus Altimarinota bacterium
CCATTATTATTAATCCTCATCCTCTCTTGTACCCCAGCAGTATAAAACTTTATTGAATTATTAGCTGAATTAGTACTATTAAAATTTATATATAATCCATCTGTAAGTGTAGTAGAGGTGTTTTGAATTACTCTTGTATTAAGATATACATCATTTGCATTTCACGATATTACTGTTTTTCATTGAAACGCAATAGGTCCATTAACATCCAGTTTTGTTGCTGGAGCACTTGTCCCTATACCTACGTTTCCACTGGCTCTATGTACGTTCCCTCCACTCTCTATCCATGGACTCCCTCATGAGGAAACGACACTATCAACATATCATTTGGTCACCAAGTGATTTGCTGCTGTTCCCTCTGTACCAAGAGCTACTGTTCCTCCCAGGATATTGAGAGTATTGGCAGTTTCAAGATTTAGATCTACTGTACTACCTCCATTCCCCCATCCAAAAAAGGCTCCTCTTTGATTAGAGTTGTTTCTTACTTCGAAAAAACCATAACGAGTATCATCTGTATATTGTACTGTATGAGCTGTATTACTACCAGAAATAGCAGCCCTTCCATCTACTCTTACTCCTGCATTTGCATTGAAGATATTGTTAGTTGTGAGTTGCGCCCCATTGTCCTGGAGAAGTGAATCTCAGAGACTATTTGGTCCCGTAAAACGAGCTATAGTATCTGGAGTTCCTGTTCCTCAGATAGTTCATCATCATGAAGTAGAAACAGCAGAAGGAGAAAAACAATTATTTCATTCTTGATCACAGTACTCATTGGCTCCGACATTTCCAGATACATCTAGTGCAAGAGTAGTTGTGCTCGGTGTTGCTCAGATACCTATATTTGTTCCTGTATCATAGATGATAGAGTCTACAAAGTTACCACTATTACCCCCTGACCATCTGAGAAGTTTGTCGTTACTACTCCCACGTGAAGTCACTGCAAATGGTTTGAGGACTGCGTTTGATATCTGTCAGCTTGCGTTAAATATCCTCGAGAGAATAAATCATACTCTTCACTTGGGTTCTGCCACACTTGGAAGAGATGGATCATTGGTCTGGAGGTCTGTAACTCTATCTATTACTGCGTTGTAGTCTCAACTATTGTCGTCTATATCTGCTAGTACCTGACTAGGAAATAAACTCAAAACAAGAACAAGGAGTACAATGTAGGAAATTTTTCTTGGCATAGGAGTGTACATAATATATAGGTAAGGTTTAAGAGTATAGTATGGGATATCTAGAACAAAACTCAAATTGTTTCAGAGGAATTCTTTGTGTTTTTATTTTTTATCATTGTCATATATATTATTTTTTATTTTTTTAGAGTCTCCCACAGCGAATAACTCCACTAGAGGGCACAACAGTAATAGCTCCTCATTGAAAAGTTGTTCCGGCAGTGTTGAGTATACCGTAGCCACTTGGGCATCTCGTACCACCTGCAGTAACACCATAAGTTACATTGATAAAATTTCTCGTACTCACACTATTATCCATCTTTGCTGTTCCAGAAAACAGTATCTTCCCAGTGGTAAACGTTGCTTTATTGGTTCAGAGGTTTATTCCGAGAGTCACTCCATTTGGAACTGTGATAGTACGACTCCCCACTATTATATCTCCAAATACTTTTAAATTCCTATTGTAAGTACAGTTTCATGGTACAACCCAGTTTCCATTAAAAGGAGGTTCACAATTGACAGCGTTTGCCTGCAACGTACCAGCACAAAACAGTAAACATATAAGAATTACTCAGTATATCTTTTTAAAAGTACCAGACATCATAGCTCCAAATACTATTTAATAATATAAAATATCGATTCTTCTGTTGCCTCAAGTTCAACTATATCTCCTCATATTTTGTTATAATCATAGTTCGAGGACGACCCTGTAAATGTTACTATATCATCTATAGTTGTAACATCATTTACAAATACTCCTGTTCCTGTAGTGTTCCCTGTCAGAGTAATACTTGGGATAATAGTAAAACCTATTCCCTCAAAGCTCTGTAATCCTAGTGTATCGCTATAGGCATATCACTTGAAAGTAAAATCTCACTCACAATAATACACAAAAGTAGAAGAGTTATAATCAAAATCAATGAGTCAAAAGTCCTCACTATAGGCATATCCTCACATCTTGTAACCATATCCTGCTGGACATATCCCTGTGGAGCTTACTACATGGACGTTTTCCTCTGGAGTACTCGACCAATCGAGATCAAAAAAACCATACACAGAATCATAATACAACCCCGTAAAATAGTTCCCGATAACCGTTGAGTTATTTCCCCTGTTTACATATGAAGCAGCCCCAGCCAGAGTCTCTACGATAGAGCCGTTTGATCAGGGATCATCAGCTCTGTCTACTGGCAATATCTGCGATACAACATCATCTCAAAAAACATATCAAAACACTCCTATTCCAAATACAGCAGAAAGTATCTTGAGTTTTGTTCAAATCCTTTTTGTTATTTTAGTTTTGTTTTTTTGCGATTTCATCGTAGTATATTTTTCAAGAAAAAGTGTTGTCACAAATATGCCACATACCTATGCTACTTAATATATAAAAGGAAAGAGTTTTTGGTATTTTATTTGCAAAATACAACTTTACGAATAGTTAAAATATATTACAAACTACAATCTCTCACATGAAAACAAAAACATCCCTATGATTCACTCTCGTAGAGCTCATCGTCGCATCATCTATCCTAATTATACTGATTTCTGTGGGGTTTTACTCATACTCTCAAAACCTCGAAGACACGAGAGACTCTCTAAGAAAAACTGATATAGCCAACCTAGAATCCCAACTCAAACTCTACAAGCAGAGAAGATGAGCCTACCCACTCCCAGCTGACAGATACAACATCACTAACAGCTGAGTGATCGTGGCACTGCAGTGAAGACTCACCGAACAAGTCCCTCTGACAACAGCCTCCTATATCCCAGTTGATCCACTCATAGAAGAGCCATATATCTATAGTATACTCAACAACAGACAAGAGTTCGAGGTGTCTCTCTCGCTAGAAAATGCTGGAAATCCCCTTGCTGTTCTTGTCTGAGACTACAGAAGTGTATCTCGTAATTTTCTCCCAAGTATCTCTCTAGCTATAGACAATGGGAGTGATACAGAAATAAACTGAGGAATTTGAGCAGGTGCTACAAATAGACTTGCTTTTATATTTGACAATGGAGGACTCAATCTCCCCTATAGTTTTGACGAACCCTTTGATCCTATAGTAGGAGCTACAACTTTTGAAGATGCTATAGATGACCCTACTATACAGTACTGGCAAAACTCCGACTACAGAAACTGTACAGAGATATTTCAAGCTGGAAAATCCATATCAAACGGTATCGGAGCTATCCAGTATCAAATACTCAACTCTAGTGGTGCTCTGGTAAATACTGATTGTGATTTCTTGTAGTTTCTTCTCTGGCAATCATTTTTCAAATACACCTCCTAATATTTTGACTTATTTTTCTATATAGGATATCATTTAAGCAGATAGCTTATATATGACCGTTTAGGAAACTCTATGTCAGAATTTAAAATAAAACTCAAAACTCCTACTATAGAGACAAAAGTAGAAGAAACAAAGGAAGTCACTGAGATAACTCCCTCTGCTGTAGAAGAAACTCCAAAACAGGATATCCCTACCCCAAAAATCTGAGTCCAAGAACCAGAACAACCAGAGAAATCTTCAGAAAAAGAATCTCTTGTAAAACGTCCAAAAATACAACTCGGGAGTATAAAAGCAGACAAACAAAAGACAGAAACTCCAAAAACTGAAGAACAAAAAGAAAAGACAGAAACTCCAAAAACAACTACTCCCTCAGAGGAAGTCGAAACTCCCGATCTAGAAGAGTCTACTCCTGAGTCACGACTCCAAGACAAAAAACAAATGTTTTGAAACTATCAGTCTTCTTTTGAAAAAAGAGGAAAAAAGTTTATCGATAGAATCAAAAACATACATTGAGCTCCAGAGACGCGCCTTGGTTTTTTGATGCTTTTGGTTGGTTTGACAGTTTTTATAATAGGAGGGCTCATGATACTCATACCCGAAAAACATAGTTTTTCTATCTACAAAGCAAGCCTACAGGAAATATATGCTATACACGTAAAATGAGGATCTCCTATTCCAAGTCCCAAGGTAGTACAAAGCAATGAGAAACTCCCTAATCCAGAACCTACTCCAAGCCCCATAGAACAAGGAAACATATCTCAAGAAACAAATATAGGAGAAGATGAGAAAAGAGAAAAAGTAAAAGAATACATCTTACAGAATCTCAAAAAATAATTTCTTATATATTCAAAAAACTACCTTCAATAGGTAGTTTTTTGAATATATAGAACTATATTAATTTTGTATTAAATAGAGTATATGATGAAAAGATATTTTATTGTTTATTAATTAGATAATATCTTTAATTGTTTGCAACACTGATTTATTTATTTCTCGGGACATACATGATACACTTATACATATATACGTTTTAGAAATAAATAAGTCCCAATGTTAGACCCCAAAAGTGTCGTAGAGATGAAAACAAAAAAAGATATCTGAGATGTAGTGAGCTACATAGCAGATGTTTTCCTCAAAGCGATAAATAAATGAGCATCGGATATACATATCGAACCAAACGAAGAGTATCTTCTCATTAGATTTCGTCTCGACGGTGATTTCATACTGATAGACAAAGTACACAGAGAAAACATCTCTGCAATAGTAACAAGACTCAAAGTACTCTCTCGTGTCAAAATAGATGAAAACAAAAAACCACAAGATGGTAAGATAGTCTACCACCACGAACAGCTCGATCAAAATATAGATATACGTCTCTCTACACTCCCAACAAGTTTCGGAGAAAAAGTAGTAATGCGTATCCTCAAACAAGACGACAACCTCACAAATATAGAAGCCCTTGGACTCATAGATGTAAATCTCGAAAAAGTACGTGAAGCTCTCAAAAGTACCTATGGTATAATACTCGTAGCCTGACCTACTGGTTCTGGTAAATCAACCACTCTTTTTGGGATACTCAAGAACTTTAATCCTCTCGAGTATAATATATCAACTCTCGAAGATCCGATAGAGTACAATATAGAATACGTAAATCAATCCCAAGTACACCCAGATATCAACTATACCTTTGCATCTGGGCTTCGTAGTCTCGTGCGTCAGGATCCTGATATCATCATGGTTGGGGAGATCCGTGATAAAGAAACAGCTACTCTTGCTGTAGAAGCAGCACTTACTGGTCACTTGGTACTCTCGACAATACATACCAACTCAGCAGCAGGAACCATACAGAGACTCATAAACATGGGAGTAGAACCGTTTCTTCTCGCGAGTGCTATGAAAATGGTTATATCTCAGAGACTCGGTAAGAGGATCTGTGCTCATTGTAAAGCTCCTCATGAAGTAGAACCAGAGATCAGAGTAAAAATCAAAAAATTTCTTGGGAACATCATGGATGAAGAAGAGATAGATAAACTCCCATTTCAAAAAGGACAATGATGTGAAAAATGTAATAACTCTGGTTACAAATGAAGACTCGGTTTTCACGAAGTACTTATCGTATGAGAGTTTCTCGAAAAGATGATGCTCGAAGAAGCCAGTGCCAGTGCGATGAAAAAAGAAGCCGTAAAACATGGAATGATAACCATCATACAAGACGCTCTTCTCAAAGCAGCTCTTTGAGAAACAACAGTAGAAGAAGCATTAAAACTTATATAACTCCCTATGTTTGGATTTAAAAAGAAAAAAATCGATTTTTGAAAAATAAAAACTTTTGACGATGCCCTCAAAGCTATCAAGGTCTTTATCTATCTCAAAGAATGGGATAAAGCTGAAAAAGCTATAGCAGAAATCAGAAACATAGAAGATACAGCTTTTGCTGATCTCGAAGTAAAACTCAAAGATAACTACTCTGAGTCACAAAAACAAAGAAAAAAATACGAAAAAAACAAAGGCCTCATAAGAACAATGGAGGGAAAATTTGAAATGGAAAAACTCAAATACGAAAGAGAAATCGAAAAAGAGAGATTTCGTATACGTTTTAATAAAATAAAAAAAGAGATCCATAAACTCGCAGCCACAGGAAAAAACAACGATGCTCTGAACCTCCTCACTCACTTCCTAGAAGACAATAGAGACAAGTCTGCTGTAGTCACGTTTTATGATAAAGAAAAGAAAAAGATCCTCAAAAGTATAGAAGCAAAAAAAGCAAAAGACAAAAAAAAGCAAAAAGACACAGCAGAGATAGAAGCTCTGAAACTCATAGGGAAAACTATAAAAAACCAACAGCAACAACAAGAAGAAAAAAAACAAGAAGAGGAAAAACAAGGAAAATCACTCTTTCCTTTCGCAGGAATCAGAAAGAAACTCAATTTCTACAAGAGTCTCAAAGCACGTCTCGAGAGTAAGAAACTCTTGGACGAAGTAAGTATTCTCATAGAAGAAGAATCTAACGCAAAAAAAGAAATAGCAGAAAAAAAACTCGAAAATATACACAAAGGACTCGTTAGAGAACTCTATCAACCAGATATGGTGGGTTTTGATATATATGGAAAGATACTCTGACATGACAAGATTTCTGGTGATACTTTTGGTTTTATAGACTCAAAAGAAAAATACAACTTCTTTATCGGAGACGCTACTGGTCATGGAGTAAGAGCTGGTCTTATCGTCTCTATATTGAGTAAAAACTTTCAAGAACACTCTGCCAAATACGATCTGCAGAATATCGCTCTGAAAACAAACAACAACCTCAAAGAAAACCTACAAAGTAGGAATTTTGCAACAGGAGTATTTTTTGAGATAAATAAAGAATATAATGATATAGTAAACTTTGTTGGTTTCGGTCATGAACCGATGTTTGTATATAGAGCCAAAACAAAGAAAGTAGAAAAAGTCATCCCTGGAGGGCTCGCTGGTGGTATACGTGTCATAAAAAAACTCGAAGATATACAAGTAAAACATATAGAACTCGCAGACGACGATATCATACTTACTTTTAGTGACGGGGTTGTAGAAGCAAAAAACGAAGCAGGAGAGTTCTATGGACTTGATAGACTCGAAAAGACATTTAGATCAATATCAAAGAGTCATACAAATCCCCAGGACATCTACACTTCTCTGATAGAAGACCTAAAATTCTTTAAATCAGGTACGAGTTTCCTAGATGATACTACTATTGTTCTCCTGAAGAGAAATCAATCAAAAGACGTAGTGACCCACGAATCAGTAGAACTCAAAGAGATAACGGCAAAAGAATGACTCAATCGTACCCAAGCAAAAAGACTCGCATGAAAAAATAAAAAAGATCTCGAAGAAGAACTCGAAAAAATTCGTAAAGAAAAAGAAACAGATAATATCATAAAAATACTCGAATGATACTATCTCACTGGGGAAATAATAAAACTCAAACAAGAGGCAACAAGATATATAAAAGAGTGATATATCCATAAAAAGATAAATTTTTATCTGAAAAAAGCCATAGCAAAAGAGAATGCTTACAGGGTAAGTCAAAAAAACACAAAAATGCAAAACAAATACAATGTCCTCATGGAACTCTATAAGAAAAACGATTACAGGACAGTGATACACGAGATAAATGATATAATTGCTAAAGACTGAAATATATAATTATGGCACTTTTTGAAACAAGATTTTACGACAAATATGGAAATTTCGATAATTCCAAGTTTATTGAGTTGCTCAAAAAATCACAAAAACAACAACTCAAAGCACAACTCGGGAGAAAAACCTGAGCAAAAGACATCATCCTCTTTGCAAGCGTTGCTCGTAAAGATCTCTGGCAGTTTATAAATAAGTTCTCTATATTTGTAAACTCGGGTATTGATGTAAAATGAGCTCTGGGAATACTCGTAAAACAAACCAAGAACCCTCTCCTGAAAAAGATCATCATAGAGATGAAAGAAAATATAGATCATGGTGTCAGTATCCATGAAACGATGCTCATGCATCCAAAGATATTTGACCCACTCACAACAGCTCTCATAGAAGTTGGGGAAAAAACAGGACAACTCGGAAAGATACTTGCAGAGCTCGATACGAGTCTTCTTGATAGTATAGAGCTGAAATGAAAGGTAAAAGGAGCTATGATATACCCGATGATACTTCTTGGACTTACGATATCTATGGTGATATTTATGATGATATTTATCGTCCCAAAAATCACAGCATCATTTGAAAAAACAGGAAGTGCTCTTCCTGCTATGACGCAAATAGTTGTAAACATATCAAACTTCTTTCTCAACGATTGGGGTATACTCATCATCGTATCTATAGCTACTATTGTTTTCCTAAAAATGGTAGGAAAAACCTATACAGGGAAAGTGATATTTGCAAACATATTTATCCGTCTTCCTGTATTTGGATACATCGTAAAACAGTCAAATATCATCTATTTTATAAAATCCTTTACCATCCTGATAGATGCCTGAGTTCTCCTACTCGAAGCACTCAAAACATCGAGTAAAGTAGTGCCAAACCTCATGTATAAAAAAGAACTCATTCGTATAAAAAACGAAGTAGAGGCAGGACTCACGATATCAAAATCCCTCTGACTCAATCTCGACTACGAAACAAACGTATATATCAACAAACTCTTTTCCGAAGAATTTGCATACGTAGTAAGTACTGGGGAAGAAACATGAAGCCTCTCAGGGTCACTCAAAAAAATCGGGTACAACTATGATGCCGAACTCAAGAGATATATCGGAAACCTCTCATCTATGATGGAGCCAATTATAATTGTTATCGTATGATTTCTGGTTGGTAGTATAGTAGTTGCTATCATGCTCCCGTTCTTTTCACTCGGGAAAGTCGCAAAAAAACTCTAAAAAACATATCGAGCGCAAAAAAGAGAAGTGTATCTGTACACTTCTCTTTTTTTGTTAAAAATATGTAGAAAAGTAAGTTTTATTCTTGTAAATAAAAGAAAATTTTATAAATCAAAACCTTCTAAAGTCTATAAAAAAAATATAACTCTCTTGATTTATAGATCCAAAACTCATACACTAATTTTGTTTCTTATCTTTTTAAGAGACCATAAGTACGAAACTTATTTACTTTATTTTTGTAACTTTCTTCTTTCATGAGAAATACAAAAACTGGTTTTACACTCGTAGAACTCATAGTGGTAATCACTATACTCGCTATCCTTGGTACAATAGCTTTTATATCTCTTGGTTCTTATACTGCAGACGCTAGAAATGCAAAAAGACTTGATGGGATATCTAAACTCGCTACTGCTATAGATAACGATCAACTGAGTGGTAAATCACTCCTCGCATACGTTGCAGACAGTGCAAACGCTGTAACTGGTGTAAGTGTTGCTGGTACTGCTGGTACTGCTACTGACTACCAAGCTGGTAATATTAACCCTACAGCTCTCAATGTAAAAGCTGAACAATTCGAAGATCCATCTCAAACAGATGAACTCTATAGAATCGGGGTTTCTACAAGAGCTGGTGGTGTGTATGAACTCGCTGCAAAACTCGAAGAAGGATCTACGAGTAGAGCTTCTGTAAAAGGAAATTACTCTCCTAGAGGTACGACTTCTGCTACTGCTACTGCAGGAACAAACTCTGTTGTTCTTACAAATGTAACTGATATTAACTTCTTCAAAGTTGGTGATACTACTGATAACGGTGTAGTTACTGCTATCTCTCCAGATGGTCTTACTGTAACTGTTGATGGTACTCCTGGTGCATCTATAGCTCTCTCAGCTGCTGAATCTACTGGTCTAGTAGGTACTGATGGAGGTGTTGCTGTAGTAAACGATGATATTACAAACTTTCCTTACTAATTTCTCTTTGATAGAAATTATTCTAGCTATAAAAAGCTCTCAGATATCTGAGAGCTTTTTATTTTAGTTTCGGGAAATCTTAGTCTGTTGCGTCCTGAACTAGTTTTGGGTTATTTGCGTATTTGAGTCATTCTTCTTTTGATATCGATCACATCTGTATTAGAGATATGACATCTTCTTCGAGTAACTGCATACCATCTCTTTTTCCCATTTGCATTACTGTTTGGATTTGAGCGAGATCATTCTCACGTATGAGGTTCCCAACAGCTGAGTTGTTTACGAGGATTTCTTTTGCCATACGTACCCCTGATCCATCCTGCATCACGAGAAGTCTCTGAGAAAATATCGCTACCATCGCGTCAGCTAGTTGTAGACGGACTTGTTCTCTTTCTGATTCTTGAAACGTATCGATAATACGAGATATCGTTTGTCC
The DNA here is from genome assembly GCA_937944145.1 of uncultured Candidatus Altimarinota bacterium. Classification (GTDB taxonomy): domain Bacteria; phylum Patescibacteriota; class Gracilibacteria; order BD1-5; family UBA6164; genus CALDZK01. The sequence continues at coordinate 10,270 of CALDZK010000007.1, forward strand.
AGCACTACGAGTATGTAGTGTTGAAAATACGAGATGTCATGTCTCAGCCAGAGTGAGAGCCATCTCTATCTCTTCTCTGTTTCTCATCTCTCAAAACAAAATTACCTGGGGGTTTTGTCTCATAGCCCCTATAAGAGCTGTAGTATAATCAGGGATATCTTTCCCTACTTCTTTTTGATCTACTATAGATTTCTTATGTGGATGGAGATACTCAACAGGGTCTTCTATCGTGATTATGTGTCTTCTATAGTTTTCGTTTATGTAGTCTACCATCGATGCAAGAGTAGTAGTTTTTCATGATCCAGTAGGTCCAGTAACGAGTATGAGTCACTGTCAGAGCTTTGTAACATTTTTATAGATATCTGGAAGTCAGAGTTTTTCTATATTTGGGATTTCTGATGTCAGGAGCCTGAGAACTGTCATATAGTTCCCCATTTGAAAAGAAATATTTCCTCTAAATCTCCTGCCATTGAAAGAAAAAGAAAAATCTAAGTTTTTCTCTTTTTTGAGCTTTTCATGCTCTCTCTCATTCATAAGAGACTCTGCAAACTCAAAAGTGTCTTTCCAAACAAGTGGTTGTATATCCTCGTTGATACTCGCGATCTCCCCTCCTATCTTGATAGCTGGGAAAGTCCCGGTTGTGATATACATATCACTCCCGTTATGATCTATCATTACCTGGAGTAACATATCTCTCAGGAGATGGTCTTCGCGTATAACATTTTCCATAAAAAAAAGTAAAGAAATATCTGTATATAATTACACCATTTCTTTACTTTTGAGTCAATTTTTGAGTCTTATGCGAGTTTTTTTCTCCTAGAAAAATAGAGAAAACTATTTATAAATAATGTCGAAAAAATCAAAATCCAAGTCTCAGCTCCAGTATTTGGCATCACCTGCGCAGTAGTAGCTACTTTTTCGAGGTTATATGGAGTAGGTGCAGCAGAGAGATCATATTCTTCTGACTCGTCAACTATTTCCTTATTTTCTAGTAATATCTCTGGTATTTCTTGTTGCTCGAGTTGTTGTTCTTGCTCTTGTCTTGCTTCATTTTTTGCTGCGATCTTTTCTTCGAGAGCAAGCTGTTTCATAAACTCATCATCTGCGTCTTCAGAAGTACCGTCTATTCAGATACTTACCTCTAACTGTGCTGGAGAAGTAAAATCATATATACTATTTTCAAAAGCTACTTCATTTCCATCACTATCAAGAAGAGAAACTACTATAAATATAAAGTCACTTTCTAGTTCTATCTCATCTCTGAGTTCAATATTTACACGACTATTGGTTGCATTTTTTCTAGAGATACTCTCTATCTTGAGTTCTGTAAGGAGTTTGTACTCAAATTCAACCTCAATCACTTCGAGTATATATACGATTTCAAGAGTATTTTCATCGACGATACGAATCAGCTCTATTCCCTGTTCTTCTAGGATAAAACCATCATTTTCGATCTCTACATCTGAGAGTTCCCTTCCAGTAGTAAAATCAATACTCCCCTCTGCTCCAAAGAGTCCTAGTAGACTGTACTCTGTATCTTGTTTGAGTGATTGTGGGAGGTCCACACGTATGGTGTTTAGGTTATCTATATCTCTCTGAGCCGTTTCTATAGTAGTGTCTCTGAGTATTTTTATCTCTCCTTCTATATCTGTTTCTGGGAAACTGTCTATATCTGAGAGTCAAAAACTCACTGTATGGGTATCCAAAACATCGATAGTATCGATAGTCATATTTTCAGCAAAACTCTGTCAAATAGAGAAAAAAAGCACAAAAGCAACAGCTATAATTTTTTGTATGTGTTTCATAATGTATAATAGTAATAAAATGATTACTATACAATTAAAACACAATAATTTATTTATGTCAAAAAAATACTAAAAAATATTGTATAATATATTCTCTAGTATAGACATTTTGGGACGATTTTTATTGTATTAGAGTACTTGTGTTTGAAATATATAGCCAATATATATAAAATATAGTAGGAGAAATACCCCTCCCTCAAATCGTGTCAGTACTCACTTTCCTCCTATAAAAAACATCGTTATAATCAAGAGTATTATCGCTCAGAGTTCTATAAGTATATCTGTCAGTAAAAGTTGAGGAACTACTATATTTGTTACACTTCCTGTAGCTCAAAGCACCAAAAGTATATTAAATATATTGCTCCCAACTACGTTTCCTATCGCTATATCAGCATCTCTCTTGAGTGACGCGATGATAGAGGTCGCGAGCTCTGGAAGACTGGTACCAAAAGCTATAATAGTCAGACCAACAACTGACTCTGATACTCAAAAACTGAGGGCTATAGATTTGGCTGATCCTACGAGTAAATGTGCTCAGAGTCCAAGTCATACTAATCCCCCAACAATATATATAACACTCATATTCATTGATTGAATCTTTGTATTTGAGTCATCAGTTGATTCTGGTTTTGTAGTTTTGGAGATACCAAAGGTATAAGCAAAAAATATAACAAAAAATAACAATAACACAAAACTCTCTCCTCTGGTAATGAGGTTCTCACTCGCTCCAGAAAAGAGTGTATCAAAAGCCAAAAAGAATAAAGCAAAAGAAGCAACCAAAGAAAAAGGAATCTCTTTATAGATAGTAGAGTCTTTTGCTTGAAGAGGATATACCAAAGCTGCAACTCAGAGTATCAAGAGGACATTTGCTATATTTGACCCGATAACGTTTCATAGTGCTAGTTCCGTCTGACCTCTAAGTCCCGAGAGAATATTTACAAACAACTCTGGAGCCGAAGTCCCAAAAGCTACAATCGTCAGACCAATCACCAGTGAAGATATCCCGAGTCTCTTTGCGATACTCGAAGCTCACGAAACCATTATATCGGCTCATTTTATGAGTACCAAAAATCAAACCACCAACAATACATAATCAAGTACCATAATCCTCCGTTTAAAATATAATATTATTTTGCTTGTAAGTATCCCTGCAGTATGAGACTCGCCGAGATGTCATCTACATGCTCTAGGGTGTTATCTCTCCTGGCTTCTATCGTTGTAAACCTCTCATCATACTCGTCTATCTCTATATCAGGAAAAAGTAAAACAAGTTTCTGCTTGAACTTTTGTGTTTTTTCCAGTTGATGGGTATCTTTCCCATAGAGATCATGAGGGATTCCTATCACGATATGGGTGATATCACCGTACTCTAAGATCAGTTTTCTCAGGTATGAAACGATCTCAACTCTCGGGACAATACTCTTTGGAATACATACCCCCTGAGTTCCTACAGCAACACCAACCCTCTTATCTCACAGATCTATCCCGATGTAGGTCATGTTCTGAGAGTCAGGGATATAAGGAGTTTTGCAATCTTGTTTTGTCCAAAGTTTACATATACAAAATGTTCTCCAAATTGTTTTATATGACCACTAGGAAAATCTATATGTTTTTTTGAGAGTTGTACTTGGAAATGTTTTTTTATTTCTGATATGATATCTTTTTCTCCGATACTTCCATATACTTTTCCAGATGGAGATCCTCAGAGAGTAAAGGAAAGTTTTTGACCATCTATTTTTTGTACTATTTTCCCTGCGTCACTGAGTATCTCTCTTCTATTGGATTCTGCTTGTTTTTTTGTCGCTTCGAGTTGTTTTTCTAGGGCTGGAGTGACCTGTCTGGCCATCTTTTTAGGAATCAAAAAATTGCGCGCATAGGCATCCTTTACTTCTTTTATTTCTCACTTTTTTCCGACATGTACGACATGCTGAAGAAACATTACTTTCATAGTTCTTAGATCTCTTAGGAAAATACCTCTCTACTCACTTGGCTCTGATGCTTCTGATTCCTCTGACTCTTCTTGTGGTTTTTCTACTTCTACTTCTTCTATCGATATCTTGTATCCTGTCAGTTCTGATGCGAGATTTACATTGACTCCACTTCTCCCAACAGCTCTCGCTCTCTCCCCTTCTGGGATAAACACTGTAGCCATATCTTCTTCTTCATTGATCTCTACACTGATCACTTCTGCTGGAGTGAGTGATCTCTTTATCACTTCACGTACATCACTGCTGTTTGGGATGATATCAATTTTTTCTCCACTGAGTTCTTCCATTACAGATTTTACTCTGAGTCATTTTTGTCCGATAAGCGTTCCTGCTGGATCTATTTCTTCGTAGCTTGAGCTCACAAGAAGTTTTGTTTTAACTCCTGGGTGACGAGCAACTCTCTCTATGTCTACGACTCATTCTGCGATTTCTGGTACATACTCTGCAAATATAGCAGGTACGAGCTCTGGTCTCTTTCTACTGAGAATAACTTTTGGAGCAGATCATTCTGCATGTGTTACTTCTGCTACATAGAGATAAAACCTCTGATCTGGAGTGTAGCTATCACGAGAGATTTGTTCTGATTTTGGAAGTACTACTTGGTTTCCATTATAATCAAATACTACTTTTCCTCCTTCTACGAGATCTACTCTCATATTTATCACTTCTCCTTCTTTCCCTGAAAAGAGTTCAAATATCTTTTCTTTTTCACTGTCTCCTATTTTTTGGATAATCACCTGTCTTGCAGCTTGGGAAGCGATACGACCAAATACATCTCCATCCTGACCAAGTACCTCATCTGTTACATCTATCTCGATCACATCTCCTTCGTTAAATCATTCAGCGTCGTCTCCGAGATCATCAAAACTGATTTCTAGATCTGGGTTTTCTACGGTTTTTACTACCGTTTTCTCTACTGATATCTCGAGCTCTCCAGACTCTAGGTCAAAGTGAACATTTACATCTTCGTCCTTATTTCCATAGTCTTTTTTATACGCAGTTCTGAGAGCTGCTTCTATTACTTCCACGAGTTTTTCTTTTGGAAGTTTTTTTTCTGCTGCGATCATGTTTATCGCTGCTTGTATCTGTTTTACGTCGAACATAAGTTAATTTTAAATTACAAATTAAAAGTTTTTGTCATTCCGGTTTGCAAAGCAATACCGGAATCTGATAGTAAACTAAAACTACTTCGTTCACATAGTGGAGTAGAAAAGTTTATATTAAAATAGCAGATTCCTGCATTCGCAGGAATGACACAACACTGTTTTTAAAAGAAAACGAGGATTTGCGCTTGCAAAACCCCGTTTCTTCTCTTAATTACCAGTACATTGTATATGATTGATTCAAAAAATCAAATGATTATTTCTTCTTTCTGAGAAATGTTGGTATATCGAGATCATCTTCGTCTATTTTTCCTCCAGATGCCATAGGTCTCGGAGATGACGGAGTGATACGTGAGTCTGAAACTGATTTTCTTCCAAATACACTTCCTCCAACAGTTTTCATAGATTCTGATTTTTCTTGTACAAATTTCTTATTTGATCCTTCGTCAAATCCAGTAGCAACTACGGTTATCTTGAGTTCTCCTTCGAAATCCTCTTTGATCGTCGCTCCAAATATAATATTTGCATCATTGTGAACTGATTCTGTGATGACCTTTGCAGCCTCATCTACCTCAAACATCGAGAGATCTGTTCCTCCAGTTATGTTAAAGAGAAGCCCTTGAGCACCAGCAATAGAAAGATCTAGAAGAGGACTATCTATCGCTCCTCTTGCTGCTTCTACAGCTCTATTTTCTCCACTTCCATATCAGATTCCCATGAGTGCAGAACCTGCAGAGTTCATAACCGATCTCACATCAGCAAAGTCTACATTTATGAGTCCTGGTTGTGTGATGAGGTCTGAGATACCTTGTACTCATTGGTTGAGAACTTCGTCTACGATAGAAAATGCGTCGAGAAGAGGTGTTTTTTTATCAATAATAGAAAGAATTCTATCATTTGGAATCGTGATGAGTGTATCTACTTTTTCTTTGAGGAGGTCATATCCGTCCATAGATTTCGTCATTCTGTTTTGTCCTTCGAAACTGAAAGGTCTTGTCACGACCCCTACTGTCAGAGCTCCAAGTTCTTTTGCTATTTCAGCTACTACAGGAGCAGCACCAGTACCAGTACCACCACCAAGACCACAAGTAATAAACACCATATCAGCACCTTCGAGAGCTGACTGGATTTCATCTCTTGATTCTTCTGCTGCTTTTTTCCCTACTTCTGGATCACTCCCAGCCCCAAGACCAGAAGTCACTACTTTTCCGATATTGATTTTATTATCAGCAAGTGAGTTATAGAGAGCTTGTACATCAGTATTCATCACGATGAATTCTACTCCTTGGAGTCCTCATTCGATCATTCTGTTTACAGCATTTTGTCATCCTCCACCGACTCCTATAACTTTTATGCTTGCTACTGGAGATATTCCCCCATCTAGACTTACTTCTTGTGGACCTGCTGTCATCTTTGATGAAGCTTTTCCTCCTAGAAGAGATTTGAGCTTGTCTTCTCTTTTTACCATGTGTATTAAAATAAAAAATAATAAAGTTTTTGTTGTTATTTTTGGGTTTGACCCAGAGATCTATACGGCATATATATCACTCGGCCTCACCAAAAAATAACTTTTTTTGTTTTTATGGAAGTATTTTTTTAAATACCTTTACTATAGACTCAAACATTCCTTTTATGTTGAGAGAAAAAGGGATATTTCCAACTGAGTACTTATTAGCAAACACCATGTTTCCTATCACTGAGGCAAATACTGGATCACTAATAGAAGTTTCTGTCAATGAATCTTTTTCTACTGGTATTCCTATAAATACTGGAAGTCTCAGTATCTCTTTTGCTATATCTATGAGTCCATTTGCTTTTGATCCTCCACCGACAAGTATTGCTCATTCTGGGAGCATTCCATCTCTTCCGACTCTTCTGAGTTCATCTCTCACAAAGTGAAGTATCTCCTCATAACGAGCTGTTGCTATCTTTCAGAGGTATTCGCTTGATACTGATTCTTCTTCTCCTGGGTTTATTTCTGAAAGTGATATCTGTGTATCTAGAAGTGGTTCTTCTTCTCACGCTCGAAGTGTCGCATAATCCAGTTTGAGTTTTTCTGCTACATCTATAGAGGTTCTTACTCAGAGAGCTATATCATTTGTAACACTATCACCTCCTATTGGGATAATAGATGAAAACTTGAGTACTCACTCTTCATAAATAGTGATTCCCGTAGTTGAGGCTCCTATATCGATACATACGACTCCGAGTTCTTTTTGTCTTTTTGTGAGTACTCCTTCCGGTGAAGCAAGAAGGTTCGGGATAACGTCATATATCTCTATACCGACATCTCCGACTGCTTTTCTGATGTTTCCCAGGATATTTCTATTCATAGAAAATATATGAGCTACTACTTCGAGTTTTCTAGCTGACATACCTACTGGGTTTTTTACTCCCTCTTCGAGATCTACGACAAAATACTCTGGAATAACTTTGAGGATCTCTCTATTTGGGAGATCTACACCGTTTCTGGCCATATCAAGAACTCTATCAACATCATCTGAAGTAATTTCTTCTCCTGATACTGCGATAATTCCCTTGCTGCTAATAACCTCAAGAGAAGAAGAATTGAGAGAAAGATATGCTCCTGATATCTGCTCTCCTGCCATTTTTTCTGCTTCCTCGAGCGATGTGTCGAGGTTGCTTTTAAACTCTTCCATATCGAGAATATTTCACTTTCTGATTGCGTGTGATGTCGTCACCCCTACTCATAGAACGTTGAATTCTCTTGATCATTCCTCTGGAAATGTCCCTATGACGGTTCTAATTTTTGATGAACCGATATCGATCGCTGTAATAATATTTTCTGAACCCATATTAATTTAAATTTGTTTAAAGACTTTTATATATCGCAAATAAAGATTGTTCAATTTTTGTATACATGTTTTTTGGCTTTTTATAGAAGCTTTGCTTTTTTCTGTATCAAAAAATCTATAGAAATTATATGGTGTTTTAGGCTATATCAAAAAGAACTCAAACAAGTTCTGTTAAAAACATTTTTAATACTTCGTTTTTTTGCAGGAATAGAAAAGATATGCTATAATTCTTATGTTATAACTCTTTTTTCATGAAACGTTTTTTTCATATATTCCATATCACTGTTTTTCTCATACTTTCCGTGGGAACTATAGTCATTGTCTACAGTACCGGATCAGGTAATATTTCACTAGCATGATTTATGAGTGTAGGGCTTATTATACTCATAGAGTTTTTAGCTATTTTTTACCTCGTACAAAAATTTTATGCAAAGCCTATAAAAAACCTCGAATACACTATCAAGAAGTTCTTGGTTGGCTCCCTCAAGCAAAAAGATATTTCTTTTCACAAGACCCTAAATCCTCATCTGAACTATATTCTCCTATTTTTTACCAAAACCCTTACTACTCTCAAAAATATAAAATGAGAGTTCATACATGGAAAAGAAATAAAGTGAGAAGTCGAACTCGCTCGTGAAATACAAGAAAAATTACTTTCTAAAAAAATAGAAAATATCCCTTCTCTTAGTATCGTTGCGAGATCAAAACCAGCAAAAGAGATAGGTGGAGATAGTTTTGATATTATCCCACAGTGAAACGATTATTTTATCTACGTATGAGATGCTACGGGACACGGGGTCTGAGCTGGTTTTATCATGATGATGGTAAATGCTCTCGTACACGGATACTCAAAAGTAACAAGAAAATGAAACCAGATACTTGCTCATACCAATGATATCATAAAACCTCGTGTAAAGGCCAATCTCCTGATGTCTATGCTCCTACTGAGATGGAACGAAACAGATAAGAGACTCTATATGACCTGAGCTGGTCATGAGTATCTCATGATATACAAATACTCAAAGCAAAAATGTTTTAAAATAAAATCATGATGAGTCGCACTCGGGATGGCAAAAAACATACACAAACTCCTCAAAGAGAGAGAAGTAGCTTTTGAAAAAAATGACATCGCTATACTCTATAGTGATGGTATCACCGAAGCAATAAATCTCCCAGAAAAAAACGGAGATGAAGAGATGTTTTGAGAAGATCGTCTCATACAAGCTATAGAAGAATCTCCAAATGTAGAATCAAAAGACTATAAATCTGCAAAATCTGTATTTAAAAATATCACTATAGAACTCTCAAAATTTATGTGATATAAGTACGATCAACTCGATGATATAACTCTCGTTGTAGCTCAATACAAACCAAATGATTATGATATCACCAAGGATTTTAGTGAACATATATCAGACGAACTCGTCACAGAATGGAATTGGGATTCTTAGTATCTCTTTGACTTCAAACCTATAAGTCTGATTTTGTAAATACCAAAACTCTAAAGGCACTCTTTACAAAGCCTACGAGGCTATTACAATAAGCACAAACTCTCTCTTCAATTGTGTTTACTTGTAATTCCCTATAAAGCACGTGTCAGAACAACAATCTTCTCAACAACAAGAACTCTTTTTACTTGTAAAAAAGAGGTATACTGGTGATGTCCATAGTTTTGAATCAGAAAAATGAATACCAAAACCTACCAGAAAAGACACAAAAAAAACACCAAACACCTCAGACAAGAAACAAGACAAGCAAATACTCGAAGCAGAAAAAGAATACAAATCAGCACTCGCATATATAAAAGACGCTATATCTCCTGCTTTTTTAAAAGTTCATGCAGATAAACTCAGAGTAAACAACACCTACGTAAAGACATTTTTTGTGTATTCTTATCCAAACTTTCTTGAGGGAAACTGGCTCTCTCCTATCATTAACTGGGATGTCAAATTCGATATGAGTCTCTATATATACCCAATAGAGTCAGCTTTTATCCAAAAATACCTCCGTAAAAGACTCACACAACTCCACTCAGAGAGATCTATAAACGCAGAAAAGTGACTCATAAACGATCCAGCGCTCGAGGCACAAATCCAAGATGTCGAAGAGCTCAGAGCAAAACTCACCAGAGGACAGGAAAAGTATTTTCACTTTGGACTCTATATAACGATATACTCTGACACTGAGGAATGACTCACAAAAATAGGAAAAGATATAGAAACCATACTCGCAGGGAGAAATGTCCTCCAAAAACAAAGTTACCTCCGTGCAGAACAGGGTTTTGTTACTACGGGACCGTTTGCAAAGGATGATCTCGGAGTTTATAGAAATATCTCGACCTGAGGACTCTCAACAACATTTCCCTTTTCATCATCAACACTCAGCCATGATGATGGGATACTCTATGGGGTCAATACCCATAATAACTCCCTTATACTCTTTGATAGATTCAAGAGTGAAAATGCAAATATGGTTGTATTTGCGAAATCTGGTTCAGGGAAATCATTTGCAGTAAAACTCGAAATTCTCAGGACTCTGATGCTCGGAACTGATGTCATCGTCATAGATCCAGAAAACGAATACAAACCACTGGTTGATACAGTAGGAGGGAGTTATCTCGATGTCAGCCTCAATTCAAATGAAAGAATCAATCCGTTTGACCTTCCTCTATGAATGAAAGATCACGAGGAAAAACCTGGTGATCTCCTAAGATCTGCTATCATAGATCTCCTTGGACTCATGAATCTGATGCTTGGAAAACTCTCAAGTGAAGATGAATCTATCATGGAAAAAGCCCTCATAACAACCTATAGCCTCAAGGGAATAACTCTCGAAGATGATGACGCAGTAGGAAAAGAAATTCCCATAATGAAAGACCTCCAAGACGTGCTAGAAACTATGGACTGATGAGAATCTCTCGTTAGGAGACTTGAGAAATATACGACCGGGATATTTTCTGGTATTTTTTCCCAGAGAACCAACGTAGACCTCAAAGAGTGACTCCAAGTATTTTCTGTCAGGGATCTCGATGATATACTCAGACCAACAACTATGTATGTTATCCTCAATCATATCTGGAACAAAGTACGTAGTTCGAACAAAAAAAGACTCCTCGTCATAGACGAAGCGTGGAATGTCATGCAGCACGAAGATTCTGCAAAATTTCTATTTGGGCTCGTAAAAAGAGCCAGAAAGTATAACCTCGGAATCACAACTATCACTCAAGACGTCGAAGACTTTGCAACAAGTTCGTATGGAAAACCTATCATCACTAACTCTTCTATCCAGGTACTCTTGAAACAATCAAGTGCTTCTATCGATGCACTCCAGGATATATTCAAACTCACCGATCAAGAAAAATACATCCTCCTCAACGCAGCTGTATGACAATGACTCTTCTTTGCTGGTGCAGAACATGTCGGAATACAGATAGTCGCGAGTTTCTACGAAGAGCAAATAGTCAGCACAGACCCAAACAAATAGTAGACATTTTTAAAAAACAGATATCATATAGTCAAATATCTGTTTTTTTATCATTATGAAATACCTCTTTTTACTCCTCACTACCAGTGTCACAATAGCTGTGACTTGGTATATCTCGAGTATTCCACTCTGAGGAGTAACTCAAGCTGATATATCAGACAGTTATCGTACTATAGTAACTCCTGCTTCATATGTATTTTCGATATGGAGTATTATATATCTCTCATGGATAGTACTCTCTATATATATTTTCATCTATCGTCCTACTATAGCTCTCGATCATATACTCTATCTGGGAAATACTCAAATGCTCTCCGCACTCTGGCTCGTACCATGGCATCTAGATATGATACACCTAAGTCTTATGGTGATGATACTGATATTTGTACAACTCTTGTATCTGAGCCTCCAAGATCACTGAAATACACTCTTTCAAAATACTGTGTATCTCTTTTCTAGCTGGATATCTGTGGCTCTGATTGCCAATACACATGTATTTCTCGTAGCTTATGAAGCCTACTGACAATCCCTGATACTAGGAATCACCTCTCTGGTTTGACTCGTAGCACTCAGTTATTATTATCACCAATCAAGACAAACTATCATACCTATCAGTGTTGCTTGCTGGACTCTCCTATGAATACTGATGCTGCAAAATGACCACTATATTGTTTTTACCTGTATTGCTGGTCTGATGTTTTGCCTGAGTATTATTGTGTTTTATTTTCTTCCCGAAGAAACTGGAAAATAAATTTGCATTTTAGAGCGATATTTATACAATCTGTTTGCTTCTAAAAATATTGATTTTTGTTCGTGGTATACCCGAAATACACCACTCTAAAGAGTCAAAATCTCTATTAACACACCCAAAAACAATCATTCATATAAAGAATGGATTGTATTTTTTACATATAATTCAACAACTATTATGGCTAAAGAGGTAAAAGGATATATAAAACTCCAGATCCCTGGTGGACAGGCTAACCCAGCTCCTCCAGTAGGACCAGCTCTTGGACAGTACGGAGTACCTATACAGGACTTTACGACTCAGTTCAACGAAAAGACAAAAGATAAAATGGGAGTTAAACTTCCTGTGGTTATTACTGTTTATGAAGATAGGACATTTACATTTGTTGTAAAACAACCACCTGCAAGTACACTCGTAAAAGGAAAGCTCAATCTCAAATCAGGTTCTGCTGTACCTCAAAAAGACAAAGTGGGACACCTCACTATGGATCAACTCAAAGAACTCGCAGAAGAAAAAATGCCTGATCTCAATGCATATGACCTCGCAGGAGCGATGAAAACTATCATGGGAACAGCCAGAGCAACTGGGGTTACGACTGATATCGATGATATACCACTCAAAGAACTCAGAGAAAAACTCGCAGCATAGTTATTCTCTCATCCCTACTGCCCTCTCTCTATTCTCTCCTATAGGGAGAGATGGGGCTACATAATAAATCATCCTGAACTCGTTTCAGGATCTTCGCGGCTATCGTCTAGTGGTTAGGACTCGGGATTCTCATTCCCGCAACCGGAGTTCGATTCTCCGTAGCCGTACCAGAAAATCTTAAATAAACAAATCCCTAGAAATAGGGATTTGTTTATTTATAATGACTAAAAAAAAGTGTATTTTAAATACGCAGGTACTTCTCTAAAAAGAGAATACATATCTCTTAACTCAAAATACACAGGACTTACTCAATAGACTGTTTTAAATCAACTATTATTGAGTGATAGCTTGACTCTGAGTATATGAAAGTATTGACTGATTCAAACTATAGATACTTCATTGATATCTTCTTCTCGTCTTGAGATAATTTCAAAAGAATTTTCAGAAGTAGACTCAGTTGTGTATCAGTCACTATCTACAATAACATCTTCCTCGATTACTCAATGATCAATTAAGTACTCAGACATTACTTGCGCTTCATCAAATCATTCGATTCACACACCACCACTAACTATAATTACTTGAATTATTCCTTTATCATAGAGTTCTAACCCACGAACCAATCTCGCTTCTAATCTATTTGATAGACTTCCATCTCGCTCAACTTTATTACCATAAATTATACCGTATGCCCTATCTCAGATGATTTTATCATCAAACAATCCTTCAAATATAATCACTCATACTAAAGATACATAAACAGATACTATAATTAAAAATATTTTCTTCATAAGAAGTATAATATACACTTTTCAGTTTTTTTCAAAAGAGTGTCTCTTCTTAAGAGAATTTGACATAAATAATAATAAAATTATACTCTGTATTACAAAGTACTTTTTAAAAAAACATCTATGAATCAAATGAAAGACAATATAAACTTTCTACAGAAATTTGTAAAAAACAGAGAAACTTATATCAGTTTTTCTCCTTTAGGTACAGCAATTATGTGAGCTATGTACGTTATATATTATTTTTTACCAAAAGGAGGAATATGAAATATATCAGATGACTCATTATTTATGATTATAGGTATAGCTGGAATAATAATCGTAAGTATTCTTAGCATAGTAGGTTCAAAAGATAAATGAGAACAACTCCTCCCATCTTCTATAAAACATATACTTGTAAATCTCCTTTTTATAGTTTTAACATACTTCATAATAATTAGAAGTATTCCAAATATTGTCTTTGACCATGTAGTAGGCATATCATTTCTCCTGTATGGTCTTTTGATAATAGTATCACGCGTAAATATACCTGAATGTATAAAGTATTTAGGAATTGCAGTATTTATATCAGGATGGTTATTACTCTGACCATTAGGGTATTATACAAATGAAATCATACTCATAGTATTGTGATGGGGGCATATAATAACATCAGTTCTACTCAAAATTAATAACGATAAAAATGTCTAAGATTAATTCTATTATACATCAACCAGTACGATTACAAATACTGACCATACTACATATGGATAAAAAAGTATCATTTTCTAATCTAAAAAAAGAACTATCTCTTAGTGATGGAAATCTCTCTAGCCACTTAGAAAAACTCGAAAAAAAATGATACATAAAAGTTCAAAAGTCCTTTGTAAATAAAAAACCTCTCTCAACAATATCTATAACCCAACTGTGAGAGAAGGAGTTAATAGCATATATGAACGATATGAAGAATATACTTAATTCAATAATAGACAAAAGTGAATAATACAAACAATCAAACACCATCAAAAGACGCAACGGCTATACCAAATCTCAGCATAGTAGTAGCACTCTGTATAGGATTCTTTGTAGTAGTATTCTTATGGTGATTTTGGCAAAAGTGAACCTACGCTCTATGAATCAATATGTCTATTTTAGGTATACTTGTAGGATATTTATTTTTACATGATAAGAAAGATGTCACTTTATTTATCAAAGAGAACATATACTGGATAATACCTATAGGAATTCTCATTATAAGTTTCTCTCTGTATGAAAATCCTGTACTCAAGTCCATTAATATCTTCTTACTTCCTTTGCTCATAGTATTTTTCTTCAACTATAAAAGCATAAAAGTCGAATGACCAGATACTTGGAATTGAACATTTCTGTATAAAATCATATCAAGGAAGGTCCTAATGGAAAAATGACAAGAAGTTATAGTAAAAAATATAAATCATAATAAACAGAGTTGAGAAGTAATTAAAAAAGTAGCTATGGGGATCAGTCTCCTTATTATTATTAATATATTTATCCTTTCCCTCTTATCGTCTGCAGATAGTAATTTCTGAAAAATTGTATCTCATCTCACAAATATATTCAATGTCCAAAGTATTATAAAGATAGCTATTGCCATGTTTTTATTTGTTTTTTTTGTATCCCTAAAAGTGTCATGGAATCAAAAACATATCGTAAAAAATAAAGTCACACAAACAAGAAGAGATGACATCATTGGTGGAATTATTATCTGAGGAACACTTTTTACTTACCTAGTCTTTATATTGGTACAAATCGATAGTATATTTATAAATAGTGTCCCAACACAGATAGAACAGGTAGTGTCACTTGCAAAAAATGGTTTCTGGCAATTATTTGTCGTTTCAATAATTAATATACTCTTTTTCTTTGTTTATTTTCAAAAGACAAAAAAAAGTATACAGAGAATACTTTGTGCATTTATATTTGCCTCAATAATTATACTACTATCTGCCTGACATAGGATGTTTACGTATGTGTATTATTATTGACTCAGTTATGAAAAGTTTTTTGCATCATATACAGTCCTATATTTTGGAGTGCTTTTTATAATTATGCTATATTTTATATGTAGTAAAAAAAACATAGACATATTAAAAATCACTATACTCACGGCCCTGTCTATGTACAGTTTCTTGAATCTATTTCCCACAGAAAAGTTTATTTTTCATATAAATACTAGTATTTCACTCAGGGAAGATACTCATATACAAAAATACCAATCACATATATTATCAATCGACATACTTAGTAGCGTAAAAAAATTGAGATGATCAGATCTATATCATACACAATGATGGGAATCCTGGATCGAAAGAAAATCACAACAATCAATAGAAAAAAAGTGGTATGAAAAGAACCTAAAAAACTTTTAAGATAGTCCACCTATCTCCTCCCTATACACCCTACTCATCACTCTATCCAATACAAACCTCGGAAGTGGAAGATACGCTAACACTTTACTTACAGGATCTGGGTATATATTTCTGCGTCATTTTATAATTCCCTTCAGCGTATTTCTTGCCACTTTTTGGATCTTGTTTTGAGCTGTTTTACCATGAACTACTTGTTTTCCGTAGTACTTGACGTGGGCTGTTGGCATAGGTCATGGATATACTATAGAAACTGATATCTGTCTGGATATAAGGTAACTCCTAAGTGAGTCTCAAAACGATCGAAGAGCTCACTTGCTGGCAGCATATCAAAGTGCAACGGGAAATGGGAGCATCTCCGAAGCTGAGGCAATACATCCTATATGAGCTCATTTTTTGATTTTACTCTGTGATAGCAAAAGCCTAATCAGCTCTATATGTCAGAGCGTATTTATCTGCATGAGTTTTTTATTTGCTTGCAGGTCGTGCTCAAGAAAATTCCCAGAGAGTGATATCCCTGCGTTGCAAATAACTATATCATAGCTCCCTGATAATTTCTCTACCGTAGTTGTGTCTATTTGTGATATATCACAATGTATATAGTTCATGTTACTGGGAAGAGTCGTTCATATCTCTCCCTCAGATATATCGAGAATATCTAGGTGATATCACTGCTGAACTGCGAGGTATCCCATCTCTTTTCAGAGACCACTCATACCACCAGTTATGAGGATTTTTTTCATAATAGTTTTATAAATATATACAGTCTCAGCACAGGAAACACAAAGTATACAACAAACCACCATGACCAACACAGCACTATACTCCCCTCTTTTGAATCTATTATTTTTATGAGTTTTGGGAGGATTTCTGAAACATCTTTTCCTACCATTTCTGGGAGTCATGCTTTGAGATGCATCGGGGTTTTCATCGCTCACAAATCGATACTGAGAATACTTCTCTGTCTATCCTCTCTCATGATAGACCTCAGAGTCTGTGTAGTAGCTGATTTCATACTCGCATAGACTGACATATTGGTAACGGGGATATGTCGCATGATACTTGAGAGATAGACAAACTTTGTATCTCTCTGAAGGACTCTAAGCAAACGAAGAGGTGCCAAGGTATTGACCCACACTTGCTCAGATACCTCTGAGTCCGTCATACCTGAAAACACTCTATGTGTTCACACTCATGCAGAGTAGATAATCAGATCATATTGTATGGTAGATACATCAAGACATAGTTTTTTGATATCTGTTTCCTGTGAGAGGTCTATGTCCTGACGAGTGATAGCCACAACATCGTTTCACTCCTGAGTATAATACTCAAAAAGTGCTTTTCACACTCCAGATCAGGCTCAGATGATACATATTTTTTGGGACATTGGAAAGTGTGTATAAAAGAATGTAAAAAAATAATGTTTATTTAATGTAGCATAGTATAATCAGAAAATATTTATTTTATATTTTATATTTTTATGAAATCATCTGGATTATATGTGTATATTGTTATCGCGCTCATCGCTGGTCTCGTAATCAGCGCTGGTATATTTTTCTGAGAAGATACCCCAAGACCTATACCTGAGTTAGAGTCTAGCAAAGACTCTCCTACTCTAGAAAACCTGACGAGAAATGAGGAATTTTTGAGTCTCCTGACTCGTAGTTTCTCTGATAATCAGGATCTCGGTAGCATAACAAGTAAGTGGGATAGTACTGATAATATAAAAGCTATAGAAATACTCAACTTTGTCTGATCTCCCTTGGTCGGAAATACCCTAATAGAAAATCTCAAATCAGATACAGGAGAGGATTTTGATTTCAATATCCAAGACTGGTATACCTGGCTATGGAATAATCCTGAGCAAATATCTGATGATTATGATGATTTCAAAGCTGAACTCTATAGAAATATTGATCCTCGTTTTGAAACCTATTTCAAAGACAGATGAGACACAGCCCAAATACGACTCGATGAGATACGTTGGGGTTGAGTACTCCAAGATGGTATCCCTCCGCTACGTAATCCAGAAATGATACCAGTAAGCGAAGCTACATACCTAGATGACGATGATGTAGTTTTTGGAATCGAAGTAAACGGTGATGTCAGGGCCTATCCAAAAAGGATACTTGCATGGCATGAGATGTTTGTCGATACAGTTGGAGACATTCCTGTAGCAGGAGTGTATTGTACACTATGTGGTACCGTGATCCTCTATGAGACAGAAGTAGATGGAACAAATCATGAGATAGGAACAAGTGGTTTCCTCTATAGATCAAACAAACTTATGTATGATAGAGCGACTCAATCACTCTGGAGTACTATCAAATGAGAACCCGTAGTTGGGCCTCTTGTCGGTCAGTGAATCGCTCTCACTCCACGTAGTATCGTAACTACGACTTGGGGAGAGTGGAAAAAAAGACATCCAGAAACTCAGGTACTTTCTCTCGAGACAGGTCACTCACGTAACTACGGAGAAGGAGTAGCCTACAATGAGTACTTTTCTACAGATAGACTCATGTTCCACACTCCATTTAGCGATACGAGACTCAAAAATAAACAAGAAGTACTGGCTCTGAGGTTTCCAGCTCATCCAGGAGAACAACTTGCTATTGATACAGATTTCTTGAAAGAGAATACCATCTACTATGATAAGATATGAGAACAGAGTTTTGTAGTAGTAACTGATACGAGTGGAGCAAATAGGGTCTATAACGACTGAGGAACTCAGTTTACAGAGTATGATGGAGACTCTACACTCACTGATAGTACTGGACAATCATGGACTCTATCTGAGAGTGAACTCACCTCTGCCAATGGAGATACCCTCGAAAGACTCCCTTATCACAGAGCATTTTGGTTTGGATGGCACGCAGTCTATCCAGAGTCTCGTCTCGTAAAATAAAAGTGATCACAACATTGTCTCACACAAAAAAAAATATATACTAAGAAACACTTTAGTATATATTTTTTTGAGTATGGATTGTATATTTTGCGATATAGTTTCCCACAAATCTCCTGCCTGGATTATCTACCAAGACAATGATATCACAGCTTTTTTTGATTATTTTCCTGCAAGTAAAGGACATCTACTCATCGTTCCAAACATCCATAATAGTGATATATATGATGTCCCTGACACAACGCTCCAAAAAATAGCCTCTCTCTCAAAGAAAATAGCACTTTTTTATAAAGAACACCTCGATATACCTGCGCTCAACATACTCCAAAACAATGGTCAGGCAGCTGGACAAGTCGTGTTTCACTATCATATGCATCTGATCCCGAGGATTCCCTGAGACAATATCACTCTATGATGGACTCCTGATGAGTCTCACAGAGACAGCTACGACGAACTGAGAGACTACATACAAAAAAACTTCTCCTAAAAAGGAGAAGTTTCTTATAGATAGCTTACTCGCTATGCCCATAGTTATTTGGTTCTTCAAACGTATCAAGTCATTCTTGGAGTTTAGCTGACGGTTTTGGGACATCTCTCCAGGTAGATACAACTTTTCCATCAATCATCTGATGAAGATAGTTTTTGTCATAGGCTCTATCCATATCTGGATAATCTGACCTAAAATGCGCTCCTCTGGATTCTTTTCTCTCTAGCGCTCATTTACAGATAAGTTCTGCGAAATCAAGAACTGCTTTGATCCTGTTGTGCATCATCGTATTTTCATAGAGGTTTCCACAGCAAGCAATCCCCTCAGTTTCTATTTTGCTTCTATATCCTGATAAGATGTCAGTAAGTTCCAGTAGCTCTGTTTCTGTTCTAACAATTCCTGAGTATTCCCAGACATTTTTACGTATATCGATCAGGAGCTGATGTGGATCAAGTGTTCCTTCACAGGTAATTCCCTCTACTGTGGAAGTAGTAGTATCTGTTTTTTCTAGTCCTGGAAGTACCTCATCGAGAAGTCTTTGAGCGACGTTTTTTCCAAAAATCATCGTCTCCATAAGTGAATTCCCTCCGAGACGATTGGCTCCATGAACTCACATAGTACATTCTCCCGCTACATAAAAATTCTCAAGAGTTGTCTCGTAGGTCTCAGAATCAAACCAGATTCCTCACATAGTATAGTGCGTTGTTGGGGATACTTCTACTGGATCATTTGCTATATCTACGTTGTTATACTTGAGAATCATAGAGTGCATCTTTGGGAGTCTCCTCAGAATATAATTCCTCGGTTTATGTGATATATCAAGCCAGACTCCTCCTCTCTCAGTCCCCCTTCCATTATGGATCTCACTAAAATTTGCACGTGCTACGACGTCACGAGTAGAGAGTTCCCATTTATCTGGATCATACTTTTTCATAAATCTCTCTCCCTGTGCATTTATGAGTTTTCCTCACTCACCACGAACAGCTTCGGTTACGAGTTCTCCAAATTTTTCTTCTGGGTAGAGGAGTCCTGTAGGATGAAACTGAACCATCTCTATATCCCCTACCATCGCTCCAGCTCTATAGGCTACTCCCATCAGATCTCAAAAGTTTTCTTTATTTCTCGATGAGCTACGGAAATACGTATTTGCAAATCCTCAACACGCAAAAATAACAATCGGAGCATGTATATGTATCTGCTGGTTGTCTTTATTGACTGCGAGTACTCCTGCTACTTTTTCACCATCCTCAGTTTTCAGGAGTTCGTTGACATAGGTATCCTCGAGAAAAGGAATCTCCAGTTCACGGGCTCTTGCGCTCATAACACGTATCATCTCTTTTCACGTTTGATCTCCTGAAAAGAACGTACGTCTATAGGAGTGTGCCCCAAAGAATCTCTGTGTGTAGGTCTTTCCATCTTCCTCTTTATGAAACTGGGCTCACCACCCAAGAAGATCATCTATAGCACTCGTTGCACTTTCTGTCAGTTGTTCTACGAGGTCCGGATTTGCAAGAAACTGCCCCTCACGAAAAGTATCCACAGCATGAATGAGTGGAGTATCCTCCTTATCGAGTGTTGCTGCTGCAGCGTTTATTCCTCCACGGGCTTGAGTGGTATGCGCGTCATCAAACTTTCGATCTCACACAACCAGTATATCTGTAAAATCATTCTCATAGAGATGTATTGCAGCTCTGAGTCCTGCAGCACCAGAACCAACTATCACGACTGATGGAGTGTATTTTTTCATATTTGTAATTATAAGATTTTAAATATTTGTAAGTTTTTTGGGGTCAAGTAACTGATCTATCTCAGACTCGCTCATGTCTCACAACTCCAGGAGGAGTTCTTTTACACTTTTTCCTGTTCGCTCCTTCTGTTTTACGAGTTCAGAAACTTTCTGATATCAGAGGATAGGGTTGAGTGCTGTAAATAAACCATTGCTTTCATAAGCATATTTTTCTGTCATCTTCATATGTGCTTGTATTCCATCTATACACTTCTCAGCCATCATTTGACAGGCATTTCCCAGTATCTGTGTAGCTGTAAGTGACTCAAGTGCCATCAGTGGCATAAACACATTGAGGTTAAGTTGTCATCATGCGAGGCACTGCCTCACAGCACTATCTGCTCATCCGACTCGGAAACATACCATATTTACACATTCGAGGATAGAAGGATTTACCTTTCCAGGCATAATAGAACTCCCTGGTTGGACTGGTGGAAGTATGATCTCTGAGATACCTGTATGAGGCCCTGATGAGAGAAGTCTCAGATCATTTGCTATACGTCAGACTTCTGTTGCTATTTGGTTCAGGGCTCACATGTATTCTCCGATTTGTCTTTGGGATTGCATCGACTCTATCAGATTTGGACACTGGGTAAAAGTATTTCCACTATGAGCAGAAATCGCTGCAATCATAAGCATATGGTATTTTTCATGCGTATTTATACCTGTTCCTGCAGCTGATCCACCTATCCCAAGCATCCTAAGCTCATCTACAGCGTGTCTATATCTCTCCAGAAGCGCACTGAGGGTATCACTATATCACTGAAACTCTTGCTCCAGAGTTATAGGCACTGCGTCCTGCAAGTGCGTGCGAGCTGAGGTTAATACATCTGAAAAATCCTGTGATTTTTTTTGAAAATTCTCTATGAGTATCTGAAACTGGGATATAAATTTGTTTGATTCAGCAACAAGGGCTATTCTCATAACTGTTGGATAGGTATCATTGGTACTCTGGGACATATTTATATGATCATTGGGGGAGATGATATCATAGCTCCCTTTTGGTTGTCCTCTTTTTTCGAGAATTCTATTTGCTATAACTTCGTTGAGATTCATATTGGTCGATGTTCCTGCACCTGCCTGATACACATCTACCACGAAATGCTCCGAGTGCTGTCTCGTTATGATTTCGTCACATACTTTCGTGATATCATCTGCGATAGATTGATCAAGTTTTCCCAGTCAGGCATTTACCTCTGCTGCAGATTTTTTGAGTATCGCGTAGGCTCTAATTATCTCTGAAA
Source organism: uncultured Candidatus Altimarinota bacterium (assembly GCA_937944145.1). Taxonomy (GTDB): domain Bacteria; phylum Patescibacteriota; class Gracilibacteria; order BD1-5; family UBA6164; genus CALDZK01. Next base: position 32,452 of record CALDZK010000007.1, read on the forward strand.
GCAGTGTCTGTCCTGATATAGGAAAGTTTTCTTGTGCCCTGAGAGACTGTATCCCATGCAGAGCATCTGCGGGTATTTGTCTCTCTCAGAGTGAATCATGTTCTGTGCGTGTGCTCATATACGTGATAATAAAAAATAAAACTACCCTGCTGCTTCCCTATTAGTAGGAGCATTGGGAGAGTCCCATCTTCTGAAACTCGGACAGTCTTGGATAATATTTATCAGAGCAAATCCTGGGTGATTGATAGCTTCTTTGATAAGATCTTTGAGTCATTGAAAATCCTGAGAGTATCACATCTTTGCAAACTTGCAGCCAGCATCCTCAGCAAGTTTGAGAGCATGTAGTGGCTCAGTTTGGTTTCCATCTGGAGTAGTTTTTGTTTTGACTCCAACAGGAGTAGTAGGACTCGCTTGTCCAGTTGTCAGAGCGTAGTTTTCGTTATCAAAAACGAGATATACCATGTCTACGTTACGTCTACATGCATGGATAAAGTGTCCCATTCCTATACCATAACCATCTCCATCTCATCACATGATAACGACTGTAAGATCATCATTTGCGAGTTTAACTCCTGTAGCAAACGGTACAGCTCTTCCATGAAGTGTTTCTGCTGCATATCAGTCTACGTACTGACTCGCTTTACCACTACATCATACTCCCGAAACCACGACACGATTATGTGACTCTATTTCGAGTTCTTTAAAAGCATTTTTGAGTGCCATAATGATAAGGAAATCTCCACATCCAGGACACCATTGTATATTTGTGAGTCAGCTACGCATATTTTTTTTATATTAGTGTTTCAAAATCTTCGTAATAAAAAGGATAGAGGTCGTATTTTCTGAGATTGCTTATCTTTAGACCATCTATGAACTTGAGCCCGAGCTCTTTGGTTATATAGTTTTCGAGTTGTCCTGAGTAGTTACTCTCTACAAATATAACTTCATCTTTCGTTTTGAGTTCATCTAGGAGTCTGTGATCTAGAGGCTTGAGAAAATGTATCATAATCAGTCCAAACTCTGGATTATTTTTGACAAACTCCCTTGCCGTATACACGGTATAACTCGTAGTTATGAGCATCTTTTTTGCATCTGGATTAAATACTTCATATCCACTGATTCCTTCTTTTTCAAAAAAGTTCTCGAGTTTCCTCCATCTCTTTTCTGTCATGGATTTTTTCATATCTGCCTGTTCACTCGTCGCTCCATACTCATCATGCTCATAGCTGGTTGCTATGAAATCTCCGTCTTTGGTTCCTGGAGTAGTATATGGTGATACCCCATCATCAGTCAGCTCATATCTTTTGAAGTCTGGTAAAGGATCTAATACGAGCTTTCCTCTATCGATCTGGGGAACTTTCATCTCTGTTTCAAGAGTTGCTTTTCCGTCTGCATATTGCTTGTCAGACAGGATAATAACTACTGTTTGGTATTTTTGTGCGAGATTAAGTGCTTGGGCTGCTCTATAATATCAATCTTCTAAACTCGAAGGAGCAATAACTACATGTTCAAAGTCCCCAAAAGAAGGGTGAAGTGCGAGGTTTAGGTCTCATTGTTCGTGAAACGTTGGGGTTCCGGTCGATGGACCAGCTCTCTGAGAAAAGACCATTACCAGAGGGATCTCTGCTTGCTGGGAAAAACTAATAGCCTCAACCATCAGTCCAAAACCTCCTCCAGAAGTTCCAACCATAGATCTCTTTCACGTGAAACTCGCTCAGAGCGCTGACATAGCTACCGATATCTCATCCTCAGCTTGTAGAAATGGAACCTTTCCACTATTGACTACTTCGGTTAGGATAGATGAGGCAGGAGTCATAGGATAGGCTGCGTAGTACTCGAGTCATCCAGCTATCGCTCCATCTGTGAGTGCTTTGTTTCCATAGGTCAGAGTCTTTGCTTCTCATATAACTTTCATCTCATCACTATCTATCCCCTCAGGGATATCATAGTCGGCAAGTATTCAGTGAAATATATCTTGATTGTACTTCACAAGTTCTGGTCATTTTCTCTCAAATACTTTTTTGATTTCTCTATCTATAATCTTTGGATCGAGATGGAGATATTTTGCGAGTACTGATATGAGATAGGTATTGTCATACTTATCATCTATGTCTATCCCCAGAACTACAAAGTCATCAAAAGAAAAATCTTTTTGTTTGAGCTTATCCACATACTTGCTATTTGAGATAATAATTCCTCACTTTTTAAGATCTTGGCAAGAGTGCTCGAGGTTTTTCGCGTCAAGTGCGAGGAGTATATCAGGAGTTTTTGAGATATAGCTCGAGTCGTCTGAGGCAAATATATCAAAATAATTCTCTCCTCATTTTATGAGCGATTGATACTCTATATCCGTATTTACCCAGTATCCCATATCAGCAAATACTTCTGCGATAATATCTGCAGTAGAGTTCATCCCCAGACCAGCAGCTCAACAGACACGAACGGTTATTCTCATAAAAGTAATTGTTATTTTGTGTTAAACTCGATTAATCCTATACTCTCTAATATATATAAAAACTTGAACTATTCAAACGGCTATAGAAAAAACTGCTTGATATGTGTATTTTCCTTGTATTGTAGAGATACTTCATGTATTGTATATGAGTGAATCTTAAACAAACATTAAGAAAATATACTTTACTCTCCTATATAGATTAAGAATTATGAATTTTTTTGATATATCCTCTGTTTGTATCGTCTGAGCCTCTAACAATCCAGGAAAAATAGGAAATGATATTCTCAGAAATCTCTCTGAGTTCAAATGAAAAATCTATGGAGTGAACCCAAAATGAGGTTCCTACAAGGATATAGTATTCCACCAACATATATCAGATCTCCCAAAAATACCAGATATCGCTGTTTTTTGTATTCCTGCATCATTTGTCGCTACATCTCTGAGAGAATGTGGAGAAAAATGAATCAAAAGAGCTATTGTTATCTCTGCAGGTTTCAAAGAGATAGGAAATCTCACTGGTGAAGAGGAACTCAAAAAAATAGGAAAAAAATACGGTATTGACCTCCTCTGACCAAACTGTCTCGGGTATATAGATACTTCTCTTTGACTCAACCTCTCGTTTGGAGGAAAGGCAATACAGAGAGGAAATATAGCTATGATTTCTCAGTCATGAGCTATGGCTGTAGCTTTTACAGACTGGGCTTATGAGTACAATGTAGGTTTTAGTAAAATCATCTCGATGGGAAATAAATGTGACCTCTCAGAAAATGATTTTCTCCAGGAGCTCGCACACGACAAAAAAACCGATGTTATCGCTCTGTATCTCGAGAGTATAGAAGATGGAAAAAAGTTTTATGAAATCACCAAAAAACTCTCAAAAAAGAAGCCTATAGTCATCATAAAATCAGGTATGTCAGAATGTGGACTCCAGGCTGCTGCGAGTCATACGTGAGCACTCGCTGGATGTGCTGATGTGATGAAGTCTGTATTCTCAAGAGCAGGACTCCACTATACTAACAAGCTCGAGGAGTTCTTTTTATGGGCACAGGGGTTTTCTATGACAAAGGACATCGATATCCCTGAAGAGATGGTAGTCATAACAAACGCTGGGTGACCTGGGGTTATGACTACTGATCATATGGAGTTTGAGTGAGTCCCTATAGCCCAGTTCAGCGTAGAAGAGAAAAAAATACTCATGGAGTGACTCCCCGACGCAGCATCCGTAAAAAACCCTATCGATATCATAGGAGATGCTACTTCTATTCGCTACGAACAAATACTCAAAAATATCGTATCTCTGGGGAGAAATCTCGCGATACATATACTCCTAACCCCTCAGACAACAACAGATGTGTATACCGTTGCTCATAAAGTACATGAGTTCCAGCTACAGCATCCTAGTGTAGTTATTTTGTGTGGATTTATGGGAGGACATTCGCTCTGAGATTCTCGCAAATATCTCGAAGAAAACAAAATACTTAGTTATAATTATCCCCAAAAAGCAGTCGGAGTATTTGAAAGACTCATAAAACAAAAAAAATGGTCAGAGAAAAGACCAAGTACTCCTCATACTCATACTCCTCCAACAGAACTAAAAAAAATACAACACATACTCAAAACAGAAAAATCAAACGGAAACTATATAGTCGAAAACACAACCGTGCAAGATATACTCAGATCCTATGATATATCTATACCTGAGGAATACAACGTGACAGATATAGCAGAAGTAGAAAACGCATGTACACATCTCAAATTTCCTGTCGTCGCAAAAGTAGCCAGTAGTGATATAGCACACAAAACTGATATAGGTGGAGTAATTCTCTGAATCAAAGACCTAGAATCAGCAAAAAATGCTTACAAAGAAATCACTAAAAACATACAAAAAGCTGCTCCAAAAAGTAAAATAGATGGCATCGTCTATACTTCTCAGATACTTGATTCTCATGAAGTATTTGTAGGGCTCAAAAGAGACGTGAGTTTCGGAGATATACTCATCATCGGAAAATGAGGAATCTATGTAAATATCTACAACGACTCAGTAACAGAAGTGCTCCCTATATCAAAAACAGGCATAGAGGATATGATAAACAGACTCACTATCAGCCCTATACTCAAATGAGCCAGATGAAAACCTGCTATCAGAATGACTCAACTCATAGATAACATCACGAAACTCTGTCAATTATTTCACGATATACCAGAGATACGAGAAATAGACATAAACCCTATACAGTGTAGTGCTCAGTGAATCTATGTGATAGATACGAAGTTATATATCTAGCCCCAAACGAGTCAGTCCAAGTCTATTTGCTAAAAATATATACCACTTAACTCTCCATCTACGTGGAGTTATGTCTCATAACTTTCGGCTTGATTTTGTTGAATTGTTATGGGTTGTTTCATGATATTATTTTGCATAAATGGGCTTAGGGAGTATTGGTTTTAGTATATGAAAAGAGGATTTTCTAAAAAACTAAATAAAACATTACCACAAATTGCACCTAACGAGTATAGTGCTGTAAATACAAGAAGATACTATAGCTTCAGGGGTTTTTAGGGGTACGAAGCCCCTTGAATTCTTTTGATACTTTTTAAATAAAAAGTATGTAAAAAAAGAGTAATAAATATCAAGAACTCTCAAGACACACGTTTTTCTTTCTACAAGATTTTCCTCATAATACTCTTCGAAAGATCCCACAACAAGTGCTGGATGACATAAAGCAATACAGCTATGACATAAGACAAGATTGATTTGTTTCTCGCAATAACGTAATAACTCTACAAACTCTTCTTACTCAACTTCAAATACACGCACATAATACTAAATAATCCAGCCAAAACCCATAACCCAGAGATATACGAGGCAGCATCTATCTCAAAGAAATCTATAAACCCTGAGAGTATATAGAGTAGTATCGTCCCGAGTAAAACACTGAGAATTATCCCTCCTATGACGAGATAACTATATTCCCAAAACACTCCTGAGAGGAGTTTTTTCTTCTGTCATCCAAGGATATAGAGAAGTTGGAGTTTTTTTGTTTTAAAAGTTCTCAGAAACGTAATAGAAACGATAAAAGTCAAAAATGAAAATATAAATATATACGTCAGACAAAAGTATACGATAAGTAGGACTTTTTGAGCTATATCTAAAACTACCTCTATAATATCTCCTGTGTTTATAAACGAAACTCCTCATCCAACTCGCTGTGAGTATTCAAACTGGATATCTTTTGGTTTATCAGCAGATTTGTATGATACAAAATAGGTTTTTGGAAATCTATCAAAGTCGTCAGGATGGAGCGCAAAAAAGAAAAATGGATTGGCTCCGTTTCTCTCTGTTTTTCTAAGACTCTGAACGGTGAGCTCTTTCTCAAGACCTGCAATAGTAAACAAGAAAACATCTCCGATACTGACTCCTATCTGCCCTGCAAACTCCTGATCAATCGAGACTCATCCAGGAGTTATATCATCTCCTGAGATAATTTCTCTATCAAAGTTTCTCGTAGTAGAGTTGAACTCTCTGGAGTATCTTCCTGAGACTCTGTCTGTGTTTAGGTGTTCTCTGAGTGTACTGCCATTTATCTCTCTAATACGCAGAGAAATAATCTCATATACTTCATCCTCACTAAAATACTCTCGCGTCGTCTCTATGTCATCTTTTCATATATTTATCACAAAAGTATCATTACTTGTTTTGGTCAGATTATCTATATACCCGAGGAAACTTCCCGAAAATACATAAAATACAAATATAGAAAGAAATGAAATCAGAGAAGAGAACACAATAAGAAACGAAACATTTCCTGGTTTTATGGTAGCACGTATCGCGTCATATATGTAGAAATTTCTACTCGGGGAAAATATGCGTCCTAAGACACCAAAACTTCTTCTGAGGATAAAGCTGACAAGTATATAGAGAACTACAATACTCACTATAAAGGCAAAGCTATAGAGAGCTGAATCAAAGAGTGTCAGCGAAGAAATATAGCTCATCAAGAAAAATCCTACAAATATGAGTAGCAAATACACTCCATAATCCTTCAAAGAAAAGTTTGAAAATGCAGAACTGTCACTCAGCAGATCTGAGATGTGAGACTTATAAATCTTGTAAAATGGAGAATACACTCCTATAAATAAAAGTACTGCTGTTATAGCTATCCCCTTGAGAAAGGATATATTGTACACTGTAAAAAAGTCATACTGAGATCTCAGTATATCTATCACAAAATAATTAAGTACAAACGAAGCTCAAAACGAGACAAGAAATACTCCCCCAAGAAGAACCAAACTATAGAGAAATACGCTACTTTTTTTGAGTCCTAGAATAGAAAGGAGGCCAATAGTATTTTTGAGTTTTTTATAAAAAGTTTCCAGAGACAAAATAATGATAAAAAAGGTCAAAACAAATACAATCAGGTTAAAGAAATGAATAAATAAATAGAGTCTATCGGTTACTCCTCCTATCCTTTCATTTCTATCATCGAGACTCTGAACACGAATATTTTGTGGTCTCAAATTTGCCTTGATCTGATCCACTACTCTCTCATCATAGTCTCATCTAAACTGCAGATAACTCACGTATCTCAGACGCGCATTGTCTGCTGTTATCTCTGCGTTAAATACTTCTATCGGCAGATATACCTCCGAGAAACTGGAAAAAAACGATATATTTCCCAGAGGGGTTTCGTCTATAATCCCCCCTACGCTATAATTCTCTCAAAATATCTCTATCTCTGATCCAAAGCTCTCTCTCATATCCTGATTTACAATCAGATCTCACCCACTACCTGTTGGAGTGTAGGAAAAAGAATCGTATATAGGGTAGTTTTTATCTCTGTATACAAGCTGTATCAGACTTGGGTTTTTGTCTGTATCAAAGATGGTAGTTGAAGTTTCTATAGTATTTGCGATCACAAAATCGTTTTGATACTGATCTAGAAAATCTCATGTTATGAAATCTCTATCAGCAGATAGAACTATATCTCCTCCAACTAAAGGTTTGATTTGTGACTGCAGATAGTCCTCAACTGAGAGGATGATATTGCTTGAGAGTATATAAGAGAATAGGCTCAAAAAAGTAGCCAGCCATATAAACACGAGATAGCTTCTTCCACTACGAAATATGATTTTTAATATTTTGAGAAACATGTTTAAAGTTTATTTTTGGGAACTTCAACCAGAGACGTATTTGCTACTTTGTAGACTTTTTCTGAGAGTTTTGCGACTTCGTCATCATGGGTGATGAGTACGATAGTATTTTTTATCTTTTTGTGGAGTTTGACGATGAGATCCATAACAATCTGTTTATTACTCGCATCGAGTGCTCCTGTTGGTTCGTCAGCAAGTAAGAGTTTTGTTTTTCATACAAATGCTCTAGCTATTGCAACTCTCTGAGACTCCCCTCCACTGAGATTATATACGTAGGTATCTATTTTGGATTCTATTCCTACTATCTGTAGGATTTCTTCGGTAGAAAAATTTCTCTCGAGTTTATTGAGGTCTACTATCAGATCGATATTTTCACGAACTGTGAGGTTCTCTATGAGTTTAAAATTCTGAAATATATAAGAAATATTTTTTCCACGAAACTGTGTCATCTGAGTATCCGAGAGATCCGACAAAGAATCTCCATCCAGTAGTATATCTCCCTCGTAACTTCTATCTATGCCAGAGAGGAGATTGAGAAGTGTGGATTTTCCACTTCCACTTGGTCATATAACTGAGATAAATCATCCTTCTGGTAAGTGAAAATCTAAACCAGAAAAAATATCTACATACCCTTCTCCTGCAGGAAAACGTTTTTTAAGTTTTTCTATTGTAATCATAAGACAACTATTAATCTTTAGTATTTGTAAATCTATTATTATTCCTGAAAAACACGAGCTACATCTATGCAAATATAACACTCTGTAGCTTCAGGGATTTTTAAGGGTACGAAGTCCCTTAAAGCTTTTGCGTAACTTTTAGCTAAAAGTTACATGAAAAAGAATAGCTAAGTTCAATAAAAGGCAAATCTATTTTCTGAGTATATCTTTTGAGAGTAAGAACGAGTAAAGGTTATCTACTATTATGTCATATCCTTCTGCTGTTGGATGGATCCTATCAGGTTGATTGAGGTACCCTATACCTCAAACATCTTTGAGGAAAAATTTCATAAAATGTATATTCCTCTCGTTAGCTATTTCCTTGTACACAGATTTGAAACTATTTCTATAGGAGAGTCCTAAATTGAGAGGGATATCCATTCCAGCGATCACTACCTCGACTCCAGCTGCTTGATAGAGATCAATGATAGAGAGGATATTTTGTTTCATCTCATCTACAGGGAGTGATCTGAGTCCATCATTTCCTCCGATAACTATTATCGCGAGATCTGGATCTTGATCTAGGTATAAATCTGCTCTATCTAAAAGTTGTTTCGAAGTATTTCCACTCACTCATCCGTTTATGATTTTGTAGTTATATCATTCTTGCTTGAGTTTTGTGTCAAGTTTCGAAGGATAACTATCCTGTTCTGGGAGTCAAAAACCAGCTGTCAGACTATCTCCCAGAGCTACAATAGTTTTTTGTTCTTCTGGTGCAGTCGTAGAAACAGGGTTCTTTGGAGCATCGGGGTTCCCCCCTCCACAAGAACTCAATATAAAAATAGAAAGTAGAGCAATAGTAATTTTATAAAACATTACAGGAAATAATTAGGGATAAATTTAGGGGTAGAGCTAGCATACTCCTGATAGACTGCATTTTGGGCATATCTTTTTTCCAACATTGGTACTCAAGAAACAAAGCATAACAAAAAAGTAATAACTCACCATCATATAAATGCTAAAACACTTACTTGCGAAGCGATAATACATATACCCAACCAAAAAATAGATTCCCCAAAATACTGTGGATATCTGTGATACTTTCTGAGTCAGTTTGTAAGTATTTCTCATTTCTCTTTTTTCTTTTTAAAACGAGCGAGTTGCCTGTCTGAGAATATTTCATAATATAGTCCAAAAACGGCAACTATAGCTCACACAGTGGTGATTATAGGGTCATAACTTATACCAAGCTTAAGATTCATCAGAAAAATAGGAGTTGCTATAAGACACATAAGAATTCACTGCAATACATAGACCTGAAAAAAACTACGAGTATAAAAGTATTTCCACGTTTTTCTCCACTTCGCGTATCTCGGGTCCTCTCCACTATGAGAAAGTTTTTTGTTGTGAATATGTAGGGTCAACCTACTTCCCCAGTATATAATTAGTATGTTGAGGGTGTAATGATGCAGTGTTGGTTCGGGAATACTATGAAGTGATATACCCGCTATCACTGTAAATCCAAATCCCCAAAATACATCTGCTATGGAATTGTCTTGCAATTTTACTGAAAAGAAAAACAGTACTATATACAGCCCTACAAGTATTGAAATTGTTTCGATCATTATAATACCGTATTTATCCATCTAGAAAACAAAAACATAGTCAGAGAAATCATAGAACAGAGAAATATTCCCCAAGCTATATCCACCACTGTAAACGCTACTGAATAGTTTTTAAGAAAAGTCAGATTTGTCAGGTCATACATAGCATACATCAGTCCTCACATAATTGCCCCATAACCAAGTGCTGTAGGGACAGAGTTCACGTTTGGATTTTTGGTAACAAATACTAAAACCATCAGTGCAATAACAGACCAAGCCATCAGTCCTGCTCCAAGACGAATATCTATTGATCCGTTTGTAACCGTGATAAGAGAACCAAATTCACGGATGATAAACTGTTTTACGACTATTCCCAGCCAGATATAATCCCCTACTATAATCGTTCAAAATCCAACAAAAAAGGTCAGAATAAATTTGAGTATTTCCATAAAATCAGATTTTATAAAATAATATTACTAGTATAATAGTTTTAACTTGTAAGACAATGATAAGAATATGTTACAACCCTTCCCATTTTCTGAACTTCGCGACTGGTATCTAAAAAATGGTCGTAGTACTCTTCCATGGAGAGACTATAGTCACGACACAAAGACTCTCGGTTACAGAGTCTGGCTCGCTGAAACGATGCTGCAACAAACACAAGTAGAGCGAGTAAAAGAGTATTTTAAAAATATCCTGACTGCATTTCCAACGGTGGAGGATCTTGCAGCTTGCAGTTACGAAGAATTCTTTCCCTACTACAAATGACTCGGGTATTATTCTCGCGCGAGAAATATGCTCGCAGCAGCGAAGCAAGTAGTAGATGATTTCTGAGGGATATTTCCAGAAGATACCCAATCACTTCGAACACTAAAATGAGTAGGTCCCTATACAGCCGAGGCTATTCGAGCCTTTGCGTATAACGAGTCTACCCTTTCATTTGATACCAATCTCGAGAAAATATTTTCAAGATATTATTATGGAAACAAGTTTCAGAAACTGACCAAAGATGAAAAATCTCAGATATTAGCAGATTTTCAAAAACAATCTCAAGAAACGCATCAAACACGAAAAGTTCAAGAAAGACAAGATTTGATTGCAGGGAGCGTACAGAAAAGTACGTGACCAAAATCAACATCGCAGTCTGACGATGAAATTTGAAGTGTTTCATGTGTTTTCTCAGGTCGTGATATAAATAATGCACTTATGGATTACGGAGCAACTATTTCGCTCAACTCGATTGCAAGTATTGATTGGGATAGTTATCCCCTACATTCTTCGACGTTCTACCAGACTCGCTGAGAACTAGAACCAGTCAAAGAAAAAAAGAAATCTAGCTTTCCGAATAAACAGGCATATGTTCTTGCGATACTTCATGAAAATCATAAGAAGTACTTCTCTCTTCCTGTCATACCTGCGAATGCAGGTATCTGTCAACAGCAACCAAAGAAACAGAGCGAAGCGAAAACAGATCCCGCAACAAGTGCGGGATGACACAACTCATTCAGACCATTCCTCATCGGAAAAAATACCTGAAATCCTCGCGCAATAACGCAAGAATATTTCCTCAAGAACTTTTGACTCGAGGTTTCAGTTCGACCTCCTGAGGTAAAATCGTATAATAAACATGAGATTCCGTATATGGTATGCTATGTACAAGTGCAGTCAGGAAAGCATAGTTTCTCTGAGTTTGAAGGATTGAAAGTGAGAGGATTTGAAGAAGGATATGTTGAGGGAGTTGAGTTTGGAGACAAGTGAGAAAAGGAGTGTTTGAATAAACACGACTATTTCGAAGTTGAAGCGAAGCAGAATAGTTTATTTTAAAAATAGAATTGAAAATTATTATTCCTTCATAATCAATTTGGTATATTGATTTTTGATAATTGATTCTCAGTATTTGAATATAGGTACCTATCAGAGCATAAAGCTGTCATGTCATTCATGGGTTTGATCATATCTTCTTCTACAGATAATATTTTACCGTTTAATTCTCGCACATGATGATCTTGAGATATAAAAATTCATATTTTACTGGTAATTGGGAAAAATATTTCATTTCACTTATTTCATTTAGGGAATATAGAAACTGGATTATCCGATGTAATAAAATTCATATCTCAAGATATGTATAAAAAATAATGTGAGGATTCTAACATAAACCTTAATAAATTTTGACTCCTATGTAGTCAAACTCATAACACAAAATTATTATTAAATATTTCTAATCCGGATTGAGTCCTCTTGATTCACATTTTATGTAAGTCAAAATCTGTTTTACTAGTTATTGAATCACTAAATCCTCCTCCTATTAATTCATCCTTTATAGATTGAATCCTAATATCAGATCTATGACTCATAGAGGAAATAAAACCATATAAATAACTGTAATCTTCAGTATTTGGTTGATTAAATACTTCTATATTTTTTACTACATTTGTAATCCAAATATCTTGATTCTCTCAGTAAGAAGTTTCCAAAATATCACTAGGGTATCATTCAGGAGAATACAAAGTATTAATATTCTTTTTTACAATACCACATTTATCAATACAAACTTTTCTAGATATTCTATTTTTTCTATCAAACTGAAATATATTACTTTTTCTATAGTTTCTAGAATCTAACTGTTCTACAAATCACTTCAAATAAGAACAAGGTACAGTATGATGGTTTTTCTTTCTTTGAGTCATATTATTATTTCAAAACTAAAAACTTTTTTTCAACTCCCTCACTTTCGCAACATCAATCTTCTCTAAGTTCTTCACCACAAACTGCTGTCTCCCCTTTTCAAAAGTTTCTTTATTATCCGAGACAAAGTTCCAGTAGAGGTGGTTATAAGGACAAGCATTTTCAGTGTATTTTTCTTTTGGATCATACTTACAGTTTTTACAGTAGTCTGACATCTTATTTATGTAATTGGCAGATGCTGCGTACGGTTTTGTCGCGAGTTTTCCTCCATCAGCAAACTGGCTCATCCCCAGGACATTGGGAGTTACGACCCACTCAAACGCATCGGTGTAGTACTCAAAAAACCAATGATTGAGTTCGTGTGGGTCGAGATCCGCAAGGAGTGCAAAGTTCCCGATGATCATCAGTCTCTGGATATGATGTGACATATTTTCTGACTGTACCTGTTTTAGAGTGGTTGATAAGCAGTTCATATCACAGGTCTCTGCATCTTTCCAAAAATAGCTTGGGAGTTTTCTCCTATGCTCTAAGAAATTTTCTGTGTAGATACTATCTTTGTAGTACTGAAAAAAATGGTACATATATTCTCTCCACCCGAGTATCTGACGGATAAATCATTCTTTGTTATTCATCGCTGTATCTCTGTTTACTACAGCCTGCACTACTTCACGAGGAGACAAAAGTCCGTAGTTTATAGAGCTTGAGAGGAGACTATGATGCACATACGCATCGTCCTGATACATCGCGTCCTCGAGTCTCCCGAAATTATCTAGGTGGTTTTCGAGAAAATACTCTAAGAGTTTCAGAGCTTCTTGTCTGTTTGTTGGGAACACAAAACCTCACCTCAATTCCTCTCACAAAACCTCACTCTTGAATTCTCTCTCCTCTAAGGAGAGAGAGGCTACATTTCTTCATTCTGTAGCTCCATCCTCTCCTTGAGGAGAGGAATTAAGGTGAGTTTTTTTATAATACTCTTCTGCTTCTTTCCAGTATGAATTCTTCTCTAATCTAAAATTCCAACTTCTCTCATGCTTTCGATCAAACTTTCTATTTTCTTTATCATAGTTCCATTCTCCTCACTCGGGCTTTCCATCATCTGTCATGAGTATATTTTCTCTCTTTCTCATGAATCTATAAAAGTACTCCATAACCGGAGGTTTTTTGTACTGCTTTTTAAAATCATCGTGTGAGAGAAAAAATGACTGAGTATCTGGGATAAATGTAAGAGTGATTCACTCTGTTTTCAGTGTGTTTTGTATTTTTATAAAGTTCTTATAGACATAGTCCTCAACTGGAGTGACGAGAATAAATTCTGATATATTATGTTTTTTTGCGTATTTTCGTATCCCTGATATAAAGCTCTTTTCTTTATAAAATTCTGCTATTTTTCATTTCTCTTGCAGAGTATGTATAATCTGTTTTCATCCAGCGTAATCTATGATTTTTGAGTGTATATTAAGACGTAACTCTCTTCATTGAAATCTGATTTTTCCAGTATTATGAATATAGAGAAAATAAGTATGGTTTGTATATAAATACTCTTCTCTAAGTTGATTGTACGACAACAATTGAGCAGTAGCCAAAATGAAGAAATATATAAATATAATCTAGCACGAGAAGAATCTTTGTGTAGATAATAATGAGTTAGTTAGAAATATCAATCCAAAGCAAAAACCAAATACATCACATCTACAGGATAAAAACCCTAGAATTTCATTATACATATACAAAGTTTTAAATATAATGGGTTATATATTTTACATATATTAAAAAATATTTTTATGCAAGAAATAGGACTCAATTCATCTGATTCACAAAAAACTGCAGAGATACTTCACAAATATCTTGCGAGTGAAATCGTGCTCAATCTCAAGATTAGAAATTTTCACTGGAATATAGAAGGTATTCATTTTAACGACCTACATAAATTCTTCGAAGAATTATATACTTCTGGTGCAAGTTATGCTGACGAAGTTGCCGAGAGAATACGTACTCTTGGATATCATACACAGGCAAGTATGAAAGAATACATACAAATAACTATTATTTCTGAAGAAGACAACATCAAAATGCCTTCTCATGAAATGATATCTCAACTCTTGAAAGATAACGAAAAAATTATCCAAGAGCTTAGGAAAGATATCGATACCATAGGAGAAACAGGAGACCAAGGGACAGAAGATTTTCTTACTGGACTCATTCAAAAACACGAAAAAGACTCTTGGATGCTCAGGAGTTTGCAAGGATAAAAACATCAAAAGTCTGGTTTCAATGAATCGTAACATCAACACAAAAGTACTACTAGAGGGCAACATCATGACAAAAATAAAACTCGAACACATAGACAACCTCAGACAAGGAAAAAAATCTGGATCAAAAATAGGATCCAGGTGAGTCCCTCATCATCTCTACAAATATGAAGAAGAAAAATACAAAAGAGCACTCAAGTATAGATTCTTAGAAATAACAAACAAAGACCGAGTAAATCTGAGAAATATCTGGCAAAAAGTATGTCTCGTAAAATGATGGAAAAATTATGTACTCATGAAAAACTTAGAACAGGCTCATGCAATCATATATCTAAGTGATCTCCCTCAAATGTCAGGAGATATAAAAAGCATGAAACAAGTAATAAAAGACTATGTATAAGAAATCCATTTTTTGGTTCAGGCAAGACCTCAGAGTCCAGGACAACACTGGACTCTTTGAGGCTGTTCAAAACTCTGAAAGCGTTCTACCTATTTTTATTCTCGATACGAACATAATCGAAAACTTTTGAGGACTCTGAGATAAGAAGTTCTGATTTATCAGAGAAGCTCTGGAACAAGTATCACAATCCCTCTCTCAACTCTCTCCCAAAGAGAGAGGTGAAACGCAAAATAAAATCATTGTGTTTCATGGAAAACCTGAGGAAATTATTCCAGAACTCGTAAAAAAGTACGAGATAGAATGCATCTATACCAACACGACCTACGGACACTACGGAAAAGCTCGTGATGAAAAAGTTGCTAAACTCTCTAAATGCGAGTTTGAATCTCATAAAGATTTTCTGCTTGCTGAACCTCATGAAGTCGAACAAAGAAAGGTTTTTACTCCCTTTTACAAGCTCTGGCAAAAGTACCTCTACCCCCTCTGTCCTACCGACATCTCCCCCTTATCAAAGGGGAGAAGATTTGAAGAACTAGAAATAACTGAATTTAGACAACTCAAAACCGAGGAACAAACGGAAAGCTCAGACTTTATAGAGCTTGAAAAACATCCCTATTTTACTATGGAGTTCGGACAAGAACGTTTTCAGAGACTTCCCTTCCCTCACTACAACGATATCAGAAATAATCTGGATAAAGATGGGACCTCCAGACTCTCTCCCTATCTGAGATTTGGAGTATTTTCTATTAAACAGATTTATAATAAAATCTTACCCCCTCCTAACCTCCTCCTATCAGGGGAGGAACAAAAGAATGCTCCCCCTACTCAGGGGGAGCTGCCCGAAGGACTGAGGGGGTTCCCAGAAAAAGGAACACACGAAGAATCATATATTTCTGAACTTGCCTGGAGAGAATTCTGGTGGCAGATATATTATAATTTTCCTGAAACCAAAGAAATAGAATTCCAAGAAAAACGTAGGCATATACAGTGGTCACAAGACAATGAAATGTTTGAAAAATGGTGCAGATGAGAAACAGGATATCCAGTCGTAGACGCTGCCATGAAGCAGCTCAACAAAACCAACTGGATGCACGGAAGAGCCCGCATGATCGTAGCCAGTTTCCTAACTAAAGACATGCATATAGACTGGAGACTGGGAGAAGAGTACTTTAAAAAGATGTTACTTGACTACGACGAAGCTGTGAACCTCGGTAACTGGCAATGGGGAGCAAGTGTCGGAGCTGATCCAAAGCCCCTTCGTATTTTTAACCCGATTCTTCAAAGTGAAAAATTTGATCCAAAAGCTGTATACATAAAAAAATATCTCCCCGAAGTAGAGTCTGAACCACTACATGCAATTCATAACCCTCTCGAGTCTCCTCTCAGTTACTGTGCCCCCGTAGTCGACCATAGAATCGAGACAAAGGTCGCGAGAGAACTCTATAAAACACCAGACTATGAAGCAACTCCATAGATGACAGATGCGCGAAGAAAAACTCTGCAAGGTCTGTCAAAAACCTTTTTCAATACGCAAGAAATGGAAAAATAATTTTGATGAAGTATTTTACTGTAGTGAAAGATGTAAGCGTAATAAATAACTTATTATCTCACTGGTCTCATTCACAAACACGTTTCTTGAAGTTTTTTGACTTCTGACTTAATATTTCCTATATTTTGTGATCAACTGTGATGATGTATATAGGCATTCATCTGATAGAGAATGGTGCCCATGTTTACTCCGTTATTAATGTTTTGACTATAATACGACTCAGGAACTGCCGTAACGATATCTCTAAGCTCTATAAAATGAGCATCTTCTTCTAGGTGCTGCTGTACAATTATCTTTCCTAGTTGCTCTATATCATAAGTAGAGTGCTTGGCAAATACCATAAGTAGTTGTTTTGTTTCAGATGACATAGTCATATCATCAATCAAATCGACTATATTGTTTTCTTGGTTAGAATTATTTACAGACATAATTTATAAGTATATAAAAATATTGCTATATATAATAATATTTTTATAAAATAAGTCAATTTTTGTGATATCTTACAATAAACAGTAGCCTTTAAAAAGACTACTGTTTTAAAAGTGTGTTGACAATTCTAGACTACGCTCCACTCGGCAGCGCTTCACATACGATTCCATCTTTGTCTCTATCGAGACCATAGATATCGAGTTTGAGTGCTCCTTCTATACCAACATTATTTTCTTCTATCTCTGCTGCACATCTGTTGTATGTTGCCTGAGCATCTGCTTGGGTCGCAAAGTTATCACAGTTTACATCAGCTTTGACACAAGACCCAACAAGACGAACAGTATTTCACTCTCAATCTTTTACTGATTCTACCCTTGATTCACTGAGACTTTTTGTTTCCCGGAGTTTCTCGAGATCTAGGTCATAATCATACACTTCGAGTCCTACAGCACCGAGCATCAAGATAATAAAACCGATCATGAGCCATCTCACTTTTTCAAATACAAATGCAATAATTCCGAGAATAATAATGAGTACTACAAGAAAACCTATCCTATGTTTCTTGCTCTTTCTCCACCCTTGAAACCCCATAATACATTAATAAGTAAATAAATTACTTCAAAAGTATATATTTTTTAGAGTTTTTGACAAATTCTACCATCGTCATTCCTGCGAAGGCAGGAATCTGCAAGATAGATAAATGTATTTAGATTTGCTGTAGATAAAAAAGGAAATATTATTTTATTGATTCCTGCCTTCGCAGGAATGACATAACACTACATTATGGATAGCTTCTTCTACATACTCTTGTTTATCTTTGGGACAATGTTTGGGAGCTTTGGCTCTGTTGTGATACACAGGCTCAAATCCTGAGAATCAGGTATCTGGACTGGGAGGAGTCATTGCAAAACCTGTGACAGAAATCTCTCTCCCATCGAACTCATTCCTATACTTTCCTGGGTATTTCAACTATGAAAATGCAGGTGATGCAATAGCAAAATATCAGCTATATACCCGATACTCGAGATAACTACGAGTCTACTATTTGCTGGAGTTGGGTATTTTTTGGTTGATCCTAGTCTGATATCTCTGTGATATACTCCCGAAATGATCAAACTCTGATACCTTCTCATCATTGCTTTTTTGACTATCGTATATGTTTTTTATGACATACTATATCTCGAAATACCTGAGAGTATTCTGATTATAGCAAATATACTGACTCTGATCGCGCTTGCTGTACTCGACAGGTGATCTCCCTTACTTATTTGAAATATCATTCTCTCACTCTGAGTAGTTGGACTCCTCTATACTATTATGCTGAAATGATTCAAAGAAATCTATGATATAGCCTTATTTGCCTTAGCATGTGTAGGAGTATATCTATATACTCAAGTATTCTGAGTGTCATATCATGACTCATTTTTGATATCTGGAATTATCTGAGCTCTGGGGATATTTGGATTCTTTTTTGCTCAAATTGTGGTCTCATGAGGAAAATGGATGGGATGATGAGACCTACGAATAGCAATACTTATGGGGCTCACTCTTGGAGTTACGTTTTCATTTGCAGGAGTGATGCTCAGTTATTTTGCAGGAAGTATCATCTGAGTAGGACTCATCCTCTGGCAAAAATCTCGCAAATGATGGAAAGAGCAGTTTTCTACTCAAGTTCCTTTTGGTCCATTTTTGGCTTGTGGGTATTTTGGAGTATTATTTTTTGCAGAGTATATAAATACCCTGATGAAAATCTACTTATAAAGGAGAGAATAAAAAAGTCTATAAGTATTTATTTACAAAACTCTTATTTTTCTGTAAACTAAGAGAGAATAGTAGATAAAATACAAACAAAAATGACAAAGAAAAAAGTCGCTGCGATTCGTGATTTCATCGAAAGTGCAGAAAAATCAGTTAAAAATGCAAAGAAACTCCTCGGAGAACTTCTCCAGGAAGAAAACATAGATCTTAGTAGCTCTGTAGAACTCGACACAGGTGGTCTCAATAAATACGATAGTGGAGATGCAAAAATCATAGAGTGAGTATTTACCGGTGAAGAAATGCTCGGAGTCGATGACAACAAGTATCCTATCCCTGTAAACTACTCAAGTAAATCAAAGCTCGTACAGGGAGACAAGATGAAACTCACCATAGAAGGGAGTGGAAAAATGCTCTACAAGCAAATCCTCCCAATAGAAAGAGAAACAAAAGTAGGACTCCTCACAAAAGATAAGTGAAAATACCAAGTAGTCGCTGATGGAGTAACCTATAATGTCCTCACAGCAGCTGTCACTCACTTCAAAGCCGATATCTGAGATTCGATCACGATCCTCATACCAAAAGGAAAATCAGCTACATTTGGAGCGATAGAAACTGTTATTCCCAAAGCATAAAATCATAAAAAAACTCCCCTACTTAGGAGAGTTTTTTTATGAGAACAAGTCTCTAAATACTCCTAGTGCTCTCTGCTGATCTATAAAAAACGGTGAAGTACATACCGTAATCAGATCAGCTTTTTTTGCTATATCGAGTATCACCCTCTTCTTGAGTTCATAGTCTATATAGTCGAGTCCAGGTGAAAAAAAATCAAGATCGAGGTTAAGTATGATGCTCTTTCCCTTTTCTTTTCATATATGTTCTCCCATCTCATATAACTCAAGACCCCTCTCACTACGTATCTGAATTGTCTCTCAGATGAGTCATTCTTTCTCTGCAGGGATTATATAATTCCCTACATTGAGAAAGAAATTCGTATACTCAAACACCTTCTGTAAATCCTCTGACTCTGGCTTGAGCAAATACTCTCACGGATCACGAGTATCTGCGTGCTCATCTATGTGATAGAGTAAACTATTGTCAGATATGATTCCCTGACTACGAGTCAGGTACCAAAAGTACAATACATGATTATGGTTATCAACCAGATATAGAGGAGCACCTTTTTGTTCCTGCCCCTTTGAGGGAGAAGTTAAGAGGGGGTATTGTAATTCATACAGATTCTCTAGTCCATGACAGGTCTGAAGTACACCATCAAAGTCATAGTCCTCAAATGTTATTTCTCTCGTCAGTTGTATCTCATCAAGAGATGATATTTTCTTTAAACTCGGAACAAATAACTGCTTGGTTTTTCTCTCATTAAAAGAGAAAGTATTATTTCCTACAGGTGGTGTGATATAAAAAGATTTCTGATACATAAATTTTCTAAAAATACATTTTCCCTATATACTACTACTAAAATACTAAAAATCCAAAAATGAAAATATCTGAGAAAATAAATATCCTCCGAGAAGAAACGTTTGCTATGTTTCCAGATGCTGTAACAGAACTCGATTATGAGAATCCTTTTCAACTCCTGATAGCTATACTCATGTCGGCTCAAACAACAGATATACAAGTAAACAAGGCAAATAAAAAGTTTTTTCAGGTACTCAAAACTCCTGAGGATGGCATAAGTCTATGAGTAGCAAAAATCGAGAACTATATAAAAACAATCGGTTTTTACAAGAATAAGGCAAAAAACATACACACAACCTGCAAGATACTGATAGAAAAACATGATAGCATTCCTCCAAAAACTATTGAGGAACTCACAAAACTCGCAGGGGTAGGAACAAAAACAGCAAAGGTATTTCTCGCAGTTACAGAAGATGCTCCCTATCTCGCTGTAGATACACATGTCCACAGAGTCCTCAATCGAGTTGGTATCGTAAACACCAAAACTCCGGATCAAACAGATAAAAGAGCCGAAAAGATATTTGCTCACAACAAACTCTGAACACTACACAATACTCTTATATTTTTTGGGAGATATCATTGTATAGCGCGAAAACCCAAGTGTGAAACGTGTCCAGTTCAGTCTATATGTAGGTATTACAAGAAAAAAAATCCAAGCTCTTAGGCTTGGATTTTTTAGATATTTTCTGTAATAGTTTCAAATGTTTGTATTTTCCTCTTAGAATTAACTCTCTGGAGTTTGGTCTCGAGTGTTTGTATTTCCCCCTGAACCATATCAGTAGAACTAGGAGTTTCTTCTACGATACCCAGTACTTGGTTACGAAACTTTTCAAAACTCTCGAGAAAAGCAGGGTCTATCTGTCCTTGTAGACGCTGAAGTTTTTGAGCTACTTGTTGCTTTTTCCTCTTTTTATCAAAATGTGATTGGAGTCAATCGCTTACTGGCATAGTTGTATTTTTATTTTTGTAATGCTGATATTTAAAACATTTTTCTAAACTCCCCTAGATCATCTGTTGTCTCCTGAGTAATACGCTTTTTGTGTATTATCCCTATCTGGGACTCTATATCACTGAGCGTTTCTCCGAGAAGTATCTCTTGCTCGAGCCCTATATCCTGATGAAGTTTCGTGATATTTCCAACGATAGTTTCGAAGTTATCTATCAGTTTTTGCTTCTTTCCAGGAGGAAGTATCTGATATATCTGAGATATCTCATACCTGTCCTTATCCTGGAGGTTATATGTGTCAAATAATTTCTGAAGACGGATATTCATAAATATGTATCTAGTATCTGGATATATAAGCTAGTTTCTAGTATATCTTTCCATATAAAAAATCAAGGCTCATAGAGATACTCATATCTACCTAATAAGTCTACCATAGTTTTGAAATAGGGACAATAATTATTTATTGACATAGTTACGAAACCATGTGAGTTGCCTCTTGGCATAATTACGACTATTTTGTTGGATGTTTGATATAGCTTCTCCTAGAGGAATTTCTGATCTGAGATATGGAAAAAACTCTTGATATCATATAGCCTGCATCCCAAAATCGTGTTGGGTATATCCTCTTGCAAATAGTGATTCTATCTCTTCCACCAGTCACATATCCACCATCTTTTCTACCCTACAATTGATTCTGGAGTACAGTTCTTCTCTGTCACCTCTATATGGGGTCAAAAAAAGAGTTTCATATTGTAGTTGTTTTTCATGAACAAATTCTTTTTTTGATTTTCCTGTGATTCTATGTATCTCGAGAGCTCTTTGTATCCTGCGAATATTATTTGGATGTATCTCGCTCGCGACTTCTGGGTCTACTCTCTCTAGTTCAGTATAGACTTCTGTAGGAGACAATAGTTCTATCTCAGCACGCACTTCACTATCACTTGGAGCCGTCGGAAAATCCCAGTTATATATCAAACTATCTATATAGAGGCCCGTACCTCAGACGAGTATGGGGATTTTTTGCTCACTATGAAGTTTCTCAATAATCTCTTTTGCTTGTTTTTGAAATTCTCAGACAGAGTATTCTTGGTTGGGTTCAATGATATCAAGCATATGATGTGGCACTCACTGCATTTCTTCGGGAGTGATCTTTCCGGTCCCGATATCCATATGCTGAAAAATCTGCCTACTATCTGTGGAGATAATCTCACTCCCCAACTGTTTTGCTATATCGATACTCATATCAGTCTTCCCCGATCAGGTTGGACCATAGATGACGATTATTTTTTGTGTGTTTGATTGTTTTTGTGCAAAATCTTGAATCTGTTTCTGGTACATATACGTATAGGTTATACTGAAAACAAAGGTACAAAAAAGAGAACAAAAATCAAGTTCTTCCTATGATATATCCAAAAGTATACTTTTATTTGACTTTTTATTATTTTTATATATAAATACTATTACTTTGGTATTTTCTATATATATACTCTATGTCGAAAAATCATATTCTCAGTGTTGCTCTCGCTGCAGGAATCGCTTCTACATCTGTGCCTAGTGGAGCTCAGGAAACTATAAACTACACGAGACACAGCGCGAGCGCTCTCACAGGGCAAAACGTATGCCTCATAGACAGCGATACTATCCAAGAAGAGATACGTAAACATACGAAAACTCATTTTATCCAATCAGGTGAAGTCATAGGTACTATCGCTCAAAAATATGGTATATCCAGCGACCAACTGGTAGAAATCAGAAAAGCTACCGAGTCTATACCTACAAATTTATCAGTTGATCGGACGAAACTCAAAGCAGGAAAAACTATACAAGTCCCTATCAACCAGAGAGCTGTCAGGCAGATAGAGCTCTATACAGAACTACAAAAAAGAAAAAATCTCGATATAGAACTCAATGCCCTCTATGAGGAGTGAAATATGCAAGAGTTACAAAAAAAACTCAATGAAACTGGTCCTCGTCTCTTTCCAAAAGAAGTAATAAATCTCTGAATATCTGCTACCACTCAATGACTTCGAGGGAATATGGCAGCAGACTACGATCCTGATAATCCTATCATAAACGATACAGAGTTTCAACGTGAAGTAGATTGTGCTGGGAAAATAAAGGCATTTTTTGGATATTCTCTCAAAAAGACAGACGACATCAAAAGACTCCTTGCATCAGAATGAGAGGACGCGTGGATACTCCTAGGATCACTACAAGATATAGGATTTACGAGAAAAACTGAGGACAACCTCATGGGTTTTTTTAACAAGGATAAGATCTGACAACGTGAGATTATCAACGAAGAAGATGAAGTTGCCTACACACTCGCAAAACGTGCACTATCACTCAGGATTTTAAAAGGTGGAGTTCCAGGGAGTGTTGTGGGAGCCTATTTCAAAGGAAGTAATTTCAAACACAGAGTAAAAGAGGAATACTTAGATAGAAAAGAGGCAGGAGAGGACTATCATATAAATACACACCAGTTTAAAATGATTGGTATAGGAGAGCAAAACTTTCAAGCCGACAGAGTAAAAGACTATCGCAGTAGCTCAAGAGGAACACTCATGTCTAGTGAAATCGGAATCATAGACTTTGTGACTAACTATATCCAGGATAAGGCTCCCTATCAGTGACTCAGGTCAAAGTCTAGAAGAGCTATCATAGAAACAGGACTCAAGAATTTTCACGAGTCTCTGAGTGTAGAAGTAAATGGCCAACAAATAGACCTACTCAGCGAGCTAGAAAAACCACAAGAGCAAAGAGTACAGATACAGGCAAGTGATACTATCAGACTCTCTGGACCAGCAGCTAAGGACTGATTTCATGTAAAAACTTCTGATAACAAATACAAATCCGAAAATAATACTACCAGAACGTTTCTCTTTATTCAAGCCCTGGTAAATCCTGATTTTGTTCTCAGTGAAATGGTAGAACCAAGCAAAGAAATGCAAGACCATAAACCCGTCATAGGTGGAGTAGAGTATGATATAGCTGTAAAGAATTTTGTATATCTACAAGAAGGTGATACCATAGAAACTGCGTACAAAGAAGGAATTCTCAAATACATGATGTGACAAAACCATCTCCTAGAATACACTCCAGAGCAAATCAGAAAACTCAACGAAATAGAAGAACAAAAAGACATCTCTCTGAAGAGACCCCTGATAACTTTCCTAAACAAACAAAGAATAAAACTGAGGAAGGATCGTGTAGAAGAGACTATAGCCTCCCTCACCGAAGAACAAAAAACATACCTCCAAAGTGAATATGCAAGGCAAATACGTGCCCTCAAAATCCTAGGATATATGCAAAGTGAATCTGAACCCAATGCGTGAACTGTCAAAACGCATGCCCCTATGCCTCTGATAGATACTAAAAAAACAGATATAGATACTATATACACAACCTATCTCGATAAGAGAAAAAAAGAACTCGAAAAAGAATACAAAAACAGCTGTCATAGGGATCGTAATTTCATAGAGATACGCTTCTTGGAAGGAGACTCAAGTGCTCATGTATTTAGAAGAATTGCAACACAACTTACTCACTATACAGAAAGATTCCCGATCTTTGCTACTCTTGATGATTTCACCCCTCTCCAGAGACAAGATTTCCTCTATAGAATAACACAAGACTCAAACATACCGGGACTAGACACTATAGCAGGAGCTATACCGGGTTCTGGAAATATCGTCAAAGGGCTCGCAGATATATATACCATCGTAGAGAAAATATCTACAGAATCATATCTCCCTGAAATACAACTCTCAGAAGCCGATAAAATCGTAGTAGAAAACCTCGCAGATACCGAACACAAACGTAGATACTACGCATATATACTGGCTCAGGAGAGCTATGAGAGGTGATTTCCTGTGAGAAAAGTAACAAAAGAAATATCAAGAATCACAAAAATAAGAGATTCTCGCTCTTTTTGAGATGCTCAGCTCAGATTTGCAAACTTGCTCGATGCAACAAGAGTACTAAAATACTGGCCAGATCAGAGCCATATAGTAGATTTCCTAAAGGATCTTGAGACTCCAAAAATACAAAGTACTATATCGTACTTTCTCAGATTTGAAAAATACCATGCCATCATAAAAAATGACCTCGATCAGGTAGAAAGACTCCGCACTCTCAACACACAAGTAACTCCTGAAAACAAGCAGAAAATAGGAAAAGAAATGTATGATATCATCACCTGATTACTCAGGTTCGACGATGGAAGTGGGTCAAATATAATAGGAAAGGTTGCTACTATCTCTCTCCTAGACAATAAAGTAGTAGGACACCACAACAACCTCATAAATTGGATGCATAGCTCTAAAAAACCTGTAGAGGACATACTCTCATCACCTGAACTCAAAGAGAGATTTACTAATCTGATACTCACTATAGGTCATAGAGGAGAAACTACTATCCTCAGAGCTGTAATTGAAAACTACGTACTCAGAGTCCTAGAAGCTGCAGGTATAGACACGCAGAGTCCTGATTTTCCTGTACCAGAAATCAATATAAAATGACAAGTAGACTATAGCCGTACTACGAGCAGCAATAATCTCAATTTTTATAGTACTCAACTCTCTGGACATCCTCTAGAAAGCGTACTAAAAACTCATATACAAAATATTCAAGAGAAAAAATTATCTTCAACAAGTATTTTTGAACTCTTACAAGACACAAAAATACAAAAGTTCTTGTCAGATTCCCAAAGGGATACACATCTGCTCCCAACTATGTCAGAGTTTCAGACTCCAGGAATCAGGAAAGTACTCTTTGACTACACGACACCACCTACAGATATGACTCCTCCAAAACCTGAGTCTCTCTCATCCAAGATAATAGAATTTTTCAAAATAATAGGAAAAAATGGAAATGCTATAGGGAATCTTTTTCTTTTCCTAATGAGTATATGATTTATGAGCTTTCCTATATTTAGACCTGTAGTATGAAAACTCTACAATATAATAAGACTCACAAATAAAGAAAACGATATACCTGCGACACTAGAGTTATTTGGTTTCGAGAAATTAGCAAAAGA
Source organism: uncultured Candidatus Altimarinota bacterium (assembly GCA_937944145.1). Taxonomy (GTDB): domain Bacteria; phylum Patescibacteriota; class Gracilibacteria; order BD1-5; family UBA6164; genus CALDZK01. The sequence goes on from CALDZK010000007.1 coordinate 58,848, forward strand.
AATCCGTGAAAAAAGAGAAACAAGAAATATCTGGTATATATTAAAAGGGAAATGAGCCGTTAGACTCGTAAATAAATACCTACAACACAGACAGGACAATAAGATATTTGAGTACGCAAAACACAAAATCATACAAGAACAGATAGAAAAAAAGATAAAACAAGGAAAAATACTCGGTATAACAAATGATCCCCACTGAGAAAAAATACGGACAGAGTTCGAAGGAAACTATATAAAAAGAAGTACCCAGGCAAAAAGACTTGCTCTGAAAGAAATGAAAAGTAAGATAATATGAAGATACCAAGAATCATGGAAACTAGAAAATCCCTCCCTACACGACAGACTGAAACAAAAAATATCTGGACTTAAAAATATATTTTCAAAAACAACAAAAAAAGAAACTCCAAAACAAAAAATATCCGATGAAATAATAAATAATATATCCCCAGATACAACTATATCTCCTGATTCTATTACTCAAAAAATCGAGAAAGTAACTAGAGATATAAAAGCATCTATACCAAAATCTGTCTAACAAAAAAAGAGTATCTCATGAGATACTCTTTTTTTGTTACATAGGAATCTGAAGAGTTTGTCAGATAGAGATCTTGTCTTTATCTACTATATTGTTTTTTCTAGCGATCTTATCAACGAGCTGTTGTATATCTGTAGATGAAGCATCGTCTGGGAGGTGTTTTCTAGATATATCCCAGAGACTATCTCACGCGTCTACCCTATATTTTGCAAATACCGACTCAGACTCGTCCTCTACTCTCACTGATTGGGGTGGAAGTCATGATATCTTGAGCTCCTGTCATACTTCTAAGGTATCCTTATCTTTTATATCATTATCTTGTGCTATTTGATTTATTTTATTATTGATAGCATCTGATGATTTTATATCTGGAAAGTATGCTTGAACTATTCTCCAAAGGGATTGTCCTTTTACTACAGTATGTGTAATCATAGTATCTGTTTTTTCAATCTCAGGTGTTGCTTCTTGTTCTAGAACAGTAGACTCAGGTGTTGTTAATTCCCCAGGTTCAGGAACTGGAACCAATTCTATTGGCTCAACTGAAACTGGTAGTTCTTGAGGGGCTACTTCGTCTCATTCTTCTCATGGGAGTTCTGATCATGAAATAGGAGCATCCCCAGAAGTAGTAGATTCCTCATATACTATTTGATCAGAGGAAATGCTCGGTCTTTTCGTAGGAGAAGGAGTAGCTACTGGTTCAACTGATGATGATTCAGGAGTATCTCTCTCAGCAAAAACTGGAGTAGCAACAGTTCCCGAGCTTGGAGCTTGATCTGGGTCTATAGCCTGTTTTTTATTTTCTTGCACAGTGTCTGACTCTGACTTTACCTCATCTTTTGAAACATCACTTGCTCTCTCAGCAAAAACTGGAGTAGCAACAGTTCCAGAACTCGGAGCTTGGTCTGGGTCTATAGCTTCTTTTTTATCCTTCTGCGTAGTATCTGATTCTGACTTTACCTCATCTTTTGAAACATCACTTACTCTCTGAGCAAAAACTGGAGTAGCAACAGTTCCAGAACTTGGAGCTTGGTCTGGGTCTATAGCTTCTTTTTTATCTCTCTGCGTAGTATCTGATTCTGACTTTACCTCATCTTTTGAAACATCACCTACCCTCTGAGCAAAAACTGGAGTAGCAACAGTTCCCGAGCTTGGAGCTTGGTCTGGGTCTATTCTCGGTATATCTCACTCTTCTCCTGGCAATTCTGATCATGAAATAGGAGCATCTACTCACGTCTCTGACTCTTCATATACGACTGTCTGTAGTGGTTTTTGAGCGAGATCATCTCAATACCTCTCTAAAAGCTGTGACTTTACAACTCCTAGAAGTATAGAATTTCATTTTTTAAACTCTTGTATTTTTTCTGATCTCCATCTGGCATCTTTTCCAGGAACTCTCTTTATGAGATCTTCTACTTCTTTCCATAGCATCTCTCTTACTTGTGATTCCAGAACTTCTTCTTTTATCCTCGTCTGTTCTGTAGATGCTTCTGCAACTACCATCCTCTCTTCAACAGCAGGTTGATCTACCTTTTCAGGAGAAACTGGACTTGGGACTTCACTACCAGAACTTTTCTCTGGTCACTTTTTACTAAAAAATCAAAAAACCATAAAAATACGCTTATTAAGATATTACTCTATAAGCGTATCATATATATGTTCCTATTGCAAAAAATACAAATACTTAATCTATTTTTGCTGCAACAGCAAAATCAAGAGCTTCTTTGACACTACTAAGTTTTGCTGTCAGATCACTGTTTTCTCCTTCTAACTGGGTTACTTTCTTTTTAAATTCTTCTAATTGCTTTAGAAGTTCTGTATTAACGTCAGTAAGTTCTGTGTTTTTTCTACTTATTTCTATATTGTCTGATATAGACTCGTTCAACTGCTCTTCTCATGATTTCTTTGCACTCTGCAGTTGGATTATCTCATCTTTAGAATTCTCTAACTCCTTTAAAAGTCTTGTATTAACATCAGTAAGTTCTGTGTTTTTTCTACTTATTTCTATATTCTCTGATATAGACTCGTTCAACTGTCCTACTCCGGAAGTTCTTGCCTTATCCAGCAATTGTACTTGCTCTCTCAGTTCAGAGTTAGAAGAGCTAAGTTGCTGATTCGCTTGTTCTAATTTTTGATTCTCTGTCAGGGTCGTATCAAGTTTTTTGAGCTCTGACCTTAGTGAAGCTACTTCTCTATCAAGTACCTCTATTTCTGTATCTTTATTTGTAATAATTCCTATGTACTCTTTTTTTATATCTCCTAACTGTTTTTCAAAATTTGTAAAAATTGTATCAAGAAGCTGACTTGTATCTGTTTCGAGATTACCAGATCGATCCAAAGAAACATCTGAGGGAATCGCAGCATAAAAACCAGATATGTTTTTCTTGTGTCACTCTATACTATTTTCAAGTTTTGTGATCTCATCTTGCTTCTCTGATAGTAGTCAGTCCTTACTTGCAAGTTCTGCAGTATAAGCAGCTGTATTGTTTGCTATCTTTGTAGTATAGTGCTCGTCTTTATCATGCTTTGCTTTTTCTATATCGCTTTGTGCTTGTTTCTTAATAGAAACCAATTCTGATTCCAGATCAGTCAGTTCCCTACCGAGTTGTTCTATCTCGCTTTCCTTAGATGATATAGTACGATTTTTTGAGCTAATGCTTGATTGTAATTGTCTAACTTTCGCTGCATATTCTTTGTATTTATTTAGAGCATCTTGCTGTGGTAGACTCAAGTCTGCATACAAAAGCGAAGCTATCGCAGCATCTGCTTGGTATTTGTGATCTATATCTGAAAGAGAAGCCGTATCGAGATCTGGGAGATCATCAAGTGATTTGTGCCTCTGTATAGTAACCGTCTTTCACTTTTTATCTGCTGTGATATATATATCCTCTGAAAAAAGTGGAGTAGATGCTACATTTGTATGATGTAACACATTGTATCCCTCTCACTCAAGACTCTCTATAATAAAAGTCAGCTTCTCCAAATCCTTATGTCAATGTAGTGTATATCCATTTTCAAGCAAAGAATATAACAGTTCTAATATATGTCCTCTCATATACTCTGAAACTTTTGGTAGTATATGTTGTTGACGTAAAACATAATTATTATAGAGTGACAAAACATCTAATTTCCCGACTACTCATGTTTTATCTACAGTTTCATACAATGAAGTCAAATGCCCCCATATAGAATTTGTTGCGTCCTCTGAGCTTGATAAAGGTGAACTCAGTCTAGTTATATCTGGTGTTTGTGACGAAATAGTAGTAGATCTACCATCTACCGTTCCATCTGCCTGCGCTGGAGTAGCAATAGTCATCAATGATATTCCTATAGCTCCTAATAGATTTGAAACACTCTTTGAGTGATTTCATTGCTTTGTTGCTAGAACTCAGGTATTATTAGATTCTGTAGTTGTATTTTTCATAAACATATTGTATGAATAAATAGGGTAAAAATACTATTTGTTTTGTATTTATATTTAAATTATTATATTTGTCAAATAAATATATTATTTTTATCTATCTTCTATCATTTTACAGGTCAAAAAAACTCATACAAAAAATTTGACTTTCCATGCTTTGATAATAATATATGTGTCGTTTCAGAGAGACAGATGCCACTTTAGCTCAGTTGGTAGAGCACTCGCCTTGTAAGCGAATGGTCGTCGGTTCAAGTCCGACAAGTGGCTCCATTAGATATACATATGTAAAGTGGAAAGTTAAAAGTTAAAAGTTTCTAAAGCCTACTTTTAGCAAAAGACTTTCTACTTTTTACTTTACGGGCAGTTACCAGAGCGGTCAAATGGGGTGGACTGTAAATCCACTGGCTTAGCCTTCGGGGGTTCGAATCCCTCACTGCCCACCAAAATTGTACATATGTGATTGGGATGAGAAGTTTATGCCCTTTGGGTAAATCCCTCACTGCCCACCATTTTTCACCCGAAACTTTGAATTTTCTATGTTTCAGATGAAAACACTATAGTCTATATGCCCAGGTGGTGGAATTGGTAGACACGCTGGTCTTAGAAACCAGTGCTTCACGCGTGCGAGTTCGAGTCTCGCCCTGGGCACCATTTCCAAAAATAAAGTTAAATCGATTGCATCTTGGCTATGCTCGATGTAACTTTCCTTCTGACTTGCTAACGCTCGTCGCAAGAGAAACTTATATTTTTTTGTACCGTATTGAGCGGGCAAGTAAAACAATACATTATGAAAACAGCTATACACCCTACATCTCAGGATGTAAAAATTATATGTTCTTGTGGAGCAGAGTATGCAACACAATCAACAGTAAAAGAAGACACAATAAGAGTGGAAATATGTTCTAACTGTCACCCACAGTACACAGGAGAACAAAGAATCCTCAAAACTGGTGCTGTTGACAAGTTCTATGCAAGACAAAAGAAAATGGAAGAACTTCAAAAAACAAAGAAGAAATAATACTTCAAATAGTGCTAAAGACTCCAAGAAATATCTTGGAGTTTTTATTTGACTTATATTTTTTATCTATATAATACTTTCCGTATTCATATATTTCGTCAAAGACCATAGGCAACAATAAGACCTATCGAGATGAAAGAGAAAACTATAAGAAATCTAAAAACTTATTTATCTCTTTGCTCGCAAAGAGATTTTTTTATAGATATGAATTATTAACTAATACTTTAATTACACTAGAATAATGGCTGTTACAAAACAACAAAAAGCTGAAATTCTCGCAGAACTCATAGAAAAGTTTAAAAATGCAAAATCTATTGGTTTTGCTGCAACAAACACTCTGACAGTAAGCGAATTTGGAGCACTTAGAAACGAACTAAGGACGGTAGATGCAAGCTACACTCTTGCAAAAAAGACCCTCATAAAGAAAGCTCTTAAAGATGCTATCGGAGTAGACATAGAACTCGAAATGCTACAAGGACAAATCGGAGTAGTATGTTCCAATGATGATGCTATCGCAGGTCTCTCAAAAGTAAATGATCTCGTAAAATCTACAAAGGGAGAGAAAGTATCTTGGGCTGCATCCATCATCGATGGGGAACTCAAAGAGCTCGAAGAAACAAAAACTATCGCAGGTATGCCATCAAGAGATACACTTCTTGGAAGACTTGTTGGATCTATGAAATCTCCTGTTTCTGCACTTGCGAGATTCCTCGATGCTGCTAAAACAGAACTAGAAACTCAAGGAAAAGAGTCTGTAGGGCAACTCGAGTCAGATGCTCCTGCTGTTGAAGCTCCAAAAACTGAAGAAAAAAAAGAAGAAGCTGCTGAATCAACTAAGGAAGAAACACCAAAAACTGAAGACACTGCTCCCACAAAGGAAACACCAGCTCCTGAAGCGAAAGAAGAAGACAAAAAAGAAGAAGCTGCATAATTACAGGCTTGTATACTTATCCTGAAATATGATTCAGGATAAGCTACTAGCTTATAATTGCTAGAACTCATTGTAGGACTTGACTCAGTATCTGAATATAGATACATATCTCTTATATGAGATATTGAACTGGATTTCTACAATGAAAACAAAATATTTTATATGTATAATTTCCCAACAAAATGGCTGAATTATCTAAAAACGCTCAAAAAGTAATGGATCTTGTAAAAGATCTTACAATCGTTGAGCTCAACGACCTCGTTACTGCAATGGAAGAGGAATTTGGTGTATCTGCTGCTGCTCCTGTTATGATGGCTGGTGGTGCTGCTGATGGTGCTGAAGAAGGTCCATCACAAGTTAATGTTGTACTTACTAGTGGAGGTGGTCAAAAGATCGCTGTTATCAAGGTAGTAAAAGAAATTACTGGTCTTGGTCTCAAAGAAGCAAAAGACATCGTTGATAACGGAGGAAATGTAAAAGAAGGAGTTGATAAAGCTGAAGGTGAAGAGCTAAAAGCAAAACTCGAAGAAGCTGGTGCATCTGTAGAACTCAAATAATTTTTATAATAATAAAACTGAGTATGATGCACTTCATCTCAGTTTTATTTTATTATTGGAATGCGCCAAGTGGTAAGGCCAACGGGACTGCAGAATCCTCACTCGGGGGTTCCAGTCCTCTTATCATCTGTCGGAATTCTCAATACACATACAAAAAACATACTCTGGGATGTCGCCAAGTGGTAAGGCCGCGGACTCTGAATCCGCTATCGGGGGTTCGAATCCCTCCATCCCAACCAAAAAAATTCATAAAAAATAGCCCCTCATAGCTATTTTTTATTATACTTTTATATCCTCTAATAAACAAACACACAAATATGGAGAAACAAATAAACACCCCTTCTAATTTTTCAGAAAGTACTGATGCCCTCCAAGATCTCCCTACAGTAAATGACCAAGTTCAAGCTATACTAGATAGCTGACTAGATCCTTCTTTTCCAGTAGTACTATGAGGTTTTGCTGCAGTAGTGATACTCGGTGTTCTAGTTGCAAAAATCCGAGACAAACAAAATAAATCTTCTGAAATCGACTACAGTTTTTGACGTCCAGGAGAAAAACTCACTCGAGATACAAATGCAATCAAAACTCTCAAGGAAAAATAGAACAAAAAAAAGAACTTACTTCGTAAGTTCTTTTTTTTGTTGTCTACTGAGTTGTTTGATCCTATACTCTTCCCTACTCGCATCTGATCTACTCTGATACTCTGCTTGATATACGAGTTCTACCGGTTGACGGATTCGAGTGTATTTTGCCCCACCTACTATTTCTCCGTTGTGCTGCCTGAGTCTTCTATCTATATCAGTAGTAATACCCGTATAGAAACTATCATCTGAACATTTGAGGATGTAGGTATACCACATATACGAGTAAATCTTTAATAGATATATCAGAACTTAGTACTTTCAAAATAGTTTGTATGAAAATTTTTAGAATTTGAATGAATCGTGTAAATAATACAATGAATGAATTCTAGAGATTTGAATGCAAGATATAAAGAAATACTAAGTTTTCTATCCTAAATTCACAAATTCTGTAGTATCCCCTGAAAGGTCTGCCCCTATTTTATGATTTTTCACCTCTTCACCACCAAATCATACAGTATTGAGAAAAATATCTTTTCCTTCGCCATAAGGAACAACTACTTTTGCTTCAATATTTTCAAATACTTTTACAGCTTGTTTTGTCCCCGTGATAACAAGTATATCGATATCTCCAAAGAACTTGAGAATATCTTCTTTGATCTCAAAACTATCAGAAGTCACAATAGCTACATGTTTTCCGTCAGTGAGAAATTTATAAAAAAGCGTGTCTTGATACTCTTTTACTTCTGAGAGTATCCCTGCTTTTTCATATTCTCCAGGATAGTTTACATCAAATCCTTCGAGGAGTACCTGCTGTGACCTAGTATCAAAGTGTATCTGTTTTTTATCTGAATTGTCTACACAGAGTCCTGATCATTTGTATGATATTTGAATCATAATAGTATGAGTATTATATGGATAAATAAGGTGTCTAAGAGAGTATATAGACATGTGCTTATGAAACAAGTTCTATATAAAATAGGTCTTGTTTTTTCCGACAATAGAAGCCAAATCAAATAAAATATCGAGTTTTTTTATTTCTTCTATAGGAACCCATTTATATCAAACAAAACGTTCTTCTTTTTGAACGATAGGTTCAGCGTCTCCATGGTATTTCACGAGAAATAGATATACGTCCTTATCAATGATGGGGTTGTCTTTGAGGTATCAGGCTGTAAACGTATAAGAGAGTTTTGTAATAAATTTTATCACTTCGAGATCTGTCGCATCGAGTCATGCCTCTTCACTTATCTCTCTTACAGCTGTATCTTTTGCAACTTCTCACTCTTCGATATGTCCTTTTGGGATTACGAGAGTTTCTTGCTTTTTTGAATTGAGCCATTTGAGAATAAGAATCTCTATCTTGTTCCCTCTTTTACGATACACCACACCTCCAGAACTTTTTTCGTATCTTCTTGGCATATTGTATCCTAGTCTATGTTATATAAAACCATGATACCTAAAAAACTTATTTAATCAATATTTTGTTTATGTAACAAGAAAACAGCAATAAACATCTATGAAAAAATACCATGAAAAAAACTATATTTTTATGAGGTGATTTTTTGTTTTTTTTTGAGACATATGATAGCATAGAACTACAAAGTAAAAAACAAAAACAAAAAATCCATTATGAACGAAGCACAAAACGACTCTTTTGATATCCTCCAAGCACTCGAAAACTGGGAAGAACCAAAAGTACATGATTTTTCTACTAAACTCGATACTGAGAAAACTCCAATAGTTGAGACCCAGCAGTCAGATATACATATCATCGATGATTCTCATCTATTTTTTGATGAAGAAATCGATACACCTGAAACAATTCCAGAAAATACAAGCAAAAAATCAAGTGGAGGAATACTAAAAAAAATTATTTTTCTTTTCAAGTATCTTACAACCTCAGCTCTTATATTTGTAGTACTTTTGTTTTCTACCAATTTTAGTGCCTATTCTCACATCATATCGAGTTATGTATTTCAAAAAGACTTTGAGGCCAGGTCACAGTCACTCCTGAATTCTGTACAAGCAAGTTCACTAGATATAACTAACCAAGAACCCCAAGATGTATCCCTAGAATCAGCAACAACACTATCAGGAAAACCTGAAGAATTTAACTCTATAGGAGTACTCTCAGCAAAAGCAAAAAAATCAGAAGTAGACCTATCTATCACTATCACTCCGTATGAAAATAGGGTTGTAATTCCAAAAATCGGAAAAAACATACCTCTTGTAGATATACAACAACAACAAGTAGATGGACTGGATGAGCTCAATAGTATATTTATGGAAGAGCTCGAAAAATGAGTCGTTCGCTATCCAGGAAGTGCTAAACCAGGTGAAGAAGGGAATACTTTTGTATTTGGACATTCTTCTAACTTCCCATGGATACAAGGTGATTTCAATGATGTATTTGCCCTCCTCGACAAAGTAGTATTTGACGACGAGGTTATCGTCTACTATGATCAAAAGAAATACATATACAAAATCAGAACCAAAGAAGTAATTCGCCCAGGAGACACATCTATACTGAAAAGAAGTAAAGGAAAATCTGAAATAACACTTATGACCTGTTGGCCTATTGGGACAACACTCAATAGACTTATTTTAATCGGTGAACTCGTAGACGTACAATAAAATGGCACAATATAATTATACATATCTGAGTCTTGAAACAGTATTTGAAAGTATAGATACTCTGGCTGATTTTGGAGTTGGGGATTTTATTATCCTGTGAATACTTCTCTGTTGACTCGTGTTATTTGTCTATATCGTTCTCCCTATAGTTCTAACACTACATGACTACAACAAAAAACAATCCAGTAAAAGAAAAAGAAAAAAACTCCTCACCCAGATATCTACCCAAAAAGAAATAGAAGAAGAAATAGAACAGGAAATCCAACGAAAAGAACAAATAGCACATAGTAAAAGCACATAAAAAAGAGAAGGACTATCCCTCTCTTTTTTTTATGATAAAAAACTCTGCCAGAGTGAGATCATTATCTCTGAGATATATAGCAAGTGGAATTCCTACATATCTCCAATGCCATGGTTCTATTTCATATCCATCTATCTCTCTACCTTTTTGATAGGTATTGTGAAAACCATACAGGTGAGCGTTTTCACTGAGCCAACTGTAGTATCCAGTAAGTCTTTTATTTGATTTCCAGTAGGCATTGGTCGATGCAGACCACAGATCTATCGCGAGTCATGACTGATGTTCACTATGTCCAGCCTTGGCACAGAGATTGTCAGGGCATCATCTCGCCTTTATCCCTGCTTGGTAATTGTAACTCCTATAGCTACTGACTACCACAACTTTTTGTTGAAATGCTTCATAAAACGCAGCTGCCAACTCTTCAAAATGCTGACGAGCTTCAGGAATCAATCTAGCGTCTCATTTTGTATCTATGATATGAGTCCTATCCAGTTTCTGAAGACCTGTCGGAGTATACCTCAGAGAATCAAAAGAAAAATCAGGATTGACGAACTTGGTAACAGAATCATCACTATCGAGATCTATTCTCGAAAGGTATTGTTGAAATTTTTCTTCGGGAGAAAGTACGGGTGTCACATCCTCATATACAACTGGCTCTTGTTTTTGAATTGGACTTATTTCTCGACTATAGAGATATCCACTTGTCGTACCGAGTATAATACCAAAACTCAAAAAAAATACTCCTATATGCCATCTATAGAGTATAAAAGATGTATGAAATTTCGTATAAAAATACTGAAATTTTGGACTCAGGTTCATGTATAGATATCTATTAAGTAGCTACTTCTTAAATAGTATTTCTTTTTTAAAAATACTCAAAGGAGATTCTATGTTTTTAATTATTTTCAGCAACACTTGAATTATCAATTGGTGTTTTGTTCTCAAGATTAAAAGTACTTGCTTCTCCTGGAAACATACGAATATAAAATCTCACAGCTTCTTTATTTTTTGTGTACTCTTGAAATACACGATGAGGAAATCCATTTCCTTTTTGTACTGCATCTGTATAGAGTGAGACTCCTATGTCTTTTGCATCTAGGACACAAGAACCATCTCAAAAATCACATGTCTGTGCTCACCTGGTAAGTATTTCCAACATAATTCTCCTATGTGAACCTGCTACAATATCTTTGCAAGCATCGGTAAGACACAGAGTCTGTGCTTGCCCGACTAGCTGATTGAGTTCTGGGTATTCTGACTGCATATATCTATCTCCTGAAGTAGGACTCGAGAGACATGAGAGCATTACTGCTCAAACAAAAGAACTACAACTCATATATGTGTGTTTTACTTATAAAAATATAAGTAGTATATCTTTTACAAAAAAAAAAGAAAATAAAAAAATATATTATACTACAACATCTATGATTATTTCTTTCTTGTCATTATCTGTATATCAGATGACTATTCCTCCTTTTCCACAGAGTTCTTTTATATATTCTCCTTTTACTTTTTTCACTCCGTGCGTCATTTTTTTGAGTTCTCCATTCTTTGTATGCAAAAAATTTACACGAACTATTTTTGCGTGTATATCTTTCCACTGAATCATTTTGCCGTAACTCCCAGGGAGAAAGTCTACGATCACATCTACATCTAGAGCATTCAAAGTATCAGTTATTTGAGTTCCCCAAAACTGATAGAGTCACTTAGTTTCTATCGGGAGCTTATAGTTTCCTATCATATCATCTGGCCTGAGTATTCCATACATTCCTGACAGTATTAGGAAATTTTCAGTAAAATACTGTTTTCACTCAGAACTCATTCACGAGTAATCAATTGCGTTGTACATGACTCAGCTGTATCTCTCTATAGATGAAAGTTTTGGAGATGTTTCGATATCAGTATTAAGAGCTATCCCCTCCTCGTATCTCTTCTCTTTACACTTCAGGTCTTTTTCTGTAGCGTTTTTTGCAATACCTAGAGGTTTTTCAAAATTATATTTGGGAGATTCTTCAGTGTTATTTCCTCAAGTATTTTTTCCTTCCGAAGGAGGAAGTAAGTATATAATTTTCATGTATTTTTTGTGTAAGTATATCTATAAAAAGTATATTTTTTTATCGAAAAATAGAAATAGTTTTTCTCCATATCTCTATAAAAAGCAAAAAATATATTTGATAAATACTCTCTCTCTCTTCGTAGTATAGAGAATACCTTTTAAATCTTAAAGTTGTACCTGTCGACTTACATCGACTACTTCAATCTTTGAGATTGGGAGGAAGAAACCAAAACAAACTGCCCTAAGGAGGGACAAAAAAAATGAAAAAATTGTTGAAATCACTTTTGCTATCAGTCGTAGGAACGCTTGTTCCACGTAACACTATGATATTTGCAGGCACAGGCGGAATGAATGCAGCTGATCCTGGCGTTACTGAGCGTGTTACACAAAAAACTCATGGTCGCGATGAAAACCTTGTACAGGCAATTTCAGGCAAAGGCATTTCTGAAAACCGTGCGACAAATTGGGACGATGGTAGTTCTCAAGGGTTGGCAATGACTGCAAATGGTTCAGGTGATGAAACGGGTGCTGCAGGCATCCAAAAAACTTCAACAACTGGCCGTACCACACGTTCAAATAACGTTTAGCACAGAGCCAGAAACGAGAACAAATTGACTTTCATTAGTTTGACTTGTTCTTCTTGATTACCCCAACCCGGCAGAAATGTCGGGTTGGACTCGTTTTAGAGACAACAACTTCCTAGTATTATTTACTAGGATTTTTTATATTACAAATCCCCCTTTTCTATCATCGCAAGAGCTATCTTTATATCAAAATAGCTGACATCTGTATATCAGAGTGATTCGAGTTTTTCCTTGATAGGTTTGAGTTCTGTTGCCTGGAGAATAGCATCAGACTCTAGAGCCTCTTTTACTTTTTTGAGTTGATCCAGATCAACAAGATCGAGTATTTTCAGAAGAGAGTATTCTCATGACTCATAGAGTTTTATCACATGATTCTCTATCGTTTGGAGTCAGAGTCAGCGACTCAGAGAGATTTCCTTGAGTGTCTTTCAGCTCAGGAGTAACTCAAGAGTTTCTTTGTAGGTTTCTCCTCTCGGTTGAGATTTTTTTGGGGCTCATGGAGCTTTTTTTTGTTTTTTAAATATCTCTGTCCCTACTTGCATCGCAACAAAAGTATTAAGATCCTTGAGTGATTCCTGTAGGTATTTTCATTTTCTCAGGGTTGTTATTCCTACTTCACTCAGCCCAATAACAGGGTACTTTCCTGACGTTTTGTAGAGGAATCATTCTTGCACCAGTGCTTCAAAAATAGCAATAATACACTCAAGAGAATACTCAAAAAATACATTATAATGTTCATAAAGATCTAGATTCCGCTCGGTAATTCTTTTCTCTCCACTTCCTGTGAGGACTTTTCATAGCAGTGTTGCTCCAAATTTTTCATTGTACTTTTGGATTGTTTCGAGAACAATCTGGTACATACTCGTAGGGATAAGTTTTTCTATATCCTCTATCTCGAGATTTTGTTTTTCGAGACAAAAATCACACAGACCACAGTTGTCTCAGAGTTGTTCTAGGTCTTCCCTATCCCCAAAATAATCAAGTATAAATTTCTTTCTACAGCTTGGATGAAACAGGAGTTTCTTTATTTGTTCGAGTTTATAGTAGGATTCTTGTTTGAGATTGTCTTGTCTGGACCAATCAACGAGCACATGAGAATGATTTCTCTTTTCTTGGATCAGAGTCACCCCTCTCCCTCGAAAATCCTCCTGTACTTCTGAGGTATCTATACCACGGTGAAGTACTCCATATTTTTCCAGTATCTTTATCGCACTTCATACTTTCATATCACTGTCTATACCACTCTCCGAGCTGAGTGCATAGTAGGTCTTTTGGATGATACTATCTTGCCCCTTTCACAGAGATATACCTCTATAGAGAGTATCATACAGTTTGAGTATTTCTGCTTTGCTTGGATAGGTATTGTCTATGAAAAATTCTTGTATTTTTGTATCTCCATAGCTCGCAAGCACCACTCAAAAACTCTTTTTCCCATCACGTCCTGCTCTTCCTACTTCTTGATAATAATTCTCTATACTCCCTGGGAGATTGTAGTGAATCACAAAACGAATATCTGACTTATCGATCCCCATACCAAAAGCATTTGTTGCCACAATTGCCTTATATTCATCATTCATAAACTTATTTTGTTCTTGCTCTCTGATTTCTGGTGACATGTCTCACTTATAGCTTCCGATATTGAGTCATTTTTTCTGAAGATACTCTGTAAGCTCTACTACGTTTTTTCGACTCGAACAGTAGACAATACCTACTCCAGGAGTTTTGTTGAGTATATCAAGAACTTTCTTTTGCTTCTCTTCCTTGGCAGATATTTCTCTCACAACTATAACGATATTCTTTCTATCAAATCCCTTTATGAACTCTTGGTACTGAGAGATCCCGAGTCTTTCTTTTATATCTTCACGTACTTTTTGAGTAGCTGTTGCTGTCAGAGCTACTATGGGGAAGCTTCTCAGTTCTATACCATGCAGAGATTCTATAAATCATTTGATTTTCATATAACTCGGACGAAAATCATGTCCCCACTGACTGATACAGTGAGCCTCATCTATCGCAACCATAGCAATTCTAGTATTTTGTATAGCTCTGGTAAATAGGCTACTTCCCAGTCTCTCTGGAGCAATATATAAAAAACGAATAGGATTACGAGAAGTGTTGGCAAACTCTACTTCTTCTAAAATATTCTTTATCTCCGAGGAAGAAATAGTTGAGTTGATCAGTTCAGCTCGAATACCCAGATAATTGAGTTTATCGACCTGATCTTTCATCAGTGAGATAAGTGGAGAAATGACTAGGGTTATACCATTTCTCACAAGAGTTGGGAGCTGATATACGAGGGACTTCCCTCATCAGGTTGGCATATATACCAGTGTGTCATTTCCATCTATAACGCTCTGGATAATTTCTTGCTGTCCTTCACGAAACTCTTGGAGTTTGAAAATTTTTTGGAGGATGTTGTGTATATTTTTTTCAGGCATTCTAAAATAAGTAATCTTCTTTTTTAGCACTCTCATCTACTTCATTCCCTATCTCTTTATAGAGAGTATAGTACCTTCCCACAAATTCTCTGAGTTCCTTTTGTTTTGGGAGAAATACTCCATCTACTTTTTCTACATACTCATAAAGGAATTCTCCTGCATCTTTTTTGTTGAGATAGGTATGAATCAGATGAGAATACACTCCTATATAGGTTTCTTTGAAGTTTTCATAACTAGCATCTGTGATATCTAGATCCATTTTCCCATTTTCTATAGAGATAATTCCTGACTCAAAAAATATGTGCAAGGAAATAAGACACTCACAATAATACGGGATAATATCCTCTACTTCTCTATAGCGCATCATTTTTATATTTCTCGCAAGACAGGTTGTCACGATATCATCTCTGAGTTCTCTTTTTTCATTCATGAAATACGCAACCATTCACCCTGCTGTTGCTTTGAATTCTTCTATATTTTTGAAGAGTCCTGTTTTTTTGTTCATCGTTACTTCTGTATCTGGAGCCAGCCAGAGAGTGTGACCAAACTCATGACCAATAGTCTCTATATCATACACTTCATAAAATCTCTGGTTTGATCCATGAAGAAACTTCCTAAAACCTGTTAGGAGTACTTCTCACATAGTCTCACTATCGAGTTTCATAAATGGCATATTTCTATATCCTTCGAGTACAAATTCTGGAAATGCAAAGATTTTTTTTCCATAGACTTTTGAGACTTCTGCGTCGTTTGGCACTACTTGTGCACTATACATACCGCACAGAAACGATCCATAGGATAAGTACGGAACTCAGAGATAGAGCTGTACTTGCTTCATGCTATTGAGCGAGAACTTATAAGCTTGTTGGAACTCTCCATCTCTCCCAATCTCATCAAAAAATCATTCATACATAGACTCTACATCAGACTGAACCATACTCGTGAATAACTCTGAATTGACGATACGGAGATCTATTTCTATCGATACTGCTTTTCTATACTTGTCTTCATATGCTTCTATCGGGTGCGCTGGTTGGATAGGTGTATCTATTGCCATCCATTTTACATCTACCTCAGACCATTTCTCAACAAGTATATCAGTATCTGTCTCTGATAATGCCTCATATATAGAGATATAGTATGCTACAAAGTCATCTTTTTTATCATATACTTCATCTTGTGATTTTTGTATCTTCTCAATAAATTTCTGTAACTGCTGTAGTATAGCTGTCACTTCAGGTTTACACGCATCTGCGTATGCGAGTTTCTTGTATCCATCTCCCTCTGATTCGAGAATAGAATAGCTTCTATCTGCTCTATCGTTATTGTGTCCGAGATCAAAGAGATTATTTTTTTCTAGGTACTGCATAATAGCATCAGAATCATTTTCGAAACGTTGTTCTAGCTCCCTATTGATTCAAAAGAGAAGTTTTTTATTCCATACCAAAAACAAATCAGAAAATAATACTCCCAGATTATGCGTTTCTTGTAGAATCATCATGTAAAAATCGGAAAGAAGTCACTCAGACTTTATTCTATCCAGCATATTTTGCTGAAGTTGTTCTACATATTTTCTCGTATATATATAAGAAGACTCAAAATACTCATCTCTCTCTTGTTGAGTTTTTCATTGTTTTTCGAGATATACATCCAGTGGTTCAAATTTCCAGTTTCCGAGTCTCTGAGATGCGATAAAACGAGTCTCATCGTTTTTTTGTATTTTGAGAGTATCGAGAAATTTGTCGAGCTCTTGTCTCTCTGGTCCATCTGAAGATATTCATCTTACGAGTCCATTGAGAATAGACTGCATGTCTTTGTATATTTGTTGTACTTGTCAGAGGTTTGATTCAAATTGTATTTTGTCCATAAAATAGAAAAAAGTAGTATAGAGTTATATACTACTTTTAAGATTCAAAATATCAACCTAGTCTATAACTCCACTTGCAAATAATACATCTCCATCATATAGTGCTATTATCTGCCCACCGGCTATAGCTCTTTGAGGCTGATCAAATACTACTTTATATCCCTCCTCTACTTGTTCTACTCTGCACCTTTGATCTTCTTGTCTATAGCGAATTTTTGCATGACAATTCAGGGGAAAATCATATATTTTTCCGAGAAAATGAAGTTCACTACAAGTAAGCTCCTTATTGCGAAGTTCTTGATCAGAATCAGTTCCTGCGACTAATATGTTATTCTTTATATCTTTTTTTACGACAAATATAGGCTCTGACTGCCCTCCTATATCGAGTCACTTTCTCTGACCAATAGTATAGTAAAATACTCACTTATGCTTTCCTAGTACATTTCCCTGAGTATCAACGACATCTCCTATAGAATTTGGGATTTTCTTCTGGAGGAATTCTTTTATATCTACTTTCCCAACAAAACATATCCCTTGAGAATCCTTCCTCTGAGCATTTGGGAGTCCTATTTTTTGGGCTATGTTTCGAACTTCTAATTTTTCGAGGTGTCCTATTGGGAAAAGAGCTTTTGAAAGCTGGTTTTGAGAAAGCCCTGCCAGAAAATATGACTGGTCCTTTCATTGATCAACTCATTTATGCAGTTTAAAGTATCGATCGTTTTCAACGATTCTCCCGTAGTGTCCTGTTGCTACCATATCAAATCCGAGTTCGAGAGCTTCATCTAAAAATACTTTGAACTTTATCTCACTATTACACATGATATCAGGATTTGGAGTGATTCCCTGTTTATATCCCTCATACATATACTGGAGCACTTTTTTTTCGTATTCTTCTCTATAATCAAAGGTAAAAAATGGAATATCTAAATACTCAGCAACTTGTTTTGCGACTTCTATATCCTCACGCGTAGGACACAGCTCTCCCTCTGGAGCAAGATAGTTTATCATAAAACCTGCAGTGACATCATATCACTCTTGTTTCAGCAGATATGCGCTTACAGCACTATCTACTCCTCCTGAGAGTCAGACAAGTATTTTTTTATTTTTCATGGTCAGGATTGTATTGAAAATAGCCAGAAAAACAATATCATAAGTACCTATAAGAAAATATACAAATACCATCCTATGAATGAAAAACACCCTATATATTGTCCTTTCTGTAAAAAAGAGATATACATAGAATCTATAAGAGAGTTTACAGATGGCAGTAAAAGACTCTATTGGGCCTGTACGGAGTGCAATGTAAGTGTTATGAAGAGATAATATGAAGAATCAATATATTATATCTGCCGAGATACAAAAAGACAAAATACAGGATGATACTGTCTACCCTTTCAATCTTCCTGCATTTCAAAATATTGATGTTCTCAATTTTCATCCAAATGTAACATTTATAATCGGAGAAAACGGTACTGGAAAATCCACCCTCGTGGAGGCAATCGCGACACAATACTGATTCAATCCCGAATGAGGATCAAAAAATTTTTGATTTTCTACATACAATAGTCACTCTGAGCTCAATAAGTATATTCGTCTCGCTCAATGAATCATCAAGCCAAAAGATGGATATTTTCTCAGAGCAGAGTCTTTTTATAATGTTGCTTCAAACATAGAAGAACTCGATGCTGAGCCCAGTTTTTGACCTCCTATAAAAGATTCTTACGGATGAATATCCCTTCATGATCAGTCTCATGGAGAATCTTTTTTCTCACTCTTTCATCATAGACTATACGGAAATGGTCTCTATATACTCGACGAGCCCGAGGCAGCTCTCTCCCCCCAGAGACAGCTTGCACTCCTAGTACGACTCCATGAACTCGTACAACAAAATAGCCAGTTTATCATTGCGACTCACTCTCCTATACTACTCTCTTATCCACACGCAAAAATACTCGAACTATCAGATAAAAACTATAAAGAAGTAAAATATAAAGAGTCTATGCATTATGATCTATACAAAACTTTTATAGATGCTCCTGAGTCTATGATTGATAAACTCGGTATTACAAAGATATAACTTTCCTTCCCCGTAGCCTTCACACAACTCTTAAGATTTTTTTAACCTTTTTTTGTATTATATCTGTACATTTTTACAAAGGAGTTACCCGTTTACGACCAAAAAACTAGAACTAAAAAATCTCTATACACGTTCAATAGTGAGGTGTAACTCGAGTTACCTTTGTAGAAATACTAAAAAAGAAGAAAGATATCTTTCTTCTTTTTTAGT
>CALDZK010000008.1 GCA_937944145.1 uncultured Candidatus Altimarinota bacterium
GAGTTGAAAGCAGGTGCAATCTATTGAAGACCAGAGACGAGATTGTGAGGCTGTGGTGGAGCGTTATGGCCTCAAGGTGATTGAGGTCGTCGAAGAAGATGAAATAAAAAAATACTCCTATTTAGGAGTATAAAATAGGAGACTTCCATCGGTTATGTATACTTAAAATTAAGTATTAATCAGTATATGCAGCTCTACGAGATTTCCACCTCCCACGTTTTCGAATTAATGAAGTTCCCCATTCCATTTTACGCTGCCCCATCGGAACCTTGCGTGGTGCATAGTGTGATGATCGGCTTCCAGAATCAAAGTTATCTATTAAGCGCTTAACATCATATCTATTTTGATCTAGAGTTTCTTCAAGTTCTTGAGTTAGTTTTTTATTGTTCTTTTCAAGTTCCTGAGCAAATTCTCTAGATAAAGAAGTTTTAAATTCACTAAATTTTTTAGTATTTTCGTCCTTAATGCTTTGTAATTGATCCATTAAAGTCGCCAAACTAACTTCATCATCTATGCTTTGCTGTTCTGCTGTATATTCGTTCATATTATAATTCTTACAAGTTATTTAAATCTTACTGATAGGTTTCGAAAAAC
The DNA here is from genome assembly GCA_937944145.1 of uncultured Candidatus Altimarinota bacterium. Lineage (GTDB taxonomy): Bacteria > Patescibacteriota > Gracilibacteria > BD1-5 > UBA6164 > CALDZK01. The sequence continues at coordinate 595 of CALDZK010000008.1, forward strand.
AAAATGTTTTTTAAAAAGTCAAGCGATGAGAAAAGAAGTATTTACTTGTGGTAATGAGTGCAATATAAAGAAATTGGTAAAATAAAATTCTTACATAAGGGTCAAATTACTTGAACCTAGATGTTATTGAATAAAAACACTACTTTTTGTACCACTATAGTTTTAAATATTCTCATATTTGGATAAAAATAATATATATTAAATATAAATATATGAGTGAAATATATCAAGATTCTAGGACGGACAATGCTAGTAACTCGGTTCTAAATTATATAAACGAATCTATTAATTGAATGTCAACACAGGAAATTCAGGATTGGACTGATGCTGAATTAAAATAAATGATAGATACATATCGTTTATCAGACGAGTTCTCCAGTGCGTTATTGCAGGCTTATTATTCGGAACTCAATACTTATTTGTCAGATTGAAACATAACTGCTGACGAACTCAAAGTGCTTACAAAAAATGCTACTGATCGTTACAAGGAAAAATTAGAAAAGTATAGAAATGAGAAAATTGGCATCAACAAAGACACAAAAGAATTTTTAGATTATCTTTTTGTTGAGGAGGAATATCCCTAGAAAGTATTGCATATTCATAATTGAATATGATTTTATACTAAATGGATATTATTAGATAATTTCATATCAAAAAACTCCGATTTATTCGGAGTTTTTTATCTTTATATTGGTGCGGAGGGAGGGACTTGAACCCTCACGAGCGTAATTTGCTCACACGCCCCTCAAGCGTGCGTGTCTACCAATTTCACCACCACCGCAGATTTTTATATTCTTTAAGAAGACTTTTTGGTAAGAATTCTTGTTACTTCTTCAATAGGTTTTCCTATATCTAAAGAAGATAGTCAATTCTCTTCTAGTTTTGTTTTGTAGTGAGATTTAATCTCTTCCTTTGTTCCATGTATTGCAGAACCCGGAAGTCTGTCACTATAATTTCACATAAGTCGTATCTTAAATGGTGCCGAGGGGCGGATTTGAACCACCGACACAAGGATTTTCAGTCCTCTGCTCTACCCCTGAGCTACCCCGGCAAAAAATGAGCCTAGGTATTATATAAAAAAAACACTCAAAGCAAATATTTTTTGAAGTTTTTTGCACAAAACAAGGATATGGTTACAATGGCATAAAATAGTTCATATCGTCATAAAATAATTTCTATGAAATCTCAAGTATGCACGGGAAGGTCCTGTAAGTCAAAATTTAGTAATTATATCATTGCCCGTCTGGAGAATGACAAGAAGAGACTTGGTCTAAAAAATCTCGAGATACAGCAAATACCGTGTACAGGAAACTGTAAAAAGTGACCAAATGTAATTTTTGATGGAGAGAGACAGGAGTATATGACTCCGATAAAAGCCTCAAAAAAAGTACTTGAATCTATAAAAAAATAAAGAACTATGAAAATTTTTGATACAAAGACCCGTAAACTCGAGCAATTCAAACCTCTGAAATCATCTGAAGTAAAGATATACTACTGTGGTCCGACCGTCTATAACTACGCGCATCTAGGAAATCTCAAGACCTCTGTGGTCGAAGATATCGTCGTCAGGACTCTCAAGTTCCTCGGATACAACGTAAAAACAACGATGAATATCACTGACATCGAAGACAAAACAATTCGTGATAGTATGCTTGTGTGAGAGACACTCGTAGAATTTACTGAAAAATACACAAAAGAATTTCTCTCAGATATAGAAAAACTCGGGATAGAACCAGCTGATAACATAGTCCCTATCAGTCAGCTTATCCCAGAGATGACGAGGATGATTCAGACATTACTCAATAGGTGATATGCCTATCATGCTGATGACGGGAGTGTGTATTATGATATCTCAAAGTTCAAAAAATACTGACAACTGGCACACCTCGATGTAGAGTGAATGAAACAGGGAGTTCGTATCGATAATGATGAATATGACAAGGATAATGTGGCTGACTTTGTTCTTTGGAAAGCCTGGAAGTCAGAAGACGGAGAAAACTATTGGGAACAAGAGTTCGAGGTGGATAAAAAGAAAATTACTATAAAATGACGTCCAGGATGGCATATAGAGTGTAGTGCTTGCGCTATGAAATACTGTGGAAAACAGATAGATATTCATATGGGAGGAGAGGATCTCGTATTTCCTCATCACCAAAACGAGATAGCTCAGAGTGAGGCATGTACTGGGAAAGAGTTTTCCAAATACTGGATCCACTCAGGACATCTGATGGTCGATGGGAAAAAGATGAGTAAATCTCTGGGGAATTTCTATAATCTCCGTGATATAGAGGAAAAATTTTCAGATATTTCTCCGACAGTATTGTACCGTTCTATTCGTCTGAGTTTTATAAATGGGTACTATAGAGATCATGTGGATTTTAGTTTTGAAAAACTCAAACAACTCATCCAAACTATACGAAATATAGATGCAACTTTGACCCGTCTTCAGGACTATGAGAGTGATATAGAGTGAGTCAGAAAGGATTTTAGTATGCAGCTGCAAGGGTATATTTCTGAGTATATTGCTGCTTTAGAAAATGATTTTTCTATCCCTGAGGCACTGAGTGTGTTTTTCTGATTTCAAAAATATCTATGATCACAGATGCATGAGCAACTTCTCAGTGAAGAAGAAAAACAGAGTGGTATCGATATGTATAGGGCATTTCAAGAAGTGCTCGGTATTATTGACTTAGATATCGCTACGAATACTGCATCAGAGGAGATCCCAACAGAAATCTCTGATCTGCTTGTAGCCAGAGATCAAGCGAAAAAAGACAAAGACTTTTTGGAAGCTGATAGACTCAGGGATGAAATACTAGAGCTCGGATATAAGATAAAGGATAGTAGAGAAGGGAGTAGTCTCGAAAAAAACGTCTGATAAGTTGAGTTATTTTCTGATATCTGGTAGTATACTCTTATAGCGTAATTATAAGTATACTATTATGGCATTTCAACCAGGTGAACAATCGTCTTCTTGGGATGGACTGAGAGAAGTTTCTGAGACTTCCCCAGAAATGAATTATGAGGATTCTATCGGAGTATTACTCCACGATATATCTACAGAGCAAGGGAGAGAAGATCCTACTCGAGATTTGATAGTTCAGGCGAGTTCTCTTCATCTCTCAGAAAACATTTCAGAAGTTTTGAGTGCTAAAAATATCGTATATATCTTTACAGAGTGACAATGAAAAAGATGATTTTCACATCTCTCAGATATAGAGTTTATTCGTGAAGTAATGAATACTTATAGGGGATCAAGGGAATCAGAACTCATATCTATTCTCAATAATGAAAATCTCAGAAATACGCAAGTGAGAAGACGTCTTGGATGGGACAATATAGTCTCTGGAGAACAAATACTTGCAAAAATAGAGCAGCTCTTATCTGGCAGACAAGTGCCTCGTCCGTCCGTACCAATACCTGAGGTCTCTGAAAAACCCCAGAGTCTTGATGCTCTGCTGCAAGATATAGAAACCACTCTTGCGTGAGGTTGGGTTTTTGATTTTCAGTCACAATACGGAGATCTCGATAATGATGGAAAACTCTGACCAAATACAGCAAATAGAATCATATCACTCTATGAGCGTGGTGGTGAACTGCATCTCCCAGAGAGTATCCCATTAGAAGTGCGTCATAGAGTCGAGATACATTATGATATGCAAAGATACTGAAGTTGGAATAGATGGCTAAATAAAGCAGGAGGGAATGTAGATTTATATCCGAATCAGGTCAATAGAAATGCATTTGATAAAAATTTATACTTTTGAAGATCCCCTGGAAAACCGATAGAGTGAGGTCCATTTAACTCGGATTTGTATAATAAAGTCAAACCTACTATCACGAGTAAAGAGCCTACGACCTATATTAAAGAAGTGAACGATATTCCAGCGATAATTACTTATATCTGAGGACAGCTTGCGTTTTGTTCTTATACCCACCTGGGTAAAGACGAAGATGGGAGTAGAAGTCCAGAAGAAACTACATTGGATGCACAATTTTGGAAGAAGGACTATATATCTGGTGCAGATAAAGCTGTAAAGTTCATAGATGGAAAATGGACCTCTGTCCCTATGCCGTATGCAGTATCTGTATGAGAGAGAAGAACAGGTATCTATGTTCATGGATGAAATCTATCGAACTCTCTTGGTTGTTTTCGTCTTCCACTTCATTACGCGAAGCATTTCTTTGATATATTTAACCAGTCGGGGAAACATATGAAATACATTATCGGAGATCTCTACGCATAAAGCAATAACACGTTTGATTTTTGGATACTCTTGTATACACTTACGAGAGTATTTTTTAATAGATGTTGTATGAGTGTAGAAGGACTATTTTTTATTATCATTGCTATAGTTATCTGCGAGTTTTGTCTGACGAAGTATCTAGGGTATCTCAATACAAAGAATTGGTCAGATACTCTTCCCGATGCAGCAAAAGACATCTATGATCAGGAGAAATACCAAAAATCTCAGAAATATGAAAAGGCAAAATATAGTTTTTGACAGATACAGAGTATTTTTTCATTTGTGATTATGTTCGGAGTTCTCGTGTTTTGAGGTTTTGGTTTTCTTGATAGTTTTCTCAGAGGTTATATAGGCTCTCCTATATATCTCGCTCTGAGTTTCTTTGCAGTTATTTCACTACTGCAGATGATAGTAGGATTGCCATTTTCCTACTATAGTACTTTTGTAATCGAGCAAAAATACGGATTCAACAAGATGACCAAAAAACTTTTTTTTCTCGATACACTCAAATGACTGGCCTTATCAGCGATATTGGGATGAGCTATATTGTCTCTTTTGGTCTGGATATACTCGATACTTGGATCAAGTTTTTGGCTGTATGGGTGGGGTATAATGGTGGGGTTTATGCTGTTTTTTATGATGTTTTATTCGAGTCTGATTGTTCCTCTGTTCAACAAACAAACTCCTTTGGAGAAATGAGAACTCAAAACAGCTATCGAGAAATTTGCCCAAAAAGTTGGGTTTCAACTCGACAATATCTATGTAATAGATGGATCAAAACGTAGTTCCAAGGCAAATGCGTATTTTTCTGGTATTGGTCCCAAGAAGAGAATAGTGTTGTTTGATACGCTTATCGATGATCTGACGACAGATGAACTCGTTGCTGTTCTGGCACATGAGATAGGGCACTATAAGAAAAAACATACATTCCAGATGCTTACTTTTAGTATACTTCAAACAGGGCTTATGTTTTATATATTTTCTCTCGCACTGTGAGTGGAGAACATATCTCTGGCACTCTGAGCTACTGAGTCGAGTTTTCATATCGGGGCTGTTGCTTTTGGGATACTCTTTACTCCTCTATCTATGGTTTTGGGGATGTTTGGGAGTGTACTCTCTCGTAAAAATGAGTACGAAGCAGATGCCTACGCAAAAGAGTTTTCTCGTGCTTCTGATCTGATAGAATCACTCAAGAAACTCTCAAGAAACAATCTCTCAAATCTCCTTCCTCATCCAGCTTATGAGTTCTTTTACTATTCTCATCCAACGGTACTCAAGAGAGTAGCAGCGCTCCAGAAATAGCTATAACCAAAAAATCCTTCCAAGCAAGGATTGTATAGAGGCTATTTTTGTATATCTAGAAGTATATATGTTATAATAGCAATAATAGTTTGTTATTATATACATGTTTTCGAGACTCTATACACATCATTTTTTTCGCAATCATAATTATTATGATAGAGAAGCGTATGAAAATATACTCAAAGATCCAAAGAGTAGACTATGAAGAAAACTCAATAGGTTTATTGAGTTTTGTGTGATACTTTGAGTTGCTGTAATTGTATTTGAGACAGTGCAGGATTATTCTCAGAGATATGGAGTGTATTTTTTTATCATAGATGCGCTTGTGTCGCTGGTATTTGCTGGAGAGTATCTTTATAGGTTTTTTCGTGCTAGGGACAAGATGTTTTTTGTAAAACGTCCTCTCAATATCATAGACTTCCTTTCATTTTGACCGTTTTTTCTTGGACTCCTTTTCCTACCTTTCGCGGGACTAGATATGCTCAAAGTACTGAGGTTATTTCGTGTACTGAGGCTATTTGAGGTTTCGGCTCATTCTCCGATTGCTCTTGGGTTTGGGAGGACACTCCGAGCGTATAGCAAAGAATACCAGGCCATACTGAGTATATTTATCAGTTTCTTGGTTGTGATATCGACACTAGTATATTATTTTGAGACAGGGATCAATACTCAGTTTGCTTCGATACCACATACCCTCTGGTGGGGAATAGTTACTATGACCACGGTCGGGTATGGAGATATGACTCCGATAACTCTTTGAGGAAGGGTATTTTGAGTATTTCTCATACTGCTATGACCGGTGCTCCTTGCCGTGATATCATCTATCACGATACTCGTTTTTATGGATGTAGCTGAGGCAAACAAACAATCTCTCTACAAGACCTGTTCTAAGTGTCGTACAAAAAATAATGATGAGGCAATTTTTTGTATGCAGTGTGGAGAAAAACATTTTATCTCAGGTATTACTGATACAAAGAGGCCAAAACTCAAGATGATTACGAGACTTTTTTCAAAGAAATAATTATCTTAGACATTGTAATATAGAGCTATTTCAGTATAAATAGCTCTATATTTTATTATCTCGTTTTTGTCCTATGTCAGATGCAAAAAGATTCTATGTTACGACTCCTATTTATTATGGAAATGGTGTACCTCATGTGGGACATTTTTATACTTCAACTATTGCAAATGTTCTCTATCTCTACTACAAGATCCATGGAGCTGATGCTCGTTTTACGACAGGGATAGATGAAAATAGTCAAAAGTCCGTTATAGAAGCAGAAAAAGCAGGTATTTCTATCACGGAGTATCTCGATACAATGGCAGCAAAACACCAGGAAGTATGGGATTATTTTGACTTCTGATACACAGATTTTATCCGTACAACTGAAGAGAGACATCATAGTGTTGTCCGTGATGTGCTCCAGCACTGTTTTGATAAGGGAGATATCTATGAATGAGTATATGAGGGAAAGTATTGTGTTGGATGTGAAGCATTTAAAAAAGATGATGACCTCATACCTGATCCTTCAGAAAAATGAGATTCTTCTGTACTTGTCTGTCCTGATCATCTCAAGGAACCAGATCAAATTAAGGAGAAAAATTATTTTTTTCGTCTTTCAAAATACCAAAACTGGATAGAGTGATTTTATGCAGCACATCCTGATTTTGTTATGCCTGACTTTAGATTCAACGAAGTCCGCGCTTTTGTAGAGAGATGACTCGAGGATTTTTCTATTAGCCGTGAGACCAATACTTTTGGTATTCCTCTACCATTTGATGAATCTCAGGTAACCTATGTATGGTTTGATGCTCTGTTTAACTATTATACGAGTTGTAAGTATAGTCCCCATCCCCTCACTTCCTCTTTACCTGAAAAGAAAGGGCTAGATGGATTTACAGATGAATCGAGTTTTTGGCCAGCTCAGGTGCACGTAGTAGGAAAGGATATTATTCGTTTTCATGCTATTTTTTGGCCAGCGATGCTCGCGAGTTATTTTGATCTCGGAGAAGAGCATGATGGGCAGATATGCTACAAAGCCTCCGATACGATGAAGCTCCCAAAACATATACTTACAGGATGATTTTTCACAGTTGATGGGCAAAAGATGAGTAAGTCACTATGAAATGTCATAGAACCAGTAGAATATTCTCAGGAGTATAGCAAAGATCTCCTTATACTCTATATGCTCAGCGCTTTCCCTATAGGAAATGATGGAAATTATGACAGAGAAGAAGCGATCAAAACCTACAATGCTAAGCTTGCGAATAATCTAGGGAATTTGGTGAATAGGGTAGTGGTACTGAGTCTCAAACTGGATACTATAAGTAGTGGACTCAGTGGAGTAGTCCACGACAGAGTGTCGAGTCTACTAGCATATATAGATCATAGTCTCAACTATAGTCTGACCCAGGAACAAGTTTCTCAGCTCTCGCAGTCACTGATAGATGCGTGAGAGAATATAGATGTCCCAACGGTTGGAAAAATGAAGAGCTATGATCTCAAGTGAGTACTAGACGAGGTATTTATCATGCTCGATCACCTCAATAAATATGCAGATACTACAGAGCCTTGGAAAACCATTAAAGAAGACGAAGAATCTACAAGGGAAGTACTCTATACCCTCGCAGAGTGACTCAGACAAGTGTGACTTCATCTCTATCCATTTTTTCCAGAAAAGATGAGTGAGATGTTTGAAAAACTCGGACTTGATGGATATACAGAAAAAATTAATCAGTGAGGATTTCAAGAATTACTTGACAAAAAAGAAATTTTTAATATAAAAGAAAAAGGAAAACCTCTGTTTCAGAGGATAGAGATATAATTCTTTTTATATGAAACACTCTTCTATACCAGAGCAAGTTCAAGAACTGAGTATGCAGTTTTGAGTCGAAGAAATGACAGCTACTCATCAATTCCTTCAGCAACTTATACATGAAGCACAAGAGTTTTCTGGAGAACTCGATGAAGAATTACTCGGAGTGTGCCTAGAGAAGCATGGCTTTCATCTTGATAAGATCTTTCCAGATGTTTTGGAGCTCAAAAACCATGTACGTAGAGAACAATTTGAACAAAGTCTGAAAAATATGCAGATGCTTATAGGCTATACGACTCAAGCTATAGTTTTAGTTCTGGAAACACCAGAGAATATTCCTACTATTCATTAATATATGAAAAAACTTAATTTTGATGGTAACTATGCAGAGCAACGTATATCTCAAGTACAGGATAAACTCTGATATTTTTGAAATTTGCATGAACACAAGAGGAAACAATTCTTTATTTATGATACAGTTACTTTGAACTCTTGAGAAATACAAGAAGCAATTATAGAGTTTCGTTCTAGTATCTATACTTTGTGAGGGATTATTTTTATACCTATATGAGTACCTGCTTCTTCAAGCAAAGATATATTTTTTGCTGTTGAACACAGTGTCCTTGCTGCGAATTATCAATTTTGTAAGACTATAGATATAACACAACTAGATTTTTTAAAAGTACCATACTCTCATAGAGGTACCACACCTTGATATACACATAATGCTGTGAAACATGATTATTTTTGACTAGATATCGAGAGAATTGTAATGGTCTTAGATGAATCTATCTGAGGGGTTGAGAAAGTCATAAGGCTTCATAACAAATAAGACCAAGTATATAAGGTCTTATTTTTTATTGTAATACATCTTCTTGTTGATATAGAGGTTGTCCTCTATGAGTTTACGGTTTTTTGCAATCAGATCACCGATGATACCCAGAGCGAAAAATACGGTTGCAATAGTCAGGAATGCTCCAGAGAGTATGAGGGACTGGATCTTTCCAGTGTCTCCATCTATGGTGAGATAGTAGTAGAGAAAACGTATCACTCAGATAGTCCCTAGCACAAAAAATACACTTGCGAGAGAGAAGAATAGTTTCATCGGATGATACATCGCGTATACTCTGAGAAGTATAGAGAGCGTCTGAGTCATATGCTGCCACATACTCGAAAAGAGTCTGGATGGACGAGTGGGTTTATTGGTGGTTATTGGAACATGGGAAACATGTATTTTTTTGCTTCCTGCTTGCACGAGCGTATCTACTGCGTAACTAAAATCACTGGTGATATTGAGCCTGAGAAGTGATTCTCTAGAGTAAGCACGAAATCAGCTCACAGAGTCAGGTACGGTTGTTCCTGAGAGTATTCTCACGAGTAGGCTTCCGAGCCATTGAAAGAATTTCTTGAGAACAGAAAAGTGCTCAATACTCGCAGTTTGCCTGTCTCACATTACGATATCAGATTCTCCCCTGAGTATTGGCTGCAGGAGAGTTTCTATGTATTTTCCTGGATACTGATTGTCTCCGTCGGTATTTACGAGTATATCTGCTCATTCACTGAGAGCCTTGCTGATTCCACTGCGAAAGGCATTTCCGAGTCATTTATTGCCACGATGTGCTACTATGTAGGTAACCTTGTGTTTTTTTGCTATGTCTATCGTCTTATCTGTTGAACCATCATCGATAATCATGGTCTCGATTTTTGAGATGCCCTCTATATTTTTTGGGAGCTCTTTTAAAACAGAGCCAAGTGTTGTCTCTTCGTTGTAGCAGGGGATTTGGATAATAAGTTTCATGAGAGTATTGTATAATATTTTTTTGAAAAAGAAAGGGCTAGATGTTTCCTCATAATGCAATAAAACATATTCCAACAACCATTATGAGAGTGGCTATGAGTTTTGTACTTATATTTTTTTCTTTGAAAAAAAGAGCTCCCAGTAATACGCTAAATATACCACTGGATCTCTTGATCGATATCACATACACAACAAGAGTATATTTGATAGCGAGTACCTGTAGGAAACTTGCAGCTCCTGAGAGAAATCCTGTTATTGATATTCTTTTGAAGTTACTCAGAGAAGTTATTTCTGTCAGTTGTATATTTTTTTTGTAGAGTAGGATGTAGAGAAAGATACAGAGCGAAATAGCAATATTGAAATATAAGAGCCGTGGAATGACTCACATAGCCTGTATTCCGAGTTTGTCTATAGGAGCCGTAATACTCCAAATGATACTGGTGAGTATCATAAAACGTGCTCCAGTATCTGCTATGATATTTCTCAGAGGATCCAGCAGAGATTTTTTATTTCCAGATACTCAGAGAAAATATGTCCCAACAAATATACAGAGGACTCCTATCATTCCGTAAGTATTTGGGAGTTCCCCATTGATAAAAAAACCTGTAAATATAAGAAAGGGAATAGTCAGACTCGAGAGTGGTCAGACTAGAGAGAGGTCTCCGTATTTGACTGCTTTGAGAGAGGTAACAGTGGTGATCGCGTTTCATACTGCTCAGATGAGTATGAGGGGAATATATGAAGCCTCGAAATGATAGACTCACTGATATAGAAATACTGCTATAAGTGGAATAACAGCAACAGCTCTAACTCAGAGAGCGAGAGAGTATTCGTCGATATTTTTGAGAGTTTTTGAGTCAACTGAGAGTTTTCCAGCGAGTTCTCAGAGTGCTTTAAAGAGTGCTACACTGAGAGATAAGAGTATTCAGACCATACTATCTTCCTATAGAAATATATCTAAGTCCATGATCTTCAATTTTTTTATCCCAGATATTTCTTCCATCTATAATCACGTTTCCATTCATTAATTCTTTGATATCACCAAAATCTACTCCACGAAACTCATCCCACTCAGTCAGGAGTAAGAGTGCATCACTATTGTTGGTAGCTTCTAGAGCATTTGCATGAAATACTATTGTAGGATTATTTTTATAGAGTTCTTGGACATGAGCTGTTGCAACTGGATCATAACAGTGCACTTCAGAGACTCATTTCTCGAGAAGACTCTCTATGATATCTAAGCTCGGAGCATCGCGTATATCATCTGTTTTGGGTTTGAAACTGAGCCCCCAGAGTGCGATGATCGAGCCTTGTATGTTTGTCTGCTCTTGAAGTTTTTCTATCAGTTTTGTTTTCTGAGTGTTGTTTACTTTTTCTGTAGCTTTGATTATTTCAAACTCATAGTTATGTTCGTGACCTGTTTCTATGAGTGCTTGTACGTCTTTTGGGAAACAACTTCCTCCATATCATATTCCTGCGTGGAGAAATTTCGATCATATACGTGAGTCGCTCCCAAGTATCTTTGAGATATCGAGTATATTGGCTCCTACTTTTTCGCAGAAATTTGCTATCTCATTTATAAAGCTGAGTTTTGTTGCTAGGAAAGCATTGGCTGCATATTTGGATACTTCACTAGAGGCTATATCGGTAAAGATAATATTTGTATAGCTGCGAAGGAGAGGCTTGTAGAGAGTCTCCATGACTTCTCTGGATCTTTGTGATTCTATCCCACAGACGATTCTCTCAGGTACCATAAAGTCTTTTACAGCTGTTCCTTCACGGAGAAACTCGGGATTTGAAACTATATCAAAGTCAGTCTTTCACTCTCACTCTATTATCTCCCTACAGAGTTTCCCAGTTCCGACCGGAACAGTAGATTTGTTGATAAAAACTTGGTATCTGTTTGAGTATTTTCCAAATGTTTTTGCTACTTGTTGTACGTATTGGAGATCAGCTTTGTGGTTTTTGTCGGGAGGAGTCCCGACAGCACTAAAAATAGCATCTCAAAAGATAATTCCTTGCTGTTGATCAGTGGAGAATTGTAGTCTTGTATTGACAGTATTTTTTATTACCAGTTCTTTGAGCCCTGGCTCATAGATAGGGATGATTCCGTTTTTTAGGTCCTGTATCTTTTTTTTATCTACATCTATACATAGTACTTCATGCCCTACTTCTGCGAGGCAGGTTCCTGTGACGAGACCGACGTATCATGTTCAAAATATTGTTATTTTCATGCTTATCGTATTTCTATATCAGTAATAATTCTTGTATCCTGCGTAGTACTAAAAGAGACCAAAAGTATTTTTGATCTCCAGCGAATGATAGCTTGATTATTTGGATGTGAGATGACAGATTGCTCTAATTTGTGTTTTAGAGTGTCTTTTATTTCTTTATAGCGACTCTTAGATTCTTTTATGTATCATTCTATGATGACGTCTTCTCCACATACTCATGAATCCTGATAGGTCTCTTCGAAAAAGCTCCTATAATTGTCTGTATATAGTTGGATTTTTTGTAGAGCTTTGAGAGATACTTTTATCTTATACATATTCTATTTTTGATTTTTCTTTTGCATCTCTGAGGTTCTTTCTGAGAGTTTCAGCATTTTTCATAATGTGCTCTTCCATGATGACATCCACTTCCTCTAGAGTATAGGTTTTTTCTTGACTCATTTACAGATATCTTATGATATAAACACAAAAATTATAGGACTTTTTCTCTCGAAATCAATAGTTTAGGATTTCTTCTGTTGTATGAAATTCCAACTGTCATCTATAGCTTGCTTCACACTTTTCTCTGCTTTCCATCAGAGTAGTTTCTCAGCTTTATCTGGAGAACAGTAGGCAGATGCTATATCTCAGGGTCTTCTTGCTACTATTTTATGAGGGAGACTAGCTCCTATAATTTCTTCTGTAAAAGTGATCATTTCCATCACAGACGTTCCTGCTCATGTTCCGAGATTGATATTTTCATAGAGTAAGTGTGTTGTGTTGCTCTCTAAATGCTTGAGTGCAGATAGGTGTCACTGTGCTAGATCTACGACGTGTATATAGTCACGAACTCCCGTCCCGTCCACCGTATCATAATCATTTCCAAATACTGAGAGTTCAGTCAGTTCTCCTGCAGCGACTTTCATGATAAATGGCAAGAGATTGTTGGGGATATCGTTTGGGTCTTCCCCTATCAGTCCTGACTCATGTGCTCAGACAGGGTTGAAATACCTCAGATTTATAACACGGAAATCTGCGTGTGTTGCGAGGTCTCTGAGTATATTTTCTATCAGGAACTTGGTAGTTCCATAGGGATTGGTCGTATTTCCTGTTTTTGTCTCTTCTGAAAATGGGGGAGTCTGAGATGGATCATATACGGTTGCACTCGAGGAAAAAATAATATTTTTACAATTATGTTTTTCCATAACTTTGGTGAGGTTCAGAGTTCCTACAACGTTATTTTCATAATACTCAAATGGCTTCTCGCAACTCTCTCCAACTGCTTTTGCTCAGGCAAAATGTATGACAGTATCGATGGTATTTTCTGAGAATACTTTTTCAAGATCAGAAGTATTTCTGAGATCTCCCTCATAAAATTTGAGACTTCTCTCGACTCTCTCCTTACCAAGGAGAGATGAGGCTGCTATCTCTTTGATATTTTCTACAGTAGACTTGTCAGAGTTTGAGAGATTATCAAAGAGGATAACCTGGTATCATTGCTCGAGCAGTAGTACTGCGTTATGGGATCAGATGTACCCAGTTCATCATGTGAGGAGGAGTGTTTTCATAAGTTAATATTATTATTGTATTTTATACAGTATAGCCATATCATTTTGTTTTTCCACAGTGATATTTCCTTGTGTCTCTAATTCTGAAAGTACTTCTTCATACCAGACATAATCAGCTTCTTTGAGGAGTATGATATATTGTATTCCGAGATCTGTGACATCCTGTATAAATTGCGTTTGTATCTCTGGAGTATTTTCAGTTCTGAGCAGTCAGGTAGGAGCTATGTATTTTTCTATTATTTTACTCTCTGGACGAACACTCTGAGTGTAGATATCACGTATCTCGAGAGTATCTCCTATCAGCGCATTGGGAGAGAAGTATTTAGCTATTCCTGATAAAGTAATAGGAGTCTCAGTCCACCTGATACCGATATATCCATGCCATGGAAATACGAGAGAGCTGTAGCATTTTTCCCTACTACAAGATTCCAGAGGAAGAGTATCGTAGGTAATATCTTGTATCTCTTGCCATTGTGGTGGATAGAGTTTTGGTCTGAGTTGTCACCAGTGTCACACGAGTGTGGCTGGAGTATAGATAATAGGGAGGAGTATGATGAGTATACTACATCCTGATAGAAATATCTGCCTCTTTCCAGTAGAGAGAAACTCAGTGAGAGTCTTTATTCCATAACTTGTAAAAACGGTAAAAACAGTAGTATATACGAGAATCCGTTTCTGAGGTTCTCGAAAACCACTGTAGTAGGGGAGAGAGTTGAGTAAGAAGCTATTGAGTCACGCAAATAGATTGTTTTGAGATATTCCCAGAGCAAGAATATAGCAGACAAATCATAGTATTATGAGAGTGATAGCAAGACTACGAGTGTTTTTTTGTTTTGCCAATGTGTATGCTCCAGCTCACGTCAAAAAATACAGAATAACTACAAGAAAAATATAATAGGTATTTTCAAGTTCTGCTTGTATAAATCTCTTTTCTCCTTCCCCCCGGTATCCTCTGAGAGAGGCTACACTGACATATACTCCGTAGCCTCATTTAGGAGACTGAAAGGCATTTTGGTGGTTTTCCTGAAAGCTGGATATCTGTGAAGTCAGATCATCTCTTTGTATGGTCGGGATGATCCAGAGACTGTTGAGTATGATGATGCTTATAGCGAGTATAGCGAGTGATTTTGTGAGTGTTTTCTTGTCTACTTCGTATATCAGATACACTATAGCAAAAACACTGAGAGTCAGAGCTATAAAAAACACATTGTGAATACTCGTAAGACATAGGAGTAACGATAAAGGAGCAATTACTTTCCAGAGAGTATATTTCTGTTCCTGAAAGTATTGATATACATAATATAACAAGGGAATAAAGAGAGCATAGCTCAGGTAGATATTTACCTGTCACTCGACAAAACGTGCATAAAAAAATGGATTGAGAAACAAAAAGAGTATTCCAAAAACTATAGCAAGTTGTGATCCTGTATTTTTTAGGAGTTTGTATCCATATATACTGATAGTAGAAAACATCAGAACATAGACCAGTTTTTCGAGTATCCAGGTCGGGATTCATACTGTCGAGAATCCAAGACCGATGATATGTACCCAGTAGTTATTTGCTCCGAAACTTGGTAGAGAAGAGTAGACGTAGGGAATTGCCTGATCTAGAGAAAATATATACCCAGGAAAGAGAAGTGGATAATAACAAATAAAAAGGATAAATCCTATGATGTAGTAGTATTTTTTTTGCATGGGTAGTGGTTAGGTTTTGAAAGCCATAATAAAATCATATATTTCTCTGAGAGAAAAGTTATAGTTTTGGTGCAATACAGGCTGTAAATCAGTTTTTATTTGTTTTTCGAGTATTCCATAGTCTCACTTACTACTATACTCATAGTCTACTTCTGCGAGTTTTATATCCACGAGTTTTTTAAAATCAGGATTACTAAAATCAAAGTCAGAGTTGTTTTTTATATACCATACATCAAAAAAATCACGAATGGCTGGGAATTTTCTCGTCAGTGCCGCACGAATTTTTTCTGCCAATGCTTCTTGTAAATCTATGCAAGAGATAGTGTGAGTTCAAAAAATATCTTCTTCAAGTATTTTGTCTTTATATATAGACTGTATTTCTCAAGATATTGGAGCTAATTGTAATGTTCATTTGAGAGAAATATCTAGTTTTATGGTTTGTGACGACCCATCTATCACAGAGTTATACGTATAGTTCAGCATCATGAGTTTGTGTTCATCAAACTTTGTTCTTTTTTCTTCAGTGGTGAGTCACAGTTTTCAGAGTTCCCTGGAAAAATCTTGTTCATACTTTCTCAGAAGTGTTTTTCTCGCAGTTCTCCCTATATTCTTAGATATAACAAAATCTAGGTCTTCGCTCAATCTAAAGTATGGAAAGTATATCTTGTTGAGGCAGGTTCCTCATTTAAAAGTTAGATCTGGGAACAATTCTCAGAATTTTATGAGTATGAGTGAGAGTAGGAAGTCTTTTTCGAGTTTGAATTCGTCAAATTCTTTTATATTGGCCCATTCCAAGATTTTTATATATTTCTCACGAGAAATATTCTCATATTTTGGATAGAATTTTTTGATATTTTCTATATACATACGAGTTTTGTTATTTTTTTCGCTACTTTTCTTATCGGGTATTTTTTTGCATATTTTTTAAGTACTTTTATATCTAGGTTATCTAAAAGTGGTATAAAGAAATCGTCATCATACTTCATATAGTCTCGAACATATTCTAAGAATAATCTTTCTCTTTCCATGTAAGAGATGTTGTTGTACTTTTTTGCTGCGTATATGAAATCGGGTTTTACTTTTTTAAAAACAAATGAAACTCATACTATTTGTATTTTTCGAGAGTATTTGGTGTTATATATAGTATATATATTTGATATTTGTGTCGTGAATCATTCTTTGTTGTATCTGTCTAGCCCTAAAAACATATAAGAAGTTTCTCACATGTATGCAGCTCACAGCATATATGGGTTTTTAAAATCTTTGATAAGCAGATTATAGTAACTCTCTCATTTTTTTACAACAGCTATATATTTAAATCTTACTAGTGTATCTATCTTGTATTTTTTTCATGAAACTTGTAAGATTTTCTCTAGATACTCTCTCGAAAGTATGAGCATGCCAGTTGAGAGTATTTTTTCTTTTATTGATATTTGATTCATCTTTTATTTTCAGAATACTAACAATATTGTATGAATTCTAAAAATAAAATCAATATTATCTCCTCATCACCTGACTTATCCCCAGCAGTAGCCCCCCTACTCCAAACAGAGCAAATATCTGCGTCACCAGTAGGGGAGAGCTCTGAAAACTATAGAGAGCGATGATCAGTAGTACTATTAGTCCTCCAAGTAAATAGTTGATAGTATAGTGTTCAAATGCTATCAGTGTCTTTACTATAATACTCAGATACGCGAGAAGTCCACAGTAGATGAGAAGAGGGTAGATGAGTGGGAGATACTGTTGTAGTCCGTCTTTGAAAAGTCTGAGAACTATGTCTCCAAACAACCAGAAAAATACTAGAGATGAAAGAGTCAAAACTATATAGTACGCTGAGATTTTGAGTATCTGGAGTTTTGGAAATACTTTCTCTTTGACGAGTTGTGGGTAGTAGACGGTTTCTATAGAGAGTCCGAGAAATACAAGAAACTTAGCAAGTACTGACACAGCTGCGTAGTATCCTGCGGTTTCTCCGTCGAACATGTTCTTTACTATCAGGATGTCGATGTTCATGAACAGGGCAATAAGTACTGAAGTGAACAGATACTGGAGTATTTGTTTTTTTTGGGAGAGGAAGGAGGAGAGGATTTGTTGTTTTACTAATCTTTCATTTATTTGTATGGAATATTGCTTTAATTTATTTTCTACAATAAAATATCTAATTCATATATACACTAAAATTCCAGCAATGACTCCTCCCAAAGCTCAATAGATATTTAATCAAAAATATACCATTAAAAATCATAGAACTACCTTAGCTATAGGATTTATTGGATTAGTATATGAGATAAGAGTAAACTCTTTTTTTCATTGTAAAAAAGCTCATTGATATAATCAAACAAATGTTAGAGGTATTATTGTTCATGTTAGTATAATTAAATTTAATTCCTTAATCTGTAAAAAACTTCTAATGAATGGTGAAAACAAAAGAAAAAGTATAAATAACAATATTCCAAAAAAGTTTAGCCATTTAATTGAAATTGAAATCATGGGCTTTGTTTTCCTACCATTTATATCTTTAGCAAGTTCTTTGACTAAAAATAAAGATATTGAAAGTGTTATAACAGTAATTAAGTTCAATAAAGACAGTAAACTTTCAAAAATTCAAAATTCTTCTAAAGTTAAATATCCCATCATGATTGGATGGTATGCATAACTTAATACAGATACTACTACTCCTGAAATAGATAATAATATAATATGTATTGTGTTATTATTTTTCATTATTTGAGTAACCTTCTAAATTTTCACTCTCTGTGTAATTGTTCAAAATTTTTTATATTTTTTCTTATAGATATTTTCTTTGCTGGATTTCAACCCCAAACTTCATAATCAGGAACATCTTTGGTTATGATTGCGCCTCAAGCTAAGACTGCTCATTTTCATATTGTGACTCATTTTAAAACCATTACTCTAGCTCATATCCAAACTCAGTCTTTAATTACTATATCTCATCAAACAAGCCTCTTGTCATAAGGTATTGATTTTAGATCTCCTGCATTAAAATCATGTGAATATGTCATAAATAATATATTCATTGCAAAATGACAACCATTTCAAATTATTATTTTATTGTTTCATGCAAGAAATACATTTCAATAATACATATAGTTATGATCTCAAATTGAGATGTTTTTTGGATTTTGAAACCAATTAAAGAATCAAATATCATTATTTTTTCAGTAACTATTAAAGCATTTTTTAGGTTTAAATAGTTGGAATATTATCTTTTTGATAAGGCTCATTTTTCTTTTTTATGTATTAGAAATATTTTTATTTCTTGATGTATACTAAGTAACATTAAGATTAAAAACGTTAATAAAGATATTATTAGTGTCCACATATAATACGTTTGTTTTTCATAGATGATTACCGCATAGAGCTCATCCTTTCATATATCTTCTGTCCTAATATCATCACTTTCTATAAGCCAAGTATTTCCTACGAAGTTTCCTTCAAAGTGATTTTCTTCTTTGATAGATTTATAATTTAAGTATTTATAATCTCAAATTGAGTCGAGATATCAATGCTCAAAATGACAAAGGCTGTTATTGGTAATAGGAAAATACTCATAATTATCCAAGCAACTATATTCTCGATACTCTGCTTCGTCTATCCACTTGAGTTTCCAACTCATACCAAATGTTTGATTCAGTTGGACTAGGAAGTCTTCACTGGTGTCTATACCAGAGATCTTCATGAAGTACTTCGTATGATTTCGTGTTGATTGTTTATAATCTATTCGTATGTCTCTATTTGATTCAGGAATTTTAAACTTATTTATTTTCTCAGGTTTCTTAAATGACTCTGAATCAATTACTATAGGACGAGATTTTATATCAATTTCTGTATCAAAAAATGTATCTATTTCAGAGTTTATGATTGACTGAGGCGAGTAGAGGAAATATTCATAATTAGTATAATTTTTTATTTGAAAGTATGCAAAATCTGAATTTTCTTCTTTTAAAAAAATAGAATCATTTTTTTTCAGATCTGATATTAGCTGTTCTCATTTTTGTTCTAAATTTTTTCCAGAATAATAGTCTAATATACCGTTATTATCTTGGATTCATCTAAAAACAAAAATATTTTTTATGTTAAAAAGAGAAAAAATATCTATGTTACTTACTGAGTATAGTAGTTTTGAAACTTTTACTTGTTTCTCCCCTACCACCCTTATGTCTTCACTAAATGGTTCAGAATAGTTTAGGTTATTTTCAATTCTTATATGATACGGATTTCCTTGTATATATAAGTTCCTTTGAGGATAAAAAAGAGAATTTGGGGTATCGTTATTTTTAGTAAAAAATGTATCTTTGTAAGATATAGGCATTTTCTCTATATCAATCAATTGAGATTTGATATTATTTTCAAAATTTAACAAAGGGAAAAGAGCACAAAAAATATATACTATAAGGCTAGAGATAAGGATTTTTTTTCTATAAAAATGAGTAAAGTTATAGGACAGTATATATGTAAATAGAAGTAAATATATACAATAAAGCCAGTGAATATTATTAGTTATAAATGGAAAGTAATGAAGTATTGATATCATTACTTCATTACTTAAAAATTTAGGGGAACTATGAAAAAAAATAAAGAATAATAATGTATAAAGTATGAAATTGTCTAGACTTTTTCTATGTTTTGAAAACAAAAATAGAACTATATTTCATTGAATAAATAATAATGAAATTATATGGAATATTTTTGTTTGATGCCAGTCATTAGCAAAATCATTAAGTATTTCTATAGGAAAAAGTGAATATATCATAGGCAAATTTCTCATTCTTTCAATAAACCCAATTTGTCTTTGTGAAAATACGTCAGCAAAATTTGATACACCTGAAAAATAATCTTTATTACCATCTATATAGGGATAAATTAAGGAAAATAAAAAAGGTCACAATACAAGTAACGTACAAATAGTAATTAAAAGTATATTTTTTTTATCTTTTTTAAAGAGAACAAAAATATTTTTATGAAAATAAAATGATAGTATAATAAATAGTAAAAGATAAATTCCTATAAGTCTTGTATAAGAAACATAAAAACAAAATCATATAAGTAGTAGTAATAAATATTTGAATTTATGTGTTTTGAAAAAATAATATATTCAAAGAAGTATTAGAGGTACAGAAAAATAGATATATAGGTATCATACTAATTTCAAAAAATGTAAACTTATAGGATTGAAAGTATATAAGAGGGCTCAATAGCTACTAGCTTTTTTTTGGAAAAATATTTTAAGTAAACAGAACATTGAAAAATAGCTTCCAATGAAAAATATAGCATAATATAATTCCATAGGAAGTATTTTAAAAGTAGTTTGTAGAAGTCTAGAGGATAAAATACCAGTCATGTCTACTCAAAAGTAAGTATACTGACTAAAGCTGCTTAACGAGTTATTCATAGCTTGATAATATTGCTGCCTATCTAGAATCCATCATCAGGTATCAACATAAAGCCAAAAACCATCTTGAAATATCAGAAAATATAAAGCCAAAAATAAAAATACAAAAAATAAAATATGAGCTTTAAAGAATGAGAATAAGGTTTTCATATTTATAAGTTATTGATAAGTATACTTGTTCTTTCACAATTTTTTCAATCTATATTTTGAAAAAAATAATCAGTATTATTTTTATATTTTTCAATTTGTAGTTTATTATTTTTGACTATTCAATTGAGGTTATAAATGAGGGCAGATATTGTGTTTATATGCTCTCAAAAAAAGTAATAATAAAAAGCTTTTTTATCATAATGGTCCTTTCATATATCATAATATATAATAGATTTTCATTGATATGCAAAATCAAAAACAATACTAGAATAATTTGTTATTAAAATTGTTGATTCCAAAATAAGTTGGGATATTCATACTTTATTTTTGTTCAAATCTTGTAATATAATAATATTACTATTCTTTATAGTAAATAAATGGATATATCTCGATATACCTTGATGAGGATAATAATACATAAGATAATCATTATTATTTAGCCAATCTGATAATTTTTCAGAGTTCAAGATACTTGTAATTTCTTTGAAATAATCTGTATTCAAGAAATCATAATCACTTAATCAATTTAATTTATTATCCCAAGTTGGAAAAAAGAAAATTTGTTTTTTTCTAATAGTGTTGTTATATAAATTATCAAATCTGGGCAATCATGTAACTGCAGTTTCTCTATTATATCAAAAATTATCATCTAGAAATTTTTTTTCATGTTTAGAAGCAGTTATGAATAAATTAAAATTATTATTTTCTTTATTAAAAAAAGGTATATGTACTCTAGTTACTCAATGTCATAAAAAAATGAGTTTAGTTTTTGGTTTCAGTATTTTTTTTAATATTATTCAAATCTTTCAAAAAAAGTAAAACGGAGCAGTATCAAAACTATAAATTATTTTTTCGGAAAGTATAAAATACCAAAAATGTTTTAATGAGAAATTGTATACAATATTTTTATCTCCAGATAAGTCTTTATATTCAGCATCTTTTATGTTTTTTACTAAATATATTGATGTTATTTGAGGATGATTTTTTATATAGTATTTATATAAAAAATATGCATTATCTATTCCAAAATCCCTATCTTGAAAAAAATAAATTTTCTTTTTTCTATATCTATAAAAAGAAATTGGTTTTATTATCAATATAAAAAATCAAAGAATAAAATAATTCTTTACTACAAATATCTTACTTATGAGTTTCTTATTTCTAAAGATGTATAAAATATTCTTTATCATAGATTAGTTTTAACAAATGTTTTATTTTTAATTATTTACGTAACTTTATTAAATAACCACAATACAAATCTTGGAGGCATATACTGCATAACCCATGTTCAAATGTAGTGTATTCTTCACTTTAATCAGATAATATATCATAATCTCATCGCATTTTTTCTTGCCCTAAGAGTATTTTTTATCATAAGTTTCTGTTTTCTTAAGATACTATTTTCTCAGTGAACTCTATATTTTACAAGGTTTTCTTGTATATTATAGAGCTTATATTTTGCTCACAAGCGTATCCGCAAATCTAGATCTTCAGTAACTTCATAACTAGGATCATATCATCATATATGTTCAATTCAAGTTGCCCTTATAAGTACTGTATTTTGCCCAAAGGGATTTCTATAAAAGAAAGATTCTCTAATATCTACATCAAGTTCTGGAAAAAATTTGTTTATCGTACCTTTTCACTCATTATTAATAAATGTAAAATTTGTTCCGCACATTACATACTCTTTGTTTTCTTCAAGAAACTTTACTTGAGTCTCTAGCCTTGTGGAGATGCTAATGTCATCACTATCAAATAGAGCGTAGAAGTTTCATTTTGCTTTTTTAAAAAGGAGGTTTCGGGTGTTTTGTACTCAGAGATTTTTGGGATTTTGGATTGCAACTATCCTCTTATCCTTTTTTGCATACTCTTGAATAACCTCCCAACTCTTATCACTACTCCCATCATCGACGATAATAAACTCAAAGTCAGTAAAACTCTGATTTAAGATACTTTCAATAGCTTCTACCAGATACTTCTCACAGTTGTAGTTTGGCATCAGGACAGAGACTTTTGGATTTTTGGTGTTCATAGTTTATTTTAGGAGGAGTAATACGAGTCAGATCATCTTTTCTTTTTCTTTTGGGTGAATTTTAGCTTTTCTTACTCATATATTTCATCATATGGGTAAATTATAGAGTTTTTGTAACATACTGGCTGAGATATGTTACAGTTTTCGTATTTTTATAACATAATAGCTGAAATATGTTACGTTTTTCCAATAACTCCGACAAAGCTTCATACCTATGTCGAAGATTTATAATCATTTTTTTAAAAGATTAAATAAATCTATGTTTATAAAATACTTCTGTTGTTTTATTTGTATTACTAACATATATCATGTATCTACGAGCTCCTGTAAGTATCGAGAAGCTCTTTGTCGACTCATTCACATTTCATCTACCAGAAACTCTATTTTCGTATAGGGATGAGAAAAAATTATTTCAACTAAGTCTTTGCTATATATCTTTGGAACTTTTATCTTCATAGATTCCTTTGTTGTTCACATGAGAGTCCAAATCGCTCATATCATTTGCATCGTGTCTTTGGATGTCTGCTCAACTGCTTCTAGCATATAGAGTATCCACTCATCCCAACTCCCATGTACTCTTACATCCTGCAGGAGCCTATAATACTCAGATTTATTTTTGATAATATAGTTACTCAGATAGAGAATAGGCATATCTAGTAAATCGTTTTTTGCGAGATAGAGGATGTTGATGATTCTTCCTGTTCTCCCGTTTCAGTCATAAAATGGATGTATGGATTCAAACTGATGATGTATGATAGCCATTTTTATAAGAGGATCAATATCTTCTACTTCAGGAGTATTTATATAGTGTTCAAGATTTGCCATGAGCTGAGTAATTTCTCATATATCTTGAGGAGGAGTATAAATAGTCTCTCCTGTTTGATCATTTTTGAGTTTTGTTCAGGACTGTGTTCTGAAACTTGCATTGTTTCACTCAAGTATTTCTTGAATTTTGAGTATGTCTTTATTGAGTAAGAGATTTTCGGACTTTACTCTATCAAATCAGTAGAGAAGTGCGTCTTTGTAGTTTGTGACTTCCTTAGTTTGATGAGAGATAAAACTAGAATCAATTTGCGATTTATAAAGTTCATCATGGGTTGTGATAATATTCTCTATCTCACTACTATCTTTTGCCTCTTGGAGAGATAACGAGTTTATAAGAATATTTCTATTAGGTATTTTTTGCGAAAATCAATTCAACTCAGCAAGAGCTTTGTGAGCCTCGATAAGTTTTTTAATTACCTCAGGTTTGAGAAAATTATGATGTAAGGGAAGGTGCTTCATGGTAAGTTGATATTATCTAGTAGTAGAGTGTGCAGGATATGCACATTACTTTTTAATTTTGAACTGTTGCATATTTTACAACAGTTCAGCTTAGAGCAGGATTATTTTATATTTTTAGTTTCAGAGACAATATATATAGGTCTATCTCTTGTCTCGTTATATATTCTCCCTACGTACTCTCATACTATCCATATGAATATAAACTGTAGTCCCATAAAACCAAAACCAAAGACACTCAACCACTTAAAAAGAGGGTATGGAGTTCACAAAACAAAAGCATCATAGAACATGTATATGAAAAATAGAAATGATACAAATATCATGAGTGAACCTATGATAAAACCGATTCTGAGAGGGAACATAGAGAAATTTAGTATCCCATCCATAGCGAGTTGAATCATCTTTTTCCATGTATATCCTGTTTCTCAGTGTATTCTCTCAGGTCTATCAAAGTCTACATATCCTGTTTTAAAACCCATCCATGCGAACATACCACGTATATATCTGTCTTTCTCACTGAGAGAGTGAAATGCCTGTAATACTTTTTTATCTATCAGACGGAAATCCCCGACATTTCTAGGGATTTGAGTATCAGATATGAGAGAGAGAAAATTATAGTACCAGATAGCAGTGTATTTTTTTATGAAGTTATCATTTCTATTCTTTCTACGAGCATATACTACCTCATATCAATTATTCCATTCGTTTATCATTTCTAGGCAGACTGATACAGGATCTTGCATATCAGCATCCATAGATATTACAGCGTCTCACTGAGCTTTTTCTAGTCAGGCAGTTAGGGCAGCTTGATGACCGAAATTCCTACTCAGGTTTATCCCTTTTACACTTTTATCTTTCTTACACAGTTTCTCTATCTCAATCCAAGTAGTGTCAGGACTTCCGTCATTTACAAATATGATTTCAAAATCATATTTCTTGATACTTACTAAAGTATTTTGAATTTCTGTGTATATCAGAGGAATATTTTTTTCCTCCTTGTACGCTGGTATGACCAGAGAAACGAGTTGCTTATTTCTCATATATATTTATAGTATATATTTTATAATTATCAAGAGTATATAAAAAAAACCTAAAAATACAAATAATTCACCTACGCATTCACCAAATAAACACATACTGGGAAAATATAAGACCACAAAAAAACCTGGGTGTAACTCCCAGGTTTTTTTGTATTTTGTTTTTGTCGACGCGCGTCTCTATGTAAAAAGTGATTTTTTAGTAGAGAGTGTTCATAATGATTCTTGCAGCTTCACCTCTGAGGATTGCATTATTTGGATTGAATCTTGCGTTTGGTGCAATGATTCCATATCAAACAGCAGCTTCAGTATATCTAGGCATCCAGCTATTTACTGGGATGTCTTGAAATGATGAAGAACTTACATTTGGTAGTGGAGTAAGTACTCCAGCTTGCATTATAACTTTGAGTGCTTCGATTCTAGAGATAGGATCGTTCACTCTTACAGTAGAGTTATTTGTAGATAACCATCCGAGATCTACAGCCATATTTATTACTTTTGCTTGCCATGGGTCTACTGCTCCATCAGAGAAATCGTCAAGAGTAGAGTTCATAGCTGAGTAATCTATACAGAGAGCTCTGAGTACCATTTTTACGTATTCTGACCTCGTAGTTGCTCTATTTGGTTGAAACGTTTTACTCTCTGGTGTAAAGATAGCAAAGTTAGAACCATTACCATTACCGTTTAGACCACTAATTCTTTCGAGATTTTTAATATGGTCTTCGAAAGGGTGTCCAAGTATATCTGAAAAGTTTACTATACTTGTACCACATGTAGCGATTTTTGGTATGTTATCATATGTTCTAAGTGTAAAAGGTTTTCCTTCATCTGTTGGAGTACTAGGAGTAGATGGAGTACTAGGAGTAGTGTCTGTATCATCTACAGAAGGACTAGAGCTGCTTCCGTTAGAAGAGCTACCTCCAGATCCACCACTCGAAGAGCTAGAAGAACTACCACCAGAACCACCTCCAGAACCACCTCCAGAAGAGCTACCTCCTCCAGAAGAACTAGAAGAACCTCCTCATCCTCAACCACCACCGAGTCCGGTAGTACCAGTAGTACTTGGAGCTATTCCAGCGTTGATATCTCCGTATCCGTATCCGTATCCGTATCCGAATCCAAAGGTACCATTATCATCAGCACCAAATCCAAATAGGAATTGAGCTGGGTTTGGTACACCTGTTGCAGTGATACCATCGAATGTTCTCAAGAATCCTCAGAGTGCCCCAGTTACATTGAGTGCGAAAATGAGAGTTACAAGAGTCATTCCAGTAAAAGCTCTCGAAAGAGTCTTGTTACTTTTAATTGACTGAGTCATAACCAGTGAAAAATAAACAAAATAAAATAAAGTAGCTACACTTGCACGACATAGTATATACATCTACAAGATCTGGTCTAATTTTTAACGTGTTTTTTCTGTGAAGAAACTGTTAAAAATGTCATGACATAGGTCATGTTTTGTTTTGCGTACGCTCTTTTTGTTGTAAGTAAGCTTACTTTGAGCCTCAGAAGCTTATAGAAATACCTAGAAAAATCAAATTTTTTTTGAAAAAGATAGCTATGTCAATATAACTAAGTATATTACAGTTTATGTTATATAGTATTTTAAAATAAATTCTATGCTACAGGTTATAGCTCAGTACATATATTTTTTTCTTGTGAGTGTATTTATGGTCTTTCTCGCAGTGGGATATTTTTATAGTGATCAAGTGAATTTTGGTCCACAGATGATACTGCTTTTTACAGTTCTTTTGATTCCATTTTTTGATTATATTATCGAGTTTCTGAGACGTGAAAATATCGCAAGAGTATTTCTCCATGTTCCTCAAAAAAAACTCTATAAACTCTTGTTTTCTTGTGTGATACTGAGTCTGTTGTGGTATCTAGACTATAGTGTAGTTCATATAACTATGATGGCTTTTTTGTTTGTGAGTATTTCTCTTTCTCTGGATTCTAGGATTTCATTTTTGGTTTCTCTGGTATTGTTTCTCTATATAGCTGTGTTTCTACTACTGGGCAATGAGATTGCATCTGAAAAACTCAGTATATATGCGTATTATTTCTTGATTATAGGAGTAGTAGTACAGATTTGTGAAAGTGTATTTTCTAAACAAAAATAAATATATGAAACACCGTATCTTGTCTCTCATCTCAAAAAAACCAAATTCTTTTTGGGAATACTTTGATCTTGTATATATAGGAATTATTGGATTTTTTATTCTCGCTCTTATATATGAGGGAGTATCTTTTCTTCTCAGTTATTATACTTTTTCTCGTATGCTTGGAGCTCTTGCTTTATGTAGTGTGTTGTATGTATTTTCTGTATTTCAGAGATCCCCGAGAGATATCAAGAAGATAACACAATCATATGTTTCTCATCCATATGTAGTTTTTGCTGTTTCTCGTAGAAAGGAGCTGCTGTATGGAAGTGTTATAGTATACTTGGGAGTATTTCTCTCTGGATTTGTAGTAGGTTTTGGAAGCATATTTACCTACGCAACTTACGCAGTAATGGGAGTGTTTGTAGTTTACAAAATACTCGGAGGAAAACTCGGGAGAACACTCAGAGACCCAGGAATCCAACAAAAAACTTTTTTCAAGATACTGGTTCTTTCTGTTTCGATTTTTATAACTTGTATCGGTGTGACACTCGACGCGTATGAGATAACAGATCATAAAACTCTTATACTTCTCGTAACATCTCTGGCTTATGTACTGGGATTTACGTATGTATTTTCTGATATCTTACAAAACGTCTGAGTGTATTTTCACTCCAAAAAGTTTCATACTCTTATGATAGGAAACACGTATAATTTTCTCAGTATTATTTTTATTGTAGCTACTCTTCTATTATTACTCGGGAAGTTTGGTGTTCTCAGTGGTGTATGAGATAAGATACTCAGTGTATTTGTATCTGAGAAACAAGAAATACAGACACCAGTAGTAGTAGAACGTCTGGCTCAGCCATCTTTTTCTGAGGTCGTAGAATCTAGGTCAGTTTTTGTGACTAAAAATATATCAGAGATATTTGAGTTTGACTGATTTAGCCAACTCGGGAGTAGTGGCCCAGAGGTCAGTAAACTCCAAGAATCACTAGGTTTACTCGGATATTATGATGGTGAGCTTTCGGGAGATTATGACGAAGCTACAAGAGATGCTCTGACCAGAACTCTCATAGAGAGATGTGACTGGCCAGAGACGACCAGAGGGATATTTGGACCACTCGCTCAGGAGTGTCTCTATAGTCTCGAAGTACAGTTTGATGCTGTTGGTCTCGAGTGAGAAGTAGGGAATACAAGGTTACCAGCTATTGTATCAGATGAAGCAGAGCCACTATGAATTTAGAAATACTTCGTTTTCTCTCGATTTCACTTCTTCCAGCTATAGTTCTCTGAGGAGGACGGCTGATACTAAGATATATTCGTAAAAATACCAAAAAAACAACATGACCAAAGTAACTATAAAAAACAAAGAGGGAACAGTCCTCAAGACTCTTGACCTCGACCCAACACAAAAGATCCTCAAACAACTCGAGGCAGCAGGAGTAGAGATACCAAATGCCTGCCTGATGGGAGTATGCTCTGCCTGTATGTGCAACATAGAGTCAGGAGCAGAGCATGTGATAAAAGATTTTAAATGAGAGCCATCGTTTCCTCTAGGAGATGATGAAGTGATGACCTGTATAGGGGGAGTCAGCGATACAGATCAGGAGATTATTCTCAAAACTATATATTAACCTAACTCCATAAAAATATGATTACTATCGTTACAACAAAATACTGTCCATACTGCAATGCAGCAAAATGATTTCTCGACTCACTGGGAAAAGAGTATACAAATATAGACGTTACCAGTGATAGAGATACCAGAGCAAAATACTCAAAGATATCAGGAATGACCACGGTTCCTCAGATATTTGACGGAAATCCGAGTAAAGGAACTCTTATCGGAGGGTATGATGATATGATGAGTCAGTATGACTCTGGAAAGATATTTCAATAACCACTACTCACTATGAATATATTTGCTGGAAGTTTTAGTCTCAAAGATACAACTACAGAAATAGAGAACTCAGATTTTGATCTCGTCTCAGCTGAAAATGGAACCTATTTTTGCATGGGAGAGATAGAGCTCGGGACTTCAAAAGAAGTGCTTGAGTACTTCACCAAAGAATTTGGAGAGATACTCTGCTATGATATATCTATATCGACTGAGGATGAGATAGAGATATGTAGTGAGGAGTATTTCACAGATGGAGTATATGAGTGTGTCAGTTTCGAGGGAGCATCTATCGATATAGAAACTCTCTCAGAGAGATTTGAGTGAGTCGACGAAGTCATCTCTATACGTCAGGCTGAGCAGTCCAAGAGACATAACAACAGAATTATCAAAGTAGATTTTTTGTATTAAAAAACTAAAAAAGACTCGTAATTACGAGTCTTTTTTAGTTATCTCTGTGCCTTGAATTCTTCCTCTTCATAGAGAAGTTTGAACTGTTTGAGAAACTCATCACCAGAGTCTGGTACTACTATAAAACTCTGAGATATAATGGCTTCACGATTGTTTATCAGTGTATCGAGAAGACGTTTGTTATAATCATTGAGAAACTGATACTGAGCCAGAAACTGATTGATCAGTACAATGTCTGTGAAACTCCTGTTGTTTCTACTACGTAGATCGAGATAGATATCGACATCTGACAGGAGAGCATCGTCATCTCCTGTAGTAAAATCATTACTCATTTTTCCTTTTATTGATTCTATGTCAGTGTTGGTTTTTTCCATATCTTGGACGAGAAGTGTTTTCTGGTTTTCGAGATTGACGAGACTAATGCTTCCGTTTTTGAATCTTAGTTCGAGTTGAGATATGAGGGTATTGAGAGTAGATCTCCTATCCTCTGACCCATCTAGTAGCTCCAGTACATCCGTTCTTGCGAGAGAGAGATACTCGCGTATGATGAGCATGTTTTCAGCTAGGAGATCCCTACGCAGGGATCTCGATTGTTCTGCGTCTCTCCCGATCTCTGATTGTTCTGGATAAAACGTCACGTCACTGATACCATCTCTGTTGAGTCTGATTCCGACCCCTGTTCCCAGAGCTACTGATACAGCGGATATGTCGTTATTGGACGCTGCGGGGTAGATGAGATCATTACTGGGTTTTGTGGCTTGAGTACTTTCAGTTGAGAGGATATAGAGTCCGATATGAAATACTAAGAGAATCATCGCAGAGAGACTTGAGACTCTGGTTAGGATGTGTTTTGTATGCGCGTGCATAGAGTATTTATAGCATGTATAGTGCTATTGTATCAGAAAAAATGATCTATGTGAAATATTTTAGTGATTTTTTTGTATCTGAGACATAAAAGAAGAAAAAAATCCCGTATAAGGGGATTTGTTTCTTCTTTCATGAGAATCACAAATAACTTTGATAGACTTTTATGTAGGGTTTTTGTATTATTTTTACCCTATATATATTGAGTGATATCCGAGTAACTTTTGTGATAGTAGGTCTTATTATATCACAATGTCTTAAAAAAAACTTAAAGAGTATTTTTTGTAAAAACTTTATTTGTTTAAAGTATTTTGCTGGGTATTCTTTAGCGATAATATTTTTTATATGTAATTTCTATGTCAGACAAGAAGTTTGAACTCAAGTCCAAATACACTCCCTCAGGGGATCAGTCAAAAGCGATCAAGGAACTCTCTGAGTATATACGAGCAGGGCACACCTGGCAGACGCTCTGGGGGGTTACGGGTTCTGGAAAGACGTTTACTATGGCAAATGTCATACAGGAACTCCAGAAACCTACTCTTATCGTTGCACATAACAAGACCCTTGCAGCACAGCTCGCAACAGAATTTAAAGAGTTTTTCCCTGATGCTGCTGTGCATTATTTTGTGAGTTATTATGACTATTATCAACCAGAGGCTTACGTCCAAAAAACAGATACTTATATCGAAAAAGAAGCAACTATCAACGAAGAAATAGATAGACTCAGACATGCAGCAACCCAGAGTCTGATGACGAGAGAGGATGTGATTATTGTAGCCTCGGTGAGTTGTATCTATGGTATTGGGGATATTAGTTCGTATACGGAGCAGGTGTTTGAGATAGAGGTAGGAAAAGAGTATGTCATGGAGGACTTACTGAAACAACTTATAAATATCCAATTCCGTAGGGCTGGAGCAGATTTTCATCCTGGGAATTTCCTCGTTACGGGAGATATACTCGAGATATGGCAAGCCAGTGAAGAGCATGTGTATACTATAGAGTTTTGGGGAGATGAGGTATCTCAGATCACGTATAGAAATAATCTTACTGGAGAGATATATGAGTATCTTCAGACTGTCGAGATATTTCCAGCAAAACATACGGTGACGACTGATGAGAGGATACAAAAAGTTATTCCACAAATACAGGCAGATCTCGAAGAGAGGCTTGCGTATTTTTCTGAAATGGGTGATGTCCTCAAGTATGAAAGACTCAAATCAAAAGTAGAATATGACATGGAAATGATGCAAGAAGTCGGTTATGTCAACGGGATAGAGAACTATTCACTTTATATAGATGGTCGTAAACAGTGAGAACCCCCAGCAACACTGCTGGATTATTTTGGGGATGATTTTTTGACCTTTATAGACGAGTCGCACATGACTATCTCGCAGATCGGGGGAATGTACGCTGGGGATAGAAGTAGAAAAGAGAACCTAGTTAACAATGGTTTTCGTCTCCCTACTGCTATGGACAATAGACCACTCCAGTTTTCAGAGTTTGAGGGGAAACTAAAAAATGTAGTTGCTGTCTCTGCGACTCCTGCCTTGTATGAAGTAGAACACAGTTGTCCTGATCCACAGGTATTTCTGGATTTTGATCCAACCAGGGGTGATATATGGTCTTCAGATGATCAGACGAGGATCGTAGAGCAGATCATCCGTCCAACAGGACTCCTAGATCCAGAGATCACCCTAAAATCTATGGAATTCATGGTAGATGATATCATGTCTCTGATCTCTGAAATAGAAGAAAAATGAGAGAGAATGCTGATCACGACTCTGACTAAAAAAAGTAGTGAAGAACTCACAGAATACCTGATCGATAATGGGATAAAAGTACAGTATCTCCATAGTGAGGTCGATACACTCGATAGGATAGAAATACTCAAAGACCTCAGAACAGGGAAGATAGATGTCATCGTCGGGGTCAATCTTCTCAGAGAATGACTCGATCTCCCAGAAGTCTCAAAGATAGCTATACTCGACGCAGATAAACAGTGATTTCTCAGATCTACCTCAGCTCTGATACAGATCATAGGGAGAGCAGCGAGAAATAGTAGTGGGCATGTCAGTATGTACACTCAGAAACTCTCAGAAAACAGAACCTCAGAAATATGTAGTGGTCCTGCAGAACTCGAACTTCTCGGGCAAAAACTGTGGAGAATGGATAAATGAAAACTCGTAAACCTCGAAGGATTTGTCATATCTGAATCTATGAGAAAAGCTATCGGATTGACCTACTATAGGAGAGGAATCCAAGCAGAATTTAACCAGAAACATGGTATCACGGCTACGACTATTTTCAGCTCTATAAAGGATATAGGAATCCCAAAAAAGAAGAACAAAACAGATATCACTGACAAAAAATCAGCAGAAAAAGAAATCAAACGTCTCGAACTTGAGATGGATGTTGCAGCTGCAAATATGCAGTATGAAGAGGCAGCAGAACTACGTGATATGATCATAGAACTCAAAAAAGGAAAAAGGAAACTTAGGTAGAGAATACGTGAACATCCTTGACTTCTCGGGTGTTTTGATATACTCTTGTCGCACCTGTATGAAAATACAGGGAGCAATATACAATGGGGTCATTTATGGTTTCTATTGGGAGAATCGTTGTTCATATATGCTATCTGGGAGGTGCTTGTAACTTCCACTAATCAAAACAAGCATCCTTAATCGGAAAAAACAGACTTGCTGGAGGACTCGCTTCTTTTAAGAACGCTTTCTCTGGTGCAGCAGTAGCTGCATAATTAGACTTCATTAAATTGAAACTCTAAGCGACCTCCCCTAGGGGATGAGTGCAATTGCCTGTCGCAACTTCTTAGGAGACTTGTTCTCGAGAGATACTTCTAAGAATACTTTAATTCGAGACGGAATTTCAGTTTTTTGTAGAGTTTTTAGCTGTCATGCCGTATAAGAAAAACTTTCTCACGTTCGTGTTTGTCGCTTTTCTCGTAGAACGTGAAGTACCTAAAAGAGACTATGATAGTAGATGTATTTGGGCAGCCTCCCAAGACGTGGGTTCAAATCCCACTGACTCCACCAGTAAAATTTCAAATAATAAATCCCTTTAAGTAGGGATTTATTGTATTTAAATATCTTCTTAATAAATAGTAATTGACAATTATTTATATTTATTTAATATATATGATATATAATTGAAAATCTAGTAGATGAAAAACTCTGTAGCAAATATATCCTCTATTAATTCACAGCTCCCGATACTGGCAAGACTGAGTTGATTGATTGATAATTTATGACTCAAAGTAAATGAACTTACTCCTCAGGGGGATTTTGAAGTTGAGAGATTTGATCTAGAAATACCCCAGTTGTGAAAAATAAAAGGATTTTTTAGTAAACAAACTCAATTAACAGTTGAGGA
>CALDZK010000009.1 GCA_937944145.1 uncultured Candidatus Altimarinota bacterium
CTGGACTACTGGCGCATTCTGCATTCCCTGAAGCCATGTCCATAGGTCTTCTAATGTTGGTTCAGGTCGTACCTCGCGCTGTGCACCAATTTGAAAATTAAAAAAATACTCTAGTTTTATACTAGAGTATTTTTTTATTTCTCCTTCTTCACCCCTTTATCAGTAATTTCAGAGACTTCTTTTTTTATTGTCTCGATTACTTTTCACTGCTCATCAGTAATAGATACTTTTGCTTCTGATAATATAAACCAAAACATCAAAGTAGGGATCTTTACTATATGTTTTTCTTTACTAATAAGCTTTGCTCGGAATTCTTTCTCACAGGTATCAACTGATACTCTTGAACCTGTAGATTGTTCTCTTATAGTCCTTGTCTTGATATGTTTTCCCGAGTTATTACGTGTTTGATATACTTCTGATGAAGTAGAAAATTCTAGCTTTACAAACTTAGTATTTTTTCCAGGAATCCAAGTTATTATCGTACCTTTTTGTATATCTATATTAAATACAGCATGTTGTCATTCTCCATTACCAAAAGAATCCTGCTTGGTAGAAAAGTCAGATAGAAATTGTATAGAATACTTTTTTGATTTTTCTATTCCATAAACACTATTAAAAGCCTCAGCTGTATTTCCAACACCCGAGATAGTACCATTGTAATCTATTTTGGTAACTATATCTAGCTCTGCTTGTTTTTTAGCCATAGCAAAATTAAGGTTTATAACTTATTTCTAATAGAAGGATAAATTATATTTATACTATGTCAACTTTACTTCCCCTCTTTCTTTGGAATTCCATAATAATCAAACAACTCCTCTGCTATCTCAGAAAACAAATACGCTGATGTCTGCCCACCATAGGTACTCGATCTCGGTCTATCAAGTTTTACGATGATCACAAACTGAGGATCTTCTATTGGTCAAAATCCAGCGAAAGAACCATGAGTAGATGCTGCCCCAACTTCATATCTTCCTCTATATGCTATCTGAGATGTTCCTGTCTTACCTGCGATACTATATCACTCAACTCTCCCATTGCTAGCAACTCACTGTTCTACACCACTTAAAAGCATACGAGAAATATCCCTCGATGTTGACTCCTTTATAACTCGACGAAGTATCTCTGGTTTGTACTCTATCACTTTCCCATCAGAGAACTCTATTGAGTCTATGACTCTTGGTTTTACATAGACTCCTCCATTTGCTATGACACTATATGCTGCAGCCATTTGCAGGGGAGTAACACTGACTCAGAGACCATATGAACTCGTGAAGAGTTTTGCCTTTGACCATTTTTCATACGGAGCAATCTGAGAATATACTTCTCCCTCGAGAGAGATATCTGTAATATCTCAAAATCCAAAATCCTGAAAATATTGATGAAACAATGACTCTCAGACTCTTTGAGCTATACGTATCATTCATACATTACATGAAAAATTCAGAGCATGTCCAAAAGTATGGTACCCAAGACAACGTGAAGAATCATTTTTTATCGTAAAGTTATCTATCGTCACTCTCCCAACATCATTGTAAATATCTCATTTACTAATTTCTCCAGTATCTAGTCAGATAGCTACGGTAATAGCTTTCATAATACTTCATGGTTCATAGAGTCCAGATATCGCATCATTTTGGTATACTCCTGCCCCAAAATCATTTTTATACTTATACTTATCAATTTCGTAGTTCCCATACTCTTCCCTATCAGCTTCTCTGAGGTATATTTCTTTTCCATCATAGATCTGTTTATTTCCATTTTCTATATCTTCTACAAATACTGTCCTTCCCAGTAAGTCTGTCTCAGGATTTGGATATTGCTGGTAACTTACTTTTTCTATTTCATATACTTCCCCTGGGTCATTTGGATCATAGCTTGGATAATTTGCCAGAGATATTACTGCCCCATTTTTTGGGTTCATAACTACTACTGTTCATTTATTTGCCCTGTATCTCTCTACTCCATCTGCGAGGATCTTTTCTACTTTTTTCTGTACATTTCTATCAATAGTTGTATATATATCAACTCCCTGTCCTGTGAGAGTATCTCTATTGAGGGAAATAGGATCGATAATCCTTCCTTGGATATCTTTTCGACTTACCATTTGTCATTTGAGTCACTGTAGTAGCTCATCAAACCTCCCTTCGAGACCATAACGTCAGACTGACTCTCCATCGAGAAACCCAATAATCTGTGAAGCAACCTCTCACTCAGGATATACCCTCTGTGGGCGAGGACTCAGGATCATAAAACCTCCTATGGACTGTTCTGGAGTAATAATTCCTTGTTTTATAGCTTGTTTTTCATCTGATATTTTCTGGCGAATATCGTCAGAAAGAGAAAGAGAGAGTTTATTTATAATAGGAATATAACGAAGATCTCTTTTTCTGATAGAATACTGTATATCTTCTATATCTCATCCTGTCACCTCAGAGATACCTTGAGCCACAATACTTGGGCTTACAACTTCTTCTGGATTTACATAGATATTATTGTTGGTAACATACACTCATGGATATCACTGTGAAAAGAGTCTAGTCGCATCTTCTGCCTCTATATTTTCAGATACGAGCACAGAAGTAATCTTACTCTGAGAAACCTTAGCGACGATGTATTCTCTAAGGAGATCTTTTACAAATACTTCAGAAGTGGAAAACTCTGGAATTTGTAGTTTTCTGAGGTATTTGAGTGTGTTACTATAACAGTCGTCTGCAGCTCTGAGATAGCAGAGCTCTTTATATACTATATCTACGAGGTACTCTCATAGAGCTGCTTTATCTCCATCTATCTGGGGATCTATAGCGAGATCACTGAGATCTACAGATGTCGAAAGAACTGTCCCACTTCACGTAGCAGAAAATATAGTCCCACGCGTCACAGGAATCTCAACCTCTCCCACCTGCTGTTTATAGGCAAGTCCATCATAAAAATCATATTCCAAAACCGTATAGGCAAATGTCTCTTTGAGTATAGCAAACAAAAACACTATAAAAAATACAAATACAAAGTATTCCCTTGGGTATCTATCAAATATATCAAAAAATGCTGTAGAGCTTTTACGTATTTTCTTTGGATTCATAAAAAAAGAGTCAAAATATCTTTGACTCAATTATACCCATAGAGATTTTTTTTCAATTAATTTTATGGATGAAAAGTAATATCTACATGATCAGGTGGATGTCTATAAAAAGTCATTTTTTGTCCTTCTATAGTTCTGGTTATTTTTGTATTCATTGGAAATGATTTTCTCCCCCTGAGTTTAGCCAAATACTTCAAGATAGGTCCTGGGGAATCAATATCTAATTTATACCCTTGAGCGTGTGAGAGAGTCCCTCATGCATGTCCAACTTCTGTTCCTCATGTTATGACCATCCTTCATCTTACATATTTTCTAAGTATGAGAGCTCACTTTATGGTACTCTTTCTCAGTCATTCTAGAGATGTTCTGTTTCTTCGACTCCTATTTGCTCAACTTTCTTTATATCATCTCCCACTCGAATATAGTAAAAACTTTGACCCTATACCTAGGAGTCTTCTTGCTTCTTTCCATCAGACTTTCCCACTCAGTCTCTCACGTGATTCAGATACACCAGAAGAACTTGATCTTTTTATTCACAGTGCTTTCTTTGTACCTCCTCATGGCTGCCCATCAACCACCAGACCCGATTGCTGTTGAAACGTGGCTACTGCTTGAGCAAGAGTTACGTATCTCGTATCTCTTACTCAGAGTTTTCTTCTGATTTCAGCTCTCTGGGATTGTGTCAGTTTTGTTTTGAGATAATTTACTGCTTTATCTAGTTTCTTCCCAGATAGTACCTCTTTGGTTCTTATTCTCTCAGTTGATTTCTTGGGTCTTGTCTTGGCTATAGGAACACCCGAAAGTATAGACTCTATTTTTCTCTTAGTGGCAGCAGATATTCCAGATATACTTTTGAGGATTTCTAACTTTTCTCTTGTAGAAGAGTGGATTTTTTGTGATTCTTTGTTTTTTGTTCTATCAAGTTTAGTCAAACTCAAGGAAAGCAAATTATTCTCTCCCCAGTTAAGCTTATTATCACGAGAAAATCTATCTATCTTCGTTTTGAGGCTAGATTCTGCGATACGGGTCTTGTTCTCTGGGCTTTTTGACATAACTATTATTAACAGAAATCTGGAGTATAATATCTTATTCTACCTATATAATACCACATAGAGCAAAGAAATGTCAAAAAATAGGGCTTTTTATATCTTTTATCTTTGCAAACATGTATTTTTTCATATAATCACATCCTAGTAGATTACTGGTGTATTTTTCTGGTTTCTACAAAATACTTTTTAAAAAATACGATTATGGCTGTTACAAAAGATGATAAAACTAAGATCATAAAGGACTTTGCTCCAAAGAAATGAGATACTGGTTCTCCAGAAGTACAAATAGCGATTCTTACTTCAAAAATAGAAAACCTCAAAGAACATCTTGAATCTCATAAAAAAGACAATCACTCGAGAAGAGGAATTATGATGATGGTAGCAAAGAGAAGAAAAATGCTCGCATATCTCAAGAGAAAAAATCCTGAGAAATACGCAGAAGTTATCGAAAAGCTCAAAATCAGAAAATAATAACCTTTCTAAAAGTATAAAAAACCTTCACAAAAGTGAAGGTTTTTTATACTTTTAGTATTCTATTTGTGCAACTTGGCACTCTAGAAGTATATCTCAAAGACTATGTTTGAGTCTCTCAACGAGCCTATCTACAATAAGATAATCATAATCTAAAACCTCTATAGAAAGGGTGATTTTCGTCTCTTTCGGAGAGATTTTTTTGGAATGTATCTGATCTATATTTATTCCCATAGAAAAAAGTCATTCACTAATAATTTTCAGGACCCCGACTTTATTTTTAAGATACAGGTGAAGTTTAAAATATATAACATTGTCTTCCCTTCATTCTATGTATGCCGACATGAGCCTGTCAGAATTCACTCACTCAAGTACTTTGCAGCTACGTTTATGAATTGTAAATGTCCCTCTGGAGTTAATATGTGCCACTATCTGATCTGGAACGTATTTCTTACAACAATCCTGACAAATACGATAATATACATCCTTTTCTCATCCTATAACGATCTCTTTTTCAAAACCATCAGACTCATCATCCAAGTACTTTTTGAGTTTTTCTTTCAAAGTTTTCTTCTTCACTAAAGACTGGGGTTTGATACCCATATGACGCATCACACGTCTCATAAGAGATGCAGGAGTGATACTAAAATTCCCTACTTGTTCGAGGAGTTGAAGTCTCTCTTCGGTATTGTACTCTCTACCATCTAAGACACGTAAAACCCCCATATCCTTATCAAGCACCTCAAGTCCTGCTTTTTGTAAGTAATTATTCATAATATCTTTCCCTCTATCTCTGTGAAGATCTTTATCTCATTTTCTGAGAAATGATTTTATACCATTTTTCGCTTTTACGGTCTTGACATACGAGAGCCAAAAAGGACTAGGTTTTTTATTTTTATCAATAATAACTTCTACAATATCTCCATTTCTAAGCTCCCTATCAAGAGGAGATATTGTATTATTGACCTTGGAAAGAGAGATATGATCTCACAGCTCCGTATGAACACTATAAGCAAAATCAACAGGACACGATCCTGCTGGGAGATTTATAGCATCTCACTTAGGAGTAAATACATATATCCTATCCTTGAACACATCTATAGACAGAGAAGGAACAAGATCGTTATTCCCAACTGACTCTGCTACTTCTTTGAGATCAGCAACCCAGTCTATATCTGTAGCTATCTTGCTTCATTTTTCCTTATATTCAAAATGCGCAGCAACCCCTATCTCTGCACGTGTGTGCATATCTCTGGTACGTATCTGTAGCTCTGTTGGTTGAGTGGTAAATCGCTTGAGAAATCCAATAATCGTCGTATGAAGACTCCTATATCCATTTGGTTTTGGAAGTGCTATATAATCCTTGAATCTATAAGGAAGTGTGTGCCATCTACTATGTATCTCCCCGAGCACTCTATAACAATCAGTAATAGTTGGAACAATAATACGAATCCCATAAATATCATAGAGATCATTCACATTTTCAAATCATTTTCTTACCAGTTTTTTATGAATAGAGTAGGAGGACTTGATACGAAAATCTACTGAATTCTCAACTCATAGATCATCCAGTATACGCTTCATTTCCATAACAGCTATTTTTTGAAACTCTTTTTTTGTGTCTCTCAGAGACAATAACTCTGTCTTGATGTTTTCATACGAGTCTGGATCTATGTTTTTAAAACACTGTTCCTCAAGGGCATTTTTTATGTTGTAGAGACCGAGTCTCCCAGCTATAGGAGCATAGATATTGAGAGTTTCTTCTGCGATTCTCTTGCGTTTATCGGGTTTTGGGTGGGATCAAAGTGTATTCATGTTATGTAGTCTATCTGCGAGTTTTATGAAAACGACCCTCAGGTCCTCAGCCATAGCAACAAACATTTTCCTCAGACTCCCTGCTGCTCTTTCTTGTCCTGAGTATTTTACTTTGGTGAGTTTTTCCATTCCCTCACAGAGGAAACGTACTTCTTTCCCAAACTCAAACTCTATATCTCCAGAAGATAGTTCTGTATCCTCTATCACATCGTGGAGAAAACATGCCTGAATAGTCTGAATATCAGGATGTAGGTCGATAAGTATCTTTGCAGCCTCGACTGGATGATCGATATATGGTTCTCAGGAAAGACGTTTTTGATCCCTGTGAGCTTCTTTTGAATATTCATACGCGCGAACTATCTCGCTACGTATCTTTTTTTTGGTAATATTTGGATACATATACCCTTCAGCTTTTTTGATGAGTTCATCTACCTTTTGATCTATTTCAGAGATGTAGTCATCATAAGTCTTGGACATAGTAGCAAAAGATTAACAAAAAGTATCATACTACAAAGTATATCAGATTCTGCTCTATTGAAAAGACTATTTTCTCAAAACAGTGAGAATATTTCTCTCTCCTATACAAATAGAGTTTGAAACGAGTTCAAATCCTGTCTCTGCCACCAAACTAGAGAGTTCAGACAAACTAAAACCATGATAAAAACGTTTTGATGTTCCTATTTTTATAGAATAATCCTGTGAATTATACTGATTTTTTGCCCCTTCTATAACACTAGAATTATACTTCTTACTATTATGTCATCCTACGAGATACCAATTTAGTAAAAATACATATCCTCCCTCCTGTATCTTTTCCTGTAATTGTCTCAGTACCTCCTGTCTCTCACTATATGTTTCGAGATGATGAAAAGACGCTACAAAAAATACACAATCAAATTTTTGTTCGAGTACAGACAGTTCCTTCATATCAACAAATCTAAAATCATTATCAGGAAAATCTTTTCTTGCTTCCTCTATCAGTCAGGATGAAACATCTATTCACAGGTAAGTTGAGCTGATATCATGTTTTTCTAGTGATTCTATCAGACGTCCACTCCCACATCACACATCCAAAACACTCTCTGTTTTGATATCATGAAGTATGATATATTTCATGATATCATCTATCTCCGGCCAGCGCATACCTCTTCGAGATTGGGCAAATGTCTCAGCTACGCTGTCATAATTCGTTTCCATCTATTTACTACATTTTAGTGGGGAGATCAATTCACAAAACTCAAAAAACATCCTCAAGTGTTTCCATAAAACGAGAAACAATATAGAGCTTTGCATTTTTGTAATCATTATCTTCCTCAGAGAGGATAGACTCACTGTTATATAAACTATTAAACACTCGAGCCAGACTATAGCCGTACTGACACAATAGGTGAGGATGATGCGTAATAATAGTTTTTTTGAGCGTATCGTGGTATTTTGATATTTCCTGAATCATGGTAGTACACTCTGGTGAGAGCTCTACTGAATTCAGTGATGTAGTTATATCCTGATTTAGGACTATCTTGTGAGCACGAACATATGCGTACTGGATGTATGGTCCACTATTTCACTCAAAAGTCATAAACTCATCCCAATCAAATACAACATCTGTTTCACGAGTTTTTTTGAGATATCAGTATTTTATAGCTCCTATACCGATTGTTTCTGCTAGGGTATCAAGCTCCTCTCCTTGTATATCACTTCTCTTCTCGAGAATAATGTCACCTGCTCTTTTTTCTGCTTCGTCTAGGAGCGCATCGAGTCGAACAATCTTTCCAGATCTCGTAGACATAGCTCACTCCTTGAGACTGATAAAACCATTATGTACGTGTATGAGCTCAACTTTGTTTTCATCAGATTTCTTTGTCCAACCAGCAGCATGTGCTATCTCAAAAGCTTGCCTGAGGTGGAGCTGTTGTCTCACATCTACACAGTAAACAATTTTCTCTGGGCTCCAATTCTCTATCCTATATTTGATAGTCGCAAGATCAGAGGCAAGATAACCATGTGTTCCATCGCGTTTTTGGAGTATACATGAAGGCATTTTGAGTGACTCTTCAAACTCTACTCCTACAGATCCATCGTCATTTTTTGTGGCAATTCATAGAGTAATAAGCTCCTCTACTATAGAATGCATAGAATGCTTTAAATCAGGATAGTCTCACATCTTTGGAAGTCAGATTCACTCATAAAAACTCTCTCCTATGTTATAGTCAGGATATACAGAAATACGAGCAAGCTGTTGGTTCATGGAAGTAATAGAATACTTCGTAAACTCAGACCAGAGTCAAACCATCTGACTGTCTCAACTTGCCAGTTTTTTAAAAGTATCACGAAACTCTTGTTCGAGCTCGGGTACCAGTTCTACCTCACTAGATATCTGTACGTATAAATCAAAGAGATGCTGTACAGCATCCTGTTTGAGCTTATCACTGCTTCCATATTTTTCATACGCTGTTATCAATTTTCCAAATATAATTCCCCAATCCCCTATATGACTATCACTGATAACATTGTATCAGAGTTTCTTGTAAGTATTTATGAGACTTTGCCCGATGTTTGGAGTACACATATGTCCTATATGTAGGGGTTTTCAGACATTTGCTCAGATATAGTCTATGATGACAGTTTCATCTATTTTATCACTAGGAGTATGAGGCTCTTGAGTTACAAAATCTTCGAGAACTCAGGCGCTTGCCATAAATATATTGAGATATGGCCCCTCTGCAGAGACAGATTTTATGAGAGTATTATGGTCGTTATCTGACACAATATACTGGGCCAATTCCTGAGCTATGAGGGCAGGATTCTTTTGGAGGTTTTTTGCGAGCACAAAACAACCAAAAGCATAATCTCCGAGATTCTTTTTTGGTGGCTCAGAGAGAGTAATATCATCAATCTCAAAAGAAAAATACTTTCAGATTGCCTCCCTCAGATAAGATACAAGTTTCGTATTCATAAATGAACTGTTTCCTAAATAGTCTAAATATAGCTCTTTTATACTGATATATATGCCTATTACAAGCAAATATTTATACTACAGGATCTAGGTATTCTTATTTATACTTTTATATAGTCTTATCTATACAAAATATTGACTTTCTCTATTTTTATTTACAATAATTACTTATATAGTATAAACATATATTTATGGAAGATCTGATACAAAGGCTACAACAAGACATATCTGGAAAAAAGATATTTTTTCCACGTAAACACACACTCCAAAAACTCGTAGAAGAGCTCAATCACAAAAAAATAATAATAATCTCAGGGATGAGATATATGTGAAAAACAAAACTCCTCAAAGAAATGATCACAAAAACAGGTTTAGAAAAACATTTTTTTTATTATAACAGTGAAGTAGATCTCCTAGGAAAAATACAAAATAGTGAAGACCTAGAACTCCTACTCTGACTCCACATACGTATACACTGAGAGCCAAAGATCCTTATACTCCAAAATATTAGCAAGATAGATGGGATAAAAGACTATATCTGAGAACTCTATACACAAAAGAAATATAAAATTATCATAGTCGGGAACAATATAAAGATATCTGGAATCCCCGAAATAGAACTCCACTCACAAAAGACATCTGTAGTATCAAAAGAGAGCATGGCTCAAACACTCAAATACGGATCTATAGAAGAAGTCAGTCTCGTTAGAGATCTATCTTATAAAACCCTTCTCCTCAAGTCTATGTTTCAACACATATTATCCCAAGATATCCTCTACACCTATGACATAAAAAACAAGTACTTATACATACAAGTACTATGATTTCTTGCGAAAAAGACTCAAAATATGTCTCTGAGAGAACTCCAAAGAGAGCTTGAATCAGAAGGAATATCTATAGCCCTCATGACACTCACAGACTACATAGATGCA
This sequence comes from uncultured Candidatus Altimarinota bacterium, assembly GCA_937944145.1. GTDB lineage: Bacteria > Patescibacteriota > Gracilibacteria > BD1-5 > UBA6164 > CALDZK01. Next base: position 10,303 of record CALDZK010000009.1, read on the forward strand.
GGGGTAAAAGCAAAACTCCTCAGGAAAATGAGCAAATATGATATAAAAATTAAAAAAGAAATAGCAAGCAAACTCAGATACTATTTCTCTGATACCGGAATCAGAAATACCCTTCTATGACACATACCTCATATACCTATCCAGTTAGAAAATACGCTCCTCAGTGAACTCACAAAGCATGGCTACGCTGTCATGACAGGAATACACGGAAGATTTGAGTTCACCTGTCGTGCAAAAAAAGCAAAAGACATACTCGATATACACATATATCTCTCAGACGATAAAAACGAACTCAAAAAAGATATCAGGAAACTCGCAAAGATACCAGGAGAACATAAAAAATTCCTTCTCGTAAGCGAGAAGGAATCGTATAAACTCAGGAAATATGAGGTAGATGGAGTGGTAGTGTGTGAGGTGTGGGAACTTTTAACTTTTATGATGTAGTATTCTTAAAGAAATCCTCTCATAATTCCGTAATTACATTCTTTATAACTTCTTCTTGGTTGATTCAATTGGGCAACAACTGTTCTATTCTTTCTGAAAGCTCGTCTTTATTTATAGATCATTTTGCTAGAGTATTTGTCACTGTTGTTTTAATCTCATTTATTCAATCAGTGGTCAACTTCGTTTTATCAGTAGCATCTATATGTGAATTTACATTAAATGTAAGGTCTGATACAGAGTTAGTTTTATTTACAGAAGAAGAGATGTTATCATCTTGTCCTCAGGTAGAGGCTTGAGAACCTCAAATAAGAGATTGTACAATTTTTAGTGAATCATCTATATTTACTCTATTCTTATGTTCCGGAAGTAGTTCTCATGTCCCTGCTTGTAATGACGCATTATGTATTTGAGCAAGAGCCTTTGAAAATTCATGCTCGTTAGTAAACGTCCTGTCTGAAATAGTATTTTTACCAAGCTTCAATTCTTCCACAAGCTTTTTCATGATATCTTTGACATCACTACTATTCATAGCAGACTTAGTGTCGGAAATTTTACTGAGAGCCTGACTAAATTTAGGAATTTCATCATCTTTATGTAGTCAATTTTCAAGTCTTTCTCGTATTGTCTTCATATCGACTGCTACATTAGGTGGGACAGAAGTATTTTGAAGTAAGTTGTTGTTTTCCAAAAATCCAACTCCTCTCTTCCTTGCACTATCACCAACAAACGTAGTTGCTTGCTGTGATAACGTAGGTAGAGACTGCGCACTCAACCCCCCACTTCCAGTAGGAATTATAGGAGCATAAGAAGGTGCACTTGCGACAAGTTTTCAGACACTGGTCCCAAACTGTTCAATCGGAGCAATAATTTTCCCAGTTGTTTCTGATCACTTGAGTGCAGCCATAACTGCAATCCAGAGTATCACTAGACCAAAAAGCTGTACAATAATACTTCCTAGAGCACTCCCAGCACCAGCAACTATACCAACAGGACCTGATCACTGAAAACCTCTAATAGTAAAATTGTAATCTCATAACAGAGTAATAGTTTCTTCTCATTCAGTACTACTGTCTATACTAATACCTTGTCATTCCTGTTCATCATTCTCTATTCCATGAGTTGCCACAAATATAAAGAGTAAACCAAAAGATAATGCGGCAGAAACATAGACTGGGATAAGAGCAAGACTAACAAACTCCTTTATGCTAAATTTTGTTTCTCCTCATCCCACTCACTCCGATCATTTTTCAAAGAAGTATAAAAGCCCAAATGCCGGTGACAACATCATATATATCCACAGCCAAACTCATCTTACGAATAATGCAAGAAATAGTGCTGCCATCAATATAAAATATATTATTATAAAGATAAGATCAAAAGCTACTTTTACCAATAAGTCAGCAACACCAGCTATAGTACCTGTATCAGCACTCAAAGTCTCTGATCTAAGTTCATCAAGTTTCTCTGGACTCATAACACCATACGTATAAATACTTACGATACCAAATATACTATTTCCGTTACTAATAATACTAAAAATAGAACCATATTCTTCACAACCTAACTTGTCTATAGTCTCTCAACCTGAGTCACTAGTACTTCACAGATTTACAACTGGATGTATACAAATATCATTTTCCTCTCATTCAGATGCATTTTGTTCCAACGTTTCATAGAAATCATATTCACGAAATGTATCATACGGCAGCGTTAATACTCATACCGTAAGTATAGCTGAAACCGAAACAACAAACTGTACAAAAAACCAAGAAAAAGGAACAATCAGTATTCCTATAATAAATCTCGGAAGCGCTGCTTTGAGCTCCCATTTATTGTCTCACTTTCCGATAATATTCATAAATGCTATTGCAATAAGTATCATAGCAAACATAAAATACACAACATTTGAAACAAGTATCCATATTTCTTTGAGGTGTACCTGCATATTAAATATCTGTCCACTCGTCCAGCCTGGAGATAGAAACAAGGAAACAAAGGCTGTAACAGTACCTAACAAAGCTGAAACTATTTGTAGTATTCCTTGTATTACTTCTACAGCCTTACTAGCTGTAGCAGCATCTCCTACTCCAGGGTGTTGTTGCCCATCAGTCGCAAATCCCACCTCAGAAAAAAGAAAGAATAGAGTAGTTACAAGCATGATGTAGAGACATGTCTTTTGGTATTTTTTCAAAAGAGAGAGTCCATAATCGAGAAAGTGTTTCATAAAAGAAAGTACTATAGAGAATAATTCTGATATAATGCTATCACAATTTGATATCTCCAGCAACTCTGAGACAAGAAAAAAAACAATTCTTATTTACAAATATGTTTTTTATTACTGTAGTATTTTTTATGAAACAAGCAGCATAACTCTCTGTTTGGTAGTAAAAATGGTAGTATGATAAGAAAGGGTATTTGAACCTATAAGATGTTTATACATGAGAAGCACTCAGAGAATCATCGCTGATATAAAAAGTAAAGAACTATATAGAACTACTCTATAAAGTGAAATCTGTTGAATACTATCACCTTCTGAAGATTCATTATTAGAAGGGAAAATGAGTTTTGATACCGTGTCTTTTTTAGGAGAAACTTTGCGAGTTTTTTTACGGGTATTTGATGACCAAAAATTATTGAGATCCTGCTTACTTATAGAAACACTATCACTCTGAAAACGATAGTCTTGTCACAGTGTATCAGAAAAACTCACTGTAAATACATGATCTCACGCAGCTAGTCCTCATATAATCGTAAATTCAAAAAATCCACTGTGATCCGTCACTCACTCCCTAAAATACCCCAGAGAATTGCGTAACTCAAAAGGAGTATTGCTAAGTGTCTGAATACGTATTTTTATACCTTTTTTTAAAACTCGAGTCGTCGTATAAAAACTCTCTTCTACAAAATCTCTATAATCCTCCCTATTAACAAAGTCCTCTCTCCCAATCTGGTATGAGCTCTGAGTTTGGGTACCATCTCTATAAAAGATATTTCCTTCGGGAATTTCCTCCCAAGATATCTGATCTAGTATTTGCTTATTACACACCAACTCTAGTTTTCCTCAACGGTTGGGGAGAGTGATAGCTGAGACTGTAGCAAATACTTTATATTTTTGTCATGAGGAAAGTGGTTCTATGTCTCTAAACTTATATTTTTTACTTCCTCTTTGTAAAAAACAGGATTGTAAGTCATTAGAGGTCGTTCCAGTATTTTCTATCTCTATCCATTCACGTATATCCGTTCCTACTGGATTAACTAGGAGAGATGATATTCTCAAACTTCCCATAAACACAGGAAGTATTTCAGATGAACCTACCTCTCTGTTGCTGATTTTTTCAGAGATAACAGAAACCAGAAAAAACTGTTTTTCCATTACTTTTTCTCCCGATCGTACCTCAAGAGAAATTTCATATTGTCATGGTTCGAACTTCTTGGACAAGGGGTTTGATCTCTGTGAATAAGTCCCATCACCAAAATCCCAATAATAAGATAGATCCCCCGTATCTCCAGAGACCTGCATACTACTATCAAAATTTATACTACAAGTTGTTTTAGTCTCACATATCAGTGTATCGTCCAAGAGAGTTTTATTCTTTCATATCTTTCATTGTAAATGTATTTTGAGGTCATCTACTACAGGTTCTGTATCATACAGCACAGTATCATCTATCGTAGAAATCTCAGAAACTCCTCTCTCTCAAACACTAAAATACAAACTCGATTCACGCGCGTTGGATCGCTTGTTTTTTTGGTATACGTTGAGGGTTACTTTATGCCTTCATGGTCCATACTCTACATAGCCAGGATTACACCTATAAGCAGTAGAGTCTCTATATATTCCTTCTGGAAATTTCCAGACACACCTCTCATCTTTGTGTTTTTTTTCATATTGTAGATTTATTTTGCAGACGTCCTTGTCACAAAACAAATTATATCCTTCTCTAGAAAGTCATGTTTGTATATCAATACGTGGAGTAGATATCCATATAGATTCTAGAGTTTCTAGGCGAGAAGAGGAGCTACGAGAAGTAGATACACGAGAACTTGAAGATCCGTTGTCTGGGTTTATAAATCAAGGGTTTGAAACCTCTATTTCAAATTCTTGAAATACATCGCCTCTATCCCTATGAAAAATCTGAAACACAAATCTATGTTCTCAGATAGGGACATTTATAGTATTAGGATTACATCTCTCTTCCTGTCATGTCTCAAAACCAAAATCACTACGACAGATATACTCCGACTCTCTAAGTCACGCTCAAAAACTAGGTCGCAAGTCAAAGTTTATCCTACAAACCTGCTTGGAGCTATCACAAGTATACTTTCCACCTGATACAAGCTCCACATCACTCGGTCTCTGAAAATCTATAACTACCTCTGGTATATCCTCGAGTGTTATCTCTGGAATAGCATCCACGGTAGTATCTGACTCAGGAGTAGGAATACTCTCCTCTCGCATATCTGGATCATAGACAACACGGATAAACCTCTCTACAAAAAATCAAGGATTATCTCGCAAGGCTATAGCCACGCGTATAGTATGTTCTCACTCGGAGAATATAATAGTGTTTGGATTACATCTATTTTCTTGGTCAGATATAAATCAAAAATCTGTCTCACAGATATACTGAGACTCCCTGAGTCCGTCACGGAAACTCCCCCTAAAATCAAAGTTTATTCTACATGACTCCCTACTCGGGTCACAATAGTATAGGTCCGACGAATCTTCTCTACTGAGTACATCACTCGGTCGTTGAAATCATACTACTATCTCTGGAACACGTGGGATAATATCTATAGGAGAAGCTTCTACTTGCAACATATCTTTAGATGATTGCTCTAATAATGGAGTCGTCACCCCTGATGACACACTCTCTGAGTTGTCCCTTATCTCTATTACTTGCGTTCATGCTCCAGGTACTTGTGGTTCTTGGTTTTCTGGGAGATCTGTTGTAGTTTCTAGGGTAGGAAGAGGAGTGTTTCGTATGATAAAGTCTCGTGATATAATATCTTCCTGATTATCATCAGGTATGATGATAATAGATACCTGATGTTCCCCTTCAGGAAAAACAATAGTATTTGGATTACATCTATTTTCTTGACCAGAAACAAATCAAAAACTCGTCTCACAGCTATAATCAGACATCCTAAATCCCTCAAAAGTAGGTCTAAAATCAAGATTTACCCTACAAGAATCCTTGCTCAAGTCACAATAATATATATCTGACAGCTCATCTCTATCTAGTATATCACTCGGTTGCTGAAACCTCCATTGTATCTCTGGCCTAGGTAAAGCCTCAGATCAAAGATCAGGGACATTTCAAGAATTAGAGACTTCTACTTCGTCAGAAAAAAATATTTTCAGTGCTGCTTCATCAGATACCACATCCGAAATACCCTCCTCAAAAAACACTATCTCCTCTCCTCTCACAGATCTCGTATAACTCACCTCATCAACAATATCTCACTGAGGATTTAAGAGCCTGATTTCTTCACCTATATTATTGAGAATGAGTCTAGTATCTGGCCTGATAAATCTGATATTTTCATTCGGTCTGAGGGAAATATCACCTATTTCGTAAGTCTTTTGACTTCTATCTTGGAGTGTATAGCCTAGGAGACTCCTTTCATCTATTGATGTATTTCTCAGTTCTATGTATTCTAGATTCCTATCATCAAAAGTGTTTGGTAGAGCGCTATATATCACAAAACCTGCACTCACCCAAGTAGGAATACATACAAACAAAGCAACGAAAAAACATCTCAAGTAAAAAGACAAAAACAACTATATAAAATACTAATCTTCTCATTGTTAAGATTTTTAAAAAATACTCAAGATATATTGAGTATTTTAGCTTCTGTATTTAATATAGAGTTAATATCGTTATGAGATTTCTTCTACTTTTTGGAAAAATTGTTTCTTGGAAAGATGTTTATTTTCAGAAAAAAAGTCATAAAAATCATAGTGAAATGCTCTGAGTTTATAGTAGGATTTTCTGAAATTTTCAGTCTCTGTAACACTCAGTCAAAAGTGTTTTTTATAGTATTGCCAATCAGGAAGTTCTTCTATATTTTTTTGACACCATGATTGTATCTCTATAAGAGTTTTTGAATAATCATACTTTGCAATATGATCTATGATATCAGTCTTTGATACACTTCTGCTCTGAGTTCCAACAACATCAAAAGGGATTTTTAGAATCATATGTGCTATAGAGTGTTTTTTGCTCACCATATCTACAGCGTAACTCTCCATATCTACATATTCCTCTCCTATCATACCAGAAGAGTGTATTATTATCGTCTCACTACAGGCAATACTCCTGAGAGGATAAGCGTCTACATATACGGGAGGGAGAGCTTCTCTCATATTTGAGATATTTTTTATACGTACTACCTGAAATATATCCATATCCATAGTTGCATTTGCTACTCCACATACTCCTATGTTCAGGATAAAATCAGGCTTTTCAGAGAGTACGAAGTTTTGAAGCGATAGAAGTGTCTTATAGTTTCAGACTCCACTACACAAAAACCTCAGCTTTATCCCAACAATACTGTAGGGTTTACAGATACGTTTCAACTCCTGTATCTCTACAGGAAGTGCTGCAACTATAAGAATGGTATATTTTTGAGCCATGAGAGTTTTTATCTACAAGCAGATGAGAGGTTTGAAAGAGTCTGAGATTTGGAGGTAGAACACACGATAAAATCTCGCATTCTCTCAAAGAGAGTTGTATGATTATCATCGAGTGAAAGGATATTTGATACTTGGGATTCAAAAACAGATTTTTGTCCAACATCATACGAAGAGAGAGTCGCTTCCCTATTTATAAAGTCTTTATACACTATATTAAAATCTGGATAGATTTTCTTTTCTCGTATATCGTCCTCAACACTCAGGGATGCAGGGAGGTAAAATGGGAATTCTTGTAAATAAGCCTTGACTCACTGCTCAGATACCATATAAGCAAAAAGATCATTGGTAAAATCCTGATGTCAATTCTGAGTACTCTGTACAAAATAGTTGTAATCTACCAGTGAAACAGGATCTGATGTTCCATACTGGGGAAACGCTGTTGCAAGAAGAAAGTTCTTTTGATATCACTTCTCTGCGATAGACTCAAGCATTCTCGGGTATCCAGCAACAGCTACTACATCTCCTCTAGAAAAATAATCAAGATTATCTTCCAGAGAATACGCGCTCGATATAGTATTATAGGCATTGTCTCATCTCCTATCACCAAAAGAGAGGTATGTTTGAAGTCATTGTTGTATAGTGTTTGCTGTCGTAGTAGTGAGACTATCACTCCCTAGAGAGAGAAATAATTGCATAAGTATATCACTCGCAGACACGACGGTATTGTTCCCAAGCCCTATTGGTACGATAGAATTCCCCTTTTCAGCAACTTCTGCTATAGCAGAAGTTAAGGAAGACCAAGTATCAAACTGCTCAGACTTAAAAAACCTTCTATTAAAGTAAATACCAAGAGACTGGTATCAGATAGGGATTCCCTTGAGGAACTCCACCGAACTATCCTCTTCTAGGGTCGTTACGAGATCATCAGAAAACACTCATCTATAGGCTTTACGAAAATCATTGGGACTGATAAAACTCGGATCTATCCCTAGTGTCAACTCTGACAAAAAAGTATCCTCATTATTGTTAAGCATAAATATATCTGGGAGTTCTCCTCTTGCAGCTGCTGCGCTCAGAGTGTTGATATAGGTAGAATAATCAGAAAAACTCTCTATAAGAGCAACTTTTCCTGTGTACTTTCCAGTATCATTTTTGAAACTCGTCAAAAAATTCTGAAAACTCTCAGGATCGTCCTGATAAATCCATATACGAATATCTCCCGAAGATGCCGTAGGTACTGGAGGATTGGTAGAACTCCTGAGTACTAAAACAAGTAAGACGATCAGCACAAAAAGTATAGCTCAAAGTATAGCAAATATAATTTTATTTTTGCTCATGGTAGCGTATTTTATATATATTTTAGTAGTAGTTTTCTTCTATAGTAGAGAAATCCTGGGTATTTATCTGTATGGTATTTTTTGGAGATTCGAGAAGAAATATCATCACAAAACCTGATATAGAAAGAACTAAAAGGAACACAAAAAGCGTGACTGTAACGGGTACTATAGAGGTACTAAAGTTTTTAAATTTATACGAGTGGAGTTTTGCAACAATAAAAAATCACCATATAAGCGCAAGTATCATCAGGTAGATTCACAGGTAAATAAACAGCATATAAAGCGAAAAAAACTAAATTACTCATCGGTACCTAGAGACAAACACACATGTTTTTATCTATAAATCCAGTATAGCTCTATTTTTTTTTTTGCAAATTTTTCAAATCTTTGATATACTAAGAAAGTAACACTCAATACAAATAAAAAATACGTACCTAAAAATCAAAAAATGGCACAAATACAAAAAGGAGAAACGACGTTTCAAGTATCAGATGAAATTCAGGCAAAGTATCCTGAGCTGATCAAACTCATCATAGCAACAGAGAGTATGGATGACGACGAGAGACAATACTGGTTTGATATCATGCCATCTATGACTGACGAACAAATAGATAGACTCTATGATATACTCGAAACAGAAAAGAAGAAACTCGAAGACCTCGAAGTAAAATACCAAAAAGAAATCAAGTCACTCAATGAAAAACATCTCATCGAATGGCAAGAAGTTCAAATAAAAGAAGGAAAGAAAAAAGTAGCAGAAGCAAAGAAGAATGAACAAGAAGAAGATCCAGATGAAATCCTAAAAATGCTCAATGATGTATAAAACACATCTCTTCCAAAAAAATCATCCATGTTAGGATGATTTTTTTGTATTTTAGAAAAACAGTAACTATCTAATAAAGATCATTCCTTGTTCTCCATTCAGGCCATCTCCAGAAGCTCCCCCAGTAATACCAGTTGCTCAAAGAGTATAGCTTCCTACCGTAGAGTTCGTAACCTCTCACTCTTCTACTTCTGACTCTATTATACTTGTTCCAGCAGAATAGGACGCTATCATACGTTCACTAAAAGAGATAGAAGACACATCAAGTGAATAGTTTTCTGCAAGATTCGTGACACTCCCAGAATCAGCTGTCAGGTAGCTAGAACTTACCCCAGATGCAGTACTTCTCCCTCCTAGAGTCCATCCTCCTCACTCAGTTTCCATATCACAATATACGTCTATTCCAGCAATTCCTGTTGGATTAATAGTATAATTTTGACTCCCTCTTGCATTCCCTAATTGTTTTATTCTATTACAATTTGCATTTGGAAGTACAGCCAATAGATCTCAAGGTGACGAAGAACTTACCGTGTCAAAATCTCATAGATGTGCATCATAGAGTGTAGTAGTTGCGAGATCTATATCACTTGTTGTTACTTCTTGAGCTGGAGTATTGAGGGTCGTAGATATGTTTGAAGTTAAAACTCCGAGTTTTTTCCCATATAGTTTCGGATGCCTAAAGGTATAGTCCACAGCATGAACCTGAGCAACACCCGGGATAAATGTCTGAAGATTATCTGTTTCTTCTAAAAATCCTAGAAGTTGAAAGTCCTGTCTATCAGCAGATACATAATATGTATAAAATACATTGTCTCTTGGATCTTGTCCTCCTGAAGTATAGTTAATAAGCTCTAGAATATTGATACCCGCATATCACTGAAATCAGACAGTCCCTGTTCCTGAAACGATATCGATAGAATCATCTGGAAGAGGGAGAGGGTTATTTGAACTATAGAGAGAAAGAGAGTCGTTAATATTTTTGAGTTGAGTTACCCTGTTCCCGTCTCTTGCTCATCAGAGATATCAGTTATAAGAAACAAAACCAATACTCGCAAGCACTCAAAGAATAACAACTACAACTATAAGTTCCACAAGAGTAAAACCAGAATATTTTTTTCTCATGACAAGATATTTATACATATAAAATAATAACTACAATATCACCATAGTATAAGGAAATACTAGGACAGCAAACAAAAGTATATTGACATTGACTGCTGGGTTTTCGTGATATATACAAAAAAATACTATCAGAAATATCTGATAGTATTTTTTACAAATCTGATCTAGAAATCACTTTCGTGTTCTATCTCCTTGGTTACTTCTTTGAGATGTTCTTCTGAGACATCTACTCCTGTTTCCTCAGGATCAAAGTATTCTCATTCACTGTACTCTTCCAGTCCGTTTACGATTCTATACTGCTTCCCTGCTGGGATAAGTCTACCGATAATAACGTTTTCTTTGAGTTCTTTGAGTTTGTCTATCTTTCCACTGACAGAACTCTCTACCAGTACTCTTACTGTTTCCTGGAACGAAGCAGATGATAGCCAACTCTCTGTATGAAGTGATATCTTTGTTATACCTAGAAGGAGTCTCTCTCCGATACCTGGTTTTTTTCCTTCTGAGAGGAGTTTATCGTTTTCGTTTTTGAACTCGATGATATCTACGATATCTCATGGGAAAAACTCTGTGTCACCCTTATCAAGAACTCTGACTCTACTAAACATCTGACGTACAATGAGCTCAATATGTTTTGAGTTTACTGTTTGTCCTTGAGAAGAGTAGATAGATTTCACCTCTCCAACTATATACTTTTGTGCTTCAAGAACTCCTCCTACGAGCATGAGTTTTTGGAGGTTTACATATCCTTCTGTAATTTTTTGAGATTTTCTCACGGTATCTCCTGAGTTTACAAGAATACTTCTCCCCAGATCAAATTCGTATTCAAATACTCTTTTTTCAGTATCTTTTATAACGATCATCCCTGCTTCTATCTTTTTTACTTCTCCTCCAAAGGTAGAAGTAATTCTCTGTCTTTCTTTTTTATTTCTTGCAAGTATTTGTTTTGGCTTGATGGTTTGACCTACTTTTACAGCTACTTCAAACTGATCACCAAAATAATATTCTTCTTCCTCGAGTTCATGTGCTACCACTCTTACGATAGTATTCTTATCGATTCTCTCTATCTCTACTACTCCGTCTATATCAGATATTTCAGCCGTTACTTTTGGATTCCTTGCTTCAAAGAGTTCTTCTACTCTGGCAAGACCTTGAGTCATATCCCCTCCTTCTTTTGCAACTCATCCCGAGTGAAATGTACGCATCGTCAGCTGTGTACCAGGCTCACCAATAGATTGCGCTGCTATAACTCAAACAGGAGAACCTGTTTCTATATCTTGATTGAGCCCCAGATCAAGTCCATAACATTTTTTACAGACTCCTCCTTCTGTCTCACAGGTCAGTACAGATCTGATAGCAACCTCATCTATTTTGTGTTCTGTGAGTTGTGCTATAACATCAGTTGTGATAACCGTTCCTGATGGAATAAGGACTTCTCCTTTTTTTCCTTTTACATCAAGAGCAAGACTATGGGAGAATATTCTATCTTCGAAATTTTCATCAAAGCTTCCTTTTTTCTCATCTCTATTTACGATCTTGTGATGTACGGTGTTACAATCATCTTCTTTTACGATAATATTTTGTGCAGAATCTACCAGTCTACGAGTTAGGTACCCTGATTGTGCTGTTTTTAGGGCAGTATCAGATTTCCCTTTACGTCCACCATGAGTTGCAATAAAATATTCGAGTGTAGAAAATCATTCTTTCAGTGTTGATTTGATAGGAAGTTCTATCGTTTTACCAGTCGTAGATGCTACGAGTCATTTCATCCCACAAAGTTGTGTAATATTCCCCCAGTTTCATCTCGCACCAGAATCGATAAAATTATAGATATGATTGGTTTCATCAAAGAGATCTTTCATCTCTCACTCTATAACATTTTTTACTTTTGCCCATATAGCAACTGATTGACTAAACTTTTCATCTTCGGTCATAAATCCCATCCAATGTTTCTTTTGGATGTATTTTACTTTTTCAGAAGCTTCTTCGAGAATCTGCTTTTTGTTATCTGGGACGACCATATCATTTTGAGATATAGAAAGTCCTGAGATAGTTGCATATTTGTATCCAAAATCTTTGATCTTGTCTACAAATTGAGCTGTTGTATCAGGTCCAAGAACTTCAAAACTCTCTGAGAGAATTCTCTTGAGGACTGATTTCTTGAGTGTTTCGTTTATAAAACCAAGTTCTTTAGGAACTATCTGGTTAAACAGAAGTCTTCCATATGTTGTCTCGATGATCTGTCCATCGACTCTTACTTTTATGAGTGATCTCATATCTGTAGCACCAGCATCATAACTATGACTTACATCATCTATACTTGCAAATACTCATCCAGTACCTGCTCCTTTTTTCTTGATGTTAGTAATAAAATAACATCAGAGGATCATATCCTGTGAAGGAGTAACGATCGGTTCTCCAGAAGCTGGAGAGAGGAGGTTCTTTGAAGTTACCATGAGTTCACGAGCTTCTTCTTGTGCTTTTTTCGTGAGAGGAAGATGAACAGCCATCTGATCTCCATCAAAATCGGCATTGAAGGCTGTACAAGTAAGAGGGTGTAGTTGTATTGCTTTTCCATCAACAAGTACTGGTTTAAATGCCTGTACTGAAAGTCTATGGAGTGTCGGAGCACGATTGAGAAGAACGTATTTATCTTCTATCACTTCGTCCAGAGCATCCCATACTTCTTTTCCTCCTGTTTCTATAAACTTTTCTGCATGTTTCACGTTATACACTACTCCATCCTCTATGAGTTTCCCTATGATAAATGGTTTAAAGAGTATAAGAGCCATTTTCTTTGGGATACCACAGTGATCGATTTTGAGATCTGGACCAACAACGATAACTGATCTCGCAGAGTAATCGACACGTTTTCCAAGGAGGTTTTGTCTAAAACGACCTTGTTTCCCTTTGAGAACTTCTGTTAGTGATTTGAGTTTCTTTTTGTTTGCAGAAACAAAACCACTTCTATTGTTTCTTGATTCACCAGTAACGAGCATATCTACTGATTCTTGGAGCATACGTTTTTCATTCTTGAGAATTACTTCTGGAGCTCCAAGTTCGATGAGTTTCTTGAGACGGTTATTTCTGTTTATAACTCTTCTATAGAGATCGTTTAGATCACTACTCGCAAAACGTCCACCATCGAGTTGAATCATAGGTCTGAGATCTGGTGGTATAATAGGAAGTACTTCGAGAATAAACCATTCTGGTCTCTGTCCTGACTTGAGGAGGTTTGATGCAAGCTTTATTTTTTGAAGTATTTTCTTTTGTTTTACCTGTGTTGCTGTTTTGAGTTCTTTTTGATTTTGATCAATAAAATCAAGAAGATTGATTCTCGCAAGAAGTACTTTGAGGTACTCAGCACCTGTTCCCCCATTAAATACATGTGGGAATTTTTCACTGAGAACTCTGTACTCGAGCTCTCCAACAACAACTCCTTCCTCAAGAGATTTGAGGTTTGTTTTGAGTTCTTCGTATTCTTCTACGAGAGTATCGAGTTGATTCACGAGAGCTGCTTCTGCTTCTCTGTATTTCTTTGGAGTGATCTTTTTTGCTTCTTTTTGCAGTTTGAGTTCGTTTGACTCACGTTGCATTTCTTTTTGCATTTCCACTTTTTGAGTCTTGTACTTTTCCTCGAGAGAATGAAGCGCTTCTTCTTTTTTATCCTGAAATACATCAGTAATGATATAGGAAGCAAAATATACTACTTGTTCGAGTTTCTTTACTGGAAGATCGAGAAATAGACCGATTCTACTCGGTACTGATTTCATATACCATATGTGTGCAACTGGAGCATAGAGGTCGATATGAGCCATTCTCTCACGACGAACATTTGCTTTCGTTACTTCTACACCACATCTTTCACATACAACTCCCTTATATCTAATTCTCTTATATTTACCACACGCACACTCGTAGTTTTTTCTTGGTCCAAATATCTGTTCACAAAAGAGTCCTCCTCTTTCTGGTCTCTGAGTTCTATAGTTTATCGTTTCACTAATAAGTACTTTCCCGTGAGAAAGTCCTCTCATTTTTTCTGGAGAAGAAACACCGATAGCAATACCAGCAAGGTTATCGAGGTTCTTTCCTCTCGTAACATCCTTTCTCCCTATCCCTTTACCGATTTCGGTAAAATCTGTGATCTTATCATTGAGAAAATTATCAAACTTTTTATCAAACATGATGATATGATTTTAAAAAATATATTGCAAAGTATCCTAAAAATACTCTACTAAAAGAAAAATTATGCTTCTTTACTTTCCTCTCCTTCTGGAGTAGTTTCTGCTACTTGTGTTTCTTCTGATGCTACTTCTTCTACCAGAGTTTCCAATTCTGTAGGAGTTTCCTCTACTGGAGCTTCAGGTACTGGATCAGTTTCTGCTGTTGCATCTGTTGGAGTATATTCTCCATTTTCTACTGCTATAATTTGTTGGTATTTTTCTTCTACGAGTTGTTCTTCATGACTGAGTTCTTCTCCGTCAAGGAGATTTACATCCAGACCAATTGCCTGGAGTTCTTTTATGAGTACATTGAACGACTCTGGTATATTTGGTTTCTTTATGTGAGCATTTTTTACGATTGCTTCATATGCTTGAGTTCTCCCTGCTACATCATCTGATTTAATAGTAATCATTTCTTGGAGTATATTACTCGCAGCATATGCCTCGAGAGCCCATACCTCCATTTCCCCAAATCTTTGTCCACCATTTTGAGCTTTACCACCAAGAGGTTGTTGTGTTACCATAGAGTATGGTCCAACTGATCTTGCATGGATCTTGTCTTCTACGAGATGGTGGAGTTTGAGCATATACTTCACCCCAACCATAGTTCTTTCTTTGAATGGTTCTCCTGTTTCCCCGTTGTAGAGTTGTACTTTTCCATCTTCTTCCATATCGGCTGTCTTCATGATATCTTGTATCTGATCATTACTAATACCATTGAGTACTGGAGTTGCTATTTTGATACCGAGTTTTTCGGCAGCCATACCGAGATGACTTTCGAGTACTTGACCGATATTCATACGAGATACTACTCATAATGGATTGAGAATAATATCGATAGGAGTTCCATCAGCCATAAATGGCATATCTTCTGATGGTACGATTCTTGAGACGATACCTTTATTACCATGACGTCCTGCCATCTTGTCCCCTACTTCAATCTTACGAGTTTGAGCTACAAACACTTTTACTTGTTTAAATACTCCTGTTGGAAGATTGTCTCCTGCTTCTCTTCTGAGGATATGTACATCAAGGATCTTTCCTCATTGTCCTGATGGAAGTCTGAGAGAAGAGTCTTTTACATCTTTTGATTTATCCCCAAATATAGCACGAAGGAGTCTTTCTTCTGGAGAGAGTTCTTGTTCTCCTTTTGGAGTAATTTTCCCAACAAGGATGTCTCCTCATTCTACATATGCCCCTGTTCTGATGATACCATCTGGATCGAGATCCTTGAGTTTTGCAGCAGATACATTTGGGATATCGTCAGTTGTTTGTTCGGGTCCGAGTTTGGTTTCACGGACATCGAGTGAATATTCTTTGATATGTATAGAGGTATAAAAATCATCTTTCATCAGTTTGTCTGAGATGATAATCGCATCCTCAAAGTTATACCCTTTCCATGGCATATATGCTACGTGAAGATTTCTCCCGATAGCGAGTTCCCCGTTATCAACAGCCTGACCATCTACGAGAATTTCTCCTTTTTTAAATTTTTGACCACTAGAAACAAGAGGTTTTTGGTGAACGATCATATCATGGTTTGATCTCGCAAATGTAGTGAGTTCATGAAGTACTTTTTCACCCGATTTATACAGAATTGTGATGTGCTTTGCATCAACTCAGAGAATTTCTCCATCGTCTTTTGCAACGACTACATATACTGAGTCTTCCCCTACTATTCTCTCCATACCAGTACCAACTACTGGAGAATCTGGTCTTACGAGTGGTACAGCTTGACGCATCATGTTTGATCCCATCTCAGCACGAGTCGCATCATCATGTTCGAGAAAAGGAATAAGAGATGTTTCCACAGACATCGTTTGTTTCGGAGAAACATCCATATGTGTGATCTGATTTACGTGCTCTATAGTAGGTTCGTTACTTACTCTGGCTGAGATACGAGTATCTGTAAAGTTCCCAAATTCGTCTGAGTCTGTATTTGCTTCTGCTATTGCCAGTTTTCTTTCTTGGTGTGCATCAAAATACGTATAATCACTCGTGAGGAAACCACGAACTTTTACAGTTTTTGCCTTGATTTTCTTTTGTATATCTGTTGCATTTTTCGCTGTGATATATGCTTTATCTGCTACAATAGTTTTTCCATCATCTCCAACTATATCTCCGAGGGCTATTCTATTTACGAGCGTTTTTCCATCATTTTTTACATCGTGTTCTACTTTTCTAAATGGAGTCAAAAGAAACCCAAATTTATCCACTTTTGCGTAGGTTGCCATATGTAGTACCAGACCGATGTTTGGTCCTTCTGGAGTAGCGATCGGACAGATACGTCCATACTGTGTCGGATGTACATCACGAACCTCAAACGATGCTCTTTCTCTGGTTAGACCTCCTGGCCCCATAGCAGAAATACGTCTCTTATGAGCGAGCTCACTGAGAGGATTTGACTGATCCATAAACTGTGAGAGCTGTGATGAACCAAAAAATTCTTTGAGTATCGCTACCACAGGACGAGAGTTGATAAATGTTCCTGGAGTCGCGTCATCGAGCTCTACTATCGTCATTCTATCTTTTGCGATTCTCTCCATTCTGGCTATACCTACTTTTATCTTGTCAGTTACGAGTTCTCCGACTGATCTGACTCTTCTGTTTTCGAGATGGTCTATATCATCGAGTTTACATGCTTCATCTCCTGAGAGAATTCCAAAATAATACTTGAGACTTACCACAAGATCTTCTAGAGCAAGAAATCTCCCTTTTTCATCTTCGTATTTTATTTTGATTCCGAGTTTCGATTGCATTTTCATACGTGCTATCTCTCCGAGGTCAAATCTCTTTTCATCAAAAAATGTAGCCTGAAATAAGTCCTCTACTCTCTCATCAGTAGCTAGATCACCTGGTCTGAGGAGCTTATAGAGTATATGAAGTGCTTCGAGTCTGTTAGTTGATTTATCTTTTTCGAGAGTTGGAGCGAGATGATTTGTAAGCATTTCCTCATCTATGTCTTTGAATTCTTTGAGAATATCAGCATTTGATTCGAGTCCAAAAGCTCTCAGAAGTACAGAGATAGGAAGTTTTCTTTTCTTATCAATTTTTACATTGATCGTCCCTCTTTTTTCTGTATCGATTTCAAACCATGAACCCTTTTGTGGGATAAATTTGAGTCCATATCCATTGTCACCTACAGTGAAAAATATACCTGTAGAACGTATGATCTGGTTTACGATAACTCTCTCAATACCATTTACGATAAAACTCGCAGAGTCTGTCATAAGTGGTACTCCCCCCATATATACATCTTGTTCTTTTATCTCTCCTGTTTCTTTATTGAGGAGTTCAAGTCTTGCCTTGAAAGGAGCTTCATAATTGAGATTTTTTCTCTTACACGTCTCTGGATCAAACTTTGGTTCTTCTATATTGAGACCTTTGTAATAGATATCAATCTTTTCTCCCGAAAAGTCAGATATAGGAAACGCATCCTGAAAGGTCTTATCAAGACCTGTTTGAAGAAACGTATTATACGAATCAAGTTGCACTTCTAAAAGCTCAGGAATACCTGCTACAGATCTATCATCCGTGTAGTAGTGTCTTCCCTTTATATCATACAAGCTTCCAACATCTTTCGACGTAGGGGTCGTTGATTTCTTTGCCATGGGTTATGTCAGTTATTTTGAAATAAAAACGTATTTTTTCATGAAAGAGAAACTTTATACACACAATCAGTTTCTGTTCTGTTTCACGTTTTTGCTTTTTGTATCGCATACGTCAGGAGGACAAAAAATCAAAGGAGTTCGAGGCAACAATTATTTTTCTGAAATGAGCTTACTAAGAGTAAGTGAATAAAGAAAAGTAGTTGTTAACGATGAAATACGAAGATTTTTTATTCTCGCAAACACGAAAAAAAGCGCTCCTTTTTCCCCTATTACTCATCAAAAAGGAGTGCTAACTAAGGGGAGTATATAGATTGAGAGGAAAAGTCAAGGATTTTTAACTATAATCCTTGGGGAATAATATCTGTATCTCTTACAGATTCCGTATTTGTATCTTTCTTAGATGATTTTTTGTTTCCCCCATTACCTGAGGGATGAATAAGTCCATTTCCCTTAGGAGTCACTTGAAGTACTTCCTTTGTAAGTATATTAAATTTTTTAGCCTCTTCCAAGAGTTGCTCATTATCACTCCTATAAAGAGCTTCCTCATATGTTGTATCTCGTATAGCTCAGTATTCTAGTGCCTGCTCAATACTAAGTTTAGAATTATACATAAAGTGTTCAAGCTGAAAAAATTGGAAGTACCCGTCTGGAGTTAATTCCTCAATACCACTTTCCATATTGACCTCATCATCTTCTATAGGAAAGAAGTATAAGATAGAATCTTCACTAAAAGTATCTCTCTTGAAATCATAGCTATTCCAGAGTCACGCAGCTGCATTTTGAAAACGAAATGAATTATCATGAGAATCAGGAAAATATAGAGGATTTCATATAATACTCCCTTCTCGGAGTCACCAATTACTCATTTCATTAATTTCTTGTAAACAATTTTTGAGAGACATTCAGTCTTGTATTCAACTCATTACAAGATAAGTCTTTGCAAACAATGAAAAAGCCTTTTTTCTTAGATAAGAAGGTTTCAACTTAGATGATTGTTTTCGAGATAAGCCAGAAGAATTCAAAGCTTCACGATCATCGTTTCAAGGTTTATTATTCATATGTTTATATATTATACTTGTAAACTATTGTTATTTCTCACTTCATATATCCCTTCTACCAAAGCTCTCGAAACAAAATACGGGTACTCAACCTGACTCAAATCTACTGCATTTTCTCTTGCTATTTTTTCCATATCCTCAAACACATTGAGACACGCATGCACATCACCCATCTGCAGGTAACAAAAAGCAAGGAAAAAATGTATTTCTACATTATAATTAGCAGGAAAGTCAGGAAGTCGTAGATCCTCTGTTATATATAAAATTCACTGATCATAATCATCTGAAAAAGTAAGAAGCTCTGCTTTTTTTCAACACGCAAGATAAGGAGAATAACTCAAATTTGACCTCTCCAAAATTTCCTGATTATCATATAGTGTATCAATAATATGATCTATCGTCTCAAAAGTAGCATCCAGTATTATCTGATGCAAATGGCTTGGAACGATATTCTTATATTGCGAATACTCAATCAGTGTATCTATATTTTTTGGAGTCATGTTTTATTTTATATCTATAAAAATATTACTGTCAAATAAACTCTCTTGAAATACTTTATATTTTCGTAAGATACAAGAACTATAAAAAAACACATACTATGTTTCGACTCATAAAACTCATCATCTGGATAGGAGCTATTTCTTGAGGAATTATCTTTTGGCAATACGGTTGATACACAGATCAGACACTGAGTATATCTGGGTCTGTATACGAAGTACAGGCTGGAGATACTTTTGCAAAGATACTCCAAAGAGAAACTAGTAGTAGCATATATACTCGACTCTATCTGAGACAAAATCCCCCAGGTTTCCAACTTCAAAAATGAAAATATGCACTCAGTTGAGAGTATTCTCTCGAGACTTTTCTAGAAGCCCTGAAACAACCCATAAACGAAGACAAGCAGGTTACTATCCTTGAAGGATGGAACATCTATGATATAGACAAGCAACTCGCAAATACATGACTTGCTGGTAGCTGAGAGTTTATATCGTATGTAACCACGTGAGACTTTGATCAGTATCATTTCCTCACAGAGCTAGACTCACTCGAGTGATACCTCTACCCAGATACTTACAACATAAATCCAAACTGATTTTCTATATCTGAGCTCGTCACTCAGATGCTGAATAATTTTAATAAAAAAGTATATCAACCATACTTCAGTCACGCTGATAACAAGACTATTTTTGAACTGATTACTATGGCTAGTATAGTACAAAAAGAAGCTAGTTTCGGAGATGATTCTACTGAGATAGCAACTATCGCTGGGATACTCAAAAAGAGACTCGACGAATGATGGCAAATAGGAGCAGACGCAACCGTGTGTTATGCTCACAAAGTAGCAACCCAAGACTGTAGTCCAACAGAAGTCGTAAAATACCTATACGACGTAAATCCCTACAATACCAGAGCCATATCTGGGGCTCCAGCATGACCTATAGCAAATCCTGAGCTGCAAGTAATTGAAGCAACTCTGAACTCTATTGATTCTCCGTATTATTATTATCTCCATGATAATTCCTGACAGATTCATTATGGGAGAACTGACTCAGAGCACATAAATAATAAAAATAGATACTTACGATAGTATCTGGTATTTTCATGCTTTTGGATCAAAAATAGTAGTTCTATTTCTTGTTCCTTGTGGTCTTTTTCCGTCTATCTCTACTCCTGCGAGTTGAGTTCATTTAGCGAGATACAATGCTGTATCTGCTTCATCAAGAGTGACAGATGATCAGGTGGATGAAAACGGAGCAATACCTATAGAAAGTGTTACTGCTACATCTTTCCCTTCTATCCTTTTTCTCAATATTTCTGAGAGATTTTTTACATGTTCTTCAGAAGTATTGTCTATTATAATAGCAAACTCATCTCATCATATACGTGCAAAAAAATCAGAATTCCTGAGCCTATTCCTCATAATTCCCACTATTTCTTTTAGTACTTCATCTCAGATACCATGTCCTTGTGTATCGTTTATTTGTTTGAAATTGTCTAGATCTATGAGCACGAGCCATGACAGGTCTTTTTTTACACTATCTAGATCTCTTTTTTTCTGTAAAGTATCCTTTGAAGACATCTTCTTCTCAAAAGCTGCCCTATTTTTTATTCCTGTAAGTGCATCTATCTCTGCATTTCTAGAAATCTGTCTGATTGCTAACTTCTGCTGTATATTATTACTATTACTTGTGAGTTTAGCGTCTATAAGCTCTTCTATAACGAGATTTACTATCGGGTCTTCCTCTAGTCTTCTACTACCTATACTATTTCACATTTTTTTCTCTATTTTTCAGAGAATTTCTTGTCGTATCTGAAGAGCTCTAGACTCATTTCGAGTTTTTTTATTCTCTAGAAGTTGATGTTCTTTATCAAGAGACTTTGGGGTATTATTACTCATAAATTATAAAAGCTA
>CALDZK010000010.1 GCA_937944145.1 uncultured Candidatus Altimarinota bacterium
ACTGATCACAAGTAGATTTCCCTGTTCATCCATCTCCACTACACTCACTACACGCAGAACGTTTGTTGAACTCTATAGTTTGTTTTTCTCCGTAGATACTGGTTTTGAGATCTATATTGAGTTCATATTCTAGATCTTCTCATCTCTGAGCACTACTTCTCTGACGTCCACCTCCAAAAGGATTTCCTCAGAAAAATGATTCAAATATATCTCCCACATCAAAATCAGCCTGAAATCATCCAGCTCCTCCAAAAGGATTTCCTCCACCTCAGGCAGAGCCAAACATATCGTATTGTTTTCTTTTTCCATCATCGCTGAGTACTCAGTAAGCCTCTCATACTTCTTTAAATTTTGCTTCTGCATCTTTGTCTCCAGCATTTCTATCAGGATGGTATTTCATCGCGAGTTTTCTATATGCTTTTTTTATCTCGTCGATAGATGCATTTTTTTCTACTCCAAGTGATTCATAATAATTTTTTTCTGCCATATCTGCATGTTTATATTTTAGCCGTGAGGATTATAGAAAAATAGTAAAAAATATCAAGAGCTTCTCTTGGCTATTGCTTTTTAGTCGAGACTCAGTATTTTCTAGGCATTATTCTTTACTGATTATCGTGCTCTATACTGTCAACCTCTCTCAAGACTCTTCCACACAAAACTCCTACCTCTCAACCACACTTCTAGACCATATACAAACACGTCTCAAGATGGGAGACAAGACTATCTTGTACCTCAATAAAAGAGGGGCTTTTAGTTCGGTTATATGTGAGGATTGTGGATATCTCTTTGGATGCTGACAGTGTGACACTAGTCTGTCTGTCCATCATACTCCAGAGAGACTTTTGTGTCATCTTTGTGGTAACTCTGAGATTATCCCTACCCAGTGTAAACAGTGCAACGGAACACGTCTAAAAAATGTTTGAGTCGGAACAGAACAAGTAGAGTCGGCTCTAAGAGATATTTTCAAAACGGCAAAAATATACCGTTTTGACAGTGATAGTATGAAAACAAAAACAAGCAAGCAAAAAGCACTGCAAGACCTCAGGGAATCAGATATCATTATCGGAACCAAGATGATCACAACAGGTTTTGATTTCGACAATGTCTGACTGATCGGAGTTATACTCCTCGAACAGGAGCTCTCCTATCCTCAGTACAATATAGAAGAGCGAGTCTATACTAACCTCAAACAACTCATAGGAAGGGGTGAAAGACAAGGAAAACAAACAGATGTAGTATTGCAGAGTTTTATCCCCCAAAATGATTTCGTAAAACATGTCAGTGAAGGGAATTATCGTGATTTCTTTCGAGCGACTCTCCAAGAGAGAAAGATCTTTGGATATCCTCCGTTTACCGAGATGGTAACGTTGGAGTACCGAGACACGCAAAAACAAAAAGCCGCGGATTTCATGCAAAACTTCTTTGAGAAACTCGAACTTCTCAACGAAAATTATAAGCACAATATGCAACTGGTAAGTCTTCCTTTCAAGAAAAGTAATCAGTATCATTACAAGATTATTATAAAATGATCTCCCCTCAAACCGTTTCTCCAAGAGATAAAAACAGAGATCATGAAACACTCAAAACTGAGTATCATCATGCATTAAAAAAGTTTTTGATACGTTTTTAACAGGAAAAGTATCGTTGCATTTGATTTCAAATACCAAATCATACAATGAAGTACTATATATTATTCATGTCTAATTTTTCGTTTTTCTATGAAATTTCAAATCACCACAAAAAGACTCCAAGAAGGACTCAGTATAGTAAGTCACGCAACAGCAGGTATTACTACCACTCCTATACTTGAGAATATTCTCCTCAAGGTAAACTATCAAAACATAGTTCTCACAGGGAACAACCTAGAAATGGCTATCGAGTATATCATCGATAAAGATATCACTATCACATCTGAGTGATCGTTTTCTATTCCAAGTAAACTCTTTTGAAGTTATGTCAATCTCATACAAGATGACACTTGTGAGATAGAACTCATAAAAAACGATAGTATCCAGATAAAAACCGAAAGTGGGGTCACAAAAATAAAAGGAATTGATGCAGGTGAGTTTCCTGTAATCCCAAGTATAAAAGAAGAACAATCTCTCTCTCTGAGGGGAGATATCGTCAAAAAGTCTATCGAGAAGACACTTTTTTCGAGTGCTGAGGGAAACATTCGCCCAACACTCGCAGGAATACTCGTAAACATATCTGAAAAACAAGCAACTTTTGCTTCAACTGATAGTTTCAGACTATCTCAGTACACAACACACCTAGATACTCCCGTAGAAAATACTTTTTCTCAAATCATCCCAAGCAAGACCAGTCATGAGATAAAAAATATCCTCAAAGACAATGATCATGTAAAAATAATCTCTGGAGAGAACCAAATAGCATTCTTTACGGGAAATGCAAAAATATATTCTCGTCTTCTCAATGGAAAATTTCCTGACTATACGAATTTTTTTCCAAAGTCATACTCTACGAAAACTACCATAAACAGAGTTGATCTGATACAAGCTCTCAGAAAAATAAACCTCATCTCAAAAGAAAACAACTACTCTATAAAAATGTCTATGAGTAGTGAAAATGGTATCCTCCTCGAAACATCCGAAACACAAATCGGAGAAGGTGAAGTAAAACTCACCGGAAATGTAGAAGGAGAAGACAATATCATCGGAGTAAACTCTACCTATTTTCTCGAAGCTCTTGGAGTTATGGACTCGACACATGTATCTCTCCAGTTTGAGAACCCTCTTGCACCTATACTCGTTGTTCCAGTAGATGATGAAAAAAAGAAAAAAGATACCAGCGAATTTAAGCATATTATTATGCCTCTCAAGATATAGATATGACTATACAGAATTCCTTAACATTAGAAAATATCTATTATATAACAGCTTGACCTCTACTTTTGATTGTAGCAATAGTGTCTGCTATATACATATATATACAGATTAAATCCGCTCAAAAACAATTTATAACTAACTCTAAAAGACAATAGCTCACGAATGCAGATACTTCGCTAATGAAGTCTTACCTCTAGCAGGAAATATAAGTATATCTCTCAGTAATGTAAAAAAAAGATTTGAGATAAAGGAAGTATCATGATGAATACAACTTTCAACGATTAAAGAAGTCCCTAAACTTTCCGTTAAAGAGGAAGAAATAATCAAAGATATTGCACCTGATATAGGTAAAATACTTAACATCCTTGACTGATACTCAGTCTACTTCATTTGAAGAATAGCAAATGAAGATGTTGCATACAGAACAACTTGAAAAGCCTACTGTGAGATAATAACCGAAATAATTGAAAAGTTTATACTTATGACAGATGATTTTCGCCAAGAATATCACCCAAATATGTGGAAACTATTTCTGATATGGTCAGAAAAAATAGAAGTACACAAATTAGAAATCAACAAACAAGAAATTAACAAAAAGTTAGTAGATAAAAACCCTATATCTATCTCTAGCCTTTGAACTAAATAATCGTGAACACCTGATATCTCTTTTTCATCCCCGCAGGAATACTCTTTTCTACTGCTCTCATTATTAATGTACACTCTGGAAGAAGGATAGGTGCGAGAAAACTGTCACTTTATAGACAGATAACTCTGGCAATAGTAGGAATTCCTATACTTATAGGTCTTTTTTCAGAATGAGAACTCCTAAATGAAAAACTTTCTCTCAAGCAACTGATTGCTCTGGGAATGATGTTGTTAGGATGTATCATAGTTGTGTTATTATAATTTTCTATGTCCCAAAAAGTCCGTCTTCCCTCTCGATACAAAACCATCTCTATACACTGTAAGTGTGGAGAACTCTTACTAAAGTACAAAAAATGAGGAAAATGAAGACTCAGAAAAATCCACCGAGAGAGAATCAAAGAGGATTATTTTTGAATATTTATAGATTCGACTTCTGAGGTTGGTACCGATATTGCCTGTCCAAGTTGTGACGAGAGAATTGCTACTATCCAAATAGTGAGTGGAAAGTATGTGAGTAAAGTAAATCAGGGGCAATTAGGGATTATCAGAAAAAGTTAGCTTACTTCAAACTCTCTCCGAGTAACTTCCTGAGTTCCTCTATACCATCTCCTTTTGAAGAAGAAACAGGGACAATCTGCTGTCCAAAGAACACTTTTTCAGTATGAGATATAGATTTATTTACGTCATTTCTCCCGAGTCTATCACATTTGGAAAGCACAATAACTGGGGATAATTCTTGCTCTGAAAGAAATTCCATCATATCGATGTCTTTTTGTTGTGGTCCTATTTTTGCATCAACTACCAGCACTATTTTTTTGAGGTAACGTTTTCTCTCTTCGAGATACCAGCTGATAAGCGCATCTAGATCTTCTCTGAGATTCTGTCCCAATTTTGCAAATCAATACCCTGGGAGATCTGTAAAATAGTATTTCTTGTTCACAAAAAATATATTTGCTGTACGAGTCTTTCCTGGTTTAGAACTTGTCTTTACGAGATCTTTTTTATGCATGAGGGCATTCATGAGACTGGATTTTCAGACATTTGAACGACCAACAAACACGACTTCGTTTCGCGCATCAAAATATACCTTTGTATCGTTTATAGATACGGATTTCACGAACTCTGCTGTCTTGATTTTCATAGTGACTTTCTTACTGGAAATTTTTAAAAACGAAATTATACAACTTTTTGATAAAAATCAAAGGAGATTTTTGGCTTTCTAATCAAAAAAATAGTATACTAAAAACAAGTAATATATAATTCCTACCCATGGAAACAAATAGAAAAATTATCGGAAATGCTATGAGTGCATATTTCATGATATTTATATGTGTGAGCTTTTTTCTCAATAAAGAAAACGATGCTATCAACAACAATTTTGTAAAATCTCATACCAAAACAGCACTCCTGATACACTTTTTATTTCTGTTTGTATATATTATATTCGTATCTCTCTGACTCTGAGATCAGTTTGCTCTATTTGGATTTGCAATAGGTTCTATTATCGCTTCTGGACTATTTCTCATGTTGTTTTGATTCCTCCTTTACGGAATATACCAGGCTCATCATGGCAAAGTTTTTACAACCGGAGACATGATTCATATATCCAAAACATGAAATATAATAGATATCCAAAAAAATATCAAAATCTCAGAACAAGACATAGTCCATATTATTCTCTCCTATATCCCTTTTATCTGATACAGTAGTTACTTCCAACTTTCAAAAAACACTCAAATCAAAAATATCGTATTTATAAATCTTATGTCTTCGAGTATTATCACCTTATTTTTTGTTCTTGGAGCACAAAACGTTGCTCTATTTTTTGGACTTATATATATATTATTTGTTGCTTTTAGTATCGTAACACTCGTAGGGAAACATGAACTTATAGTCCCACAACTGAGTTTCATCCCATCTCCCGAACAAAAATACATATGGACTCGTACGGCTATAGAGTATTTTAGGAAATATTTTTCAAAAAATAAGAAATTTGAAGCCATCCAAGATATCTACAATAAAAATATAAAACTCTACAACTCCGAGGAAGAAAACCGTAATCAAAAAATGAAAAAAAGAGCAGATATAAATATTCCTAGGTTCTTGATTTATGTACCAGTTATAAATATCCTGACTATCTTTTCCCTAAAAACTCGCTACAAATACCATATCATAAATGGTCTTGTTATCACTCTGCTATGTATCATATGGAGTATGGTTATATGATACTCCCACTTTGTATTTTTAGTAGCACTGTTCCCTGCCAGTTTTGGTATCTGATATCTACCGAGACTCTGATATCAAATGCCCTACATATATGACCTATACCACATGACATCACAGATACTCTATACTCTCACTCATCTGTTTTCAAGAGGAAGAAGCATACAAAAAACAGTAAAAACAGAAACACTCAGTATAAAAAATGTAGCTAGTGACTCTGACTCAAGAAAAACCCAGTAACTACTCACGCAGTTTCACATCTGAGAATCCTTTCTCAGAGATATACTCTTTGAAAGTTTTGCTTTTGAAATCATGCGACTTCATCATCTGAAAATCCTCCTTCAGGTCAGACAAATATATGTACGTTCTGACCTGTTTTTGTACTCAATTGTTTTATCGGTATAGAACCATCATCGAGTTCTTGGTGAAATACTATATTTAGGGTATCTCACTGCTCTAGGGAAAGTGAAGTAGGAAACTCTAACTGGCAGAGTTTATTTCTTCCACATTGTTCGATAGATTCTTGTATGATTTTGTTGAGTCTGTCTTTTTTGTTTTCAGACAGTATGAGTTTCTGGCTTCTCTCAGAAGAAAAAAATACTATTTTTGAAAACCCTATCTCGCTACATTTTTGAGCTATATATTCGAGTTTTGAGAACTTGTTTGGGATAGCCTGATACAGCACCAGTTCAAAATCGAGTTCTGAATTTTTTTCTACTTTTTTTATATAAGAAAAAGAAATACTTTTTTTGGATATTTCTGTTACTTGGTAGACGTGATCCTCTGGAGTTTTCCCATCAAACAATATATATGTATCTCCTACCTGAGAGCGAAGGACTCTGGTAAGTTGGTGCAGTATCTCTGTGTCTGTAATAATGATGCCTTCTAAAAGTAATGGAGTATCTGGTAGATAAAATCTTTGCATAGGGAAAAATTATATTTTGGAATAAAAAAATAATAGAAGATAAGATATATAATGCAAGAAAATCGAGCTAAGAAGATTTACGTGAATAGTTCAAAGAAACAAGGTTTTTCAAAAAAAGCGTACTGTTATGTACGCTTTTTTTGAAAAATACTGTAATTGACGTAGAAATATGAAGTAAAAATCTCCTTATCTTGGCATTCAGTAAAAATCTAATCACTTCTGGTCCACCATAGATTTTGTTAGCCAGTTTTTCTTCTTTCCTTTGGTAAAAAAACCTCTCTCGTCTATAATACCTTGCTCCATCAGACTCTCTGGGTTTTTTGTCTTGAGTTTCTTTTTTGGGAAATTTTGTTTGTTTTCGAGATAGTGTTTACGAGCCTTGTAGCTCATATTTTTTCTTACTTGAGGGTTTTCGTTTCCTATATATACCTGTGACGCTTTCTTCTTTCCTTTTGCGAGTTTGCGAGCTGCTGCTTGTTTTTTTACGATACGCGACGTGAGTCCGTGACTATTTGCCATACTTTTTTCCTAAAAGAGATAATAATATGGTCAATATATTAGCCAAGATACAAAAAAACACAAAAACTTCTTCTGTAGAAATAGTCCTTTGTTTTTATATCTTAAGCAAACCTTAAAAACTTATAGTATAAAACCCTCTATTTTGGCTAAGGATAAGAAGTAAAAACACATATTGCTATATATACAGATCTGTATAGTATAGTATACAGACCTGTATATATATTTAAATGAGGTCATTTTATTTTTCGTAATTGTAAGCACACATGAAACACGAAACACATGCTCTTCCAGCAGTAAATGGATATGATGTAGTATCATACTTCTCAGGATCTCCTATGAAAGGAACAGGAACTCTTGCATCTGAACACATGGGACAAACTTATCTTTTCTCTTCTGAAGAAAATAAAGAGATGTTTGACTGAAATCCAGAAAAATACGTACCACAATTTGGTGGATGGTGCGCGTATGGAGTATCTGTAAACAAAAAGTTTCATATCGACCCAAGTATATATGAAATCGTAGACGGAAAACTCTACTTTAACCTAAACGATGAGATTTGTGCAGCTTTTAAAGAGGATATGCCAGGAGCGATCTCAAAAGCAGAAGCAAACTGGAAAGAGATACAAGACAAAAGTCCAAGTGAACTATAAAAACATCGTTTAAAAACAAGCAAAAAAAATAAAATAGCTAGCTACATAATTATTTTTCAAAAAAGAGATACTATCATATAGCATCTCTTTTTTGAAAAATACTTTTAAGCTAAAATTAAGAAAATACAATTATATTGATAGAATAAACTCTATGTATACAATGATACTGAAAAGGTTTTATACATCATAAACAGGATTATTATGAAATTTAGACTCAAAAGTGAAGATCTCAAAAGTTCAAAAACTCAAAAACTCCCCCGTAGTCTTGTCACTCTTGCACTCTCAACAGGGGGTATAGAGCCATACCACAAGTGGATAGAAAGTGGTGCACAGGTAGGGGAAGAAGTTCTCTACCAACCACACCGTGTATTATTACAAGATTTTACCGGTGTTCCTGTAGCAGCAGACCTCGCAGCTATTCGTCATGCTGTGAATGAACTCGGTGGAGATGCGAGTCAGGTAGAGCCATTGCATCAAGTAGATCTCGTAGTTGATCACTCTCTCGGAGTAGATCACTTTGGAACTGCAAACGCACTTGCACTCAACGCAAGTCTTGAAATGGACCGTAACAGTGAACGCTATCAACTCCTCAAGTGGTCAGCTTGAGCCTATGAAAAATTTGGAGTTGTTCCTCCTGGAAATGGGATTTGTCATCAAGTAAATATAGAAAACTTTACCAGTGTTGCACTGCAGGATAGTGATGGAAATTGGATACCAGACACAGTTGTTGGAACAGATAGTCATACAACTATGTGAGGTGGTCTAGGGTGCCTGATGTGGTGAGTTGGTGGTCTTGAAGCTGAGGCAAATATGCTCGCTCAACCAACAGGTATGAACATCCCAGAAGTAGTCGGAGTAAAACTCACAGGAAAACTCAAACCATGAGTTACAGCTATGGATCTTACCCTAAAAGTAGTAGCACTTCTACGTGAACATGGAGTAGTATCAAAATTTGTAGAATTTTATGGTTCAGGTGTTGCCTCTATGACCGTATGAGATAGAGCTACTATTGCAAACATGGCACCAGAGTATGGAGCAACTTGTGGCTATTTTCCTATCGATGAACAGACGCTTACCTACCTCAGAGAAACAGGTCGTGATACTGAGTCTGTCGAAGTATTTGCAAGAGAAACAGGGCTCTGGCAGTGAGCAGATGACAATACTGTGTTTAGCTCAAAACTTGAACTCGATCTATCATCAGTAGAGCCTGCAATGTCAGGACCAATACTCCCAAAACAACATGTTCCTCTCAGTGAAATGAAAAACCGTGCTCTAAAGACATACTGAACTGCCAAGTGAGACGAAAAAGAACTTCAAAATGGAGACGTAGTTATCGCTGCGATTACTTCTTGTACCAATACCTCAAACGTAGCCTGAATGATGATGGCAGGTCTCGTCGCAAAAAAAGCAGCCGAACTCTGAGCAAAAGCCAAACCATGGGTAAAAACATCGTTTTGACCTGGAAGTGTGACTGTATCTGACTATCTCGAGGCTGCTGATCTACAGAGGCACCTCGATGCTATCGGTTTCAACATCGTTGGTTTCGGGTGTACTACCTGTATCGGAAACTCAGGACCTCTCCCAGAAGATATCGTCTCACAAATACATGATCGTGATCTCAAAGTTGGTGCGGTACTCTCAGGAAATCGTAACTTCAAGTGACGTGTCCATAAAGAAACACAGGGGCAATTTCTCGCGACTCCCTATCTCGTAGTACTTTATGCTCTGAGAGGAACGTTTCACTGGGATCCTTTTACAGAACCAGTATTTGAAGATACAGATGGAAATCCTGTTATGATGAACGATCTCATACCAACACAACAAGAACTAGAAACAGCTATGAAACATGTGCAGGTAAACATGTTTGTAAACAACCGCAAGAACCTCACTCAGTGATCTCCTGAATGGAACCAATTAGAGATATCCCAGAGTCCTACATTTGAATTCAATCCAAAAAGTACCTATGTTCAACGTCCTTCATTTATGGATGGGATGACTCTATCTGAACCAGGAGTACCTCAGAGTATAGATACTGCTCGTATACTTGTGCTTGCCGGTGACGGAGTCACCACTGATGACATTAGTCCTGCAGGAAAATTTACAAAAAATACTCCAGCCTGAGAATATCTCTCAGATAAATGAGTAGAAGAAACTGATTTCAATGTCCTTGGAGCTCGACGTGGAAACCATAACGTTATGGTACGTGCAACTTTTGGGAATCCACAGTTTGAAAACAAAATACTCAATGATGGAACCAAAGGTGCCTACACAACCTACTGGCCAACAAAACAAAAAATGTCTCTCTTAGATGCATCAGAAAAATACAAACAGACAAATACTCCTGTTGTGATATTTGGAGGAAAAGAATATGGACAATGATCCAGTCGTGATTGGGCTGCAAAGGGTGTTGCTATGCTCTGAGTACAAGCAGTTATTGCTGAGTCTATGGAGCGTATTCATAGATCAAATCTCATAGGTATGGGAGTACTTCCTATTATCCTAGATGAGGGAAACTCTTTGCAATCACTTGAGTTGCAGGGAGATGAGATCGTTACTATTCGTCCTCAAAGCACTATAGAAACCAATGCTCCTATGAATATCTCTATAGAAAAAAATACTGGTGAAACACTCAAAGCTACTGGAACTCTCGCAGTATTTACAGGAGCAGAAATGGATCAACTGCAGCACGGGGGGATCCTTCCTCTGACCGTTCGCAGTATCTTAGGACAACAAAATATTACATCGTAACGATTTATTCATGAAACTTGATCTCTTAGACATAGCTCAAATAGAACGAAACGGAGGAAAAGGGAAACTCTTTTCTCATCTAGACAATATCCTAGATCGTTCAGATATAGAAGTACCAGGTCATCCTGACGCTGTTATCTGGAAACTCGGAAATCACGCAGGTGATATTGAACCAGTTATCCATACCATAACTGACAAGTTTTCTCTTATCGCAACTCTCGGGGCAATAGAAATACTC
Organism: uncultured Candidatus Altimarinota bacterium; assembly: GCA_937944145.1. Lineage (GTDB taxonomy): Bacteria > Patescibacteriota > Gracilibacteria > BD1-5 > UBA6164 > CALDZK01. The sequence goes on from CALDZK010000010.1 coordinate 10,795, forward strand.
GGACTTCCAGGATATGGAATCCCAACTATGGCACAGTATCGTCACGATACTGCTCTTGCTCCTTTTAAATGGCTCTCTGCTCTAGATGGAGTTGCAATAAAATGGTCAACAGCTGGAGACATATTTGTAGATGATGGAAGTGGTAAGAGTGTCGTTGTTGCTGGAAAATCTGGAAATGCCAGACTTAGAACAGATGCTCAAGTATATTGCAATGTTCGCGCTCTCGAGTTTGCGCAAGGGAAAGAAATTGCCTTTGTTCGCGTAATGCCAATGCTTCCGTATTCTCAAGATAAAGAAGCATTTGAAGTAAATAAAAAATGAATCATCCACTCAGAGATGAATACTGATGGAGTTCGTATAGCATACGCTGTTCGTAAAGCTCTGGATTTGCTCAATGAGCGTCAGGGAAAATACGCAACTGTTATGAGAGCTTCTATCAAACCAACTCAAGCTATGGAAGATGGGATCATGGCAGGATTGTTTCGTTATATGGTATGAAAAACATCAATCGAGATCAAACGTCAATATAAGGTAAACTACTACGAAGAACACAAAGAGCGTATCGATACTATTCTCGAACTCCTTCCTAGTGATTTTTTCGATGGAATGGAAAACTGGCAAGGAGAAGCAGATGAAATAATCGCAGATTATAGTTACCCTATGCTCTTATCTGACATGATAGAAAAACAAGATACTATCTATCTCACTACTGATCTCGATGGAGACCGTGGGACAGACCTCCTCGCTGGAGCTCCAAAGATACTTCTGGATTTTACAACACAAGTTACCAAGCAACTTGGATCTGATGCAAACACACTCTCCACCTGGGACGCAATGGGATACAAGGCAACTCATGGTATGGGGATTCAATCATTTATGCACACCATAGATGGTAGGGAGATACTCGAGATGCTACTCGGGACTGCTGATAGTATGCTCGATAGACTGCTAGATGGACATGAAGAAAAAAGTGAAAGTGGAAGAGTTCATGGACTCTATGATCCAGGAATTCACTTTTCTCTCACGATAGAGGCAGTCAAACGTGCTAATCCAGATAACAAAAAACTTCATGATTTCTGTAATGATGCGTGGGGAAAATACCTGAGCGTGTATGGTCCAGATAAAAAACGTCCAAGGTTTATAGATGGGATGGAGAAATTGTCTGAGATTATCACTCCCTGGGAAGGATAGGGAGAAAAACTATGAACAAATATCTCTTACTCGTTCCTCTCGTAATTATAGTGTTTATTTGATACATGAATCGCGATACTCATGTAATTTCTACAAGTACAGATACACAAAGTCTAGTCACTCAAGATATAGAAGAAATAACACAAGAAACAGCTACTCTACAAAAACAATGCGTATCATCAGATGATGTCACTATATATACGTATATGTATCACTATATACGAGACAAAAACTGGGATAATCCAAATGCTACTTTTATTAACAATGCTGTTATTACAGAAAATTTTGAAACCCAAATGCAAAAGTTCCAAGAGCTACAGCAAGATGACACAATAGAAATTATATTGCTATCTGAGTTAGAAGAGTTTCAAAACATTGATTGTTATCCTCATAAAAACCTCGTTATACTTACATCAGATGATGGATGGGATGACAACTTTACTAAACTCTATCCTATCGCAAAAAAATACGGTATCAAGTTCCATCTCTCAATTATATCTGATTTCACGCAAGAGCCGAGGTACTATAACTTCATTACTCCAACTGAACTGCAAACGATAAGTGCAGACCCTCTTTTTGAGATCATCGGACATACATATCGTCATCTAGATCTCAGAGGCCTAAGTGAACACTATCTATCTCGTGAACTCTGTGACAGCAAAAAAGACCTAGAAACACTGCTAGATATATCTATAAATACTATCATCTATCCTGCTGGAAAGTACAATCAGGAAGCTATAAGAGTATCTAGGGAGTGTGGGTATAGTTATGGATTTACGACACAAGCTGGTACAAATAAAGTACAAGATCTCATAGAAAATCCCTATACTCTCAGAAGAATACGAGTCTCTCGTCACTCAACAGTATCTGGACTCACCTGATATTTTGAGTAGAAGAGTCTCATTTTAGATGTCCCTAGAATTGTTATTTTTTAGATAACACCTCAACAAATATACCTAATAAAAAACGTCTAAGGTTTATAGGTGTGGTGGAGAAGTTATCAGAGATTATTATGCTTTGGGGAGAATAAAATCTAGAATCTAGAAAATAGAACCAGATATCCTATAAATCTCTTTCATACTTCTCCCATCAATATATAGTTACTATCTTTATTAGAAAAGTAATACCCATCAAAGTAAGACCAATTTTTAGGATATTTTCAATAGCGAATCAACTATAAAGAGATATACAGAAAAGTAATACTAATGCTGTTATCCTTCATCACCATAGAAGAACTTCTCTCAATACCATAGCAGGGTAAAAGTCAGATTCTCCTGTCTTTATATTATCCATAAGAGAAAGATCATATGTATGTTCTGATACTCTGTACATAGAGTCTAAAAATATTGATATCAAAGAAAAGATTATAAAATACGTAATATTGAAAAAGAGAGTAAATATTATAAGGTTTATAAAAGAAAATATTCCAATAATCGTTAAATAGTAGAATCTATTATCAGAGTTTCTCTTAAACGAAAAGTGGACGATAACAAAACTAGAAATAAACGCTAGCAGTCATTGAAGTATACCTACATTTATTTCATTCTTAAGTAGAGTAATACTTATAATAGCTAGGATAACACTCTTAAACCCTGTTTTAAGTCAACCTATAAAGAAATATAGATGCCCAAATTTATATTTTCTCATACAAAAGAAGTTCCTGAGGTCTTTATAGTCAATACTAGATGGAATGTAGGAATCTATTCTGTATATAAAAATGAACGATAACAGATAAACTAAAGGTAAAAATCAAAAAAGTATAGTATACCCCTCAATTACTAAGACTTTTGAGAGGTAGAAAATTACAGCTATTCAAAGAGGAGTTATAATATCTATAATATTAAGTCATGCTGATATAGATGAAGAATAAAAGTCTCTATTTTTATCTTTTATATTTTGTAATTCCTGACTATGTACTCAGTTCCAGAAAGCCCCATTTCAGAGTGCATACAATATAGAAAAAATATATACTCCCTTTATATCTCCCGATAATACAAACAGTAAAATAAAAGATATTATAAAAAGAAAATAGCCTATATAATACATATTTTTTATGTCATTTCACTTATATGACATGTACCATCATATTCCTGAGAATCCGACAAAGGTACTCGTATAAAATAAGATATTATAGATAACTACATCTAGAAAAGATTGATTGATTTGAAATATATATATATTTACAAATATATTCGTAATAATCATTCCTATACCATATATCCACATAAGATACACCATAGACTTATTTGAAGTTGGCAATTTATGAAAAGTGCTTAAAAAATTCCTTAACATTCTATTTTATGAAAATTATTTAAATATTTTATCTAAGAACTACCTCTCCTCCTCCTTCACATACTCACGAACCGTCTCCCCTGTATACAACTGACGTGGACGACCAATTTTTTGTTTTGGATCTTCGATCATTTCTTTCCATTGTGCTGACCACCCTACAGTACGGGCAAGAGCAAATAGTACGGTAAACATACTACTAGGAAATCCAAGAGCTCTGAGTGTGATACCTGAGTAAAAATCGATATTTGGATAGAGTTTTCTCTCGATAAAGTATTCATCTGTCAGTGCAATACGCTCGAGTTCCATAGCAACAGCAAGTGTTGGATCATCTTTGATTCCCAGTTCTTCTAGAACTTCATGGGTTGTTTGTTGCATGATTTTTGCACGTGGATCATAGTTTTTGTAAACGCGATGACCAAAACCCATCAGACGAAATGGGTCATTTTTGTCTTTTGCGCGTTTGATGTATTCTGGTATACGGTCTACGGTTCCTATCTCTTCGAGCATACTCAGCGCTGCTTCATTGGCACCTCCATGAGCTGCTCCCCAAAGACACGCAATCCCTCATGCAATACACGCAAATGGATTGGCACCAGAAGAACCTGCGAGACGTACTGTAGAAGTAGAAGCATTTTGTTCATGATCAGCATGCAGTGTAAATATCTTGTCCATCGCGCGAGCTATAATAGGATTTACACTATACTCTTTGCTCTCACCTGAAAAACACATATACAAGAAGTTTGAAGCATAATCCAGGTCACCTCTCGGGGAAACAAACTCCTCTCCTATATGATGTCTGTAGGTCATCGCAGCAAGAGTTGGTATTTTTGCGATGAGTCGCATACACGCAAGCATACGATCTGATGCATCAGAGATATCCATAGAATTATGGTAGTTTGCTGACAAGGCTCATACAACTCCACACATCATAGACATAGGATGTGCGTCACGATCAAAACCTGTATAGAAGTTATGCAGTTGCTCTGGTAGTGTATTGTGTTTTGAAATATTTTCACGAAATACCTTTGCTTGGGATTTATCTGGGAGTTCTCCATGCAAGAGGAGATAACATGTCTCTAGAAAGTCTCACTTTTCAGCGAGTTCGTCAATCGCGTATCCACGATATAACAGTGTTCCCTTGTCACCATCTATAAAAGTAATACGACTCTCACATGATGCTGTCGAAGTAAAACCAGAATCAAAAGTAAATATCCCTGTTTGTTTATACAGAGAAGCGATATCTACTACACGAGGACCTATGCTTGCATGATAAATAGGAAAATCCCAACTCTGATCTCCTATTTTCAAAATCGCTCTATCTTTGGAAGTCATAATATCATAATGATTTGATAAAATACACAGTGTCCATACTCCTATAGTATACTGTTCTACTAGGGAATCAGCAAGTTTATTTCGGGAAGTTTCTTAAAAAAATATGTATATAAAAGTATATACAACTATTGTATTGTCATCAGAAAAAAATAGTATACAAACATATATCTCTCTCATAATATATGAAAAAAATAATACTCCAGATACAGAACATCATCCCATGATTCGTAGCAGTTACCATCATCACTGTGCTGGCTCTTTGTCTGAGTTTGAGTTTTGGTATTCCTGTTATGCTCATTGCTCTACTACTCGGGATGTCACTATGATTTGTGCATAGAAACACTCTCTGTAAGACGGGCATAGAGTGGACTGCATCAAAGGTACTCAGGTTTTGAGTAGCTCTTATCGGTTTTAGGATAGCGTTTTCTGATATCCTATCACTCGGATGGCAAACAAGTATAGTACTAGTTGGAGCAGTAGTTTCGACTGTATATCTCTGAGTAATTCTCTCAAAAACGTTTTGAATCTCAAAACAGTTTGGAATACTCAGTTGAGGGGCTACGGGTATATGTGGTGCATCTGCTGCACTCGCTATCTCATCAGTATTACCAGAAAGTAAAGAAAAAGAAACAAACACGCTCCTAGTAATTATCGGAGCAACTATTCTCTCAACTGTAGCTATGGTGAGCTATCCTATGTTTACTATGGCTATAGGCCTCGGCTACACAGAAAGTAGTGTATTTCTAGGTGGAAGTATACATGATGTGGCTCAGGTTGTAGGTGCTGGGTATTCTATATCTCCAGAGGTAGGTGATATGGCTGTACTGACAAAACTTATTCGAGTTTCTCTTCTGGTGCCTATAGTTCTTGCTCTTGTTTTTTTTGCCGGAAAAAATACATCAAACTGATCAGGAGAAAAAGCAACTATCTTCCCGTTTTTTCTGATAGCTTTTATATCTATTATGATCATAAATAGTATCATAAACATCCCTCCTTTCATATCAGATACTGCAGAGACTGTATCCAAGTACGCACTCATAGCAGCTATTACAGCTATCGGGATGAAAACTCATCTGAGGCAGATTCTCAACGTTGGATACAAACCTATGCTGATTATGGTACTTGAAGCTCTCTGGATTGCAGGGGTGTTTCTGGTGTATTTTGTAGTGGTGTAAATAACGCTCTGAAGTTTAACAACATATTTAAAAACTGTAGCATACTCCCAAGCTACCCTATATCCTCGGGGAATAATTATACTTAGGAGGATATTATAGGACTCGTATGTCTAAAGAAATTATCTTCTGAGTAGCCTTCCTATTTGTTCATCATGAAAACCTAGTTCACTCTCTAACTGCAAAGCAATATCTCAAAGTATAGGTGTTTCATCAATATCACTATAATATCATTCTTCAATACTTCTTGCCATATATCGCTTAAGTCTTGGACTTTGTCTAAATGTAGCATCTATCTGTTCCCTGATAACCCTACTCTCTTCCTGGACTTTAGAAGCGTCTAGTTTAGAGTTTTCTACGTCAATAACTCACAGACTTCTCCCATTTACATTATGGATAAGGTGACGTAACTGAAAATCTCAATGAACTAATCATTCTATATCTTTTATACGTAGTATTCTTCATAACCTTCTAGAAAAATCCATACGAATATCCTTCTTAGATAATGCGTGTCAACTGCTATCATAATTATCTGATAATAGCCTATCTGAACTTACTCATTCTAAAAACTGCATAAAAATTCGACCATCTTTATCCATTCCATACGGAGCTGGGGAAGATATATCAAGTCCTTCGGTGCTATGAAACTCTAACAATCTATTCCAAGCACCAAGAGAAACAAGTTCGTGTATAGACCTTTTTTTACTCCTATTTTTTTCTTTCTTTAATATTCAGCCCGTAGGGACTAAAGATATATTTGAGCTCTTATCTTTATGTCAGGAGTATCAAGAAAACTCTCAAGAAAATTCTGGTAACATGTATCAATTTTGAAGTTTCATTCTTATATCATAAGAAATATTATATATTTGTAAAGTAATTCCTGTTTATTATTGGCAGGTGTATAACCAGACTTCACCTTCAAAGTATTTATAATACTCTTCAATATTTTTCTCGCATCTCCAAAATCATTTACCATATATAATGATTTGGATAGCCTCACTGGAGTTATATCAAGTTTTTGTATATATTATCCTACCTCTTCTCTATTCTCTCAAATATTTTTAAAGAGAAATATATTTAAAAATATTTGAGAGACCAAAGTCGCTGATCTAAAGAGTATATTTGATATAAGTAGCTTTTTGGTTCTTATATCTTGTATTTTATTATCCATTTTTAAAATTAATATTCATAGTAGAATTGCTTATAATGAGTATAGATGTTTTATGAAAATTTACTAACTAAGAAGAAAAATAAGGACGTAAATATAAGTAGTTTTCATGCATCAAAAAAAATCCCTATTTCTAGAGATTTGGATTTCGAAGTTTTCTTGGAGCGTTCTAATGAAGGAAGTGAGAATTGAGATGGTCAGGCATAATTAATTACAAGAATTAAAAAAGTCGATTACTTCTTTGTTTCAATCATTTATCCTGTACAGATATTGTTTAATATCATCCACTTTTTTAATATCATAATTATAGACCTGTCTTAATTCTTGAAGTAGCTTCTTTTCATGAGGGAAAATTTCAAGGTTAACTTTATTTCCATCAAAATTAGCTTCATATCAATGATAATAGTACAAAATATCATTCAAGTCATAAGCTATCTGTTCTAAGGGAAAGAATCCATACTTACTCCAAATTTGAATAAAATCTTCGAATGAGTTCGCAATAATTACGTTATTAATATTTCATCAAGGTACTGTAATATTAACCTGCCTTGTTTTTCTATTAATTCCAAAATGAACGGATTCTCATCATGTACTTGCAAATATATCTACAGAATCTGGAGTATACTCCTCTCTCATTGCATTTTTAGTCTCTAATTTGAAGCCAATATCACCAAAATAGCATTCCACTTCACAGAAACCTAATCATTTTGTAGTTAGATAAGTATATATTAGTTCTATTTCGTTTATGTAGTTTGAAGTACTAACTCTCATACGTTTTTATTAAAATCAACAAATATATATACATTACCATTACACCATGAAGTATCAGGGCATATTTCTCCAGATAATTGGAAAGCAAATCTAAAATTATTTCATGGATTTTCATAGCCCTGTAACCATGATGGATATCCTCAAAGTTTCGATTCTCAATAGTTATATATCTTGTCCTCTTCATCAAGATCATCTAACATAAGTCTTGTTATATCAGGTATATTAGGTGACTTTGAAATTACTTCAGCTTCTTCTAAACTTACAGTTTCTACTCGTGAAGAAAAAATTATTTTTCACTCTTTCATAACTTCTGCGCCTTCCATTCTTTCACTCTTTTGACATGAAAATTTATCATATTTATTTACAATAGTAATTGCATATCTATCTTTTATTTCATCTATTTGTCACCAAGACATATTTCCATTCCTTGAACATGCTTCACAATAATGAAAATATATAATCTTACTTTTAGGAAAATTTGGAATATCATCACTTATTATCTGAGCAATAAACGAATGATGATGTCAGGCATTACACCTTGGTACTTCAACACCTTGAGGCCAAAATGGTTTTCATCAGAGTTTCGAACAAAGTATATCAATACCTTCTTGGGAGATTATTTCTATAGGGTGAGTCGTTCGTGTATTTATTTTCACAAACTCTTCTTTCTCAATTCTCGCTTTCTCTGGAATCTCTCGAGTAAAGCTACTTATTCTCTCATCTTGTAATCTTCCTGATCTTGAACAAAGTCAAAATATTTTTCTAAACCTATGAAACATAGAATAATATTATTATATAATCGTAATTAAAATATACTAACTCCCAGGTCTAGTTCAAATTTACTACCATCATATTAATCTAGACTGTTTTCCTGCCAAATCCAAGGTAAATAGACTTTTCATATCATTTTTAGTTTTTAGCTTAAAACCAATATTATCGAATAAAATTCAACATTTTGAAGATCTCATCATTTTTAAGTAAGATAGATATATATACTGATTCTATCCTTGCTACGTAGTCTAAATCTTATAAAGTATTTTTATATTCATTCCAGTGAAGATTTTCAACATATTTTCTTGAATCAACCTAGCATAAATTAATACTTTAAGAATTAATTCCATCTAAAAACATATCAATACACTCTTTTATATCTTCATGATACCCTCCTTCCAAAACCGCAAATATATTTTCAAAATTCTGTGAAAAGCGTTTTCATACTTCCCTATATAGTTCAAGTGAAAAGTCCATACCTAAGGCTCTATCTTTATAGTATCCATCAAATCCTACAGACACTCCCACAATATCAGGGTTGAAGTCCTTTATATGAGACAATGCCTCATCGAAAGCATAGAGAAAGTCCTTATCACTTGCTCATTTCTCAAGTGGAAAATTTTTAGTGTATCATACTCCTTTTCATCTTCATGTTTCATACTGGTATCCAGTTCATGGAAATACTCCTACCTGATGAATTGAGGTAAAGTATACTTGGTCTGTTTCAAAAAATATTCTTTGAGTACCATCTCCGTGATGTCCATCTATATCTATTATAGCAACTTTCTTTCACTCATTTACAAGTTTTTGAGCTGCTATTGCAATATTATTAAAAAAACAAAATCAAGAAGCTAACTCACGAAAAGCATGATGTCATGGTGGGCGAACAATTGCAAAATCATTTTGTTGTGATGCTAGTATCGATAAACCAACAGCTCTACAAGCCGCATTGTAACTCTCAGGAGTGAGTTGTACTTCTGCAAGAATTTTACTATTTTGACAACTCCTTTTGATTTTATGAATGTGTCTTTGTGTATGAATCAAAGATAAATAATCCTCTCATTGTATGTGTTCTTGAGTATCAATGTTTGCCTGTAGTCCAGCTATTCTATAAGTACCTTCATAATTATTTTCTAAGGTATTATGACGAAATGAAGATGTATCTAGTAGTATTTTCATATTTACAGTATATTGTTTCTTTTTCTCAGTCCAAACCCATTCATTATATTTTCCACATCCTTATATCAAAAAAATCGCTCTTTCAAACGATTTAATTTTCAAATTTTCTTGGAGCGGGGGACCAGGTTTGAACTGGCACACCCAAGGGTTGAAGCCTTAGTACACTCACTCTTTTATGTTACCCCCGCAGATTTTAGCCTCAGAAGTATATGGATGAGCTATAAAAGAGTCAAATTTATTTTTGCCTTTCAGACTGGTCAGAGTATATTTAAATATAGTATTTACACGTTTCTATCTACAAATGAACATCGACAAAATCCTACAAATATTTCATGAAATCTACATCACTTTTGCGTCAGAAGCAGAGGTGTTTTGACCGAAAGTAATTGGTGCTATAAGTATACTCATACTGGGAACAATAGTCTCTTATGGGATTTATAGACTCATAATTTACCTATTTTGGAAGTTTAGTATTCTCGAGTTGATAGAAAAACTCTGGGATGGTTTCGAAGAAAAAACTACCCAGATGGTCGACAAAAATCCTGATGACAATGCTGAAAAAAAAGAAGAAAAAGAAGAAAAAGTCAGCAAAGTTCGTTATGATAGAATCACCGCAAAGGCTATTTCGTATTATATATTTCTTCTGTTTTTTCGTTCTGCAGTCGTAGTTATAGGCATCACGGAAGTAGAACAATTTATGCAAGATCTCATTGCCTATCTTCCGAGTCTATTTGTCGGTATACTGATTGGTTTTTTTGGTCTCAGATTTGCAAACTCAGTACATGATATAGTTTACCAGGCTCTCGAGCTCACAAAAGACAGAACCAGCAAAATCATCGCAACAGGAGCAAAGATCATCATACTCTTTTTTACGCTGATGATTATGCTCAATTATATAAAGATAGTAGATCAGTTTATTATCAACGCTCTATTTATCGGTTTTATCACGACTCTTACTATTTCTCTGGGACTTGCTTTTGGTATGGGTGGAAGAGATATAGCAAAAGAAATACTTGAAAGTTTTAGAAAATAAATAATGGAATTAAAACTCATATTTGCGTTCACTGGTATCATACTCACGATATGATCATTTATACACTACTTTTGGAGTATAAAAAAATGAAACACAAAGCCTCATGTTTTTACATGGCTTATTTTTACTCTATGACTATGAACAACCTTTTTTATACAAAAAGAAAACGGCTGAGGAGCATGAACATACATTATTTTAGCAAGTTTTATATGTTGTTTCGTAGTGTTTTTACTTGCGTATAGATATGGCGAAAAAAATATAACTTTTTCAGATAAATGTTTCTTAACCTGAGGTATTTTAGCATTGATTTCATGGGCTGTATTTAAGCAACCATTTATCTCAGTTATACTTATAATTCTTATAGATCTATTTGCAATACTTCCAACGTACAGAAAAACATGGAATAGACCATTTGAAGAAACTACTGTTATGTATGCCACAAGTGGTATTATCTACATACTCTCACTTCTAGCTATCGAAAATTATAGTTTCCTAACAACATGACATCAAATAGCAATAATCACTTTCGATTTCTGACTAGTAATATACATATTAATAAGAAGAAAAGTACTACAATGAAACAAAACTTCCTAGACTACATCTGTGAAACCTTTGGGTTTTCTCCCAGAGAAATGCAAGACTTTGAAACGGCATTAGAAAAACCTCTCAAAAAAACTATTAGGGTCAATACCAACAAAATATCTATAGAAGATTTCAAACAACTCGCAAAAACTAATGGTTGGACTCTGGTAGAAACCCCCCTGTGAAACAATATGTTTTATATCGATAGAGAAGATACTTCTATCGCTCTGGGAAATACTCTGGAGCATATCGCAGGGTATTTTTATGTGCAGGAACTCGCAGCAAGTAGTAGTCCGTTTTATATGTCTGGAGATCAAGTCGATACTTGAGAATACACTATTCTGGACATGAGTGCTAGCCCTGGGGGAAAAACAACGCAACTCGCAGAGTATTATCCAAACTCTCTAATTATCGCAAACGAAATAGATAAGTCCCGTATGAGACAACTCCATGAAAATACTGATAGACTCGGCACAAAAAATGTATACATTACGAACTTTGATGGGAGATTTTTTGGAAACTATCCAGAGGTATTTGACAAGATCCTGCTCGATGCTCCATGTAGTGGAGAAGGGACAGCGTACAAGTCCGATGATGCGCTCAAATACTGGAACCTCAAAAATATAAAACGTATCGCAAAACTCCAGTTTCAATTACTCGAAAATGCTCTTATCTCTCTCAAAGTCTGAGGAGAACTCATATACTCGACCTGTACTCTCAACAGACTCGAAAACGAGGAGATACTGAACAAACTCACAGATAACTATGGAGATTATTTCTCTATCGCGCTTCTAGACAAAAAAAATAACTTTCCTCTCATACGTGCGTGGCCTCACAAAAATAATACTGGTGGATTTTTTGTCGCAAAAATAGTAAAGACCTCCCCTGTTCCTGAAAAGAAGAAAAAAGTATTTAAAAATAATCCACAAGGATTTGAAAAACTCTCAAACACTACAGAGAGTACGATCAATACATTTCTATCAGAAAATTTTGAACTGAGTCTGTCAGGAAAATACTACAGCTATCGAAATGAAATATACTACGCAGAAAAGAATATAGATTTTTTCTGGGAAAATTTCTTCCTCTTTAAAACTGGAGTAAAAATAGGAAAACTTCAATCAGGAATATTTGAACCTTACTTTTCTGTTGGAACCAGCTTTGGTCTCTTTACAAAAAATAGTATCTCAGTAGATGACGCATCTATAAGTGTACTTCTCAAGTGAAAAGAAATGCTCCTGGACGCAAGTGACTTCCCTGATGGTTACTACCAAATCCATAGAAACACTATCCTCGCAGGAATCATAAAAATAAAAGACGGAATAGCAAAGAGTCTACTGGGTACTGGAAAAATGAGAAAGTAGAACTCTTTACTTTTTACAAAAAACTATACAATACCAGAGATTTTTAAAATACATAGATGCAATACAAGGTCTTTGGCTGCAAGGTCAATAAATACTATACTGATAGATGGCTAAATTCCCAGTATCTCGCAGATAAAACTGGGACTTTTGTGGCGAGTTGTGTCGTGACTGATAGTGCCAAACGCAAATGGGTACGTTTCGTAAAAAAAGAACTCAGAAACATCACAAATAATCAAAAGATATACATATCAGGATGTGGAGCGTTCAAGGATGGAAAGGCTCAGGATAATTTTTTTGAATTATATCCAGAACTCGCTCATGCAGAAGATACAATAGAAGTACTGGATGAAGCTCCGATAAATCCACAAGAATCTACCACACAACACCTCTCTCAATCTCTCCTACCAGGAGAGAAGCAGCTACAATCTTCTCCTCTCCCTCTGGGAGAGGAGCTAGGGGCGAAGGCTATAGAAAAACTCAAACAAGCACAAAAAACTCAAATCTATACTAAAAAGTTTATCTTGATACAAGGATGATGTGATAGTTTTTGTACCTTTTGTCTGACAGTGGTAAAACGTGGAAGACACTACTATAGAAGTGCTGAGGATATCGTAGAGGAAATACTCGAGTTTGAATCAGAAGGATGAAAAGAAGTCGTTCTCACAGGAGTCAATCTCTCTGCCTGGTGACTCGAAAATACTCATGACATCAAAAATTTTTCATCTGATGTAATAAAAAATGGAGAACAATGAGGGAACAAGTCACGTTTTGCTGAGCTACTCAGATATATCCTCGATAACACCTCTATCCCCCGTATACGTATATCTTCTCTCTGACCAGAGTTTATCACTGACGAAGTAATAACAATACTTGCAGAAGAGCGTATCTATCCACACTTTCATTTCTCTATCCAATCTGGATCGTCAAATATCCTCAAATCTATGGCTCGTCACTATGATGGGGAGTACATGAAAAAGCTTCTCAAAAAAACGAGAAATATAAAACGTGAGGATAGAGTTGATATAGGAATCTGAGCCGATATCATTGTTGGGTTTCCGGGAGAGAGTGAAGAAGATTTCACAGATACCTATAATCTCGTAAAAGATTATAAAATAACCAAACTCCACGCATTCCCTTTTTCTGCGCATACTATGGGAGAGTCTGTTCCAGCTGGGAAGTTCAAACAGCAAGTTCCAGAAAACACAAAAAAAGAGCGTATGAATAGTCTCCTAGAACTGGGAGAGCAAAATAGGCAAGAGTTTATAGATTCTCAAAGATGAAAATCACTCAAAGTACTCATCGAAAAAAAAACCTGAGAGTATTTCTCAGGATGGAGTGAAAACTATATCGAATGTAGTCAAGATAATTTTGAAGTTATCTGAGGAGATATGAAAAAGAATGGAATCGTAGTTGGAAAACTCAAATAATCTCTATTAACGAAACCATATACCATAGTATCCTTCTAATCTTCCGTTAGGTGCTCCAGTAGAAAGATTTCAAAAGTATCTTGAGTTATTACTAGATGGAGAATTCACTATACCTGTTAATCAACCTGAGAAACAATTTGAAAATCATGAAAGACCATGATGATCTCCTCCAGTTATAAGTCAAACTGCTTTAGGAAACATGTATTTATCTCAGGATAAAAAATTTCCTACTATATTTTCATATTCTATCTGTTGACAAGATCCTCTATCAGAAAAGTCTAGTGTTATCTCCCTTGGGTTTATAAGTTGTGCTTTGACTGCTCATCTATAAGAGAGACTAGAGGAGGTATTTACATCATTATCTTGATGTGTAAATAAAACAGAGGTTGAATTTCTTGCAGTTGTTAAAAACTTAGATCAATCTATAGGTCTTCCTCAACGAGGTTCAAATTTTTGATATTCCACCAAAGTCCATCATCCTCCATCGGTTTCCATATCACAGTATACTTGTATCTCCTGGGCTCATGTAGGATTGATCCTGTATACCCCACTTCCGTTATGACGGGAGAGGTCTAGGAGACGTTTACAACTTCATTTTGGATGTATCTGGGAGAGAATATCTCCATCTCCACGTAAAAACTCACTTGTTGTATAGTAGGATTTGTAGGTATCACTCGTCCCTGCTATGTTAAATCCCGAAGCAAGAGAAGGAATCTCTTGAACAGGAGTATTCGTCCCATCTTCTACAAGTACTCCGAGTCTATTTCCAACAACAGCAGGAAAACGAAAAGAATAATCTATACCATTTGCGTAAGATTGCTCTACAGGGAGGTAACTAATCTGAGGTTGTTCTTCGAGAAATCATAGTAACTGAAATGATTTTCTCGATACATCCGTATAGTAGGTAAAAAAAGTATCATCCTGGGGGTCTTGTCCTCCATTTTGGTAACCTATAACTGAGAGTACTCCAGCTCACGCATATCACTGGAATCATATGACGTTTGATCCTGCGAGTATATCAATGCTATTTTCTGGTTTTGGGAGTGCTCGAGAAACACTCATGAGACTCAGTCCATCTTGGATGTCTGACATCTGGGTAAGACGGTTTGCATCTCTGGATCCTCCTATATAGGAAGTATAAGAAACTGTTCCTATAGTTGCGAGTACTCCGAGTATGACGACAACGATAATTAGTTCGACAAGAGTAAGCCCTTTTTTTGAATGTTTCATAGGAGAAAATATATGGAGAAATATTGTATTTTTTATAGCTCTTGAGTAAGATACTACTCAGAAAACCTCTAAGCAACAATATTTGTGAAACATATATACTTTACAATTACTACATTTTTATTTTTGGCTATTGATCTGATATCAAAAGGTATTGTAGAAAATAGTCTCTCTTCTGAACTCGTAGTTATTCCTGGAATTATTTCTCTGCAAAAAGTATATAACACGGGAATAGCTTTTTCTCTCTACGTACCAACGATTCTATTACAGACTCTCACTGTTTTCTTGATTTTTTGAATAATTTGCTATTATTTTCATAAGAATCCTCCTAAAAAATACAGTCTCTACGATCTGTGATTTTCGCTCATCATAGGATGAGCACTGTGAAACGCAAGTGGGAGGATCCTAGAAGGAAAGGTTCTTGACTTCATCAGTGTTGAGTATTTTTCAGTACTCAACATCGCTGATATATGGATCTCTCTATGAGCCCTCTGTCTCATATACTGGCACTACAAAAACGATCAACTCTAAACTCTATCTCCTAAATCCCATTCACATATGTCATTTGGTCCAAGAAAAATACAACTCCAAGATATCGGTCTCACTACACTCTGAGGGCTGATTGCTGGTCTGATTGCAAGTATTATTATACTCATTATTGTCTTTGCTTCTTCGAGTATTATCTCAATACCCGGTACATTTGAACAAGCGAGACTGTGACTTTGAACTAACGGAATGTTTCCATTTATCCTGTCCTTTGTGACATTTATAGCAACTACAGCTATGATACTCCTGACTTACAAGATCATGGAGATGATACATCCAGAGAGGTACAAAAAAAGTATGATCACCTACTGACAGATAAGCTTCTTTGGGATCCTCACCTACATACTCCTCACTCCCATCTACATCTATACAGGGATACTCTCGTATGATAACATTATGCTCGTATTTATAGTGCACTCTATTGTACTGGCTTTTGGGACATCTATCATCATAGAAGTTCTCAGTAACTACAGATATATACTCCTATGAATATATGCGAGTTTTGTCGGGGTCATGGGAGCGAGTATTGTGACTATTTTGATATTTACGAGTTTTAGTAGTGGATATGCTAAACTCATATCTCTCCTAGTTATTTTACCAATTATAAATACCTGTCTCATCCTCTTCAAACAAGTATTTGAATTCTTGTATTATTATTATCACAAATACACAAACCTCGACCAACTCGGAGATATATTTTATCAAATAGAAGTGGAAGAAAAAGAACTCCAAAGAGAAGAAGAAGAAAAAAACGCACTATAAAAATACTACATCCTATAATACACAAACACATGATTGATATCGTACAACAGGTTCTAGATCATTATTTCTCAAGACTCATAGCTCCAAAAGTCCAGGAACTCAAGATACCCGACATCACACTCCACGACAAAAAGTGAAACGTTTTTGTTACCCTCTATAAAAACGGAGAAGTCAGAGGAAGTGCAGGAAATATAAAAGAAATACAAAACAATATCATAGAAGAACTCATCGCAAATACGATGGAAGCAGCTACTATGGATGAGAGATTTGGAAAAATAACTCCTACAGAAAAAGACGATATAAAGATACGTGTTGATACGATTACAAATAGAAAGATCATAGATGAAGCAATCCTACGCAAACTCGATCCTGTAAAAAACGGAGTTATAGCGATAAAGAGAGACTACAAAAAACTCGCTGTAATCCTCCCAAACATATCTCCAAATCTCATTACTGGAAGTGATACGATAGAGATACTCGGCCGTAAACTCGGGTGAGAAAAAGTAAATGATAATGATTTTATTATCTATCAGATCGAAACTGAGGTCGAGACGAACTACTAAAACTACTACTCTCAGGGTGGAGATATAGTATTTTTCAGTTCCCAGATTTCAGTGCTCACCTGAGATCCTGGCATACGGTGAAATAGGTCAAACATTTTCCTGTACATAACATATGAAGTCACCTCTCCCACGACTCCATCAACGCGTACATGGTTGTCTGATTGGAGTTCTTTTATAGCTTTTCCTTCGTGATTTCAGAGCCTTCCCCGATAAGAGACATCGGTATCGTCTCTTCAGCTACTGCCTCATCTCTCTATACTCAGATCAAAATCCTGTCTTTTTATATACCCAAGAGCTAAGAGCATTCTTTGTATTTTTTCTACATCAGGATCTCTCTGTCACTCACTTGCAGGTCAGAGATATAGTACTGTCTCTCTTCCACTTAGAGACTTTTTTGTGATTTTTATTTGGTCTTGTTCTTCTATCCCCCACAGCCATTTGGAATTATTATATTTTTTTTCGAGTTTATAGTATTTTTCAAAAAAATCAGATACAACAAAGTCATTGTAACTACCAAATTTTTCAAAAGACTCAATCAAAGCTCACTCCAAAAGCTCCTCTTCCGTAAGAGAAGTAGGGATTTTATCTTCACTCGGAGTATTATGTACTTCTATGTTTTCCATATTTGTATTACTGTTTCTGTTCTATGATACCATATCTAGAAGCACTCGGTCAAAAAACTCAAAAAATATATCAATTACAAAAAAATCTTTATACTATTTTTATTATTTTCTCTGATTTTTTATGGTTATAGACTTACAACTCCTGATATTTGCCCTACTCTGACTCGGTCTCGTCATACTCATAGTACTCGCTATACTCATCCTGTTAAAACTGAGTCAACCAAGAGACAACTCAGGAATGAAAATGATTCAAGAATATATATTTGATCTCAACAAGACCTTTGATACAAAGATGACTGAGACCAATCGTTTTTTAGATAGTAAACTCTCAGAATCAAACAAACACCTCACAGAAAATCTCAGCAAAACATTTGAAACAAGTAGCAAAATCAGTCAAGAGTCAAATAAACGTATAGAAGATATTACCAAAAAACTAACAGAGCTCGGAGAAACCAATAAGCAGATCCAAGACATAGGAGGACAGCTCAGAGGGCTCGAAAACGTTCTCAAAAACCCAAAACAGAGAGGAAATCTAGGAGAATATTTCCTCAAAGAACTGCTAGAAAATGTATTTACTCCCCAGCAGTATAAACTCCAATATACTATGGAATGAGTTGGTATCGTGGACGCTGCACTGTTTATATGAGGAAAAACTATTCCTATTGATTCAAAATTTCCCCATGAAAACTATGAGAGACTCATAGCAAGTGAGGATGATATGAGTCAAAAAAAATACTCAAATGAACTCAAAAAAGACATACAACAGAGAATAGATGAAACCAGTAAATACATACAACCTCATGGAGAAACTACTGATTTTGCTTTTATGCTCATACCAGCTGAGGGAATGTACTATGATCTATTCATCAATAAAGTTGGAGACATAAATGCAAAGTGACTTATTCAGTACGGATTTAAAAAGAAAGTTATTATCTGTTCTCCAAGTGGATTTTACGCGTATCTCCAAACAGTCATCCAATGAATGCGTTCACTCCAAATCGAAGAACAAGCAAAAGATATACAAAAAAACGTTATCAAACTCCAAGAAGATCTTGCTCGTTTTGAAGAGAGATATACCAAAGTATGAAACTCCCTCGGAACAGTGATAAACCACTATAATGATTCGTCAAAGAGCTTCAAAAAGATAGATAAAAACGTCTATAATCTCACAGATGGTCAGACCTGAGGGGAGATAGAGATACCTCAACTCGAAAAGCCAAGTATGTAGAGGAAATTTTTTGGTATTTTTTGTATATCTGTATAATGTATCTTGTAGCGCATATATTTTGTAATATTTTTTACTATGAAAAAGCTTTTTATTCTTTTTGTGAGTATTATTATATTTACTTTGGGACTACAGGTATCTGCACATGAATGAAGACTCAATAGCGAAGATTGTCATAATGACAATGTAAGTTGATGATACCATTGTCATGATGAAGACGAAGATGATGACGAAGACGATGACGAAGATGAAGACGAAGATGATGACGAAGACGAAGATGATGACGAAGACGAAGATGAAGACGAAGACGAAGACGAAGATGAAGACGAAGATGATGACGAAGACGAAGACGAAGATGATGACGAAGATGATGACGAAGACGAAGACGAAGATGACAAAAAGAAAAAGTTTAAAAAGATAAAAGACAACAGAGAAAAAACACTCAAAAATCGTTCTTCTTTCAAAGGAAAAAACAAGGGACTCTACAAAGGACTCAAAAAAACACTGTCTGAAGAACAAAGAGAAGAATTGTCTGAACTCAAAAAAGAGTTTAGAGACGAGATGAAAGAACTCAGAAAAGAACTAAAAGAGACAGAAAATGAGTCACAAAGAGAAGAACTCAGAGCAGAAATAGACGAGTTAGTAAAAGAGCATTTTACCCAAACTCAAGAAATAGTTGGTGTTGACGGTGAGGCTGCTACACTCCTAGAAAAAAGAAAAGAAGTCTATGAAACAAACCAAAAATTTAGAGGAGAAAACCAAAAACTCAGAAAAGAATTTAGACAATCCAGAGGTCAAACTGTCAGCAAGTACAGAAGTTCATTTATAAAAAGACTCTGAAACAAACTCGATAGAATCTCAGATGAAAAACTCCAAAGAGTACTCGGAAAAATAGACACTCTTATCGAAAGATATGAAAATAATGAAAGTATAGATGAAACTAGAAAAGATCGAATCCTTGGTCAGCTTATAGCTCTCAAAGAAATCATCGAAGAAAAGCTCGAATGAGATGATGTCGAGGACGAGGTAAATGATCTCGTTGAGGAACTTCTCGCAGAGTAAGAATTATTTTTACAATAATAAAAACTCCCCAAAATGGGAGTTTTTATTATGCTAGGTCTCTTAGGAGGTTTTCTATTTCCTGAAATCCTCTCCTATAGTGTGTACTTACGAGAATTGGGTCTTTATCCTGAAAACGTATTTTTAGATCTGCAAGCTCAGATATCTGGAGCATATCAATTTTGTTAAATACATATACTCTTTTCTGGGTTGCTCGTATTTGCTCAAGTATATCGTCAACTACCTGGACTTTTTCATCTATCTTTGGATCACTCGCATCAACGACATGAAAGAGTATATCAGACTCTATAGAATCCTCAAGTGTAGAAGTAAAGGCATCTATCAGTTCTGGTGGCAAGTCACGAATAAAACCAATAGTATCACTGAGAAGTACCTCTGTTCCTTTCTGATACACTCACTCTTCTTGAGAATCTGCTTGTATCCACATTTTTCCTACAGATGTTCAGAGGGTGGCAAAGAGCTTATCTTCTGCAAGAACTCATTTTTTAGTAAGAGCATTCATGAGACTCGACTTTCCAGCATTAGTATATCCAACTATTCCAACAGTAATATATCCTTTCCTTTTTCTTCCTTCTCTATGATTTTTTCTGACATTTGCATACTTATCTAATTCCTTTCGTATATCTGATTGTCTCTTTGCCAGATGACGCTTCATTATTTCAGTATTACTCTCACCTGATCCTTTTCATTGTTGCTTCCCGAGTTCCATTCCCATATTGAAAATACGTGGTCACATATGCTTGATAGCTGCGAGTTCTATTTGGAGTTTACTTTCTGTGGTCTTAGCATTACGTTGAAATATCTTGAGTATCAGATCTACTCTATCCCAAGCAACCATTCCAAAAGGTTTGAGAATTTCATTTATTTTAAAAATCTGGTGTGGCTTGAGAATATTCCCTATAATAAGCAGATTTGCTTTTTGTAATTGCATCTCATGAATAATTTCATCGAGTTTTCCTCCTCAAATATAAGTGTTATAGTCAGGAAGAGAACGTTTCTGAATATGCTCTAAAATCACCACTCCTCAAAAAGTCGTCACGAGACTCTCCAGTTCGAGCATTCTATCCTGCATATTTTCTCTATGACAACAGTCTCTGGGAAGTATATCTGCGATAAATACTCGCAAATCACTTTGTCCCGATCCTATATCAGATTGGATTTTTTCGAGTTCGCGTTCGGAGAGGTTACTGTAGTCTATGGTTCACATACTTGGGAGCTATATATTAGAATTATAGAGTACAAAGTTTTTGAAAAATAAAAAAAGTTTTTGACAAAACAAATGAAAAAAATATCGTACAACTATGAACACACAAATTATAAACATTTCTTGGAACTTCTTTTTTTATTTTTTCGCTTCGAAAAATGGAAGGGTTTCTTTTTGTGTTTAAAAATATGTAAAACAAATTTTGAAAACAAAGACGAGTTCTTCCAGCAAATGGAAGAACTTTTTTTATACACTAAATATACATAATTATGGACCATCAAAAAACACAGCTACAAGCTTTTCGTTATATATCTCCCCATATATCAAAACAAGAGAGATCAGAGATGAATATTTTTTTTGCCAAAATTGAAAATATTCATCCGACTACAAAAGAAATACTTAGTTATCTAGCTATTAGTAGGAATGCCTGGTGATTTTGTAAATAATCTTGTCATAGAAATACAGACTCTACAACATGCTATGAAAGGACAAATACATACTGTGATAACATCTCAAGAACTGAGAGAAATAGAATTCCTTGAGGAATTTACAAAAAAATATATTACATTGATAAAAAAATAATTATGTCACCATTCGTAAAAAACCAATGACCATTAGCTCCACAAAACCAGCTATCGATAAAAAAGGAAGAAGAGTCTGAGATTATATTCCCTCATCCAGATACAACACAGAAACGTTTTGTATGATCACTCCTACTTTCTGGAAATATATACATGACTGCAATAGATATCATAGAGCGTACCTATGAACAAATCCAAGATAGAAAAGGGCTGGGTATTCAGAGTATAAAAATAGAAGACTTAATTCCAGAGACTAAAACCCAAAAACAAAGAGAAGAAATGAGAAATACTATACTAAAAGTGATAGAAAATATGAGAGCTTCCGAAAATGTATTTGATAGATATCCTGATACGGACGAAGAAACCAGAGAAGTAAAAATAAACCCTCTCCTTGTACGTAAACTCAAAATAGCAGCATATAAACAACAACTTCTACAACTGATACAATGAAGTCATAAATACACACATAGTGATACAAGAATGCTAGAAATAATAAGAATGTGACTTTCTAAATTAGGCTGTACGCACAAGTACATAGACACTCTCGAAGAAGAAGCAAAAAGCACTGTTAAAATTTAACATTTATTTAAGATATTTTTTTACTATAATTATCTATAAATATATCTTGTAAATACATATACGATGGACTATGATCTCATAATAATTGGAAGTGGAAGTGCTGGACTCCCAGCAGGAATGTATGCTAGCAGATACAAGATAAAAAATCTGGTTATTGGTGCCCAACCAGGCGGAGCACTTGCAACAAGCCACAAGGTAGAAAACTATCCCTGAATACTCTCTGCAAGTGGAAAAGAAATCATGGATCAGTTCAAAGAGCATGCAGAAGTATCAGGAAGTGAAACACTTCAAGATACGGTAAATGATATACAAAAAATAGACGGATGATTTACTATAAAAACAACAAATAAAAATCTCACTACTCGTTTTGTTATTCTCGCTACAGGAAATACCTATAGAAAACTCTGAGTTCCAGGAGAAGCAGAGTTCTTATGAAAAGGAACAAGTTACTGTGCTACTTGTGATGGAATGTTTTTCAAGGATCGTGATGTTGTTCTAGCTGGTGGTGGAAACACTGCTCTGACAGAGGCTCTCTACCTATCAGAAATCTGTAACAAGGTCTACATAGTCCATAGAAGAGATACTTTTAGAGCCGAAGATATCTGGGTAGAACAAGCAAAGAAAAAAGATAATATCGAATTCGTCCTCAATGAGGAGGTAAAAAAAGTAGGATGATCTATGTTTCTAGAAGAAGTAACTCTAAAAAGTGGAAGAGTCCTCAAAGCCGATGGTTTCTTTGTAGCTATCTGATCTGATCCATCTACAAAACTCGTAGAACACCTCTCTCCAGAAATGGACGACGAAGGATGTCTCATAGTTGATAAAAGACAAGAATCATCCATAAGATGACTCTACGCAGCTGGAGACGTAACTACTAACTCTAACAAGTTTAAACAGACTATCATGTCTGCTGCCGAGGGATGCTTGGCTGCAGATAGTATACATGAGGATATACTGAGAGGATAAATGAAAGGCATAATTTCGCAAATTCTTGACTTCTTTTGACTAGAGTGAGTGGATACCATAGAGAGAGTGCTCCATGGTCTAGCCAATAATAACTACAAAATAACAAAAGACTCTCAAACATACTACTTAAAATCTATCTATAGACGCTGACTCAAAGACATAGAGTCTGAGATACACTATACTGAACAGGTCTCAAAATTCTGAGTCGATACTATAGAGTTCTTGCGATGAAAAAATTGAAAAAAAATCTACCAATACAAGAATACTTTCTATATTATTACATCATCAATACCCGGGATCTATAGTTCTCCAAATATCCACATCTACTCAAGAATAGGGTCACAAGTTGCAAAAATACACAGCACTCCTACAAAAGGGCTCGCTCCCAGAATGACTCGGACCACAAAAGACACAACCTTATCGCTCCTAAGTGAGCTCAAAAAAAAACTCCCAGAAGCATACAAGAACTTTGAATGATATGAGAAAAACATTAAACACATTCTTGAAAAGATAGATTCTCATCCAAAAACTATCATACATGGTGATTTAAATCACCATAATATCATTGTTACAAAGTGATGAAATCCCTATTTCCTAGATTTCGAAGAAACAAATATCTGAAGTCCTATTATCGATATAGCTTTCTTTATCATAAATTTCTGTATAATAAATGGAGAGCTGAATAAAAACCTATACAAAAGTTTCTTGCAAGGATATAATAACCCAAATATATCCCAGTACAATTCCCTCTTAGGAGAAGTAATACTATTAGTCTCATACGTTAACTCATTATGGATAGCTCTAGAGTGCTGAGTTAAGAGGCCTAATTCTAAAATGTTTAGATACTCTCAGAGGTTTAGATCAGTCGAAATACAAAACACTATTAATTATTTTAAACAAAAAGAACTATGAAAACATACGATCTTATAATCATCGGAAGTGGTGGTGGAACCAAACTCAGAGCAGCAACGACTGTAGGAAAAACAGTAGCTATTATAGAGAAGTGAGAACTCTGAGGTACCTGTCTCAATAGAGGATGTATTCCCTCAAAGATGCTCATATATCCTGCTGATCTCATGACACATATCAGAGAAGATGCTGAAAAATTTGGTATCTCTGAAGTAGATAATCCAAAAATAGATTTTGAAAAACTCATCACTCGTGTCCAAAAAGATATCAAAGCGGATAGTGATAGCATAGAGCCAATATATGAAAAAGACCCCCTTGTTACTCTCTACAAGTGACACGGGAAGTTTGTCTCTGACAAAGTAGTTGAAGTAAACGGAGAACAAATAACAGCAGAAAAGATCTATATAGCAACCGGATCCAAGCCACAAACACCAAATATAGAAGGTCTTGTTGGAACTCCATTTTTCACGAGTACAGAAGCTCTAAAAAATACAAAACAGCCAAAAAAGATGATTGTTATTGGTGGTTGATATATCGCAACTGAACTCGGGCACTTTTATGGAGCAACAGGTACAGATATGCATTTCTTAGTGAGGAGTGAGATGCTCAAGGCAGAAGACAAAGATATCAGAGCAGAGTTTGCCAGGGATTTTGGAAATAGATATAAGCTCCACTATTGAGTCAGTCCTACAAAGATATCATATGAAAACGAAACTTTTTACGTAAGTGTAAGTGATAAAGAGTGAAACAAATCTGTTATGGAATCTGATGCTCTCTTTGTCGCAACTGGAGTCGTTCCAAATACGGACAATCTCTGACTCGAAAATACAAAGATAAGTACTAGTCAAAGAGGATATATAGAAGTGAATAATTATCTAGAAACATGAGTCCAAGGAGTATATGCTCTCGGGGACGTTGTAGGAAACTATCTCTTTCGTCATAGTGTCAACTTCGAAGGAGAGTATCTCGCTGGACAACACTATCTGGGAGAAACAAAATCTGTGATACAATACCCTCCTGTTCCTCACGCAGTTTTTAGCTATCCTCAAATAGCTGGAGTCGGAGTAACAGAAGACGAACTCATAAAGCAGTGAAAACAACTATGAATAGACTATGTAGTGGGAATCAATCACTACAAAAACTCAGCCATGGGTTCTGCTATCCTGCCAAAAGTAGGAATGGTAAAAATCATTGCAGAAAAATCTACAGGCAAGATGATCTGAGCTCATATTGTCGGAGATAGAGCTTCTGATATCATACATATGCTTATCATCTATGTAACTCAATGAGCAACGGTAGAGCAAATGCTCAGAGAAATCATATTTATCCATCCAGCGCTCAGTGAAAATATCAGGAATGCTGGAAGAAAAATAGTAAAAGAATTACAAAAAGTTTAGTTAGTATTAAGATACATACATATAATAGAGTTGTAAAAAGGTTTTATTTCTTATAAAAATATCATTATGAAAAAAATTATACTATTTCTCACTATAGCAGTTCTCAGTTTTGAGATGAGCTTTGCAGCAGGGAATAAAGTATTTCTCGACAATGTTGCAGAGAGACAAACTATTGCAGGAATTACATTTCAAAAAAGTACTTTTGGTCAAGCTATTGGTTCCTATAACGAAGCAAATGGTGCCTATAATGTAGAAACAAGACTCTTTAATCTCCCAAAACTGCCTCAATGATACCTCTACCAATGATGGATCGTAGAGCCAGGATCCAGGATACACATACCTGCTGGAGAAGTGATTTTTCCCCCAACAACATCATCTACAAGAGTCAATGAAACTCTAAAATTTTCAAGTGATAGAGACCTCAGAGCATATACTCAGTACTCTCTCACAGTAGAAAGAGGGGGAGTACAATCATCTCCATCAAATAACGTTATTCTATTTGGAGATATGGACTTTCGTCTGATTCGTTCTATCTCATCTGGAAGTGATCTAAAAGGAAGTAAAAATCTCTCAAGTGAAGATAAGTTTAACAAACTCAAAGAAAAAGCAAGCACTATATCAACTCCATCAAGAATCAATGGATGAAAAGTAAAAAACAATCCAAGAGTCACAGCTCCTGAACAACCTGTAAAAGTAAAAACAGCAGCTTCTATCATAGGGCCACGTATAGAAACAAACCAACAAAAAATCATACTCAGTAGACTCTCTAGAGTATCTGAAGGAAAGCTCAGAACTCTCAGAAGCAGACTCCCTGAAATCAAAAATAGATTTAGAGATCAAGACGCAACTGTGCGAGATAGAAGCGCAAAGATACGTATTATAAATGATATAGAGACAGTTATACAGTACCTTCTCAATCAAAAATAAAGAGAACTAAAAAAAACAGATATTTATACAAAAATATCTGTTTTTTTAGGAATAATTAAGTTTATCTCAGTATAATTTCCCATATATAATTCTACCGAAAAACTATGAAAAAAATACGGATTACTATTACCCTTATCGTACTTCTATGAGTAGGATCTGTATCAGGAGCGAAACAATCAAAAGTAGAAAAAACTATAAAAGGAAGACAGCCAACAAATGTACTGCAAACACTCGTAACATGACAGACACTCTTTGGTCAAGAGTTTTGAAAAGAAGTATTTGGGAGAGCAGGAGGTACCTACTACTGAGGAAGTAATGATTACGATTTAGAAGCTATTTTTTCGCATCTCCCAAGATACAAAGATGAATCAGTATTTTATGAAGCGTGGCTGTATAATAGCAAGGAGAACAACTATATATCCATCGGAACTAGTCTCGGACAGCCTACTCTCAAGAGAACAGATAGTAGGATAAACTTTAGTACAAAATGAGATCTCACGAACTATGATATCTTTGTAATGAGCCTCGAGTCAGTACAAAAAAACACTTCCCCAACAACAAAAGTTATCGAGTGAGAAATAGCTCTACGCATACTTGACGACGAGGTACGATTTTGAGCAGAGAGGGTGAGACCCACAAAAAATACCGTACAAGCAACTATAATACCAAGTATTAGTTCTTCTCAAAAACAACGTATAGAATCAATTTTGTCTCGTGTTTCTCGAAGCAAACTCCTGATACTCAAAGCAAAAATAGATAGACTCAAGGGGAGCCAAAAAATAGACACTCTAAGCGACCGTACAGTTGCTGTACTAGATTTTATCGAGGATACGGTGGAAAGATTACTGGAGAAATAGATATATTGTCCTGAGTATATATCATGTATTTATAATACTTTAAAACACTACCTTTATACTACTATTCCGTATAGCCCTAAAATTGCAGTTATAGCGATACAGGCAAATCCTATCATAAAAGGTATCTGCCTTTTTTTTGGATCTTTCAAATACCCAAAAACGTAGCAAACACGACTGAGAAACCAAATAGTTCCTACCATTCCAGCAATCGTCGCAGGTCAAAAAATAGTAGCCACCCAGAGAAGTGGTAAATACACAACTGAAGCTTCAACAGAATTCATATGTACTCTATTGGCAATCATTACCTCCTTACTTTTTATCACCTCGTATGGTGGTTCTTTGTGTTTCATACGGGTCATACCGACATTGTATGCCAACCAAAAAGTAAAAAGTGCAGAGAAAATAGTAATAAGGGCTGAGAGAGTATATGTTTCCATAAGAGAATAATTATAAGATAATAGACATAGTATATAGTCTTTTATATTTTAGAAAGATCTTTTTTATCAAGTTACATTTCCTTGTATGCCTTTTGATACATTTGTAACACTTGTTCATATGAAAAAATTAATTCCTCTTTTGAAACATATTTACTATATCACTTAATGTTTTTATTCTGGTTTTCTGAGAGCCATTTCATAAATTCATCATAATTATTTACAATAAAACTCTTCATAATATCCTCATCAAAATACTCTATAATATCTCACATAAGCATTACTGGTTTATTACGCTCTTCTTCTAGATTACGAGTAATCCATCTCAAGAAATACTCTTCCTCGATTTTAAATCACTTTATAAAATATTCAGTTAAAGATTTTTTCGTTTCGTTAGGAGCGTAATGCAGTAACATGTAAAGTAAGTGTCAGAGAATTCTTTTCTCATGCTGATCTTCAAATTCATATACATATTGAATAAAGTTTGTATCAGAGTTGATGTAATTCTTTTCAAAATATGGATAAATAATCTTATAGATTTCATTTCTATCAATGGCTCTCTCAAAATTATCAAATGATCCTCATCGGCTCTTGTCAGTCGCAAGTAAAACTCGGAGTCACTCCATTAATCATTTCATTGTTTGTTCTTTTCATAGTTCTTTTCATCTCTCCATAATTCATATCGGAAGAGAAGTATCTCATTTATTTCCATATACATACTCTGAAATATTTTCAGGCTTTGTATTTGAATTATAAGAAATTGATACATCCAAAATTCGTGCAATATCTAGATAAAAAGTAAAATCATTATCATACTCATATAATTCTCCTTTTTGTACTATTGCATCTACCATCATAAAAGCTCGCTCTTCTCTCATTCCTCATTCGTTTTGTTTAGCTAATTCATCCGGTAGCTTTCGTAGAAAATTATTTATATAATCAATTCCTCATTTTTTAAACACTTCATCTAGCGCATCTTTCGCATTTATTTCCTTCTTTAAGTATTGCCCTATCTTTTCCAAAACAAATCTATTTTCTTGTATATCTTTTTGTATTTCTTTTGAATTTCCTGTTAGTAAATCTATATAGATTTTGAGAGTATTTCAATCTCGTAATTGATATTTTTCTCTATCATTGATTCCTTGATAATTTTTCTCACGTATAGGAAATAAATCTTTTAGTAATTGTTGTTCATGATATGGAAGTGTGTCTAGATAGTCTATGTACTCTTGATTTTCTTCTTTTTTAGTTTCTTCACCATAAAGGTTAAAAATATATTTTGATCTATTCAGATGAATTGATTCAGATACACTTATTTCATTTTCTATATCCTTGTATAGATGAAAATAATGCATTTGTAATATCAGAAGTTTTATAAAGACATCAAATTTCACTCAAAAAGTTTCATCGAAGTACTGTATTGCTTCATTATCATCATCTTTTTTTGATAATACTAGAGATGTTATAATAAAATTCACTATTCTCTTCACACCTCTCATATTTTTTAAAGACCTCCCCCATAACTTATAATTCTTAAATAGAAAAAGATCATCAATAGACTTTTTCATGGCTTTTATCGAATAGGTTCAAAATGAATGTTTTTTATTATATTCACCTATATATCTCTTAAATTCTTGTTTTAATTCATCTGGATGAATATTGACAGAGACATTAACCGTAATTATCTTGTCCATATACCTTATAAGTTCTGCGTTATTTATCTTTTGAGTTTCTACTTGTTTTACTTTTTGTTCTTGTGTTATCTGTGTTTGAATCAGTTGTGTATCTATAGAATTGAAGTTTTGGGGATCATAGCATAGAACAAAACTCGTGTTATGAAAGTCTCTTACGAGATCTACTATTTTCAAAATCTCAATAAATTTATCACTCGTAATTCTATCTAAGTCATCTATAATAATAACTATTTTCTCAGGAATTTTCTTTAAAAAATTATTTATGTGAACTTTTTGTTTTGCTAATGATTTTCTTCAAAAAAATAATGAATAAAATGGTATTGAAAATCCAAAAAACTTATGTGAATTTTCCTGTAATATATTCGTAAAATCAGAAAATTTACGAGATATGTCTCAGGTATAATATTTGTGATCTTTTAGAGAAGATACTATCTCATCAAAAAGCTTTTCTAAGAGTTCTTTTTCAGACTCATAATACCATGGGTTGAAGTCTACAAATATAATATTATCATGTTCCTTAGCAGTATTTTTCATGAGATTAAGAAGAGAACTTTTTCCTGTCCCCCACTCTGCAGTCAGACCAAAAACCTGGTTATCTGTACTTTCATTATTCTTTATTAACTCATACAGCTTTTCGTAAGGTTTCTTATCTTTGTAATTCCAGAATCTATCATCATCTGGTTTTTCAACAGCATTATCACTAAGAAGCAATCATTCTTTCTTTTCTTGAGTTTGTAGCCTGTATTCGATACTATAGAGCTGTATTAATCCACAACATATCACACCTAGTATCGAGAAAATTACATACCATAAAAACCCTATTATTAATCAATACAAAATCGTAAATACCAAGATTATAGTAAAAATCCTTATATTATTTGTCCTCCATACCCTGCATAAAAAAGGAAAAATATGGAAAAGTAGATACAGACAAAGTATAGATAAGAGAAAAATCAATATTTGTGATATAAAACTCTTACTATAAAAAATAAAGATGCTATTTTGAGTTATAAGAATATATATATCTATAAGAGATATTTTCTGAAAAACAAAATTAGCAAAAACAGAAAGTAGAAAAATCAGTAAAAATTTTTTTACAAAAAAAGAAAATTCTCATTTTAGTGAATTCTTATATCCATTCCAAACTTTCTTCCTCAGCTCAAGTTTTTCCTTTCTTTGTTTCTGACTTACTGATTGATACTCTGTATCTATTTCTTTTTTAGATTTCTTATACTCCTGAGTTATTTCCTTTTTCACAAGCTTGAAATTCTCTTGAAGTTTTTCTATCGCTTGACTATACACATCTTTTAACTTCTTTTCTTTCATTGTTTAAAATATACATATAAATATTGTCTACATACTAAGCACGGCATATTAAAAAGCAGAAAAGACTTCCTTTCGGAAGTCTTTTCTATTTATAATTATTTCTATTTCAAGTACTCCCCTGCAAATTTATTGGTCATTCCTACAAAATCTGCAATATTTTCAAGTTCTCCTCATTCGAGAAGAATAGCTTGCATATATGCGTACTGAGTCAGGTCTTTGAGTTTTTTGGATTTCACATCGGACTTGAATTCTTTTTTCATCGCTTTTACGAGCTTGTTATTTGGATTGAGCTCGAGTACACGTTTTGTTTCTGGTACTGGTTGTCCCATAGCTTTCATCATCTTTTCCATTTGAGGATTCATCGCTCCATCAGGAGTTTTGAGTGCTCCAAGAGCATCTCATAGATTTGGGTTGAGTTCTACTTTTTCTATTTTTTCTGTCCCAATAGTATTTTTTACGAGTTCGAGCATGTCTTTGAATTGTTTCTCTGTAGTCTCTGCTTTTTTCTTTTCTTCTGCTGTTTCTTCTTTGAGTTTTATATCACTCGCTGTAACAGATTTGAGTTTTACTTTTTTGTACTCGTCTAGAACTCCTATCATCCATTCATCGATAGCATCGGTAAATAGTATCACATCTGTTTTTGTATCTTTAAACTGTGCAAGATACGGACTCGCAAGAACTTCACTACGGGACTTTCCAGAGATATAATAGATAGTTTTTCCTTCTCCTTTTTGTGCTTCGATATATCCATCAAGAGAAATTTTCTTGTCTCCAAGAAGAGTATCAAACTCGAGTGTTGCAGCTATATCTTCTTTGAGATCTGCTTCATAATACACTCCTTCCTTGAGTATAGCACCATAGTTTTCAAAGAATTTTCCATAAGCGACTGCATCTTTTACTCTAAGTTTTTTGAGTTCCCCTACTACTTTTTTTACGAGTGATTTTTTGATTGTCTCAAGTGTAGCATTTGACTGGAGCATTTCACGAGAGATATTTAGTGGGAGATCTGTTGTCTCTACGACTCCAGATACAAATCTGAGCCATACTGGAAGGAGTTCTTTTGCATGTTCGAGTATTAGAACATTTTGTACATAGAGTTTTGGTCCGTATTCCTTGCTTGGGTCTCTCATATCTGAAAATGCGTTGGTTTCCTGTGGTATATACAGAAGCGTGTTATAACTGACATTTCATTCTATACTACTGTGGATATGCCCGAGTGGAGCATTGAAATCCATAGATACCTGGCTATAAAAATCCTTATACTCTTCAGCTTTCACACTCGTTTTTGATTTCTTCCAGATTGGTTTTGTTTCGTTTACTTGTTCAAAACCAAGTTCTTTTGGTTCTTTCTTTTTCTCTTCTTCTGATCTAGTATCGTTTTCGAGCATCATGATTGGAACTCCCACATAATTAGAGTATTTTTTTATGAGTTCTCTAACTTTCCAGTCTGTGAGTAGTTCATGATTTCCCTCTCCCATATAGAGAGTAACAACCGTTCCTCTTCCTTCTTTTTTTGTTTCTTCTACTTCGTATCCAGATTTTCCATCACTGATCCATTTATGGGCTTTTTTATCGAGACCACTTCTAGTTACAACCTCTACTTTGTCAGCGACCATAAAAGCAGAATAAAAACCAACCCCAAACTGTCCGATGAGGTTATGGTCTCCTCCCTCTTTTGCTTTTTCCAGTTTCTCCATAAATTCTTTCGTTCCTGATTTTGCAATCGTTCCGAGGTGCTTGTGCATCTCATCTTCGGTCATACCGATACCGTTATCTGTGATAGAAAGAGTTTTGTTTTTTTCATTTATTTCTACTTTTATCTCAAAATTTGTATCGTCTCCAAGAAATGTTGTATCTGTCAGCGCTTTGAGACGAGCCTTGTCGATAGCATCTGAAGAGTTAGAAATGAGTTCTCTGAGAAATATTTCTTTGTTTGAATAAATAGAATGCGTCAAGAGCTCCAGAATACGTCCTGTCTCTGCTGCAAAATTATGTTGTTTTTTTGTCATATAAATATGTTATGTTGTATTATTTTAAGCACCTAATATTTTAAGGTGCTAAAATTGTATGGATTTTTGATTTTGAGTCAAGATATATTTTTGATACATTTTTAGCTTATTGACGAAATCAGTAAAAAAATTATAATCCATAAAATATTTAAGGAAAACAAACAATACCATGCAGTATCATGAAGCAGATAGAAAACATTGAATTGATTTCGTTACACCACAGGAAACGTCTAGCATAATACAAAACATACATCGAAATGGAAACATTATAACAAACGTACAAGAGTTATTATCATGTAAGTATGAACATCTCTCAAACGAAAATCTTCAACAACATATGAAATCTACTGAAGTCCCAGTAGTCCTAGATTGTCCAGAAATACATGAAGTCCTTAACTCTCATGCACAACAGACACTGGAGCTACTACAAGAAAGTACTCAGTCACACATAACCTCTATAGGACTTCCATTTGTATTATTACATCAGGCATGTAACCAAATTATTATTTCATCATTATCTGGGATACGAAATAAAGGTCCTTCCATAGAAGTAAGTGTGGAAATCCCTACAAATTGAAAACGCGTTACAAAATCAAAAAACTTTTCACTAAAAAGTATGTGAGAAAGAAAAGCTTTACTTCAAGCTCTAGAACATAGATACAATCTCCAAAAATTCAAAGAAACTAAAGCGTATAAAAAAAGAATAGATGACGGAAGATTTTCTCCTCAAGAAAGGATTTTATATGAAAAACTATTAAAAAGTTGAATACTTGAGAAATATTGAGAGATTATCAAAATACAAGGAATAAGAATAAAGACCTGTCCGAGAGATGAAAAAGAAAGGCTCTCTCTAGAACTGAACGGTAAAAAAACAACTCTACTCATAGACAAAGAGATTCCCGTAAACTTCTGAAGAACTTATATTAGAAATATCCATGACACTATACGACTCGCACTCAATAAGGTATGTGAATTTCTTTGAGTCCCTCACTTATCAGTAGAAGAAAAAAACTTTGTAATAGAAAGATATGGAAATAAGAATCTCTACTAATCTTCCAAAGCATACAAATACTTTAAGTACATATATAACCTAAAAAACTATGAACAAAACAGAAAATATCTCTTCCCAACAAGAATTGCTCGAGGTAAAGAAACAACTGCCTGTAGAGATATATCAATGCATCGAAAGTACCAAAGAAATAGGAGCCAAGATATCTCGTACTGGAGGGACTTTAGATTTTGGTAATATTATCCAGTTCATAGACCATATACTCGACACAAAACCTGTAGAGTTTACAAATGGAGAAGTACAAAATGCTGCTGGTGAAAATACAGGAAGCCTGAAAATCTTAGCTTTTGGGAAAATGATGTGACTTCATACGCAACAAATACTATGAATGTTTGGAGAGCATTACAAAGACGTAAGAAATGATCCTGAGTGAGAATCTCATCAAAATATCCGAGCACTTCAAAAGACAGGAATAGAGTGAGTAATTATGTCTGAGAATCCTTTTTCACTCAGAAATACAAATCCCTATAACCTAACCCCTAAAGAAATAGAAGTACTCTGATACCTAGCTCGTTGATATATAAACAAACAAATAGCTCATCGTCTTAGTATATCTGTACGAACTATAGAAATTCATCGCTCAAATATACGCAGAAAAACTCAGTGTAATACAGTGGCTGAATTTCAGGAAGTGAAAAAGAAAACATCTTGAAAAGTTATAAACAATCAATTAACAGAAGAACAAAAACAAGAAAGTCACAATCTCAGCCCTAAAGAACGAGAAATACTCTGATACATAGCTAATTGATACGTAAACCAGCAAATAGCTCATCGTCTTGGTATATCTGTACGAACTATAGAAACTCATCGCTTAAACTTACGTAGAAAAACTAAATCTAGCAGTAGGAGTGATCTCGTAGAAATCGCAAAAGACCTACAACTTATAGATTAATACTCTATTTCCAACTCTTCTACTTCCCCTTCAAAACCAACTTCTTCTAAATTATACTTCAAAATTCTTCCCATAAACAATGGAAGAATTTTTTCTTGTCTGATACAATCTCCAAGAAATTGTTGATATTCTTGGGTTAGCTCCTCTCTCTTTGTAAGAGAGGGGTCGGGGGTAAGTTGTGAATATGACATATCTATCCCTACAATAACTCCTCGAGTAATCCCTTTGAATAAAGCTTTATTCTGACCTGATTCACGAATAGGAGGACAGAAGAATATCTTATCTTTCTGAGCCTTATAATCACTTCCTTTCCACATAAGGTTCTCTATATGACAGCTGACAGTTACAAGTGGTACAGAAAAATCTACATCAAACGCATTGATATCCTGTCTCATAAATCATAGTTCCTGATAATACTTTTCTAGCATCTGAATTTCTTCTCCAAGTGTCACTCACACGATATGAATTTTTTTGTTATTTTTGAGAGCCTTCTCAAAAAGTTCTGTAAATATCTGGAGTTCTATTTTTGGGCTATAGACTTCACTATACATAGCTGGTTTTTCTTGGGCTTTTTTGAGTATATCTTCATTTTTATATTTCTCTAGTAGATCACGGAGGTATATTATCTCAGTATTCTCAGAAGTAGGATTTTCCAAATATTCAAATACAAAAGTATTATCAAATATGTCTGTTCTGGGAATATTTTCTATAGAATTTTTATATATTTTTTTCATCTATACCAAAAATAAAAATATACTTATAATCGTGAGACCAAATGCGAACATACGTGTTTTATTGACTGGTTCTCAAAGAAAGATAATAGAGAGAAGTATAGGGACTATGAGTGAATATGACAACATTTTGTATCCTAAACTGAGTGGTCACAGAAGATAAATATTTGGCAAAAAATACAAAAAATGACTCAAGAATATAATAGACGTAATGGCAGCATAAGGAAAAACTTTTTTTACCTCAGGGATGCTCATATACTGAAACTTCCTGCGTAGTAACATATACGTACTCAAAACCACTCCCGTAGTTGTGAATTGTACAGCCATAAAATCATGTATATTTATATCTGGTAAGATATACTTGAAATAACTATTACTCACAACAATCGCGACAAAAGTCCCGACAAGAGCAACTATTCACTTCAGAGGAAATATATTTTTCTGAGAAAAAGAGAATCATGATAGGAGGAAAATAGCAAAAGCTCACAGTACAAAACCTATATAATTCCACAGAGAAAGACTATCTCAGAGAACAAGTACTCCGATAAACAAAATACAAAACGAGGAAAGAACTCGGATACTCACGAGCGCAAAAGATACGTTTAAGTATTTAAGGGCTGTCAGCATTCATAGTGGAATCGCAGAGTTGAGGATCCCGATCATGACTCCTGATTTCAGTAATTCTACAGAAAATTCACGATCTCACTGCAGTATCATATTTGCAAGAAACATCGGTATATACAGACAAAAACATACAAACAAAAATACTTCTTTATTGGCTCATTTTTCTAAAATAAGTTTTTTTATAAAGTCTCCTAGCCCAATAGCTACCAGTCCAGCGAGTGAAAAGAGTATCCAAGTGTATTGCATGTATCTATCTAAAATTCTAAAACTTTCCCCTGACCTGCATAGAGTTCTTCGTCCCAAATTTTTACTTTTTTAGGAGTACATTTGTATATCAGGTGTCATGATTGCAACATCTCAAAAAATGATTTTTCCTGCCTATATATTTCCCTACTCACTCTTTCAGCCTCTTCTCACATGAGTTTCTCTGCTACTCACTGAAACTGGAGTCATTTCTTATCTTTTGCTGATTTTTCGTATTTTTCAGTGTTGAGAATACTCCAGGCAACTCTATTGTCCTGCTCTATATGCTGTGAATGTTCACGAGATATCTTAGATTTATAATAAAAATTGCACTCCTCATCTACTCTAAAATAGACATTTGCAGTATATGGATTCCCCGTCTCATCTTTTGTCGCGAGAACCATCATAGTAGTTAGAGATATGTAGGGAGTTAGGTCGAGCATAGAGAAAAGTAATATATTATACACTCAGTATAAACAAAGTTTGCATCTATCAAGTTTTTAGATATTATTGACATATTATATTTATATTTTATATATGAATCTAAAAGAGTTAGATATACTCATTGTAGAAGATATGGAGGGCCTCAACACAGAGCTGGTAAATCAGCTTGAGTCTTCTAGAATACTTGTAAAAGATAGGATCTTTACTGCAACTACTTACGAAGAAGCAGAAGAAAAAATCCATGAATTCAAGAAGCATAACATCAAAAAACTTGTATTAATACTTGATGGGAAGTTTCCAGAAAAAAAATGAGAAAAAGAACACTACCTATGGAGATATCTCGTTGAGTATATTTCACAAGAATTTTGACCTGAGTTTATACTCTATCTCATTCCTTTTTCGAGTGAACGAGATCAGAATAACTATATGAAAAGAGATACTAAAGACGATAAGAAAATCTATATTCTAGAATGAACAACGAGTAAGCGTATTGACGACAATGTCATACAATCAATTCAAAGCATACGTCTATAATACAAAACACACTCATGAATACTGCAAGCGAAAAGATCTACCAAAATATAACTCAGAACCTCACAGATGTGGCTCGTCTTGATCTATGAGATATATGAAAATACGTATATATCAGTCAAGATATCGCATCTATCGGAAACAAAAAGAATCCTATTGCGTCTTTTTGTACCACGGGAGTATTTCTGGCAAATACTGATCATCATCTCGAAATACCTGAAAGCCAGAGAGAAGACCCATTGAGAAGAGATATGCTCTGGCAAGTAATCAAGTCTCTTGAGACAAATAAAATATCACTTAATCATGCAGGAATAGGATATACTCCTGAGAATATAGATACAGAGATAGAAAAGATAATAGGTATAGTAAAACAATCTACGCATAAAATCTATGAAGACCCTACAGGTCCAGAAGCAGATATGAGATGGGTATTTATAGGAGATACTACAGATCATGGCCCTATGTTTGAAATTGTGCTTCCTGAGAAAAAACTCAACATGAGACCACATATGCAGTTTGATATTGATACTGACCTCTCCCCTGACGAAGTACAAGAAAGAATTTCTGAAAATTTTGGAGATGATATGCTTGATTGGGACTTGGATATACCCGGAGTCGGGAGAGTCCTCTCCATGGGAACCTATGCAAATACAGGTCTAGATATGAGAATATGAATCGGAACAAATCTCAGAAGTAGAAAGACTCATAGAGAAAGTCTCGTAGAACTATAATCTACCCACTAAAACCCTTCTTCGCTCACTTCCTCTCATTTCCTGGAAATGTATCACTATAGACACATCCACAATAATCCTGACGATAAATATTGTGCTCTTTCGTGTAGTCAACACTCCTTTGGAATCCTCCATTTTTACGAAACGCAATTTTTAGAAACTCGAGATTGCCTCTAAGTGAATTTTTTTCTCATAGAGCAAACATTTTTTCGAGATCTTTATGGGGAGAAGTATTGAGCGTACTGGTCCAATAGGTGATTCACATTTCACGAGCAAGTTTTGCTGTTCTATCAAGTCTCATATCATAACACTCGGTACATTTCTCTCATTTTTCTGGAGTGTGTTCGAGTCATTTGATACGTTTAAAAAAATTCTTTACGTCATACTCTCCCTCTATCCATTTTACTCATTCTATATCACATACTTTTGCAAATGCGTGCATGCGTTTGTCATATTCTTTTTTAGGTTGGATATTTGGATCATACCAAAATGCTGTCACGTCATAGTCTTTTTTGAGATCCATCAGTGGTACTGTTGCATCAGGCCCACAACAGACATGCAGTAATAATTTTGGTTTTTTACCAAGTACTTCTTTTATAGGTTTATAACTGCTTCTATGAATTCCTATGATATGATTTGGTGATTGAAGTTTTTGTTTATGTTTTTGGGTTCCATATCCAGCATTGGTTGCAAAACCATACTGCGGATAGAGAGTCGCATACTGAGCCATGAGCTTGTCACGAAATACTTTTGCAATGATACTCGCTGCTCCTATTTCCTTGACCTTTGCATCACCTCAGACTATGTAAAGTGGTGGCTGCTTGAGTTCCTCAAACTCATAATTATCTCTCCCATCTATAACTACAGAAGTCAGTTCAAACTGAGATATTTTTCTCTGAATCTCAACAAGTGCTCTCCTCATGGCTTCTTTATTTGCCTGAGCTATATTGATCTCATCAATCATATAATTATCTACGACCCCCACTCCAAAAAATACTTGAGGAGCTTCTCAAATAGAGAGTTCTATGAGTTCGCTATACAGCCTCTCTCTTTTCTTTTCTGTAAGTTTTTTAGAGTCATTGAGTCTCTCTAGAAGATCTTTTGCAGGTTTATTTTCGGGATGAAACCCAAGAGCACACGCAACAACAGGACCAGCCCATGGTCCACGACCTGCTTCATCTATTCCGATTTTGATTTTTGTTCTTTTCACGACTAAACTTATATATCTTTATTAAGATTGTTTTTAGTATATTTTTCTGCGTCATATTCGCAAGAATATATTTTTCAACATATTTATAAAAAACTGCTTGATTTCTGATATGAACTCCATAGTATAATATCTATATTATATATTTAGTGTGTGGATATATACATGGATCAAATACGTGAAATCATTATCAGGGTCGAAAACCTGAAACAATCAAAACATTTTTCAGAAGCTATAAACCTCCTCCAAAGATCTCTAGGAAAATACGCTGATGATTATAGACTGTATGAAGAACTCGCTGATATCTATCTCTACAACGGAGAACTCGAAAAGTCTATGAAAGCTGTTGATTTCGCTCTGAGTCTCAATCCAGAGTCAGCAACTGGGAGTTATCTCAAAGGATTTATTTTTCTGTCCCAAGACAGAGTACTCGAAGCAATAAAGTACCTCGAAAACTCAAATAATATGATGGGAAACAACGCTGAAGTTCTCAGGAATCTCGGGTGGGCTTATACTATGCTCGGAGAGACTGAGAGAGGTATTTCTATCCTCAAAAGAGCACTCATCATCTCTCCAGAAGACGAACTCATAACAGAAGATCTTGCAATGGCACTGATCGGAGTATGAGAAATCAAACAAGGAAATACTCTCCTAAAAAAAATTGGTAAAGCAAGTGCTCCTACCAAATAAATCACGACTCATGAACTTTACGAGGAAACATATAGCTCCCCAGTATCTAGGAATCATAGATATTGGAAGTTATAAAATACGTGTTAGTGCCTGCAAGTTCCTCAACAAACAAGTAACTATTTTGTGATATACTGAAAAGAGGCAAAATACTTCTACATTTATAAACGGAGAGTGCCGTGATCTCGCAACACTCTGCGAGGATATAGATGATACCATAAAAAAACTCGAATCAGAAAATACTATCATCCTAGAGAGGGTGGTTATAAATTTCCCTTTTTGAGAATTATTTGTCGCAACAAAAAAGATAAACTATCGTAGAAGTCTCCCTCATACTCCGATAGATAAAGTCGAACTCGAAAAAATCATTACCCGTGCCCAAGAGATATCTCTCAAAAAACTCAGCTCTGAAATATATGAAACTCACGCGATAGGAAGAGAAGAAACCGAACTCATACTGAGTCGAATAAATAGTTTCAAAATAGATGGAACCCTACACGAACTCGTTATAGGAAAAAGTGGAGAAAATATAAAGATATCGGTTTTTAATGTATTTGCTCCCCTCAGTAAACACAATCTCGTCCATCATATAGGAAATATAGTTGAGAAAAAAATCATGCGTACTCTCCCTTCAGAGTTCTGTCTCATAAAACTCTTTGAACAAGAATCAATTATAGTCATAAACCTCGGAGCAACCCAAACATCCATCTCTATAAAGATAGATAACGAGCTCCTAGGGATCACAAAAGTCAGTATCGGAATAAACGATCTCCTCACAAGTATAGCAAGAAATACAAAAGAGGCGAGAAATCAAATCCTAGAAAAACTCGATACTTCTGAGTATCTACAAGAAAAACAATCATTTTTGGATATATGGAGTTCTGCTGTGATGCTGTGAATCAAAGAAATAGTAGGGCAAGAAATCTGTCCAAATACCCTTGCACTTTTTGGAGGAGGGGGAAATAATACATTTATAAAAAATACCCTCAAACATCTCGATTTTGAAAGTTCTGGGATATCTA
Organism: uncultured Candidatus Altimarinota bacterium; assembly: GCA_937944145.1. Lineage (GTDB taxonomy): Bacteria > Patescibacteriota > Gracilibacteria > BD1-5 > UBA6164 > CALDZK01. Next base: position 52,164 of record CALDZK010000010.1, read on the forward strand.
TCGTAAAACAAGAACTCAATTTTTGCAGTGTTGATATAGAGTCGCTCATGGAACACATATCTCCTGAGAGTCATGACCTCGTCAAGGATATAAATCTCGACTCTCTGGGACTCATACTCGAAACTAACTCTATACTCAGCAGGGAAAAAGACTCTATCAGTCAATCACTTAAAAAGGTAGTTATGCACCTCTGATACACGAATCAGTAGCTGTATCGTGTTTTGATATTTCCTGTATAAAAAAATCCTCTAGTGGCATCTTGAGTTTTTTTACCGGTTGGGATTCTACGATGATAGATCCTCTGTTAATGATACTAATCTCATCACAGATACTTTCCACATCTGCAAGAATATGCGTATTGAAAAATATAGTCGTTCCCTCTTGTTGAAGAGACAAAAGGAGGTCCTTTACCATGCGACGTCCTATAGGGTCGAGTCCACTCATAGGCTCATCGAGGAAAAGAAGCTCTGGTTTATTGATAATAGACTGAGCCAGTCAGACTCTTTGGAGCATTCCCTTGGAATAATTTTTGAGATATATATCTCCAGCATCTGAGAGTCATATTTTTTTGAGGAGCTCATCGATACGCAATTCTAGATCATCTGCAGATATATCAAAAAACTTTCCATTAAACCTGAGAAATTCTCTTCCAGTTAAGTACTTATAGAGATAGGTATTTTCTGGCATAAATCCTACTTTTTTTCGAGCTTCTATGGTGAGTCCATCATATCACAGAACCGTTATGTCTCATGACTCTGGAGTAATGAGTCCCATAATACTCTTCATTGTAGTAGTCTTTCCTGCTCCATTTGGTCACAAAAAACCATACATAGACCCCTTTTTTACGCTAAAAGACACATCTCTGAGAATATGTTTTCCTGAGAGATGCTTCTGGATATTTTTCACTTCAAGGATATTCATCTGTCTGAAAATAGTGGCTACTTACTTGGTAAATTATTGTATAAATATACAAGTTTTTGTAAAGTGAAATTTGCTTTTACCCTCAGTGAAAATATAATTTTTATATCTCTTATCATATAATCTATACCTATGTCTGAAAATACAAAAACCTCCCTAGATAAAGCACTGCATCACTTCGAGTGAGAACTCTGAAAGATACAGATGGGAAGAGCAAATCCAGCTCTCGTAGAGGATATACTGATCGAGCAATATGGGAGTATGCAACCACTCAAAAATAGTGCTTCTGTAAACGTCCTTGATCCTCAAACTCTGTCTATCGCTCCGTGGGACAAAACTATCTTGCATGCAATCGCAAAAGCTATCACTGACGCGTGAGTCGGGCTCAATCCACAAACTATGGCTGATAGTGTCATCATAAAGATACCAGACATGACCGAAGATCGTAGGAAAGATACTGTAAAAATAGTGAAAAAATTCGCAGAAGATGCAAAAGTCTCTATTAGAAATATTCGTAGTGACGCTCAAAAATCTATCAAAAGACAAGAAACAGACAAAGAAATCAGTGAGGATCAAGCAAGAGATATGATGGAAGAAGTACAGAAACTTATAGATGACGCAAACAAGAAAATAGATGACGGAGCAAAGCTCAAAGAAACTGATATTATGAAGGTATAAAAAGTTTTGCTTTTCAGAAAAGTTTCATATAATTCATCGGTAATTTTATATTAATAGTGTAATTATGGCAAAAGGAAAGAGAACATACGTAGCATACTACTCAACAGAAACGGGAAATATGGTACATACTACAAATATCAATAAAAGATCATTTGAAACTTCTGGTACTGGAAAAAAATGACCAGAACTCAGAAAATATAATCCAAAAACAAGAAAACATGAGACTCTAAAAATGAAAGAAATCAAAAAAGGATAATTTTTTGTACCTCCATTTTAAAAGTTTCAGCATATGCTGAAACTTTTTTTTTGAAAATATCAAAAGAAATATATTGCATTTTATATGTGTTTGTATACAATGCTAGTTGACTATTTTTTATTAAATTGTATTAAGATGAATAAGAAGACTCCTGACTTGAGTGAAACAATCCTATTTGAGCAAGAATCTATAAATACGATAGAAGATATACTTGGGTTAGATATCATACAAGAAACTATCATTACATATAAAGATACTACTATAAGAGAATTTCCTGAAGCAGACTATAATGGATACAGCTACGCTGATGTGCTCAGAGAGATACTGTCTCCAAGTTGATGTAATGACTTCCAAGTATTCCTTCAGATTCTCAAACAAAAACTCAGTTCAAAAGAGTACGAACACTCTTTCATACAGGATACTCGTTTCGTCGTATCAATCATACTCGGTCTCGAGAGTCTCAGAGACATGATAGCAAAAACTCCCTCTAGTATACAGTCACTCGCAAAAAAACATATATTATCTGTTATAGAAGAAGCTGAAGAAACTATCATAAGGTATAGTGATGAAGAAGAAAATATAACAAAATATCAAGGAATCGATAACCTCCTAAACATAGGGTATCCATGTATTACTACAGAGGGAGATATCGTATACTATATACATGGATGAGAGTCTGAAATAGCCTACGTACGGTGAGATGAAATCTGAACTGAAGTATGTATAAATAGAAATGGGAAGATTCTCGATAATCAAGAAATAGAAGAAATATATGCTTGGCAAGAATATGAGAAACTCAAAGCGCATGGAATACGCTCTGTGATCGAAGGATGATCTGCTGGGAATAAACAAAAATCCGTAGATTCTCTTAAGCCATTATTCCACATGATCAAAAATTAAAAAACTCTTGCAGGTCACCTGCAAGAGTTTTTTAATTAAAAGTATACTTTTGAATTGAGATCTCTATAGTGACTTCTCACTATTGCTTGTTCTCTTTTCTTTCTTTTCTTCACCTGTTTGATATTGTATCTCTCTTTTTTGAGTTTAGTAACCAAACGTGATTGAAAAAAGAGTTTTTTATATCTCAGTAATAATTTCTCGTTTGACTCTCCGTCGTTTCTTGTTGCGTATATCATATTTCTACCTCCTTAATGATAGTTTATTTCTATAAAGTAGCAGTATTGTATCTATTATTTTTTATTGTCAAATCTAAAATAACAGATAGTATATCAGCAAGTATTTTTCAAGCCCTCTAAAACACCATTTTCATGAGAGAAGATCGTAGAAAAAAAGCAGAACACATCAGTAAAAAGATGATCAGCACCTATCTTGTCCAAGAACTCCCTGAGTCTATGAGCGAATACGGACTCATAACTCTCACCGACACAAAACTGAGCCAAGACCTCTCATACATGGATGTATATGTGAGTTCCCTAAAGTCCTGAGATACACTGACCAAATACCTCGCATTATATGCACGTGATATAGAAAAACAACTCTGCAAAAACCTCCCTCTCATAAAAATACCAAGAGTACGTTTTCGCTATGACACAACACATAAAGACGCTTTTGAAATATATCAAAAAATACAAGAGTTACCAGAGAGTTCATGAAATTAAATATCTGAAAAAAACTACTCGAGAAAAAGAGGAGATCCCGAGGTCGTACGGATCTGATATCTCTCTATAAAGACCATACTCCCAAATTTCACAAAAGAAGAAAAAGGGTAATAGGAGAACTCTTGCGTCGTATTCGTATTCCTCTTTCAAAGCACAATATCATCATTTACTGTTTGATTATTGGTTTTTGTGGTCTTGTATGAGTATTTGTACTTCTGAGTGGTCCATTTTTTGAAATCAAAGAGATCTATATCACCCGTCAAAATACGAATGTAAACATAGATATAGCCTACAGGGCTGTTGATTCTTTTCGTGGTAAAAAATCTTATCTCCTCGATACAGATACTATAGAATCCGCTATTTTAAAAAACCAAGAAAGTATAAAAAATATCTCTACATCGCTCAGATTTCCTGACAATATAGAGATAGATATACTATCCTATGAATGAGTATTTCAAACCTATCTAAATGATGATCCCTACACCATACTAGAAAACGGCACAGTCATACCTCTTAGCGGGAGTTCAGAGCTCCCATATGTTATTGTATATCTTGATAGCGATGATATTCCTAGTATTCCTGATTACAAAAAAACCTTTGATCCAAAATACATAGAAAGTATTACGTTTCTCAAAAATTCACTCATAGAAAACATCGTAGAACTCCAAATAGCAAATCTCCATTATTATCTAGATGAGAGAGAACTCATTATAGAGTTAGTATCCGGTGGAGATATCATATTTGATCTTACTTGAGATCTTGCCTGACAGATAGAGAGAGTCGCTATATTTCATGAAGAATCCGCAAATATCCCTGAGATAAAGCTCATCTATATAGATGCTCGTATCCCTAACAAACTCTTTACCTGTGGAAGAGACAGTGAGTTTCTCTGTAGACTCAACCTCAAAAATACCTATGGAGAAAGAATTGAATTACCCACAGAATCAGAGGAATCTATTGAACAATAGGGAGCTTTTTACGCACCTCTACTGTGAGTCCTAGAGGATCGTTATCATAAAAATTGAGTTCATCAACAAGGTTAGAGATAATCATAAAGAGTCCCCTTCCTCTGATAGAGTTATGTCATGCAAATCATTGTTTGAGTTTAGTATCTCTGAGGTCTGACATTTCTTTTGCTGTCTTGGAATTTTTTCCAGTCCCTGCGTCCTGGACAGAGATCTTGAGTTCAAAGCCTGTAGGAATCTTAGCTATATATACCTCAAGAATATTTTGGTCGTTTTCAGCACTTCCATATTCTATTGCGTTATTATTGAGTTCATCAACGATAAGAACGATACGGGTCTTCCATTTTGAGTCAAGTCCCATCATAGTACATACCGTATCTACTATATCTCTGAGAACTTTTGCATTTCAAAAACAAGAATCGAATTCAAAAGCTGTATGGAAAACTGCTCTGTCATCCATAAGTGCCTCGAGTTGCTCTCTAAACTGCACGTTAGTATCAAAATCCGTTATATGTATTTGTTTCATAGTTATCCAAACAAATATATTTATTTTAGTATATCACTTTTACTTATAAAAAGCAAAAAAATACCCCCTAAAATAGGGGATATTTTCAAAAAAGTAGTTGAGGTAGAATTACCCTCTTACTGCTTCTTTAAGAGTTTTACCAGCTCTGAAAACAGGAGATTTCATAGCAGGAATTTTAATAGAAGCTCTTGTTCTAGGGTTTACACCATTTCTAGCAGCTCTTTCAGCTACTTTAAATGCTCCAAATCCAGTAATGTTTACTTCTCCTCCTTTTTTAAGTTGAGCAGTAATAATATCAATTTGAGCACCGAGAACTTTTGCAACAGCGTCTTGACTGAGTCCAGCGTCAGTTGCAATAGCTTTAATAAAGTCTTGTTTCTTCATAACAAAATTTATTTAAATATATAAAATAACATCCTGATTATAGCTTAGCTAAAACCTTTTACAAGTTTTTTTTATTTTTTTTAGCTGTATAAAGGGATTTGTTAACATTTCTTGTTATATATCCCCTCTAAATAGCCAAAAAGTTTTTAACACTAATTACTAAAAATCGAATACTTCAAGACGTTTAGATACTCTGTATTGTCTACTACTGTACGAAAGTTCTGTTTATATTTTCCTACCTGAGCCGAGGATATGATCTCTGTACGAGGTTTGGTAAAAAATTCTGAGTCATCACTTGTAAAAAGACGATACTCTATATCCTGGGAAGAATCTGGATTAAAAAGTATCAAATAGTTCGTTGATCTCAAGTCACTTGCAAGAAATGATTCTATACTCTCAGAATCAGAAAAGCCAAAAGCTCCATCTGAAGTAACTATTTTTGAACTCACTGTATCACCCTTGGTAAAAGGTCACTGGCCTGAGACTCCTCCGTTAGTAGAAACGAGATTCCACGATAGGTTATCTGGAGCATCGAGAGACAATGACGTAGCTTTATTTTCGGGGCTATCACCACTATCTAAAAAAAATAAAGGGATAATATCAAAACCAATCGGATCAAGGGAACCTGAGTATGATTGTATTTTTGAGTCACTACGAAAGGATATACGTACATCGTTTCACTTATAACCTCCGAGATCTAGAGGAGTTTTTGAGAGCAAGATAGATCTATCATTTGCTCAAGTATCTATCTGATCAAAATACCCATATCCATTTTGTTTGATTCATAGTAGTGCTAACTCAAGAGCAGCCTCAGCACCAGCACTAGCTCGCAAGTAGTTCTCTCTCCCTCTATTATCATTGAGTTCTGTAAGTACGAGTTGAAATATTCCTGATGAAACAACAAACAAAAAACCAACTATGAGTATAGCAGCAACAACGGAGTATCCATCTTTTTTGTATTGCATTTTTTATTAGTCTAGAGAAATAATTCTATCAGAAATCGTTGTCTGGAAATAAAAACTATTATTTTTTATCAGATCTGCTGGGACTCATTTTCTCACAGCTGGCTGCGCGTGAAAGGTAATAGTTACTTTTCAAATACCTTGATCTGAAGCATAAAATCTCAGATCACGAAAAGACATACGACTATTTGAGAGAGGAAAAATCTTGCCTCAAAAACTACGTACCACATAACACTGCTCCTGGAGTTCCTGACATGAAGTCAGAGGATCTATACGTATCCAGGTCGTTTCATCTCCGAGTCATTCACGTTTTGCCAAAAAATACTCACTGGTATTACTACAGAGTTTTGTCCCCTCTCGTGTATCACTGTCACAGCTATCTCCTAGAGAGCCTGACACTCAGATGATTCTATTTTCACGTATATCTTCTGCTATAGTTTCTACTATATTTTTTGTATTTTCCTGCATAAGTCTGTTGATTTCTATCTTTCCTCAGAGCTGAGAAGCAAATATAAATATAGAAATAACTGAGACCATCACAATAGAAAAAATAGTAATAGCAACTATAAGTTCTATCAGAGTAAATCACGCAGATGTTTTATAGATATTTTTCATAGTATATATTATATTCTCCTCCGATCTGCAACAACCGTACTGAGTTCAAACTCATGATACCCTCTCTTGGACCATATCACTTTTGAGGTCACCCTAAAACTCTCTGGAACTACCACTGCAGGATTTCCATACTCTACTGGTTCTATAGTCAGATATCTATAAAAATGCGTTGCCTGGTTACCAGTATCATCATAGGTATATATTCATTGCGGGGTTCTATACAGTCTGTAGTTCGTCATAGCTCAGGATAGTTCAGATGCTCCTTCTCAAAAGTTTTGTATCTCCTCAGTGGATACATGAAACCCTCCATCGAAATTATTTTCTATTTTATAATACTTCCCTATCTCAAATCTATTATTTACCGATCCTGTTGGATCCCAGAGGTCCCAACTATGAAGTGTAGTATAGTTTGTATCTCTGATATTTCTCACGAGTTCTATCTGCTCACGGGCTAGGTTTGAGGCAATGATTTTGTTTTTATTGAGTTCGTTCAGGTTCAAAGAAGAAGTAAGGAGCGCAAATATAGAAGTAAGTCCAAGAGAAAATATAAATATACCAACAAGTACCTCGATAATAGAAAATCATAAGGTGTTTTTAGATCATGTAGAAGTAGAATAGCGCATAAATATATGTTAAAAATCTGCTATATTTCCATCAGTATAGTACTCTATATTTCTCTGAAGAGTTTTTGTTTTTGCTCATTTATACGAGAGTTGTATAGCGAGTGTGTCTCCGGGAAATACTTCTTTTACTGTTGTTGAATTTGAAAGAGAAAAGTATTCTCCTATCCCAGAAATAGACTGGAAAAATACAAGAAATCTCTCATGATCAGATATATGATCTACCTGTACTCACACGGGAAGTGCCTTTTGTTTATATATCTGTATATCTTCTGTCTCTTGAGTCAGTATCTGACTTCCAGAAAAGCTATGTGGATAACTAAAAAAAGTAAGAGAAGTATTGTCCTCACTCGAAGCATCAAAATATATACCAACAGAGAGGTTCCCACTTCAAGAATCTAAACCATTGATACTGAGGTTTCTTGCCTCATATAAGCTCTGAACTACTTCTTTTACTCACTGGTTGAGGAGAGATTTTTTTTGGAAATGACTATAGGGAACATAAGAAGCAACAGATATCACAAAAAATATAGTGATTGCTACCATGAATTCAACGAGTGTGAATCCTGAATATGTTGTATTATGTCTGAAAATCATAGTAGTAAATCATTGTTATCTTTATGACACTGTTGCAGTTACTCTGAGAATTGCCCCAAAAATAGCAAAAGCAAACCACAACACAAATACTCCCGCAATCAAAATAGCAAGTGGCTCTATCCATTTTGTCAGGCTATCAAGAGAGTACTGTACTTCACGGGTGTACTGCGTATTAATCTTTTTTGATACAGCTTCCAGAGAAGCCGTCTTTTCTCATACAGAAAGCATTTGTAGAAAATCTGGTGGAAAAAAGTCATTTCTCTCATCGGTTTCTGACATAGAATCAACGATCTTGTTCCCTGTAGATACTTTTGTGATAACATCCTCAAGGAGTGATTGATACACAGCGTTTCAGAGAGATTTAGAAGTCAGAGTCAAGGCTTTTACCACTGGAACTCCACTCCCGATTAGATTTCAGAGGTTTGATGAAAGAGAAGCGAGAATATAGTTCTTGTACACTGTTCCAACAAGAGGGAGTCACAAGAGAAAATAATCAAGGTTCCCTTTTCCTTTTTCTGTATTTATGTATGCAAGAAACCCGAGGACACCTGCAGCTCAAAGAAATATCAAAAATGCAAAATATCAACGAATAAAATCCGAAGTCGCAATAAGAGCCTTGGTGGCTGCTGGAAGTTCTACTTCTGCAGTAGCAAAAAGCGGAGTAATCGCTGGGATAACATAGGTAAGTACGATGATAACTGAGAGAAACAAAAAGAGAAAAATAATCGTTGGATAGGTAAGTGCTCCTCTGATTTTTTGACGGAGTTCATGAGTCTTTCTCATGTTTTCACTCAAACTCGAGAGGGACGCAGAGAGTTTCCCTGTTGCTTCTCCAGCCTCTACTATAGATATCTCAGCTGATTGAAATACTTGAGGAAGCTTCTTCATAGATCTACTAAAAGAATCTCCACTTGATACAAAGGTTTGGAGTTGACGGATCTTTTGACGAAAAAATTCGTTTTTTATCTTTGTCTGTACTGAGTCAAGAGTCTCAGAGATCGTCACTCCACCATCGAGCATCACTGATATGTATTCATAAAAATTATACCTATCAACGAGCCCAACTTTTTGAAATAGAGAAATATTTATATTATTCATGTATTATTGTTTATAGTACATTTTGAGAGGGATACTCACTTGAAATGGTCCACTCTTCCCAAAATCCGCGTAGTTAAAATTGTCTAGGTAAAACGTATAAGCAGAATCAGCACTAATGAGGTAGTTCAAAAAAGCGAGAAGCGTCCTTTGGGAAGAAAAGTTTGCAGATATAGTGATAGTTGCTTCGTGCATCCCCAGATCACTGATAACTCCCTCTGAGAGGTTAAGTGACCTCATGACAATAGTATCTCTTCCTCCAGAGTTCACACTATCTACATAGCTATATATATAATTAAAAAGTGCATCTGATGAAAAATCTACCGTATATTTAGAGATATTTTTTAGAACTTCGTCCTGGTTTGATGCAAAGTTTCTTTTGAGTTCATTAAGTTCTGACAGCTCTTGTTCGAGTTTACGCAGTTCTTGCTCGTTAGAAGTCTTTTCATCAGAATTTTCCTGAAGTGCAAACAGAAAAGGACGAGTAAAAAATACCAATACAAAAAATACAAGAAGTACAATGAGATATCACAGGAGTTTATTATTGTTATTTGCGAGTTCCATAGGAATATATGGTTATTTGATAGTAAAACGGATAGGAAATTTGATATTATCTTGGCCTGTAAAATTCTCTACTTGTTCCAGTGTAAAGAGAGAAGTTTCACTTTTATTGTATTCATTTAGGAATTTTATGATCTTACTATAAGCGAGTCATTTGTCGTTTGATTCAGCTGAGACGTTGAGTGTGATCTCGTCACCACTGAGGGAAAAGTTTTCAAATACAAGGTCATAACGAACCATGGTTCTCAGAGCATGCTCTACAAATTTTGAGACTTGAGATTTATCAGACAAGTTATCAAATACCTCTTTATTAAGATTATAGACATGATAGGCTGCTATATTTTTGTCTTTTCTTTCGTTTTTGATAGATGTCTCTGTTTGTTGTATTTGAGAGAGTATATGATCATTTTGTTTCTCTATAGTAGAGTTATAAAAAAACAATGCTCAGGTTAAAACGCAGACCAAAACAAGAAATCAAAGCCCAAAGTACAGGCCTTTGTTCTTTTTATTTTTAAAAAAACTACTATCTACTGGCATAAGAATCTGTTTTTAAGAAATATTGAGTATATCGATAATAAAAAATGTAATCGGCCAAGCAAGCCATATCAGCACTAGTCCTATCAAAACATAAATAATAGTTCCTTTTGATTTCTTGAGTTTTTCTTCATCCCCATTTCATACGATGATATTGAAACCTGCATAGATGATATATAAGACAGCAACTATGGATATAAAAGTCAGAAGAAATATAACAATATCCTGAATATACTGAGATAAGCTCCTATCTGTTTCTACGTCGTTTATACCTTGTCTTGCAAGTTCTATCCCTGCCTGAAGTCCACACTCTCATTCATCACACAAAAATGCCTCAGGACGTGAATCGTTTATAAAGTCATCAAAAAAACTTGCTTGGACTGGGCTTAAAAAAAACAAACTACAAAACACAAGAAAAGTTATAAAGATTTTTTTCATTGTTACGGAGTTTTCTCAAGAGTTAATATTTACTTTTGGCTTATTATATATAAATTGGATAAAACTCAAACATTTATTTTTCCTCATAATACATCAAAAATAATGAAGTGACTCACACCCTCTATGATATCAAAAAGACTCCTATATGGATATATTTTCCTGTGAGGGATCTCATACTTGGTATACCATTTTTTTGGAATAATAGAACTCGGGAAATTCTTATGAGTTATCATGGTGTATTTTTTGGTATTTTATGCTATCTACTGGAGTGTAAAGAGCATCATGAGCAAGGAATCTGTAGGGTTTAGTGAATTTTTTATTGTTTTTCTCTATAAACTCAGCGTATTTCTCTCGATTATACTTCTCTCTGGGGGATTTTTTACATATTACCAAAACAATATATCTCCTGCCCAGATGCCACTATATACTCTCTCCAACGGAGAAAAAACACTCAAATTTCAAACTATGAGCCATATAGCAAGACAAAAGTTTTATAACACCGTACAACTGCAAATCTCCAAGGCAAAGAGACAAGGATTTGTACTGTTTTATGAGTGAGTACGTCCATGATCAAAAGAAAGTCAACTAGTATTTGATACAGCTCTCGGGGTAGAGATAAGTCCAGAGTTCTACGAGACCTTCGCAAAAGTGTATGGAGTCTCTCATCAGAAAAATGAAGATTTCCTGAATATCGTAAACTCTCAGGATTTCAACATAGATCTTGATATAGACACTATCGTAGAACTCTATCTAGAGAGAGTTGATCCCGAAGTGAGGTCTCAATATGAAAGTATAATCAAACAAGAATCCTTCCCTGAATTTGTAAAAAAATCCACTAATGCAGAAGAAAATCAAATAGATATACAACAAGAACTCCTCTCTCGACTCGCAACTCTAAACAACCAGCAACTCTCTATACTCAGATATATCAACAAATCTATTTTAAATTTTATTATCAAGCATGAGTGACTTAGGGAATTTATCGTTCAGAGAGTTGGTCTCGAGGATATATTTGGAGTGATACTCGATGATAGAAATGAATTTGTAGCACAGCAGATAGCAAACTCTGAGTTTGAAAATATATTTGTAATCTACTGACTCATGCATTTTGGTGGAATACTCGAGCTACTCAAGGAAGATGATCCCAACTGGGAAATAATAAAAACCGGTTATAGTTACCCTATATCTGAAAAGAAGCTCCCATGGAACTAAAAATGCAAGATGTATTAGTCTCCTACACTGCTAGTATCCTCATAAAGTAGGGATCCTATATAGAGATACCCTCATATCAAATACACAAATACCATAAAAGATAGACCAATACTCAAACTCACGTCATAAAAACCATGAAGTACAATAGCGATAAGTAGAGGGAAAGTAGAGAGAAAGAGTGTTGATTTCTGTAAATTATTTGTCATATAACAATACCCAGAAACAGCCACAACACTACACAGTACATGTAACATAGTAGAAAATATAGATCTTCCTACAGCTAGAACCACGAGCTCAGAACTCAGGCCAAAGGTATGAAAAAACACTATAACGTAGAGAATATTTTCTATAAAAGAAAATCAAAGTGCCACAAAAATAGCTGTCATAACGCTCTGTTTAGAGTCTTTTGGGTCATTAGATGTATCCGAGGGAACATAGAGATTTTTTGCGATTTCTTCTATGAAACCAACCATCAGGTAATAAAATAATATCAATTTCAAAGAGTTAAATATGTATCCCGAAAAATAAATACTCTCAGAAATAAATACATCCAAACGTGGGAACAAAGCAAAAAACATCTGGAGAAGAAAAAACACAACAACAAAAACTCAAAGAGCCCCTACAACTCAAAGCACGCGAGAGTCACGTCTATACGAGAGAGTCCTCAAGATAGATGGAACAATCCCTAGCCATAAAACTAAAACTACCAAAGTAGCAAAAAAACCTAAAAAAGATCACAGGGAAGAGAGATGAAAAATACGTGAAAAAACGCTCCATTCACTATAGCCAATCCACGTCAAAAAAGGATCCATGTACAATATAGGAAGCACCGAAAAACCTCATGCTACAATACCAAAAAACAACTTACGTTTATTTATACTACTCCCATCAATAAATGAAAATATATATGACCATATCACAATAGGGATAAATAAACTTATCCCAAGAAATATATATGTAAAGACCAGTGAAATCATCTATAAATAGAAAAGTATATACCAGAAATAGTATATATTTTTCTTTAGTGCTTACAAGCAATTGATGTGATAGAAAAACAAGAGCCTCTTATAGGTTCTTGTTTTAAAAAGTCTTGAGAGAGTATTTTATTTTGAGATCTACCTGAACTCAACTACCCCATTCTGATCAAGGGTTTCAAAATCATGGTCTGTAATCATACTGTCAGATACAGCAAATACACTATCTCCTGCATAGAGAGCTCTCTTTATAAAATTCTTATTGTACTTCCAGCTCCTACTTGCGAGATATGACCCGACAGGTACATCCGCAAAACAGTAGTTTGGGACTCTTACTTGATTCTGAGTATCACCACAGTAGAGAGTTCCATCTATGAGTTCTCTACACTTAGGTTCTTTTGGTGACTGAGAGTATTTACTGCACTCTTGCTTTCTATCTGCTTCTAGAGCCTGTAGATCTATATGAGTTTCTTGAGCCTCCAGAGAAATACCAGAATCTGCATCTATAGAAATAGAGAGGAGTCCATTGAAAAAGTCAGTATTCTGGAAATCTTCTCATCTCTCTTGGAGTGTCGCTGGGAGGAGGAGTGTTTTTTTCTGGTCATTCCAGACAAAACTACGTGGATTGTTCAACACCTCACTATAACTTCCCTGCCCTCCAAAAGTTTGTGTGTATTTTTGCTCTACGATAATTCACTTGTGATCTCATGATTCACATTTTTCTTCTTGCTGTTGAGTCAGTCACTCATCTCCACACTTTTTATCAAAGTGCATTTTATAGAGATCTACTTTGAGTCATTTTCTTGATGTTCCTCACCACTTGTTTATCTCAGTATCATACCCGAGTCAGATAATATGTGTCTCATCATAAGGATGGAGATAGGTCGAGAATCATGGAATCTTGAGTTCCCCAAGAATCTGAGGATCTGTTTGGTCTGACAGATCAATAGCAAAAAGTGGATCTATCTGTTCAAAAGTAACGAGATAGAGCTTATCTCCTATAAATCTACTCGACTGAAATGTCTCACCAGGAGCAAGCTCTGTCAGAGAAGAAGCAAGTTCTAAGTTCTCATCAAATATATATACTCACGTAGATCTCTCTGGTCTCCACTGGGACGTAATAATACGGAAGTGGTCGTCATACTCATCCATACTATACTGATTGAGGGGTGATCATGGGACGATTCATGTTTGCTGGTATGTGAGATCAGATCCGTCAATCGAGAGTTTATGAATCAGTGTATTTTGTGTCCCACCCCAAAAAGATCATACAGCACAAAGTGCATTGGGAGGACAAGTAAAGTTATTTTGTTGATAGATTCATTCTGTGAGATAGAGGTTATCTAGGCTCATATATACGTTTGAGTTACTTCCTGCTATGACTTTGGTCTCAGCTGGAGTAGTAGTATCTCGTATATCTATGATAGACACTATATTGTATCCTGGATTGAAATCGCTCTCTTCCAAGGTATCTTTGTCTGGGAGACTATACTCTATAGAGTTACAATCAGCTATATCTCATGACTGTATATTGTATGGAAGAGACTTTCACTTGAGTGTCAGGTTTTGGTCAGAATCAGAATCTGTCTTGCTAATATCGAGCTTCTTTGGAAGGATACTCTCCACATCTATATCAATATCATCTATATCTTTGTACTGCCAGTATGGGAAGTTAAAATAATTATTTGAGAGAACATAGAGTTTGTCTCCTATTCTTCTTGAGTTTGTCATATTTCCATCGGAAGAGTAGAGTTTGAGGAGTTCTGGGTTTGATTTATCAGCCGTATCAAAAACAATAGTGTATGTCTTTGAGTTCCTGTTTATAAAATACCCACGTGAAGAATAGTCAGTAGTTGATGATCCTGAGGCAACAATTATAAGTCTATCATCATCTATATAGAGAACTGGATTCCAAAAGTTTTTTGGGAGATTTATTTTTTTGAGTACTTCTCTGTTAGCAGCGTGAACTATATATATAGCTGTATTTGACTGATTATAATAATATATATATGTTCCATCTGTTTTGATAACATCGGCTTCATCTACCCCTTGTACTTGGATATTTGTTTCCGAGAAGTCTCCTACTGCCACTGTATCACTTGATTGTTTGAGGGCAGCAGACTCTGAAACATCTGCTTCTATCTGTACTCCATCTTCCACTATCCCTGGGGCAAGACTGCGAAACACAGGAAATGGAGTCCTTTTGTTGTATTTCCAGTATGCCTTTATGTACTCTTCTACTACTTCTTCCATAGCACTACAGCTCTGAAATGTCTGAAGCGTATAGTCATGAGTCAACTCTTCTACCGTTTCTTTTGTGAGTTCATCTAAGATAGAGTTATCCTCTAAGTTAGCTTGTCACGCAGAAATAAAAAGAAATGAAAGTAGGAGTCATATACCAAGATGTTTCATAAATGAGAAAGCTAAAAAATAAAAAATGCCCTAAAAGTAGGACTTTTTATGAGTTATATATTTAATGGAGGGAGCAATGAAGCAAAATGTAGCATGTCCTTGTTTCTGCTCCCCTAATACCTATAACGCAACTCTCAAAAATCCGTGACAAAAAAACTACAAAAATAATACTTTTTTATGGTTTTGTTTCAAATGTTTCACTATTAGATCTTCTGTTATTACTTTTTTGCTTATTTTTTTGCTTAGTTTTTTCTGCTGATTGACCTCTATTGTCTTGTATAGATCCTGATGAAGTAGGGGGTGTTGATCGTTTCTCAGAACTCGAGTGATTCTCAGACTCGGATACTTGTCAGGTACCCTCATCACCTTGAAAGTCAGGATCTTGTTGTTGTGGTTGTTGTTGTTGCTCTGGTTGTTGTTGTGGTTGTTCTGATCAAGAAGAAGAAGAAGGAGTCTGGTTAGCTTCATCCGTCTGAGGAGAAGAAGAAGTATTTTGTTCTACTTGTTGTTCTTGTTCTGTAGAAGACTCCTCAGCTGTATCAGACACCGTCCCAGAACCCGTTTCCTGTTCTGACTCAGGTTCTTCAAATATACTACAGGACTCTGTTTCCTTAAAATCATTGAGCGAACAAGTATTTCCTCATAGAGTACAACTATGTATATCAATTCCATCAAATATACTATAGATTCATCCTTGATCACTACAGTATCTTGTAAATATATCTACAAGAGCTTCTTTTGAATCTTGTCTAGAATCTGTAGATTTTGATTGATCTCATTCGAGTAGTGGTTCTATTTTTTGATCTGGTAGGATGTCTTGTTCATCTTGGGAATCTGATTTTTCTACAGAATCATCAGCTTCTTCCGTTATGTCTTGCTCAGGAAGCCTTTCTGATTCTGGGGAACTTTCTTTTTCTAGAGATATATCCTCTGGTATTTCTGATATTTCGTCTGAGTCTAGGGCAGGTGAAACTGTAGTATCTTCTATGTTTGATTCTAGTATGTCGCTGGAGTTACCTTCTGGGTCTCACTGCTCTATATCTTCTTCTAGGTTATCCTGTAGAGCGTCCTGTGGGGTCTCAAGTATTATATCTTCTTTCGGCACGATAGAATCATCTAAAACATCTTCTTCACTAATAGGTACTGGAGTGTCATCAGATCATGATGACTGAGGTGTATTAGTTGGTTTTTGTTCTACTGGAGTAGAGATAGTCTTTTGTTCTCCTGTTATAGGGTTGGTAAACAGTGTATCACTCGCGACATAGAGAGATCCCCCAACTAGAACAAGTGAAGCAAACACTCATGCAAAAAGATTATTTTGTCTTTTTAGGATATAAAAAGCCGATACTTGCATCGCGCTCAGAGCAATCACTCTCTCTGCCAGAGTATTACGAAACACAGGACTCGGAGCTACTGATGACTTAAGTGCTACCATACTCGCAAAAACTCCCTCGAGTTTTTTTGCGTCTTTGGGAGTGGTCGCGAACTCAGATGTAAGGTCTTTTATAGGAGTCATCTAAAGAAAGAGTAATATAAACAAAAGCATGGTTGCTACATTTGCTTGGACTTTTTTGATACTACGAGAGTATATTTTTTTACAGTTGTCGACACTGATTCAGAGTATTTCAGATATTTCTTTATAATCGAGATCATCCCATACACGGAGAAATACTATTTCTTGCTCTCTGCTAGAGAGAGTATGGAGATAATCTGTTACTTTTTTGAGAGTGGTACTGTCGTCTACAGATTTTGCAAAGTCAGGAGAAATACTTGGAGGCTCTACCTCGTCTATATCAAGGTGCTCTTTTTGTTTTCTGTAGTGATCTATAACACTATTATGAGCTATACGGTATATCCATGATTTAAAAGTCGCACCCGACTGTTCTTGATACTTTTGGATACTACTACATATTTTGATCCATATCTCACTCGTGAGATCTTCTGAGGTATTTGTATCTCAGGTCTTACGAAACACAAACCTATAAATATCGTCTACGTATTTCTCGTAGAGTTCTGAAAAACTCGAGGTATCTCCCTGCTTATAGGCATTTACGAGGACTATATCCTCCATAAGTAAGAACGTGATAAAAGTAAATCTGTGACAAAATTATCGTATATGTCTGCAAAAAATCAAGAAAAAGGGAGAAATTAAGCAAGTATTAATTTGACAAAGATATTATTTAGCTATTCCCTTCTCTTCCAAAAAAGCATCTATTTGTACCTCTCCTCCAGAAAAGTCTCGGAATAACTCTGAGGCTTTTTTGGTAGTTCACTGAGAAAGAATCGTATCATGAAGTCGTTTTGATATCTCGGGAGAAAATATATCTCCATCGTCTAGAAATGTACTCCAGACTTGTTTCTCGATGATTTCTGCCCACATATAACTATAATATCCTGCTGCATATCCTCCATCAAATATATGGCTAAAACTCGTATGGGGATTGTAGATATCTCCTCGAGGGAAGATACTATTTGCATCATAGTTCTCGTGAACTTTTGTATCGAGTTCGTCTGAGTCAGTCGGTATTGTGTCAGTATGTAGGAGCATATCGAGCATTGCATATTCGTTTTGTTTGATGATCATACTTCCTGTTCCAAAGGTCTCGAGTTCCTGGAGTTTTTGTATCATAGGTCTCGGGATCTGTTCCCCCGTATCGATATGACGTGCGAATAGATCGAGTCCATCAGGGTGACGACACCAGTTCTCCAGGAGCTGACTCGGAAGCTCCACAAAATCCCATTCTACATGAAAACCAGAGAGTTCACTATGAGATGATGTCGACATCATCTCATGTGTTGCGTGACCAAACTCATGAAACATCGTCTCGACATCACTGAGTGTCAGAAGTGTCTTCCCATCAGCTGATTTTTGAAAATTTGCGACATTTACTACTATCTTTTTTCTTTCTGCTATGGTATCATCTGACTTTTCTCGAAGCATATTTGCCCAGGCTCATTGACGTTTGAGTGGACGATGGAAATAATCAGTCAAGAAATACGACAAAAACTTTCCATCTCTCGAAACTTCATAAAGCACTACATCCTCATCATAACTCGTAGTTTTTACCTCTTGTATTTTGAGTCCATAGAGTCTCTCTACTATTTCAAACATTCCCTTGGTTACGGCTTCGAGTTCGAAGTATTTTTTGAGTTCACGGTCATCTAGATCGTATTTTTCTTGTCTGAGTTTGCGTGCGTAGTAGGACATATCCCAGGGGGAAATACTCTCCAGTCAAAAGAAGTCTTGTATTTCTGTTATCTCTGAGGCAGCTTTTTGTCTTGATTTTTCGACTATATCTGAAAATAAATCCATGACCTGACTTGGAGTGTCAGCCATCTTGAAATGCAGAGAGAGCTCTGCGTAGTTCTCAAACTCTAGGAGTTTCGCTTTTTGTTGTCTGAGTGACAGGATATCTAGGATAGTTTTTTTGTTATCATGAGGCTCAGCTATAGCAAAACTATTACGAGCTTCAAAGAATTCCTTGCGAACCCCGAAGTCACTACAGTATTTCATAATCGCGACATATGACCCCGCACTTGCGTCAAACAGATATCCATCTATTGATTTATCTTTAGCTTTTTTTTGCGCAACTTTTTTATCATCTTCTGGCATTTCTGAGATGATATTCTCATCTGTCACAATATATTCAAAGAGTTTTTGACTATCAAGAACATTATTAGAAAAATTTTGTCAGAGTTCTGAGAGTTGGAGGTTTATATCCTTGAGTTCCTTTTGTATATCACTATCAAGAGCGATTCATCTCACTTCGTACGATTCCTTTGAGAGTTCAAGGATTCGAGTCTGCTCAGTATCTAGTTTTGTATTCTTCAAGCAATATACAATCATATCATAGTATCTCCTAGAGTAGGCAATCTCATTGCCAAAAGCTACGTATTTTGGTTCAAATTTTTCGATTATCTCTCTGATAGTTTCATCGTTATTGACCCCCTGATAGTGCTCAAGAAGTGAGTAAAAATACGATAGATCTGACACATCATCAAAAGTCTCAAAGGAAATATCACTATCATCTATCAGAAGTTTCTCTTCGAAATCCTTTTTCTCTTTTTCGAGGAGTTCCTCGAGCACCTCCTGTGCTATATCTAGAACCTCTTTTGAGTAGAGGAATTGTAGGTTTGGAAAATCTGAGTTTTTGAGTTCTTGGTAGATTTGTTGCTTTGTGTGCATGCCTTGAATTTGTAACCGTAAAAAATATACTATAAGTATTATACAAAGTAGACTATTGGGTCAAGTCCGATAATGAGGAAAATACAAAACAGGGAAAGTTGTCTGTATTAAAGGAGCTTTATACAAAAAACCAAAGAGAGACTATAGTGAGCAAAAAAGCTATAATCTTTTTAGGAGTTATTTTCTCTGCGTAAATAAATATTGATAAAACAATAGGAATAAAAAGAGAGTAGGAATAAATCTTATATACAATTCCTAGATCTGCTAAAAGATACGCATTCATGAGATAAAACATACAGAGCGTCCACAGTATACCGTTACATATATTGATAGCTATATTTTTACCAATATTTCCTTGTCTGAAGTCTATCTGTTTACGATTCTTAAAATATGTTAAGAAACTTCATACCAAAGCATATGGAATTAACAACGTAGCAAAGTAAAACCAAAAATTTTCCATACTTTGGACTACGTCTGCGATTATTTTAAGTCATGACTGTAGGAAAACAATCATAACTATACAAATTCCCAAAAATACTAGCCCTGTCTTGTAATTCTCTTTTTTCATCTTCTCCTTCTCAAACAAAAGCCCAAATACAATAAGTCCTATGAAAAATCCTATATATTCATTAAGCGTCACAGTATCTCCAAACAATAATATACCAACAATCAGAAGAGCCGAAGATGAAAAAAGTCGATAATTAACAAAAAATAGAGAAGAAGATATTCCACTCAATGCGATAAAACGGCACTTCATAAAAATATAGTCAACAATTCACCAAACAACTCAGTATCATATAACAGTATAAGACACCTTCGAACTTTCTGTGAACAAAAAGATTCAGAGAGAAAAAAACAATACACTCAAAAAAAATGTTAAAACAGCAATATTTCTATCATACTTTTCCTCTACAATTATCTTATTTATAAACGAAGCAATTCCAGCAATAAATGTCAGTACAAGTGTAAGAATAAACCAAGACTCAAAAATCATCCTTTACTATTTAATGAGTTAATAATACTACTAGAAATAAGTGTAAGTGAATAGTAGGATAATACAAAATTCTAAAAGTATTACTTATGATACCCACTCCCTTTTATGATTTCTTGGTATCTATATATCTGCTCCAAGAGCATCGTCAGAGCAAGTCCATGAGGGAGCGTCATCTGCCCGAGTGAGAGTTCAAAATCAGCATGGTTTTCAAGTTGCTTATAGTTCAGTCCATTTGCTCCTCCGATAAAAAACGATATGTCTTGTGCTCTATTTTTTTGCTCTTCTATAAGAGAGACAAAGTCTTTTGTAGAGAGATTCTTTCCTCAGGGAGAAAGAATGATTCGAAATCATTTTATATATTCCAGTTTCTCTGCCAGGATTTTTGTCTCTGAGGCTATTATCTGATCAGGAGTTCCTTTTTTTACAGGTTTGAGTTCGATGATCTCTACTCATTTTCTCAGTCGTTTGGTGTATTCTTGTATCGATCCAGAAAAATGCTTGTAGGAATCTGCGAATATATATATTTTTATCATGAAGTTTTTGTGGAAAATTTTGATATAGATATAAAAATAATTAAAATATCACTGTTTACAATATAATTTTTTGAAACATGGGAAAATTTGAAATATATATAGATAAGGCTGGAGAACATAGATTTCGTCTCAAAGCTGGAAACGGTCAGATTATTCTTGCAAGTGAAGGATATAGCTCAAAAGACGGATGTGAAAATGGAATAGAATCCGTAAAAAAGAATTCTCAGGATGAAAACAGGTTTGAAGTAACTGAAACATCAAGTGGAAAACCAAGATTTAATCTCAAAGCCGGAAACGGTCAAGTCATCGGTGTCAGTGAAGTATACGAATCTGATGGTGCGTGTTCTAACGGTATAGAATCTGTTATGAAAAATGCTCCTGATGCATCTGTTGTAGAGGTCGACTAAAAAATCCATAAAAAACACAAGAGTAATATACTATTGTGTTTTTTTACGTCGTAATATCTAGCTTCACACCTGCATGTGTTCACAGATAGTGACCTCATCCGGGTACTTTACGAAAAGATATACGTGGATTTTTATCGGCAGGATATACTCGCTGCAATTCCCTGAAATGATCAAATGATACATCCCTATCCTGATCACCATGTATTATAGAGATAGGGAAATCACCAAGAAACTGAGCTCACTTCTTGGGAGCAAATGTCCTTGTTTCTCAGAGTCTCTCTATCTTCGTTCGCTTAAAAAATCCTGCAACTATATATGCGCTTGTAATACGATCAATGAAACGATTACTTTCAGCCAGGTATTTGATAAGAAATGTCGCTCCGAGAGAATGCCCTACTAAAATAATATTTCATGGTATATCTTTCACAGTATTTTCAAAATACTCTTTCCACTCATCATAATCAGCAGCATATCTGCGTGGCATATTGAGCAGATGTATATCTGTCATATCCTCGGGATCTCATAAGAGGTGAGGAATTTCTTTTTTAGTAAAAGACCTAAAAAACTGCGAGTCTGTAATGAAACGTGTCACAAACTCGAGGATTCTCCCTCAGAATCCTACTTCCTCGCGAGAGAATCCTCCATGAATTCCTATGATTTGATTTTTGGGTGTTGTTGGCATCATATAGTTAGTATTGTCCAAGTATACGTATCTCTGTCGTGAAAAACTCGAGTTCCTCAAGGGCTTTTTGTATCGGCTCGTCACTGAGCTCTCCCTGAAAATCTAACCAAAACATAAACGAAAAATTTCCCTTAAAACTTGGGATACTCTCGAGTTTTGTGAGATTTACATTATTGGTCGCAAATGCCCCAAGACACTTATACAGACTCGCAGGAATATGACGCGTCTCAAACAGTATACTCACTATTCCTGATTTTTTGCTGTAGCTTATATCTGTATCTTTAGGAGTGATAATCACAAAACGTGTTGTATTTTCTGCGTGGTCTTGGATATTTTTCTCAAGTATACTCAGCCCATACATCTGGGCTGCAAGTTCACTACATATAGCAGCAACTCCAGGGTCTAGTGTTTCTTTTGCGTATTTTGCTGAGAGCGCAGTATCGCTATATTTCATCGCTGTGATTCCTCTAGACTTTAGGTATTTATGACACTGATCGAGAGCAGGTATCTGTGAATATGCGTGGGTAATATTTTCTATATCTGTTTCTTTTGAACAGAGGCAATGCGCAATTGGGAGATGATAGTCTCAGATAATTTGATAGTCATATTTCATAAAACCATGCAGGTTTGGATGAATACTCCCCATGTATGAATTCTCTATTGCCAGCACAGCGATACCATCTGGACCTATAGATTCCCAGACATCCTGAAACTCTGGCTTTCCTTCGAGTGACTGGATTTCGATACTCAGAGATTTTTGTATTTCCAGAGACGCACTATGCATATAACTCCCTGGGTTTCCTTGATAAAAAATTTTCATAATTATTTTTTGAGGCTACGAAGTACGGTGATAGGAAATATAATAACGGCTTGATATATTCTGGCAAGTCTTTGTATCTTTCCTGGACTCGTAAATATTCGATATAACCATTCTATTCCTATGGAGCGAAATATCTTTGGAGCGCGTTTTTGAAATCAAGTAATATAATCAAAACTACTTCCAACTCCGAGGCCTATTTTGATATTGGGACACTGACCCATAATCTCTATTACTGATTGTTCTTGGGATTTCATACCGAGTGTCGAGAACAATATTTCTCCCTCAGAGTCCCCAATATGTCAAATAATATCTGTTTTATTTTCAGGATCGTATATATGATAATCAAATCTGAGTTTGGGATATGCCTGTTGTAAGCGAGGTCAAAATACTTCTTGGCTGGCTACTTTTTTGGCATCATCTGGTTTGTATAGATCAATAATGATAACTTTTTTATTTTTCCTCTCAGCAAAGTCTAAGAGATCAAGTGTCAGATCACTTCCACAGATCCTGTCTCAGTATTTTTCATACAGCATACTCCTACGAAACATGAGGTTGAAAAAAAAGTATGGAAGTAACAAAATATGTATTACTTGGAATCATACTCCTCTTAACCCCCCTTTACCAAGGGTGGAAATATACTTAGCTGAAAAGTCCTCTATCTGATATCCTATATAGAGTCATATCCCATCACTGGTGAGATAGTCAGCTTGATGTAATATATCAAGGAATTCTCTATCTTGCCTAGCCCTGAGGCATATCTCTGGATTTGGGGTAAATATTATTTTTTGCTCTGAGAGAGAAGTTATATCATCAAATAGATCTGTGTATCTAAGAACTGGTATTTGGAGGCCAAGTATTTTCATAAAAAATTAGGTCGTTTTTTTGACCGA
Source organism: uncultured Candidatus Altimarinota bacterium (assembly GCA_937944145.1). Taxonomy (GTDB): domain Bacteria; phylum Patescibacteriota; class Gracilibacteria; order BD1-5; family UBA6164; genus CALDZK01. The sequence goes on from CALDZK010000010.1 coordinate 76,042, forward strand.
GTAAAAAATGTATGATACTATTATTATAGAAATTAAATATTAATTACAAACCTATGAGCTTTTTTGAAGGACTAGTTGGATCTAACTCAACAGAAACAACTAAAGAATTTGACTCACACATCGCAAACGATGCTACAAGTGCTGTACTAGCATGAGAACACAGAGGAGCTCCGATTGCAAATATAGAAAATGTGACTGTTACAGAAATCTGAGGATTTGAAAATGCCGATACTTTTTGGTTTGCAGAAGACTCTATTTGAAATAAAGGAAGTACTCTATACATGGGATAATAGTTATAAGTTACAAGCCTTAGCCCAAAAGAACCTTGATAGCAACTGAGGTTCTTTTTTTATACCTTGTCATCCTGAACTTGATTCAGGATCTTTCTCAGTATAATCTTTCTATTAATAGATATTGCTTCAGCAGATTCCGCAACAAGTGCGGGATGACATAATAATAGAATATGAATCTCAAAGACAAAAAAATCGCTATCGTCTGCGACCGGATCTCTGATCGGTGAGGAGCAGAGATGGTACTCTCTCATATACTTGAGGTGTTTCCTGGAGCAGATATATACAGCTCTGTTTTTTGGCAGGAGTGAAACCCTGTATTTTCCGGGAGAAAAATAACTTCGAGTTTTATCCAGCGTATTCCCCTACTAAAAAAATCACACAAACTCGCTCTCACTCTGAGGCCACTTGCATTTGAGAGTTTTGACCTCAGCAGTTATGATATCGTTATCTCGAGCAGTAGTGCAGAGAGTAAATGAGTCATCACTAAACCCGATTGCCTGCATATCTGCTACTGTCATACTCCAACGAGGTATTTTTGGAGTCATTATCATGAGTATCTTTCTATGATGGAGTTTGGGATTCTGAACCCTCTCGCAAAATGGCTCATGCCAAAAGTGGTTCACAAACTCAGGAAATGGGACTTCCTAGCTGCTCAGAGGCCTGACCTGTTTCTCGCAAATAGTAAAAATACCCAAGGACGTATCAACAAATACTATCATAGAGATAGTAGCGTCCTCTACCCTGGAATAGACACCAGCGAATTTGATCCTAAGGGTAAAAAACAAGATTTTTATCTCGCGACGGGCAGATGTATCCCCTACAAGAAATTTGATTTACTGGTTGAGGCATTTAACAAAAATGGGAAACCTCTGATCTGTGTGACTAATACGGATAATAAACTCTTCAAACAACTCCAAAAGAAATCCAAAGAAAATATTACTTGGAAACTCGCTATCAGTAGAAAAGAAATACTTGAACTCTATAGTCAGGCAAAATGTTTCGTATTTCCTCCAGAAGAAGATTTTGGAATCGTTCCTCTGGAAGCCATGGCAAGTGGAACTCCAGTAATTGCGTACAATAAATGATGAGCTCTCGAAACAGTCATAGAGTGAAAAACTGGGACATTTTTCAAAGAACAAAACTCAGAGAGTTTACAAGAAGCCATAGATCGATTCGAGTCTATGACTTTTGATACAAAAACACTCAGAATTCATGCTGAGAAGTTTGATAAGAAAGTGTTTCAGGAAGGTATCGTAAAAATAATGCAATAATCTTTAGAAATACTAAAAAACCCGAAGTCTACAAAAAGCACTTCCTAGAATAATATCTAGACCAATAAATATTTATCTACTACGTATTTTCCACTGAGGTTATTACTGTGAAGACCTTGTATATCTTTTTCGAGTTCTTCCAGAATCAGAGCATGATTACCCGTTCTTTGTATATAGGCAATGATTGATCTGAGGATATTTTTATAATCCCCTGTCTCTCACTTGAAACTATAGAGAAAAGAAATAAGCCCTATATCTCATCCCGAAAAATACTGCTCTACCATGTCATCATATTGTCCATCATAATCATCACTACTGCCTCCATCTACACGAATCGTCTGTACGCGTGACAGAACCGTTGGGAGCACTCATGCCTCAGAAGCATTGGAGAGGAAAATAATATTTCCAACTCCTGGTTCTTCAAAGAACTTGAGAGCAGCATTCGCAGATTGCGTCGTCATACGACCGATATTTTCTATAAAAAATACTTGGAAAGCAAATCTTGGTTTTTCATTTGATTTTGATATAAATTCTCTCATTTCTTGGATCTTGATTGCCTGGGTATCGTCAGAAAGCATAAAAAGACTATTAGTATCTATATCATGCTCTGATAGCAGTCACCCTGTTAGCTCACGTATCTTTGCATTTACCAGTTCTTGATTTGGTCATACAAACAAAAAAGGAGCAAGAACTTGTCCTTTTCTGATCGCTTCACAGATAAATGGATAGAGGTCTTTCACGATTTATTCTATAAGATCAAAGAGTATATCTAGTTCCTGTTGTATATCATCGACATCTCTCACAAGCCCCTCAGCAAGTTCTTCATCGATTTGTTCTTCTTCTACTAAAACATCAGATTCTTCATCTGTAGTTTCTTGTGGAGTATCTTGTAATTCTCATAATTCTGTTGTAGTAGGCTCCGACTCTGTAGATATCTCCTGTATCTGATCGAGATTGGGAGTCGGAGCATCTGGAGTATCAGGCACTTGTTGCTCTACTACCCCAGGAAGTTCCACGCTATTTTCTTCCTCTACAGGAGTTGCTGGGGATGATGATTTATGTAGACATGATGATAACAGTAGGGTCAAAAGGAGAATAGTAGATATATGTTTCATAGGTTTAGCTCTCATACATAAGATATTGAAAATAGTATAAAAAAGCTGGTAGAAATCAAGAAAAAATAAAGGTCTCGGCCTATAATCAAAAGTTGAAAAATACAGTTTTTGTGTATAATCAATTCGCAATTATTTTAGTTTTATTCCCCAAAAAATATAACACACGTGATAGAAACACTTATTAAGAAGGTATTTTGAGATATAGATAGTAAGAAACTCAAACAATACACCAAAGAACTTGCCTGAGTAAAAGCGCTCGAAGAAACATACAAAGACTTTACAAAACAAGATATACAAAATAAAACCAAAGAATTTCAGGCTTTGTTTATGGATCTTGATTTTCAAGATGAAGCAGATAGCAAAAAAATACTCCAAATTCTCCAAGATATAAAATATGACGCATTTGCGCTTGTAAAACAAGCATGTACCCTCCTAAGTGGACAGAGTTTTTCACTTCCAAGTGGAAGAGAAATACACTGGAATATGATTCCCTATGATGTACAAATCATCGGAGGTCTTGCTATCCACGAGGGAAATATATCTGAGATGAAAACGGGTGAATGAAAGACGCTCGTAGCGACACTTCCAAGTTATCTCAACTGTCTCACTTGAAATAGTGTTCATATAGTTACGGTAAATGACTATCTCGCCACTCGTGATGCCGAAGAAATGGGAATACTCTACGAATTTCTCGGAGTATCTGTCGGAGTGATTACCCACGCGCAAAACAAAGATCAAAAACAAGAATCCTACACAAAAGACGTCGTATACGGAACCAACAACGAGCTTGGTTTTGACTACCTACGTGACAATATGGTCACAAAGTCAGACCTCAAAGTACAATCTCCTCTGTTTTTTGCAATTATCGATGAGGTAGACTCTATACTCATAGACGAGGCAAGAACTCCCTTGATTATCTCTATGCCTGACAATGAACCTACTACCAAATACTTACACTTTGGTACTATGGCAAAAAAACTCTCATCAGGAAAGCATTATAAAATAGATGAAAAACAAAAAACAGCAACACTGACTGAAGAAGGAATCAAAAAAATAGAAGAAATGATGGGAGTGGAAAATATATTTGTCTCAGATCACTATAATGATCTCCATCATATAGAAAATGCCCTCAAAGCCGAGGCTGTATATATAGTCGATAAAGACTATATCCTCAATAATGATGAGGTCATGATCGTCGATGAACATACTGGAAGAGTCCTCTCTGGAAGACGTTATAGCGACTGACTTCACCAAGCGCTGGAAGCAAAAGAATGAGTACCAATAAAACAAGAAAGTAAAACACTTGCCAGTATCACCTTTCAAAACTATTTCCGCATGTACTGGAAACTCGCAGGGATGACTGGTACAGCAAAAACCGAAGAAGAAGAATTTTACAAAGTCTATGCTCTAGAAACCATAGCAATCCCAACGAACAAGCCCATTGCTCGTGAAGACAAGGCTGATTTGTTGTTTAAAAATGAGAAATGAAAATTTGAATATGTTATAGAGCTGATCAAAGAACTCCATGAAACTGGAAGACCTATACTCGTTGGAACTGTCTCGGTAGACAAATCTGAATATCTAAGTAAAAGACTCGAGCAAGCAGGAGTAAAACACAATGTCCTCAACGCAAAACAGCACGAAAAAGAAGCAGAAGTAGTCGCAGCCGCAGGTCAAAAATGAGCAGTAACCATCGCTACAAATATGGCTGGTCGTGGTACGGATATAAAACTCTGAGAAGGAGTTGTAGAACTCTGAGGACTCGTGATCCTTGGGACAGAAAAACATGAAACGCGTCGTATAGATAACCAACTCCGTGGTCGTGCTGGTCGTCAGTGAGATCCTGGTATGACTCAATTTTTAATATCTCCAAACGATGATATCATGAGGATATTTGGTGGAGATAAACTGTTTTGAGTATTTAACTCTCCTATGTTTGCCAGTCTCCCAGATAGTGAACCTCTTACACAAAGTGGTATGCTCACCAGAAAAGTTACGAGTGTACAAAAGCAAGTCGAATGACATAATTTCGATGTCAGAAAACATATACTGGAGTACGATGATGTGATGAATAAACACAGAGATATCATCTACACGAGAAGAAATAAAATACTCAAAAGTGAAAATATAGACAGTGATATACGTGAGATGATTGGTTCTCAAATCAAACAAATCGTTATAGCCGAGATGTCCAAGTCTGGTACAGAGCAAGAACAAAAAAACAAGCTCACAGGAAAAATAAATGACTTTCTCGGAGTAGCAGCTATCGATGATACGCTCGAGAAATGAGATATAGCAGGGATAGAAGACACGCAAATGCTCGCTGACTATATCGTAGATATTGCATTTGAGGAGCTCGAAAAACTCATGCAAGAGTTTGCTGACCAGGAAACATTTTTCAAAATAGAAAGAGGAGTTGTACTCCAGGCTATAGATAGTCTCTGGATGGAGCATATAAACTCTATGACAAAACTCAGAGAGCAAGTGGCTTTTGAGGGCTATGCCCAAAAACAACCTCTCGTAGTATATAAAGAAAAGGCTTTTGAAAAGTTTAGAAATCTCTTATGAGAAATAGAATATAGAGTTGTAAAGTCTATATTTTCCCTGAAACCTGATATGATCATAAAACAGGCCCAGATACGTGAGTCAGACCTCCAGGTAAATGAAGGAGGAGAAAACTCAGCTCCTCCAAAGCAATCATGAATACCTCCAAGTTCTGGATGAAATCCTCTATTTGCACAGCCTGAAAAAAATAACCCAGATCAAATCATCTCGAAAAAGAAAAAGATACGTGTGTAAGTCCCTCAAAAAAAAGAGTCTATATGACTCTTTTTTTGTATGATTGTCAAACTAAAATCATAGTAAATAGCGTATTTTTATGATATCGTTATAGAGATTAATTTTTAGTTTACAACTCTATGTCCACACCATTTGATCCATCAAAACTTGATTTGGATATCAACAACACTCCAGATCCTCTTAGCACTGCTCCTGAAGTTACAAAAACTCCAGAGTCTAAGGATACTCCAAAAGTGAGTCCTGACCCTCTCGCTACATCACAAGAGGAAACAAGTAACACTCAAGAAAAAACCTCAACAACTCCTATATCTGATGATATACTTCTCGAGGAAAGCTCTACTACAGATGATTCTCTAAAATCAAAACCTACACCAAAAGAAACTCCTCCTATAGAACCCCCAAAAGTTATAGATATAAATATCAATTCTCTTGATAACATATGAGCTATTCTCATAGATAAAAAGTATGATTTTGTAACGATAGAACCACAAGAAAATGAAGTCAAAATCACCTACAAGAAAGATGGAATAGAAAAATCTACCCAATACATAAAACACATAACCTACAGTAACATACTGCTCAGGATAAAAGAAATCACCAAACTCAAATGAGTAACGACAAAAGAAGCTCAAGAAGGAAAAGGAGCTTTTTCTCTAGGAAAAGTAAAGTATGATCTCATTACGAAAATTGCAACAGGGAGTTTTTGAGAAAAAGTATTTTTAAAAATGACAAAAAATACAGATAAACTCAAATGAACTGCAAAGAAAAAGACAAGTCTCTGAACTATTTTTTGATTTCTTGGAGCTGTTCTCTTTGTTGGTCTGGTACTCTGAGGAATGTTTATCACTTTTGTAATACTTAATGCTCAGACAGTCGAAGATGTAAAATTCTTCTCTTCTCTAGGAATCAACCTCAACGATATAAATACCTTTATATCAAAAATTATTACATTTATATTTTCTATTATACTGTTTATCGAGACTGTGGTTTTGGCTATATTTCTCTTTAAATGGTTTCTTACAAAGAAAGAATTCAAAAAGAAAAAACTCGTATATGGTATGATTTCTGTACTTTTATTTATGGTAACATTTGCCTCTGCAAGTGGGTGGATGATCATAGATAGAAAAATAAAATCACTCCCAAACTGGCAAGAACTCGCATACTGAGACATCCAGATATATGATAATGATCGTCTTATTAGCAACGCGTTTGATAAATGAGGTTCTCTCATAGCTGATACAAGCAAACTCATCTGACCCGTAACTATCAAATTTGATCTGGGACTCTTTGCACAAAACGAATCAAAAAAATGATTTCAAATCAAAAAATTTATATGGGATATAGGCTGAGAGAGAATCGAAACTATCGACTCTTCTCTTATAAAAGAATTTCGTGAAAAAGGAAATTATGATATCTCTCTCATAGTAGAAGAAATAGATCTCAAAGGAGAAACAATAGAAAAGTCAGTTGATAACATCCCTTCTGTCAGCGTAACCCACGTGGTAGAACTCGAAGAAGAAGTAACAAAAAGTGGTGGAAAAATCATGAAGTTTGATGGTGGTGATCTCAGACAACTAGGGAAACTCGAATGGTATTTTTGAAATGATTTAGAAAAACCTGTCCACGAAGGATATAGTTTCAAACCAACGCAAGTATTTTTTGAAGAAACCGTTATCGCGCTCAATATCCTGAACGAAAATAGTAACGAAAATAGAATCAAAGTATTTGTCGTTGGAGCAGAAAACTCTGGGAGTATCGCGTGAGAGATAAGCTATGAGAGAGATATCGTCAATGATCTCAAGTATACTCTCAAAGTCAGTAATCCTGAGACAGCTTTTGGAGATGGATTTATAGAAGAATTTGAGTGGAAAATATGAGACAAAACTATCAAAAAAACAGCAGATCCTCTCAATCTCGAAAAATCATCCCAGATAGAATTTGAGTTTGATAGTTATGGAGAAAATGAAGTTTCAGTCACTCTCACCGACGCATCTGGAAAGATAAACGAGCTCACTACTATAGTTGATATCCCGAGAAATCTGTGACTCAAAAAAAACCTCGACATCTGGAACCGGGATGAAAAGATAACAGATCTTCGTTATATCGAAAAAGGAAACGAATACTTCCTAGATGAACTCGGTATCCCTACAAAACTCAAATTTGATGCGAGATTTGTGCGTCCAGAAAATCTGATCTACTCCCTCAAAGAAGTAAGTTGGGATTTCGGGAATAACAGTAGTATAGATGCAACAGGAAAAACAGCAGAATATGAGGTATTTTCTGAAGGAAACCAAACCGTTCTCGTCGAGTACAAGTTCGTACATAGAAAAGACCCTGATGATGTCATCAAACTCGAAGAATTCATATATATAGAATGAGTCAAAAAAGATGCTGTTGTTGATTTCAAAATCGAGGCAGAAACGGACTATACTCCCGTAACTGTGAGGTTTGATGCATCAAAATCTACGATCAAAAATGATGATGTCGTAAAATTTGAATATGATTATGGAGATGGTATAGTCGAGGTACGTGACGCGATAAATCCAGGGCATAGATATACTGAACCAGGTGACTATACTGTAAAACTCACTATCACCGGAAGATCTGGAAAAAAATACTCAGCTGAAAAACAACTCATACTCAAACCAGCACCCCAAGATGTAGAGATCTGAGTGAGTCTCAAAAATGCTCCTGTATGACAAGGAATTGATTTCTCTTCGGATAACTCTGATGGTCAGATCATCGAATACTTCTGGGACTTCGGAGATGGAAATACTTCTGTAGAAGCAAATCCTACGCACTCATATGACACAGTTGGAAACTATGAAGTACAACTCAGAGTTGATTTCGTAAATAACAATAGTCTCTCTGATGCTATGACTATCGAGATATACTAGAACAACATACTAAAAAAGAAGCTACTAAAGTAGCTTCTTTTTTAGTATGTTGTTTGGAAAATCTTTCAAAAGCGAGAGTTTCGAGGCAGATATTTTTGAGTCGAGATAAGTTTACTGATGTAAACGTTCGAGCGAGAAGATATCTAACGAAGAAAATCGAAGGTTTAGGAAGATTTTCCTAGAAGTCCCAACTTCCCTTCATCGCACTTGATTGTGCATAATTCGTGACCGTTGATTCGAAGAAATTTCCTTTTTCAGAGTTGTTATCCTGCAGTGCTTCGAGATGCTTGTATGGATTTGCAACTATCTCTGGATAAAGAGGCTTGAGTCCAAGGAGGTCGAGACGTTTGTTTGAGAGCCATTTTGTATAGTTAGCTGTATTTTCTGGTGTCATACCGATGATTTTATTTCCCAGAATATGCTGACTCCAAGCTATTTCTTGTTCTACTGCTTCTTTCATCATATCATAGATCATTTGTTCGTCATATACTTCTGGAAATTCTACTTTTACTTCTTTGATCATATTTGCAAATATCGTCACATGTGTGAGCTCATCACGTCTGATGTAGTTGATCATTCTATCAGTTGCAACCATCTTTGTCTGGCTCGCAAGGGTATCAAAAAATGCAAAACCATTGTAGAAGTAGATACTCTCTAGTAGGAAGTTTGCGATAAATCCTCTGAAGAGATTTTTATCTGTTGGGTTATCTATAAAATCTTGGTAGATCCCTCCGATGAACTCGTTTCTTTCACGGAGGTGTTTGTCTGTTTTGAAGAAATAATAAATCTCTTCTCTTTCGTTTGAGTCTACTACTGTCTCGAGAATCGTTGCATAACTCTGAGAGTGGATAGCTTCTTGGTATGCCTGAATAGAAAGAATCAGATTTACTTCTGGAGCTGTAATATATTCGTTGAAGTTTGGGAGATTCATCGTCTGAATCGAGTCGAGAAATATGAGAAATGAAAGAATTCCCTTATAGGCTCTTTGCTCTTCTGGTGAAAGAGTTTTGAACTGTACAGCATCATCCCCAAGTCCTTTTACTTTTTCTGGAAGCCAGAAATTTCCTACCATTACTTGATAGAGACTCTTTGCCCAGTTATACTTGACTGCATTGAGGTTAAAAAGCCCAGTGGTATTTCCTTTTATAATTCTTCTATCTTGTATATCATCCTTTCCATCAGGATTAAAGAGCTCACTTGCCTCTACTTGATTGTCTTTTGCCATCTTTAAATTTACACAAAAAATAAAAAGTTCGATATATCGAACACGCTTAAAGTATTTTATAAAAATACTCTAGAATCTCAAGAGTTTTTTATAAAAAGATTACTGAAACAGTAATCTTTTATTATTCCTTTTGTATCGGTATTATTATCCCAGTGGCACTGCGTCTGAAACGTGGATCTGAGATGGGAAATCATCTCTTATATGGAGTAGGTCTGAGGATCCTATGTCAAAGCCTAGGGACTCTAGATTTATATCGATATGTTCCGTATTTGAAGACTTGAAAAGTGTAGTTACGTTCTTTTGAGACATGAGCCAATTCAAGGCAATAGCTGATTGTCTTTGTTGATACTTCACTGAAAGAGTAATGATAAATCTACTTCCACTGTTAGCGAGTTTTCAGAGTTCAAGAGGTCTCCAGGCAACCAACATGACATCATTTTTTTGACAATAATCCAAGAGCCCCGAAGTCTCTGGTTCACGAAAGATAATGTTATAATGTACCTGATTTGCAACTATAGGGTGTTTACTATAACTTTGGGCTTCTATTAGTGTTTCTTTCGAAAAATTAGAAACTCCTATGTATCGTATATACCCCTCATCTACCAGTTCGTTCATAGCTTTCATAGAATCCTGAAGCGAAAAACTCTGATCTCTCCAGTGAATATAATAAAGGTCTATGTATTCTATATTCATTCTCTTGAGGCTATTTTTGCAGGCATTTTTGATAGCCTGATAAGAGCAATTATCCCCTCTCACTTTGCTAGATATAAATAGTTTCTCTCTGTGATATCCAGATATAGCTCCCTGAACCAGCGTCTCACTGTATCCTCAGGCATACATCTCTGCTGTATCTATCGCTGTAAATCCATTATCTAGGGCATATCGTATAGCAGATATATCGCGATCATCATTATTGTCAGGATCTCGAAAACCCGCAAATCATCACATAGGCCAGGTGCCTATTCCCAGGGCTGGCATCTCAAAACCATTTTTGAGGGTTTTTGTTGGGATGTTATGTTTCATTATTATTTTGTATAATACGTAAAGCTGGAAATCTATGATCTACTTCTTTGAGATGCTCAAACCTCTCCTTAGCAATACTGAGTTTCTCTGAGAGATGCATACGAAATCTCAAAAGTTGCTTTGTATCTCCACTCCATCACTCAGACTTTTCTTCGCAATAAGACTTCTTGTTATCCCATAGATATCTTAAAAGTTCTACACCAGGATCCTTAGACTTTGGTGATTTCAAAATGGTTATACAGCCCTGCAGCAATCGTATATCTCTCAAAAGAGAGATCCTCTCAGAAGTATAAGCCCCTTCAAGTCATATAATCACTCCTCCTGTATTGACCCTATGAAATCCACTCTCATGTGAATACACTTCAAAACCTCCTTCAACTTTTCAAAAAGTATAGATAACTTCTCCTCTACTATTCACAGGAATTTTTTTATACATAGATGTCTTTAATCCTAGGGCAAAAGAAACATCTGTTCCTGGAATGTTTTCTAACGATGCAGCTACGAGCAACTCAGATTCAGATACAGAAAGTATTTCTCTTATAGCTGAGAGCGTCTTGTGTTTTACTATAGATCTGGCTGTCTCAAATGCAAGTAAATATAACTCCAACTCAGAGTTCATTACGTCACCATAGTCCGCAAAACTATAGTTTTGTTCACTACAAAAAAGTAAAAATTCCCTATATAAAAAGTCTGAACCAAAGATACAATTATAGACATCACCTAAAGTTGCATCTTCTAGATCTACATCTGGAAGAGAATAATAAAAATCATATACAAATGCTTGAAAATCGTTTTTTTCAAACTTTTCTCAGAGATACGGAGATGTGGATGTATCTATGTCTGACATAATTTTTTTGTTTAAGGTGATGAAACAATACGTGGTTTTGGAAAAATAGCAGGAGTTCTATGAGGGCTGTGATCGTTAGGATCTTCTACGAGCTGAGGTTGGTTATATCTAGTATCTCCTGATATCAATAGATCAAATTCTTCTTGAAACTTTTGTATTTCTTGGTATATAGCAAATCTCCTACGAATAAAAAATGTCTTCCCTTCCTTGCTTGAGTTATAACTATCCTGATTTGAGAGGAGTTTTTGTCACTCCTGCTTTAGCCTCTCTATATCAGCAAGTATACTCTGTCTATTGTACGTAAAATTTTTCTGTGTTTTGATAATATTCCCATATCTATCAATGTTGTGAAATCATAGTTCGTGGGAATATACATGGAGTCATTGTGGTATCTCTTTTAGAAAATATACTACGTTCCCCATGTTATTTATAGGGATTATTTTATATACAGCTTCTTTTAAACCTTGCTCAAAAGTGATATTTGTTGTAGGAATATTATCACTCAGACCAAAAGATTCTCATGTTTCTCTTCTATGAGCATACAGTTCAAAAACTTTCAAATTATGAAAAAGTGTAACATGATCATGCCTATACACGTTTACCTCTCTCTTGTAGAAAGCTAAGAAATCTCTATATCTGTCATCATTTTCAAGTATATCTCGACTCAAAACATCTATATCAAATTTCCCAGGATGTACAGCTCAGAGAGAGTCTTTTAAAAAATCCCGAGCTATCCTCACAAAATCTGTATTACTAAGATCTGTGTGTCGAGTCACTTCTGGTGAGAGATTGAGTGGCATAATTTTATCAAAATGAGATATATTGATTCCATTATATAAAAAGTATTATTATTTATAAATAATTTTTATATGTTATAAAGAAGTATTTTGATTTAAAAAATCTCGGATTATTCCGAGATTTTTTGATTTCTATATTTTACCCACTACAACTCTCACAACTCTCAACTTCGAGACTCATACTACGTACATAGTACACCGTCTTGATTCCTTGTTTCCAAGCTTTGAGATAATAGTTAAAGAGCTCTACAGGAGAAACTTTTTGAGGGTTGATAATCCACTCAAACGAGATAGACTGATCGACCCATTTGTAGATAACAGAGATCATGTCGATAACATCGTTCATGTCCATGTTTACGTATTCCTTGTAATACCAGAAGTTTTCACTATCCATATTTGGAGCCACTACGACTGATGGAGCTACTGAGTTGGTTTCGATAAAGTATTTTTTGTATATCGGGAGAAGTGCTGCAGTCGTCCCGACTACTCCTGCTGTAGAAGTGTTTGGTGCTGGAGCTGTATGGTAGGCAAATCTGAGTCCAGTTTTTTTGATGTCTTTGATGAGTTTTGACCAGTCATCATCTATGTTTGAATTCTTTTTGAACCATGCTTCATCTTTTCCCATGATGATTCCTTTTGACCATTCTGACCCTTCATAGAGATCATATGTTCCTCTCTCTGCTGCAAGCTCGTTTGAAGCTTTTATCGTCTCAAATGCAAACTTTTCCATAAGAGCATCTACGACATCTCTTGCTTCTTGGCTATCATATGCGAGTTTATGTGTTGCCAAAAATTCTGCCATACCAAGAAACCCAAGACCTACAGATCTATATTTTTTTGCTGTGAGTTCTGCTTCTTTTATCGGGTAGTAGTTGAGAGTTACGACATTGTCGAGGATTCTCATCGTGATGTTGGTCACTTTTTCGATGACCTCTGGCTCGTGTACTTTTCCGACATTGATAGACGCAAGGTTACATACTACAGTTTCTCCTGGTTTATACTTGATAACTACGTTTCCTTCGTCATCTGTCTCTTCTGCTACAAATTCTGGGGCTTTCGTGTTTTGACAGATTTCTGTACAGAGTTGTGTAGAGTAGATATTTCCTGCATGTTTGTTTGGATTGAGCTTGTTGACTGTATCTCTAAAAAATACATATGGCATACCTGTTTCTACCGTTGCTTTGAGGAATTTTTTGAAGAGATCTCTAGCTTTTACCGTTTGTTTGAGTTCGAGTTTGTCGTTTTTTTCACATTTGAGATAAAACGCGTCAAACTCCTCGTTGAATTTGTCTTGGAGTGTCTCTCCACATACATCACGAATTTCTTTTGGACAAAATAGAGTCCAGTCTTCGTCTTGCTCCACTCTACGCATAAACATATCTGGAACTGAGATAGCGGGAAATACATCAAATGATTTACGACGGATATCTCCGGTCTCTGTTTGGAGATCAAGAAAGTCATAGATATCTCTATGAAATACATCAAGTGTAACTGAGATAGCACCTGCTCTCGCCCCGAGTTGGTTTACAGCAATAGCTGTATCATTAATAACCTTGATCCATGGAGCTACCCCACCAGAAGTTCCTTTTACTCCTCTGATAGTACCACCCTTACTACGGATATTTCCCATATATACTCCTATACCTCCTCCGAATTTCGATATCTGAGACATGTTTTCTACAGAGTGGTAGATCCCTCTGAGATCATCATCGACATTGAGTTTGAAACAACTCGAGAGTTGATGATAGTTCGTTCTTGCATTCAAAAGTGTAGGAGTTGGAAGAGAGATCATTCCTTTGGAACAGTACTCATAGATTTTGAGTGCCGTTGCGAGTCTGTTTTCTTTTGCTTCAGGTATTGCGAGAAAAAGTGCAGCTGACATATACATTTCCTGAGGAAGTTCTTTGACGATACCGTTTGGATTGAGAAGATATCTCTTTTTGTACATCAAAACAGTTGTATAATTGTAGGTGAAGTCTGTTTCTTGTTTGAGTTTCTTTCCTGCTTTTATGATATCTTCTTCACTATAGTACTCCATAAAGTCTCTGTAGTAGAGTCCTTTCTCTATATATTCTTTCATGAGAGCCAGATATGATTTTCCTTTATAAAAATCCTTGATCTCGAGTCCACGGTATTTTGATGCTTCTTTATATACATCGATCATCGCGAGTCTTCCAGCGATATGTTGCCAATGGATATTTTCTACACTGATCAGATCTATCGAAGACTTGATCATCATATTGGTAATATCGCTGGTTTTCATTCCGTCAACGATATACTTCCTCAGACTTTCTTCGAGTTCTTCGTATTTACACATTCTCGCGAGACCAAAAGAAATTCTCTTATAGGTGTTTTTTATCTTTTCTTTACTAAAACTCTCTTTTTTCCCATTTGATTTGATGATTTTGAGTTTATTTTTTTCTATCTTCTTTTCTACTTCTTCTCTTTGTTTTTCTCTGAGTTTTGATCTATTGTTTCTGTAGATGATAAATTCTTTTGCGATGTTGAAGTGACCTGTTTCCATCAGTGTTTGTTCCACGATGTCCTGGATTTCCTCTATCGAGAGTGTTCTCTCTCACTCAGCCTCAACTACCAGAGACACGAGATTATCAACTACCCTATCAGCTATCTCATCAACGAAGCTCAGATCGTTATGTTTTGCAGACTCTGCTGCCTTTTCCATAGCTCTTTCGATACGGGAAATATCAAAAGGAACGAGGTCTCATTCCCTCGTAACAATTACTTTTATGACCGTTTGCTTCTGTTTCATATGACCCAAATTTTGCGTTAAAAAAATACTAAGAACATGAGAGTAAATCTATCAGAAAAAAAATATTTTGCTACAATTTTTAGAACGTCTTTGTGGAAAAAATGTGCAAAACTCAGGGTGCGTATTTTAGCATAGAAAAAACCGTTATTTTCTAAACGGTTTTTTATTATTTTTTAGGGATACTTTTGGACTTATTAATAAAAAATTAATACTCCTTTGAAGAGGATTCTAAAAAGCGAAGATTATTTTGAACTAATCCCTCCAGCTGATAGCATCAACAGGACATGCTGCTATTGCATCATCGACGTCTTTTCCATCGTAGTTTTCCAGGGATACTACTTCGCTCTTACCTTCATCATTGAGCTCAAATACATCTCCTGAAATCGCAACACACGCAGAGCACCCAATACAGGTTTCATTTACATGTGGAACTGCGATATTTGCTCCTCTGAGTTTTGCTGCTTGCTCGTCTGTAATAATTGTCATAATTTATATATTTTTAAAAGCTATATTATACATAAATATTATATCCTATTTTTACAAAAAATAAAAATAAAAAAAATAGAGCACATCCGAAGATATAGCTCTATATATTTTAAAAGTGTAAGGAATCCGTTTTAAGGTCAGTCAAAGAGTGTTGTATTCCTTTGTTAAGGTAGGAATTTTGAGAAGCCCGTTATCGTTATGATAACTACCAAGCACTTCCCAGGTGTGTTGTGTGTGTAAGGAAAAATTATTTGACCTGCCACCACTAAAACAGATGTACCAAGAGTATACTCAGTTTTACTTTGGGTGTAAAGTATATATACTACTCAAAACTATAAATAATTTGTACACAATACCCTATGTTTGGCTACTGTTTCACTTCTTCACCGAGCTTTTCTTATTCAACTGATGTCGTTGACAAGATATTTGAAAGCATCTCTAAAAATATAAACACTCCTCAAAATGGAATACTCAATATCGTGTTTGTATCTAGAAACAAGATCCAAGAACTCAATAAGACCTATAGAAAAAAAGATAGTCCTACCGATGTCCTCAGTTTTCATTATTATGACGACTTTTCCTGACTATGAGAAGAGGATGTAGCTGGTGAGATAGTTATCTGTGAAGATATACTGATAGAGCAAGCACAAAATGAATCAGAACAAGAACTATATATCCTTACTATACACTCTATACTCCACATACTGGGGTATGATCACGAGACTGATGGGGAATACGAAGAGATGAGGAAATGGGAGGAGTTTGTTTGGAGAGATATATTCTAATACATAAAAACGATGTTTACAGCTATTCTATCAACAATAATTACATCTTTTTCTGATGTATTTTGGAAAAAAAGCCTGAACTATAATCTAGGAGCATCTATACATAGTCTTTGTTCTTATCCTATGTGAATACTGCTTGTATTATACTTTGCCTCTACTGGATTTGATTTTTTATCCATACATATACTTGCCATAGGAATTGTCGCTATAATACTCTTAATAGACATAATACGAGAACCTATAATCCAACAAGTCTACAAAGAAGAAAAGATATCAGTTATTATGCCATATCTGAATCTGAACAGAATATTTGTAATCATAGCTTCTTTTTTTCTGTATCAAGATGTCTCATATATCTCTTTTGGGATCATTATATGTACCATAATACTTATCGCACTAAGTTCTATAGACATAAAATCTCGAAGACTCCCTAGAAGTTTTTGAAAAATTCTATTTACAGAATCGTGAAATGCTATATGAATCCTCTTATGAGGATGGCTTATTTTAAATTACTCTGAAATAATATACTTTAATCTATATATTATTCTTGGAACACTTTTAATCTGATATATAACTCTGAAAAAAAAGCAATTCAAAGATCTTAAATGAGCACCAATAGATTACTGGAAATATAGATTTATCTCTTCACTTGGGTGGATATCATGGTTTCTATCTCTAGTAGTAATAAAAAATTTATGACTCTCTATATCTATTCTCCTTGGATTCCTAGGTATTGCTAGCACACTTTTTATATCCTATGTATTTCTCAAGGATACTCCTTCAAAAAAAGACATTATTCTAACTCTTACAGTGGCTATTCTTATTTGAATCTGATATTATTTTAAATAAACACATCATGAAAAATACTGAAAAAGCATTCTTAAGTGAAGAAGAAAGGAAAAAACAACAAAGAAAAAGTGAAGAAGAACTAAAAAAAGAGCAAGAGAAAATACTCAGACTTGAAAAAAAGAAAGAAGTAGTACATGAAGAAGAAGAGGCCTCTAATGATCTACAGAAACTTAGGGATTTTCTAGAGGAGCATATTATAGATGATAACTTGGTCGAAAAGGTTATTGAGGGAACAGAAATAGATCACGAAGATATACAGGAAATCTTTGAAAAGATAGATGAGATAGAACAAATAGAGAACATTGATGACTACCTTCCTAAAGACATGAGAGTCACCAAAGAAGAGTACGCTGAAGCAACGCACAATGATACAGCATGCGCTACAGTAATCATAAAACTCGAAAAGTCCCTTACTATCCTATCACAAAATGCAAATCCTCAAGTTGGAGGATCTATCAACTTATTCTCAGGCTTTCTGACCATGCTGGATAAAAATCTTATTACCATTCAAGAGCATCATATAGATATGAAAGACTCTCTTCAGGATCCAAAAAACACAAAGTCTGAAAGTATATGGGAGTTAGTGAAAGAGAGTTTTAGGAGGTAGATCAAAGTAAGAATTCACTATCTATACTAAGATATAATCAGGAGACTCACAAAGGATATGAGAAAATAAAAGTAGGAAAAGATGATTTGGAGAGGTGCATTCTAGTCATTCTTGTCAGAAGTATCTCCTTGTTCTTGCCTTTCCAATATACGTTTTTTACGAAAATATTTCTTACTTGCCAAAAACTTTCTTTTAAAATTATCATCTTTTAGCATCCTCCTAATAATAGCAGAAAAACTCCTGTTTCTTCATGCCCATAAGTTATTGGATAAAGCTAAAGAGTTTCAAAAAGCAGATACTTCGGTATAGATAGCAAGTTTATCAAAAAAAGACCTTTCCCAAAAATCTTCCCAGACTTTTGATGGGATATCTTTTAATGATTCTAAAGGAAACTGATTAATTTTTTCTCATACAGTATTTAAAAATTGCTCTTTATTCTCATAAATGTTTATGAGAATACCTACTTTCCCTCGAGTTTCACTTTTTACGGTTTCTAGATCAGGGACAACAATAAACTCATGTCCTATAATATGTGCAACACTACATGCTACTCCTATCTTGATTATACATACAAGTTTATTTCTCCCCTTCACATCAGTTGGAGTCCAGGTTCATTTTCTAAGCGCAGTAAAAACCTTATCTCATATATACACCCCAATATAAACGGTCGTAGCTAATGTTTTTACAACTGGTCAATCTTCTTTTTAGTATTTTCTTTCAATAATCTACTCATAAGTAATATTATAATTTATCATGGTATCTTGTCAACATATTCTACCTCTCCCCTCTACAAAACTCTCTATTTTTTCATAAACTGTAGGAACAAGATTGCTGCGTACCTCGCAATGACAGAACCTGATTTCTAGCAACAAAATTTATGCAATATAAAATTCCCGTACAAATAGAGAACGAAGATCCTATCCTCCTGGGGTTGTCTCTGAGACAACTCATGGTCATTATGGGGGGGTTCGGGATAGCCTATCTAATATTTACCTCTCTGGCACCAAGAGCTGGTGGAGAAATAGCACTTATTCCCTCTGGAATTGTGGGTATTATAACGGTACTCATCGCTGTTTTTAAACAATATGAGATGACTTTTATTCCCTTTATGTTAGCCCTGATACGCAAATGAATGTTTGCCTCAGAAAGAAACTGGCAGTCAGGAGTAGATAGCTATCAGCCTATCGATATCGGGTATCTGACAAACGAAGAATCAAAAACACAACAAAATATAGATATATGAACAAAAAAAGGTAGTATGGAAGAACTCCAAGAAAAACTCAAAAAAATATAATATTAGCCTCTCTAATTCACACTCGTGGCCGTAAAACAAAAAAAGACATCCCACTGAGATGCCTCGACCCAGAGACATCTTCCATTTTCTCAAATTCGTGAAAATATTATCTTGATGAAAGACTCAAGTGCCCGTATTGTCATGCGTTGTTCTACGGTGAATTTTCTCCTCAAGAGTACTGAGGAACAAGACGCTATTATTATGAGTTTTCAGAGATTTCTGAACGCTCTGGATTTCCCAGTGCAGATCATGGTTCGTTCGAGCAAGCTGGACATAGATGGATATCTCAATAGCCTCAAAGAAAAAGCTGTAGCACAAAAAAATAGCCTCCTACAAAATCAAACTTATGAATATATAGAATACCTCAAAAAACTGGTAGAAGTAGCTCAGATCATGAAAAAAGAATTTTATATCGTGGTACCTTTTGACGAAGTAGAAGACAGAAGTGTAAAAGACAGTAGTATCGTGGGGATGTTTCGCAATTTTTGGCAGTCTATCAATAACTCAAATGATCTCCTGAAAGTAAAAAGTCAGATACGAAACTTTGGAAACACGAAAAAAGGAGTGTTTCAGAGGGTAAACTCTGTAAAAACTAGTCTCGAAAATATCTGAATCAGGGCAACAGAGCTCGACAAAAGTGAACTGGTAAAATTCCTGAGTGAATACTACAACCCGAGTCTCAATAACTACACTCCTCTGAAAACCGATGCGGAGAGTTATAATCTAATAAACTAAAACTATGAAACGTATTTTTCTTATTGTCATGTCATACTTTTGGGCATATCAGAGTACTTTCTCTGCTGACAATATCCTCTGACTCGAGAACGATAAAATCCGTAACGGGGACATACATATTGACGATATTCCTCTCGTGATAAAAAGTGCTATTAACTTCTTTCTGGGGATCGCTGGAACGGTTGCTGTTGTATTTGTGATCATCTGAGCCTACAAAATCCTATTTGGTTCCCTCCAACAAGACAAATCAAAGTGAAGGGATACGATCGTAGCAGCTCTAGGATGATTTGCACTTGCAACGCTCAGCTGGCTGATTGTGAGGTTTATTATAGATAATCTTTCCTAAAACAACATATGTCAAAAAATATACTCTATACATGGACTTTTGATGATACCAAAAATCGTAGTGCTTTTTGGTATATTGCTGCTATATCTATAGTTATTGGATTTGCTGTATGGGGGTTTTTGACCAAACAATATGGAATGAGTTTTGTCGTACTACTCGTTGCTGGAGTAGCATTTTTCGTAGAAAATAATTCTGCAGACCACGTCAATGTATCTCTGACAGATCTTGGAATACAAGTAGAAAATACGTTCTATGACTACTCTCGAATCCAATCCTATACTATGATATATAGTCATGGACAAGCTATATTTTTGCGACTCAGCCTGACTCAGAGGTGAATACGTAATATCGACCTAAGGCTCGATAACACTGTTGCAACTGAGCTCAAAAATATACTCCCAAACTATCTCGAAGAAAATCCAAAACAGGATATGTCGTTTCTTGATCGTATTATATATCTCTTGAAGCTCTAAAAACCTATGAAAATACTTATTTCCATCATTATAAACGGACTTATACTCTACGCGATTACGTATTTTCTCGGACCTAATGCCGAAAAGTCAATCCAAGCTGGGATAATACTCTGATGTGGAGATTGTAGCTACAATTCTCTGGAAGCCCTCAAAACCTATATCATCGGAGGAATTATCCTGTGAGTAATAAATGTCACTATTAGACCTATCCTCAAAATACTCTCTCTTCCCCTGTTTTTTATATTCTTTGGTTTTGTCGTATTTTTTGTCAATGCAGTTATACTCAAACTCTTTACCTATATCATAAATAATATCCTCATTATTCCAGGAGTTGGGTATGAAATAAACGGTTGGATAAACTTTATAATTGCAGTTGCAATTTTTACTATTTTGAATATGTTTTATTCACTTTTATTTTTTAAGAAGTAATAGATGATAGAAGTACTAAAAATCACAGAAATCATAACAGCACTCTTACTCATAGCTGTTATACTTATACAAAACAAAAATGTTACCCTCAATCTCGCAAGTATGTCTGGTGGGATGTGAGCTGTCACAAAGAGAGGTCCTGAGAAAGTACTTCACGTAGCTACTATAATCCTTGGAATCCTATTTATATCCAATTCACTTGCTTTCTTTATATTTTACTAGAGATTTCATTGTTTTATCCTTAGTCTTTTATCTATGTGAGAGCTCGTTATCTGAAAAATAAAAAAATACTTATTTTTTATAAGTATTCTTTTTTTCGTTGTAACTGGATGACACCTCGTCTATCTATATATGTATGAAGGTGCTGAAGAAACACCTGTAGTAGGAGGAACTATATCTGAGGCAATTATCGGAAGTTTCCCTCACCTAAATCCCCTCCTACCATCAACAGGATACAATTCATATATCAACTCTATTCTCTATAGGTCACTCCTGAGATATGATACTGAGGAACAAAAGATACAGTCAGATCTTGCGAGCTGTGATATCAGTAATCTCAGTCTGATCGAGTGTTATCTCGAAAATAACATCAAATGGTCTGATGGGAGAGCTATCACAGAAGACGATATCATAGCCACTCTGAATCTCATCGAAAAATCAAATATCAATCCAGGAATATCCTCTCTCCTAGAAAATACCACAATAGAAAAAGGGAATGGAAAAATCACCTTTAATAATACAAAAAAAGATATCAATTTTCTCAACGTATTATTCCAACCTATCATTTCTCAAACTCTCGTCAATAGTCTCTGACAAGATGAAATAGAAGGAAAGTTTTCTCCTGTATGAGGACTCTACTCTGGAGCCTATACTCTCTCTAGTGTCAATCAGGACGATACAGTTGGAATCACTGTGATGACACTGACAAAAAACCCAGAATACTTCCAAAATGATGCTTTTGTAGATACTATTTTACTCAAACTCTTTCGAGACAACGCACACTTCCTCAAGCACAAAAATTCTATAAATATATTTAATGATAAAGACAACATACTCGGAGACACTGTTCCTCGCCTCAAAAGTTACAGCTATACGCTCCCACAATTTGTCTGATTATTCCTAAACCAAGAATCCCTCAGTTCTGATAATCTCAGAAAGTTTATACTCTCAAGTGTAAATAGACAACAAGTCATAGATACTCTATGAAACAACGCTGTAGAAGCGAGTTACAATCCTTTTCTCACCGATACAGAGATAGATACCGACTATAATGATGAAATACAAAAACTCATAGAACAAGACGGATATCTCTCAAAAGCAGAGCTGATAGAAATACAGTCCAAAGAACAATCACTCCAAGCATCTAAAACTATCTCAGCAGAAGCGTCTATCCCAAAACTACAGCAAGAATCATTGTCCTACATAGTTTCACCATCAAACGAAAAATACAATTTCATATCAGAAGACAACGTCCTCATCAAAGGAAATGTCCCTACAGGAGTAGACGCAGTGTATGTAAACGAATATAAACTCCAATGATTTACCCAGGGAGACGATGTGTTTTATTATCGCTTACTTGAGAGTTATGATTCTATCATAGAATGAGAAAATACGTATAAGGTATTTTTTGAAAGAAATGGGACTCAAGAACTCGTAGATGAGTTTGTATATACCTACTTTACCGACAACGATAAACTGACTCGTGTTCGTTCTGAGTTTGACTCTGATAGTTCTACCACTAATCCTGAAGTACCATCTGAGCTCAATATAGACAACTCTTCCCTCCTTAATTTAGATGATAGATTTTATTATACGAGTGATGCTGAAGTCTTCAAAATACGTATCCTCTACGTAGAGTCAGATGAAAATATCACTCAAAGTGCTCTAGAAATCAAAAAACAAATAGAAGAAAAATGAGTATTTGTAGAGCTCATTCCTGAGAGTCTGGTAAACATAACACGTGGTCTCAGAAACGAATCACTGGAGTATGATGGAGTACTCATTTGAATCAATCTATGATATTTTGATTCAAATGTATTTCCATATTTTCACTCAAGTCAGATAGAAAATGGATATAACTTTGCAAACTACAAACAACTTGGTCTAGATATACTTCTAGAAGAACTCAAATCTAATAATCTCTCTCTCTCAAAAAAAGAAGAACTCACTGATAAGATCCTAGATATACTAAAAGAGTCTGTCTCTCTCAAAGTTCTCTACACTCCAAAAATTCGTCTTCTGGTAGATAGAAATCTCGAATGATTTTCTCTAGAAGAAATACTTCCTGATGAAATACATAGATTTGATCCCTTGAAAAAGACCTATCTCACAAAGAAAAAAATAATCTCAGGAGAAAATAAATGATTCAAAGATTTTTGGAAATTTGTGTTTAGTTCACTAACAGGAACACGCTCACATGAGTTCGAGTAAAACCTTTCAAAAAAACATCATTGTTCCAGCACTGGAACTCATAAAAAACGATGGGAAAGTCAAAAAACTCTATTTCCTCCCTGGTATTCTATCACTTATTTTTCTGAGTATCTTACTCACATATCAGAGTATCTACACCTACGTCGTAATACTCTGAAAACAAGAAGCAGCTTTTGAAATCATCCTCAACTTTGTACATTCTGAGTATCTGACACTCGCCATTATCTCTGCTGTAGTGTTTATCATATTTTATCTCGCGATAGTACCTATATTTGACGGAGGTCTTATCAGGTATATAGACCAAAAAACCAATGGAAAATCAGCCTGAGTATCTGACTCTGTTGGTTTCTGAGTATTTCGTTTTTATCCGATGTTTGAGTATAACAATATATTTAGCATGTTTAAATTTGTTAGTCTCATAAATGCTCTCCTGTTTGCGATACGTTTTTTGTGACTAGAATATCTCTCCTATATGCTCACTGCATTTTTTATTGCATTTATGTTCTCTATTGTTATAAACACACTCATAGCTTACACGAGATATGAAATCGTACTTGAAAATAAAACTGTATTTCAGGCTATAGGAACATCTTCAAAGATATCTCTTCTAACTCTAAAAACAACACTCAAACTCTATCTCATGATGTTTTTTGTAAATATTCGTGTAGTGTTTAATTTTCTCTTGTTTCTCGTGTTTCCCCTAGTTTGTATATGAGTAGTGGGACTCGTTACCTCGACCATATTTCAAACTATAGCTATTATCATTTTAGGGATTATCTTTTTACTCTTGATCATTACTATAACCTATATGGCTACTGTGTTAGAAGTATTTACTACTGCTATATGGTACTTTGCATATAGGGAATGAAAGGAAAAACTAAATGCCATAAAAGCAGAATAAAAAAAGATCTACTTTCTAGAGTAGGTCTTTTTTATATAATTACTGTTTAAAGTTTTGGAAGTGTTTTTCATAGTATTTTTTCATATACTCGAGGTTTTGAAGTACCCTCTCTGCATTTCCAACTCCGATAGCTTTTGGGCTCACTCTGAGTGTTATAAATCCTGAATATGCCGTTGTTTTCAGCTTCATAAGGAAACTCTCAAGTGGAAGGTGGGATATCCCTCCTCCTGAACTTCCTGGAAGTATACCTGTTTTTGGACCATGTCTATCACTAAAAAATACATTTTTTATAGAACTTCCTAGCATTTTTTGGGCTTTGAGAATATCCATACCTGAACTCGTATCAACTCCGAGTATATCTAGTGCTGTATCTCCAGTAACTCCTTTTATTTGAGTAAAAGTTGAGTTCTTGTACTCTGGAATAATAAAAAACATAAACTTTGGTGCTACGTTCTGGATCGCGATACTGATATGTGTATCACGTTTTATCTTAGCAAGTCATGAAGAAAACCACGTAGTATTTTTATCAGTGATATGTGGAGGAGAAAAAGTAACGACTTGCGTCCCCAGAGTTTTTGCAATAGCTATGATTCTCTCTACTTTTTTTTGATTCATTCCTTTGCTTGGAGCTGTGATACTCAGTACTGGAACTCCACTTTCTTCAGAGAGAGACTTGATATACTGATCATCCCAGAGGTCATAGTTACTTGGAGTAAGAGCGAGGTCTATACCTGTAAATCCTGATTTTTTTGCAAAATCAAATACCCTATGAAGTCCATACCCAGTTAAGCTTGCTGTTGAGAGTAATAACACTTTAAGAAACGTTAAAAAGTTAATATAAAAAAAGTATACCATACATCCCTACCTAAAACAAAAAATCAAGTAGCTTCGTACTTGATTTTTATGCAATATGATTTCAAAAGTATGTTTTTATTCTCCTAAGTATTTCTTCCCTCCCATAAAAGGTTGTAGAACTTCTGGAATTGCGACTCTTCCATCCTCTGTTTGAAATTGTTCCAAAATAGCCAGTCCTGTACGAAACGTTACAGCTGTACAGTTGAGTGACCATGGGAAATCTTTTTTTCCTTCTTTTATATAAGTTGTTTTGAGTCAACGAGTTTGGTAGTCAGAAGCAGATCCATTGGAACATACTTCTCTGAATTTTCCTTCTCACGGAAACCATGCTTCATAATCGACTTGTTTATGATGCTTTGCTGGTATATCACCACTACACACCTCAACAGCTCTGAAATGTAGTCCGAGTTTTGAGTAAATTTCCTCATTTACCTTTGCGTTCAAAGCAAACACTTTATCGTTATCTTCTGGTCTACATAACGCGTCTATTTCTATTTTTTCAAATTGGTGTACTCTCAGGATTCCTTGCTGGTCTTTTCCGTATGAACCTGATTCTTTTCTAAAACATGTCGTATTTGCCATAACTAGGAGTGGTTGTTCTAAATTTCCTACATTTTTTCTCGCGTAATATCCCATGAGTGATTGCTCAGAAGATGGAATGAGATAATAATTTGTATCCTGATTAATAGGGACTTCATAGAGCTGTCCATCAAAATCTGGAAGATTTCCAATATCTGTCATAGTTTTTTCATTGAGCATCAGTGGTACATACATAGGTTCAAAGCCATGATCCCATATAATCTGCTCTACCCAATTAAAAAGCACTTTTTGAAACTTTGCCATCTCTCCTTTCATAAAGTATCCTCTTGCTCCCATTACTTCTGCTCCTGTTTTTTGGTCTACGTATTTTTTATACACCTCGAGTTCATAGTAAGGTTTCACCTCGAAATCAAACTCTGGTTTGTCTCCCCAGATTTGTATAACTGGATTATCTATGTCGCTTTTCCCTATAGGAATACCATCATAAGTCAGATTTGGAACCTTTGAAATACTCTTATTCAAATTCACTAAAAGTTCTCTCAGAGCATCTTCTCTTTGCTTAATCTCTTCACTGAGTTTTTTCATATCTCCCAGTGCCGTGTTTCTTTCATCAGGAGAGAGAGTACCTATTTTTTTATTGAAATCATTTTTTTGTTCTAGTAGAATATCCAGTTCTGCTTTTTGTGACTTCCATACTTCATAATTCGTATTTGCTTCTGTAGCAAAGTCAGGATTTCATCCTCTCTTTGTGAGTTCTTCTTTATAACGCTCTAGATTTTGAGCTAAGTGTTTAATATCAATCATAGTATATAATAATTTAGTAATTTTTTTTCAAGTGAAGTTTTGCCTCTCTATCAAGAGTTCTTTCTTTGAGCACTTGTTTTTTCTGGTGGAGTTTTTTTCACTTTACGAGTCCAATAGAGACTTTTATGAGACTTCCACGAAAGTAGAGCTCTAAGGGAGTCAGTGCGTATCAGGACTCTTTGAGTTTGGTAGTATAGGAGACTATCTTTTTCTTTGGGAGAAATACTTTCCTTTCTCTATCTGTTTGTATGGTTTGTCTATTTACAATTGCTCCCCGAGCTGAGATATGCATGGACTTGATGAACAGTTCCCCATTTCTAGAGATGATATAGGATCATTTGAGGTTTACCTGTCAGGATCGAATAGATTTTACCTCATGTCCTTTGAGTTCTATCCCAGCCTCCTGAGTTTCGATGATATCATAATCAAAGTAAGCTTTTTTATTTTTTGCAATTGCTTTCATAGTTTCTATTCAAAAATCTCTCCTTGGTTTTGAAGAATATACTCAAAACTCTCTCCTTTAAATTTCCAGTCCCATTTCATGTAATCTCCGTAGTTATAACTCCCTGCACGATCTGGATCAAATGGATTTACTTGCACGGCAAAGTGCAAATGATAGTCATCATATCATTTTTCTGGAACTCCTGTCACTCCCATCGTTCAGAGTCTGGTCCCACGTTTTACTATATCCCCCTCTCATATACTTGCATCTACTTCATCGAGGTGGCTATAAAATACTACTTCTCCCTTTGTCGTTTTGAGCCAAACTTGATTGCCTCTGAGGGTATCTAGGTTTTTGAGCTTATCATCTTCCGTTAGAGGCCCTCTAAGTATTCTCCCGAGATCTGAGAACTCAAAACCATCCACAATACGAACAATCACTCCATCATCCAGAGCTACCACCTCTTCCCCAAGGTATCAGTCTATATCCCAGGCGTGGTGAATACCATCTGTATAACTGGCTCTATATCCTCTTCCCGAATTTGGTATTTTTGAGTATTCACGTGAGAGGGTTTTCCCAGGTACAGGAGATATATACTTTTTACTACGTCAGATAAGAATACTTGCAAGCATATCTCTCTGATAGGCAAACTCTTGGTATTTTCTTTGTTTTTTATAGTAGTTTATGTATTTCCCTAGTTCTTTTGAGTGGAGGGTTTCATACAGTGAGTATTTTGCGAGATTTTTTTGGATAGAGCGAGCGAGTCCCTGGAGTCTCTCAGTCGGGTGATCTGTCATGAGCTCAAATAACTCTGAGTCTTGAACTAGGTTAAGATCTCTTTGTGTTTGCGCGAGTATCTGATCATTATGCTTGAGGACGATGTTTTTACTCCTACATGTATCATCTATAAAACGAAGAGAAAAATAATACACTCCCTGATGTTTTTCCAAGAAATCTGTCTCAGTATTACACAGTGAATGAACACTAGCATTAGATATATCATAACTACTCTCATATCCGAGTATTGTCTCTGAGAGGGTTGGACTATTGAGGTAGATATTGGGTGACGTAATAGTCGAGAGCCTGAGTTCTTTGCTAAAGATAAATCATGTCGAAAATACGAATGAAGAACCTCATATGATTCCTACAACAAGTAGAAAGGAAAGTGTAACACGTTTGAGCATATTGAATTTTCTTGTAAAATATGGCTTTAATTATATAAAAAAGCCTGGTTTTTCAAATTAATTCTTGAGTTTTTTTAGCAGAGATATAAGTATATATTTCCATCTTTTATGAATATATAGGTAACTACCTGAAACCTCTCTGACATCAGGAGTAAATTTGAGTTTGAAATCAGTCACTCCACTGAGTGGTGAGTTTATTTCTCCTGGAGAAGCAATTCCGAGAAAATCATATATCTGACATCATCTATTTTTTGCATGCTCTATAGCTACCCATTGAAGTAAGTATGGAGTCATGAGATTTCTATGAGTATTCCCAGAAGCTCCGTAATAATAGAGGGCTACTGTCGGAGTAAATACAAATATCCCCGCAGCGATAACCTGATCCTCAAAATACGCAAAAAAGAGTTGAGACTCATCAAGTGAACTAAGAAATGTTTCGTAATACTCTCTTGTATTTCCTGCAAAATTATCTCGTGAAGTAGTTTCAGACATAAGTTTGTAAAATATACCCGCGTTGTATGGATTTTTTTCTACTTGTTCTACTACCACCCCCTTTTTTGTAGCGAGACGAATATTATATCTTCCTTTTTGTTTCATAGCTGCAAGTGTATCCTCGCTGGAACGAGTGAGATCTATGACAGTTGTATGAGGAGGAATAAACTTCTTGTAGTATTTTCCTGTTCTCTGAGTTGTGTCTTGTCTGTTATAATTGAGTGTCTCTACTTGTACAAAGAGACAATTTTCTTCCTGACAGAGAGAAGTAAGGCTCTCTTGTAAATTTTGATCATATTCTCTCTCAAGTCCGATAACAAATAAACCGTATTCTCAAAGAGAAACCCTTCTCTTTTCTACAAATACTGGAGGGAGCTTAGTATTTTCTATATCTTGTTCTATCACAAAATACTCCTCACTTTGTCCTGATGCGACGAGCATATCTTGCCACGATGGTGTTTGCCAGAGAGACATTAAGATTGTATTTTATGAAGTAAATATAGAAACTCACTATATCCTGATTCAGTGTTAAGATGTCCTCCTCACTCTATGACATCTACCTCGATTCAAAGATTTTCTGCGAGTATCTCGACACTGTGAAACGGGACATATGGATCATCTTCTCAGTGGCACATATAAAAGTAGGGACAATTTTTGTGAATAGATTCCCAGTCGAACTGACGACTCGTAATAGTTTCGTTGAGCAGATCAAACTCTGGGAGTTGAATGAGTTCGAGAAACCCCGATACAAAATAGCAAGCCTTGATCGGAGTAGATATCCTCTCAAGAATACTGAGAACAAATGCTGGTCCAGCACTATGAGCTACAAAAATCGTTTCGGAATTGATGTTATCAATATAAGGTTGAAATGCTTCTGTCCAACTCTCTAGGGATTGTCAGTGGGGAGTTGGGAGTCGAGGAACAACTACCTGATATCATTGTTGCTCAAGTTGATCTTTCATCCAAGGAAACCAATTTCACGTAGGAGAACCTCATGTTCCGTGGATTATAAATGCGTTTTTCATGATTATAAATATGTTTTTATTTCTTCTAATAATTTTGGAAACTCTGTATATCAAGCACTTTCATTAAAGTGTCATGCATCTGGAATAAAAAGTAAATCTACTCCTAATTCTTGAGATAATATTTCTCCGTTTCCGATACTTACATATGGATCATTATCCGAATGAATAACTATCTGATTATTAACCGTATCTCTTATACTATCCCAGTCAAAATCAAAACCATCTAGAAAATCATAATCTCCATCATAAAATTTTATAGGTTTAATTCCTATAGGACTTCAAACAGTTACTAAAAGATAGACTTTCTTTTGGAACTTTTCTAAGAATTTTAGTAAAAATGCTCCTCAGAGACTATGTCCTATCAAAATAGTATCGTTATTGATTTTTTGTTCGTATTGTTGGAAAATTTTCTGCCAATGATCTACACTTGGTATATCATCGTCTCAAAAATCAGGTACAATTGTATGTATACCCAACTTCTCTAATTTCTGTTGCATCCAGGGGAACCAGTTTTCTTGACTATGTCATCATGTTCCGTGGATGATAAATGCGTTTTTCATGATTATAAGTGTTTTTGTATGTCTTCTAAGACTCACTCAATATTACTCAAACATCCAGATTTGTAAATCTAATGACTCTTATATCTAAGTTTTGTAAATATTCTGTTCGGATATTGTCATATTCTTGAGATTTTTCGGTAAAATGACTTTCTCTATCTAGCTCTATGCATAAATTCTTTTCTGGACAATAAAAATCAAGAATATATCTTCCTACCGAATGTTGCCTACGAAACTTATATCATAGTTGTTTGCATCTTATTCTAGACCACAATACTTGCTCTGTTTTCGTTGCATTGTTTCTCAGGTTCTTTCTTACAGGAGTAAGTCTTTTGGTATTTTGTATTATGTGTCACATATTTTCTATTTAAATCCCCCTCTCTATCTCCCCCTGACAGGGGAGAAGCAGCTACAAATATATCTTTAAGAACAAAGAGGAACTATCCCTCCCCTGCTAGGGGGAGGTTAGGAGGGGGTTAAGAGATATGTCCTATCCCACTTCCCGTTATTTTCCTCCCTCTTGGAGTTCTTTCTATAAAACCTATTTGGAGGAGATATGGCTCTACAACATCTTCGAGTGTCGCCTCTTCTTCACCGAGAGTTGCAGCGATAGTACTAAGCCCTACAGGTCCTGAGTTGAATTTATTTTGTATTGCATCGAGGTATTTTCTATCGAGATAATCGAGTCATTTTTCATCGATTCCTATATCGCTAAATACTCCCTCGAGGATAGTTATATCTGATATATCTTTCCCGATAGTATGATAATCTCTGAGGATTTTTAGGAGTCTATTTGCAATTCTTGGAGTTCCACGTGATTTCCCAGCAACACAGGTAAGTGCTTGTCTTGAAAGTTTTATATCCAGAATATTACAATTATTGGCAATAATAGTAGAAATATCATCTATATCATAAAAATCAAGCTTCAAAACATTTCCAAATCTATCCCTCAGTGGAGCACTCAGTGCTGAGAGACGAGTCGTAGCACCGATAAGTGTAAATGGTTTGAGAGGGAGTTTGACACTCTGGGCTCAGGTCCCTGATCCGACCATTATATCTATCTGAAAGTCTTCCATCGCAGTATAGAGTATCTCTTCTACTTGGGGTCTGAGTCTATGAATCTCATCTATAAATAGTATATCTCCCTCTTCGAGGTTTGAGAGAATACTCACAAGATCTGATTGTTTCTCGATAGCTGGACCACTCGTTGAGCGAAGTGTCACGTCCATCTCATGGGCAATAATCGAACTGAGGGTCGTCTTTCCGAGTCCAGGAGGACCATAGAATAGGACATGATCGAGACTTTCTTCACGAATATTGGCACTCGAAATAGAAACCTGGAGGTGTTTTTTTATGGTTTCTTGACCGATATAGTTTTCCAGAGTTTTGGGTCTGAGGGTATTTTGAAACAAAGAACTTTCTACTTCTCTTTCTTTTGGGGAAACAATTCTCTCTGAATCGTCAGATTTGGATGAGGAAACTACCAAAGTTTTCGTATTTAGTTTGTATATATTTTTAGTGTATGAAAGAGAAGGCTTTTGTAAAGATGATATATTTGACTAAATTATATAAATAGTTATAAATACATAGTATTAGTTATATACTCCAAATGCCTGAAACTCTCTCAACCACATCATATCTAGAAAGGAAATGATTTCTACAACCAGATTTTACGCGTGATGAGTATCGTGGTCGTGTGGTTTGTATACTAGATCCAGTTTTATCTCAGAGCCTCATGCAAGAGCAGGAAATACAAGAAGTTCCTGATTTTTTTCGTTTTGATAATGCTCGTATAATAAAAATATCAAAACAACTATCCCCAAATCTCCTAAACCCAAATAGTAAAAACCCAAATAAAGACTTTGAATTCTCTGCTTACAAGCAAAATAAAAACTGAACATTTAAGGCAATACGATGAAATAATGGACAAAAGAAATTTAAAACCTCTTCAAAGTGATTTAATCCTGATTATCTAGAAGGGTTGTTTCTGAGACAAACAGAAATAGATCAAGTTCAAAACAAACAAGTCCATGATGTACTAATATCATGGTGATATGAGTTTATTCCCTACCCAGAAGGAAAACACATACATGGCTATCACTGACCTATGTGTTATATATTTCCAAAATATACAGCAGAAGGACTCAAGACAACGCTTAGCCTCGATGATACTCCTGTGATAGCTCAAATCAGAAGATGAAAGCTCGTTGAACTCGGGTGAGCTATAAACAGAAGCAAGCCCCGTAATAAACTCGTTTACAATCTCTTTGCTTTAAAAGATAATTGAGGCTATATCACTCCTCAGCCAATAAACTGGCAACAACACAAAAACTCCACACAGGATATAGTAAAAACTACTCTAAAAATAGAGGGGAATATAAGCTCTCTGGAGACGCAAGAGTGAGTATATATACTCAAAAAACACCTAGAAAAATATACCCCTACTACGAAAATATAAAAAATGGTACTCGAAAAAACAGACATATTCCTCAAAGATTACTTTGAACCAAGGTGATTTAGGGAAGTGGAAAAAACCTATGAATGATTCCCTAAAGTTGTCGTATGTTGACTCCCTGACTATGTAAAGGGAGATATAAGAAACTGAAACGTTATGAGTCCTACTCAAAGTCCTGATTTTGTAATAGTAAAATCTCCTGAAGTGGAGACACATAACGCATTTCAAAAATCTATTATCCCAATAAGAGATGATATAAAATTTTCACTCCGGAGTATTATAGATACAGATACATCCCCAGTATTTACGTGTATAAGAAAGTGAGAGAGTGTCATACGATTACCTCATATGAAAAAAGAAACTTACTGGGATATTCCGGGTAAACTCTTGATTCGAGAATAATTCCAACTATACTAGAAACAACATATATTTATGAAAATATACCTCTAAAAATACAGAGTGCTCAAAATAGAAACAGGAAAAGATAACCCCATACTGAGGCAAGTTTGCGAACCTATTGCTTCTCATGAAATACAAAAATACGCAAAGCTCGGAAAAGAGATGCTCAAGTACATCAAATCTCCTGATCACAGAGGTGTAGGTCTAGCTGCTCCACAGGTGGGAGTGAGTAAGAGAATTCTCGTCGCAAGTCTCCTCGACGACTGGGAAGATGAGGTATTTACCACAGTGGTGATGGTAAATCCTGAAATACTGGAACACTCAGAGTCTATCACTAATGATACATTTCAAGAAGGATGTCTCTCTCTCCCGGGCACAAAACCTCTCTACGTAGATAGGTATGAAAAAATCAAGGTCGAGTATCTAGATCTCAAAGGAAAGAAAAAAGTCCTCTGGGTTACGTGACTGGCATCCGTCATCATACAGCATGAAATAGATCACCTCGATGGGATTTTGTATATAGATAAAACATCTAAATAGTGAAAAAAATACTTATCCTCGGTCTCGGGGCTTTTGGTTTTGCGATAGCAAGACATCTTGGAAAAAATAATCACGAGCAGATATTTCATGCAAGTGAGGTCAATACTGAGATATTTGACGTAATACAAAAAGACAGAAAGCATCCGTATTTTTTTGATGGAGCGACTCTTCCTGACAATATAAAACTTTGCTCTGATATAGATTCACTTCTCCCAGAAGTAGATATTATTATATCAGTTATTCCCTGCCAATTTTTAGGAGAAGCATTTGCAGATATGAAAGATAGGCTCAAAGACTGAGTCACTATTCTCAATCTCTCAAAATGAATCAATAACAATACACTCCAAACATCCTCTGAGAAACTCGAGGAAGTACTCAAGTGAGTAAACTATACATATGCGTATCTAGCCTGAGGAATGATTGCACAAGAAGTCGTTGACGGGAAAACTCTCGGAGCAGATATTGTAACTCCTGACAAAGATGTAGGGGAAGATCTTCGTAATCTCTTTGCATCAGAATCACTCGATATACATCTCATTATCGGAAATCCAAAAAATACAGAACTCTACGCAGCACTCAAAAACATCATCGCACTTATCCTCGGGTACTACGAGGGACAATGAAACGGAGCATCGACTCTTGGGTATTATCTCACCCAATTACTCGAGGAAGTATCCTGTATCATAGAAAAACTCTGAGGGAATCCAGATCTCAACTTCACCGATTATGCTCTCGGGTGAGACATCATTGCTACCTGTTTTTGAGGGAGTCGCAATAAACTTCTTGGGAATATGCTCTGAGAGTGAAAAGATATACAAATAGCTCTACAAGAACTCGCAGAGCAGAAAAAAATAGCAGAATGATATGAAACACTGAAATGAGTCTATAAAATAACAAAAGGGAAAAGTGATTTTCTTCTCATAAATACATTCTCAGAAAAATTCTTAGCATAATTCTTTCCACATCTTTTCAACAGCAAAAAGCACTTTTGATTGATTGAAAAATGCTTTTTTTTATACTAAAATCAATCATTAACTTGTTATAGAAAATACATGAATCATCAATACGAAGTCGAAATAAAAACTCTTCTTGGGAGCAAGGAAAATGCAGACAATTTTATCAAAAACCTAGGAAACTCTGTTGAAAAACTTGAAAAAAAATGAGAAAACTCTCAACTCAATCACTATTTTATGGGAGGAGATCATGATAAGCTCCTACAAAACACCAAATGAAAAGTCCCATTGGAAAAACTCCAAAGTCTCAAAAACATACTTCAGACTCAAGGAAAACACTCTGTACGTACACGCTTTGTCGATGGGAATTCTATTCTCGTGGTAAAACTCTCAGTAGACGATACCAGTAGTTCAAACGGTATCCAAAGAATCGAGTGGGAAGAAGTGTTTGTAGGGATGCCTATAAATGATCTCGATACTATACTCTTAGAAAGTGATTTCCACTACCAAGCAAAATGGTCTCGTGAACGTGTAGAATACGAATTTGATAACATCACGGTATGTCTCGATAAAAATGCTGGGTATTGATACCTCGCCGAATTTGAGATGGTGATCGCAAATCCTGATGAAACACAAAGAGCAGAAGATAATCTTAGAGGAATCATGGCAAGAGTCTGAGTCGAAGAACTCGACCAAGGGAGACTTGGACGTATGTTCGATTACTACAATGAAAATTGGAGAGATTACTATGGGACAGAAAAGACTTTTACTATTGACTAAAGATATATGTTTCTATCTGATATCGACATAAAAAAAGCTGTAGAAGCTGAGGAAATAACACTGAGTGATTTCGATGAATCACGCGTACAACCAGCAAGTTATGACATACTTCTTGGGAACAAATTTTTGACCCTCAGGCAACACTCAACTTCTGTAATTGATCCTGCTAAAAAAATACTTCCAGAATATGACGAAGTCATTATAGAAGATGGAGAAGAATTTGTTCTACATCCCGGAGTGAGTTTACTAGGAATTTCCAAAGACTATTTTGGTTCGAGTAAGTACCTGATTCAACTCTCAGGAAAATCTTCTCTGGCGCGTATTGGGCTGATTGTTCACAATACTGCAGGACTCATAAACCCAGGGCATTATCTCAATATAGCATTTGAACTCTGTAACCTAAACTCTGTACCTATCATACTGAGACCAGGTATGGAAATATGACAGCTTATATTCGCAGAAATAAGCACTCCACCAGAACATGGATACGAAAAAAAATGAAGATATGCTAATGAAAACTGGTGAAGTTATAAAGAAAAAGAAGAAAAATAATTTATACTTTAAATTTTTGAAATTATGAACCATAACAGACACCCCGAATACCAATATCTCGATCTCCTCCAAGATATCCTCGATAATGGTTGTGAAAAGAAAGATCACAATACTGGTATATCTCTCTACAGTGTTTTTGGAAGGCAAATACGTTTCGATATGTCGAAATGATTTCCTCTTCTGACTACAAAAAAGACTTTTTGGAAAGGAATACTCGAAGAACTGTATTGGTTTCTTTCTGGTCAGACAAATATAAAGTACTTAGTAGATAGAAAAGTACACATCTGGGATGATTACCCTCACCAGATTTATATGGATAGTGTAAAAGAATGAAAAGAACCAGAACTTACTATAGAAGAATTTAGAGAAAAAATAAAAACCGATGACGATTTTGCCCAAAAGTGGGGAGACCTACCGATGATATACGGACAACAATGGAGAAGTTGGCCAACGAGTGATGGAGACACTATCGATCAGCTTGCTTGGGTTGTAAAATCTCTCAAAGAAAAACCTCATAGAAAAAGTATTTGTCTCTCTGTTTGGAATCCTGAATACCTATATGATATGGGAAAACCAGGAAAATCACTCAGGTTTCCTCTCTGTCACGTATTTATGCAGTTTGCAGTTCATGATGGAAAGCTCAATCTCCAGCTCTATCAAAGAAGTGCTGATATGTTTCTGGGAGTTCCATTTAACATAGGATCATACTCGCTCCTCCTCCTCATCGTCGCACAAATAACTGGTCTCGAACCTGGTGAATTTGTGCATACTTTCTGAGACGCTCATATATATGGAGATCATATAGAACAAGTAAAAGAGCAACTCAGTCGTGAACCGTTTCCATTTCCTACACTAAAAATAGACGATAGTGTCGTTGATCTAGATTCTTTTAGTCCAGACAAGGTGACACTTGAAAACTATGAATCTCATGGCATACTCAGAGCCAAGATGACTGTTGCTGGATGATTCAATGAAAAAGATAGAAAATAGTACAAAATAAAAGCCTCCTTCGTACAGGAGGTTTTTTGATTCCTCTCGAAAAAGATGGTATAATTATCGTGTATTATATTATCATTCTCATGCCACATATAGACATATTATGTTTCTGGGTCAGTATTATCATTTTCTGAGTGACATTTTTTTGAATACTCTCAGAAAAAATACATAGATCCCTTATCGCATTTCTCTGAGCTATCTGGATGGCTGTAGTTTGAGACTTTTTGGAGTTCTATACCTATGAACAAGTACTGCTTTCTATAGACTTCAATACCCTCCTTCTTCTTGGAGGAATGATGATACTGGTTTCTGTAATGGAAAAAACAGGACTGTTTGAATATCTTGCGATAAAAATAGCAAAAAAAACTCATGGAAGCTACTGGCTCCTACTAGTAGCTCTTGGGTCACTCACAACCGTTTTATCTATGATTTTAGATAACGTTACGACTATCATACTGATTGCTCCTGTTACACTTATTATTACCAAAATACTTCATTTCAACCCAATCCCACTCCTGATGAGTCAAGCTATACTCTCAAACATAGGAGGTGTTGGGACACTTGTCGGGGATCCTCCAAACATCGTTATTGGATCTGCTGCAAATTTCTCATTTATATCGTTTTTGACACACTCGCTTCCGGTGGTGCTTGTCGCTTGGGGTATGACTATGGTCTATATACTCCATAAGTGTAGAACCGAAAACAAAATTAAGCCAAAATACATAAAAAAACTCATGGATCTCAATGCTATGGAATCCATAAAAAAACCCATCATTCTCATAAAAGCTCTCGGAGTCCTCGCTATGGTAACGGTATGATTTTTTCTTCACCATCTCCTACATATGCCCCCATCAGTCGTAGCACTCCTCTGAGCTGCAAGTGTACTTTTGCTCGTTGCTCCTCACGATAATCCCCAAAAATACCTCAGGAGAATGCACTTTTCTATATTTATGTTCTTTACATCTTTGTTTATTCTTGTTGGAGGTCTCGAGGCTGCATGAGTTCTAGAATACCTTGCAGGACTTATCACGAGTTGAGTCGAGTCAAATATACTCCTCACAGCGCTCATAGTACTCTGGGTCACAGCTATTGCCTCAGCTATTATAGATAACATTCCTATGACTATTGCTATGGTTCCGATTATTGGGTATTTTGAAGCGCAGTGAATCCCTGGAACAAATCTCCTCTGGTGGGCTCTTGTATTTGGAGTAGGTTTCGGAGGAAATATCTCCCCCATAGGATCTACAGCAAATGTCGTAGTCATGAATCAACTAGAACTTACTAAACACAAAATGAGTTCTCGGCAGTGGATAAAAATGTGAGCTCCTGTGAGTTTTCTCTGTCTCAGTGTTGCATCTGCTGCGCTGATGTTGTTTGGGAGATATTTTGCGATGTAATAAAAAAGAGAGAAGAAATTTCCTCTCTCTTTTTTATATGTTTATTATTTCTGCCTCCTCTCCTCTTTTCATCAGCTCATACCCACCTTGTTCTAGTGTCTTTGGAGATATAACTATGCGGTTTGGAATCCCCCAGAGTTCGCAATCACCAGCTTTTTGCCCAAAACCATCCTTACGTCACATCCTGTCATCGAGAATCACCGTATTTCCTTGTGACTCGAGTTCTTGGCCAAGTTTTTTGGCTGCCTCTATATTGTCCTCTCCTACCACAATAATATAGTGTGTTGCTGGAGCTATATGTTCTGGCCAAGCAATACCTTTTTCTGTCATGAAATACTCTGCCATAACCCCCATAAGACGAGACACTCCAATACCATAACATCACATTTCTATTTGGTCTATTGTTGTATTATTTTCATCGAGATAGGTCAGACCAAATGGTTTAGAGTATTTGGTTCCGAGGTGAAATATATTTCCTACTTCACTCGCTTTTTTAAAGCTGAGTTCTTCTCCTGAAATATTTATAGAAGTGAATCATTTTATTGGTTCGTTAAAATCTCAGAATGCTTTTATATCGAGATCTGAGATATTTATATTTTTTGTAGATTTTGCGACAGCATTTGCTCCTCAGAAGAAGTTTTTTACTGTTTTGAGTGACTCGTCTGCGTAGCATTCTATAGAGAGTTTACTATCTTTGAGTGGAGAGATAAACCCTCTCACTGTTCAGAGTTCTTCGAGATCTGATTCACTCGCCAGTACAAAGCTGTCATTGTACTTCTCTGCAATAAATTTCCTCAGCTTTATCTCGTTGATATTGAGATCTCCTCTGATAGCTACTGCTATATATTCTCCTCTATTTTCAAGTTTATAGATAACTGTTTTGAGCATTTGCCAAGCTGGAGCCTGAAAATACTTGGTCATTTTCTCCATATTTACGATATCCGACACAGAATCCATGTACTCCATAGTGTTCTCATTTTCAGATATATTTTTATTATCAGGAACTCCACGAGCAAGTTCTAAGTTATAGCAATAACCACTACTATCTTGCACTATTGTATCTTCCCCACAATCAAGAAATGTTTGAAATTCATGAGAATTCTTGTCAGAGATAGCTCCTCCATCTGCATCAGCCATAACAGTATCTTCTCAGAGTCCGAGTCGTTGAAATACAGACATATATACGTTCTTTACTTCCTCATAAAACACGTCAAAATCATCTATATCTTTATGAAACGAATAGGCATCTTTCATAAGAAACTCTCTTCCTCTCAGAAGCCCTGATTTTGCACGTTTTTCATTACGAAATTTCTTTTGTATATGATAAACACAACAAGGAAGATCCTTGTATGACTGTATAAATTCTCCCATAATTGGAGTAACATTTTCTTCATTTGTTGGAGCGATACGATACTCTGTTTCTCCCCATCATGGTACTTTGAAATACTCAGGTATCTCCCATCTATTTGTTGTTTCCCAGTAATCACGTGGAGTAAGTATCGTCATAAGCATTTCATGATATCATGCTTTGTCCATTTCTTCTCGTACTACCTGTTCTATGTTTCGTAGTACCCTATATCCTATAGGAAGAAATTCATAGGCTCCAGCCATCGCTTGACGCATGTATCCTCACTGGAGTAAGAGACTCGTAGATCTATTGTCGCTCACTTTTGGAGCTGATTTCAGTGTCTTTATTGGAAAATTTGATAATTGTAGCATAAAAAAATTGTAAATAATAAATCCATAAAAAAAATCCCTTCTCAAGAAAAAGGGAAATATTTCTACATAACAGAAAATACCTTTATCTTGAGAAGAAAAAGTAGAAGGGTTGCAGGTGCCAGTTCTGTTTTGTATTCATGACAGTATGATATTTTTAAACAAGATTTTGTCAAAAAAATACTCTCCTAAATCCTAGGAGAGTATTTGAAGAAGCAGTAAGAACTATTGAACTGTAGTTTCAGTTTCAGCTTCTACCTCAACTTCTGCTTCTGATACTACATCTGTAGGAAGATCATCAACTACTTCTTCTACTACATCTGTAGCAGCTTCAACTACATCATCTGCAGTATCTGCAACAGTATCCACAGCATCGCCTGCAGTATCCACAACCGCACTAGCAGCATCTGTAGCTGTATCAGCAACTACGTCAA
This sequence comes from uncultured Candidatus Altimarinota bacterium, assembly GCA_937944145.1. Taxonomy (GTDB): domain Bacteria; phylum Patescibacteriota; class Gracilibacteria; order BD1-5; family UBA6164; genus CALDZK01. The sequence goes on from CALDZK010000010.1 coordinate 116,535, forward strand.
CTCCTTCACTTACTACATCTACTGCACTTCATGCAGTATTTTTAGCTTGTTCTACTACGTTTCCTCCACATGAAGCAAGGAAAACAAGAGATACAATACTTATAAATCCGTATACTTTTTTCATAACTATGATATTACTAAGTAATAAAAAGCTCCGAGATTATAAGTAGTCAAAAGAAAAATCCAAGAAAATCAATATTTACATTTTAGTGTATAATGTTATAGGTAAGAGGATAGCAATTTCTCTTGTATTTTAGGCAATAATCGTTATAAAAGGGGTATCATTCTTTTGTAAATTTATCGTCAACAATTATGAACAGATACCATAGAAGAAACCATGTGTCTCGCACTATAAAAGACTACTTCGTACCGATAGTCTGACTCGTGCTTATCATAGCTGTCATATATAGTTTTTTTAGCTCTGATAAAACAGTCGCTCCAAAACAACAAGAAAACACTATTGGATACGCTCTGGAGTACCAAGACACAAATACAGAAGCATTTATAGAGTACTCTGGTGGTAACAAAGAAGCTACAAGTAATGGAACCCAGATATTTAAATGAGAAAAACTCATCGTAAAAGAAGGAAGTGTAAAATTGCAGCCAGGAGAAAATACACAAATTCATCTTGATAAAATAGGAGAGCTCAAACTTCTTGAAAATGGGAGCTTTGCACTATTTTCATCAAATATGTGGATATCAAGTCAAGATCCTGTACAAGTAGATATGAGATATGCTAGTGTAAGATCGACAGGAAACTCGCTCCTGACTCTCTCTCAAAACGAAGTTGGAAGTACGGTATATGTTCTCTCAGGTACTGCAGAGGTAAACAATCTCGCAAATCAATCTACACTTTTATGAAAAGGGCAAAAAATCACTATACAAAGAAATGAAGCATCTAGCCAAGATATAGATCTTTCTCTGGCAAAGTGAGATCTTGATACGTATTTTCTCAAAAGTGACTGGTTCCTAGAAAACAATGGTCCTGTACTTCTTGCCCAAGCAGAAACCCTAGAATCAACTACAACAGGAAGTGGAGAAACATCTACTGGTACAACCAGTACACTATCCTCTACAAAACTCCTCAGTTTTAGTGGAGTAGAAGACGAGTGAAGTGTTACTACTAACTCAACAGACATAACAGGAAGTTACGAGGATGAAAATGTAACCCGTATTACTATAGGATGAGTCGAAGCTACTCTTGATACTGAAGCAAAGACATTTACAGCATCAGGAGTTACTACCGATCAAAAAGTAAACGATCTCATCATAAAAACATATGCTCCAAACAACTCTATACTCTGAAAACAAGTACTCACTGTATACGCAAATGGGGCTGCCCCAGCAGCAAATCAGCCTCTATTTAAAGTAGAAAACTTTTCTCTGGATGCTACAGAGTTCCAGTTCATATCTCCAAAACAAAATCCCTATACTACAGAGGATGGAGTCGTCTTTATAGAGTGAAGAGTTCCAGCAGGAAGTGTAGAAAAGATACTCGTAAACGGGTACCAGCTCCAAAAATTTCCACAATATGGAACCTACTGGGGGTACTTTGCTAACCAAGAATTTGGAAACCTCAAACCAGGGCTCAATATATATAAAGTAGAATATATAGGGAAAGACGGAAATGCTCTCCACTCAAATGCGTTTACCATCGTAAAAAATGCTCCTACGATAGAACAAACTGTCAGTGACGAAGCAGATGCTTCATAAAAATATACGCTCTAAAAAGACTCTCATAATATACGAGAGTCTTTTTTTATATATAAGTTATTCTAACAACTACATCAGCTTCCACATCCACCAGGAGCACATCCTCCTCCAGATCCACCTCCTATAATACTGACAAACATAGATTTGAGTTCCTCATCTTCTGGAAGCATCCCCTCAAAAATCATATCCTTGAAATCTATCGATTCTTCTTCTATGATGAGAGCTGGAGATTCTTTGATGGAAAGATCCTGCTTGAGAAGATCGTCTGTCGAGTTTTCGAGTTGTATAAAATCTGTAAGTCCAAGTTCATCCAGGGCAATTTTTACTTTAGCTGTGAGTTGGTCTGCTTGTTCTCCTGAACCAAAAATAATAACTTTCATAGTATCTAAATATATTTTGAAAAAAATAAAGCAATTCTATCCTACCGATGAATTGCTCTATTACAAATTTAAAACGAAGGGATTATTCTGCTGATTTTTCTTCGTCAGATGCTCCTTGTCCTTCATCAGTTGATTCTCCCCCTGTCACTTCTGTTTCAGACTCTTCTTCTACTACTTTCGGAGCAGAAGCAGAAACTATAACTGCATCTTCTTGGATGGATATTTCATACTTTTCTGCATCGAGACCGAGATCTGAGAAACGGATAGAGTCACCTACTTCTACGAGCTTCGAGAGATCTACTTCGAAATGCTCTACGAGATTTCTAGGAAGACATTTTACATCAAGTTCTTTGAGAACTTCATCTATAATAGCTCCTTCTTTTGCAGCTGGAGCATCTCCTATAAAGCTGAGAGAGATCTTCGTACTTACTTTTTCACCTCTGGTTACTGCGTAAAAATCTATATGTGTAAAATCTCCTGTTACAGGATGTCTTTGAACATCATGAACGAGTGCTTCTACATCTTTTTTTCCTACTTTGAGATCGATGATAGTACTCTCTCCTGCACTACGATATGCTCTGAGTAAGTCAGAGTTAGGTATTTTTATAGAGATGGGTTCTTGGGTTTTCCCATACACAACTCCTGGTACGATTTTTTCTTTTCTGAGATGACTCACTTTTTCATCTTGTGCTCTTATATCTACGTTGAGTGTTACACTTTCCATTGGTATATCTATAGCAAAATAAATGCTTCAAAAAATTTAAGCCCTGCGATTCTATATAAAAATATATATTTGGCAAAAGTTTTTGCCTACTTTTTTGGGTTTGATAAATATCTTACTATGGGTAGTATAGTTTTATATACATATGTATATCTATTTCTATATCATTATCCCCGTAATATATGTGAAGAGGTCCCGTTGTACAAGCCAGAAAAAACGCTGTAAATACTGTAAAAGGAAAAGTTTTTTCCCTGCACGCAAAACTCATAGCTATAGCTGCACAAAAATGAGGAAATCCTGAAGATAATCCGACACTTCACGCAGCTATTATAAAAGCGAAAAAAGATGGAGTTCCAAACGACAACATCGACAGAGCTATCAAAAAATGAACCGGAGAAGATGCCTCGGCAGATCAAATAGTCGAAATACTCTACGAATGATACGCTCCTGGAGGAGTTGCTCTAGTAGTATCTACCTTGACAGATAACAAAAACAGAACAGTTGCAAATATTAGGCATATTTTTAGTAAATATGGTGGAAATATGGGAGAATCTGGAGCTGTTGCATGGATGTTTCATCAAAAATGAGTTATATTTATAGATCCAGAAAAACATAGTTATGAGAGTATAGAAGAGCTCGTTTTTGAAACCGAAGCTGAGGATATAGTGAGCGAGTCTGGATATACAAAAATCATTACCAGTCTCGAGGATCATCACTCAGTAGAAATATTTTTCGAAGAAAAATGAATCGAACTCTACGAATCAAAAATAGACTATATTCCCGACAGTGATATAGAAATAGATGACTTTGATAAGGCTCTCAAGTTTACGAAGATGATTGAAGCATTTGACGGGGACGAAGATGTAAACTTCGTTTCAAGTAACGAAGTCATCAGCTGAGAATTACAGGATGAAGTAGATACGTTTATCGAAAAAAACACTTTTAGGACTTAGGACAACTGAAAAATCCCTACTAGAACCTAGTAGGGATTTTATTGTGTCTCAAAACCTATCTCACCAGCAACTTGTCATCATTGACTTCAAAACGCATCTTGTAGAGTCCAGTATCTCCGAGAAGAAATACTTCTTTGTCATTTGCTACATGAAATTCTTTGATATCAAAATCACGAGGCTCGACCTGTCCGATATATTTGAGAGATTTTGTGTCCTGGAAACGGGTCGTATTTGGCTGAAATATCAGAAGTCTGTTGTCTAGAAGCATATACACGTAGTTCAGATTTGCAGCTGCGTGAAGAGATACTTTTTGAGTATCATCCTGTCTATCATAGTTTTTTGGGAGTTGATTGAGGGTTATAGACTCGAGACGATACTGTGGTGATACAAAGAGTTTTACTATAGAGAGATCTTGTTTGAGGATATATATACCCCCATCTATCGCCAGAGAAAGAATCGTTCCTATTCCGGCTACATCATCCTGCGCGATATAAGAATCTCCTGCTTGAAATATTCCCCCGACTTTTTTATGACGATATATCTGATCACGGGCTTTATCAAGGAGGTAGAGATTTTGTCCATAAGTTGAAAGGATATTTGACTCTTCCCAGGTAGGTTGATCTGCTACATCGAGGTAAGTAAAGAAATTATTTTTTGCAAAGTTTACGACTTTTCCCCCAGAGGTAAGAAGAATAATATTTGTATCTTGGACGGACGCATCGATAAATTGATCTCCATCCTGGATATCTTCAAATACATGTACCTCTGGATCTTGCTCTCCAATAATTGGTCCTACCACACTCTGTGTATCTATGAGATATAGTTTTCATGCAACACTTACAACTTTGATGGGATCAGTAAGTCCTTCTGATGTGTAGAGGGTATTTTCATCACTAATGAGAAAAGTCTCTATTCCGTTAAATTGTTTTTTGAGGACAGAGATATCTTCTTCTATCTTGTCGACATCATTTGAAAAAAGATTTTGTGAAGCGATTTCTTTGAGAATACTTTCTCCATTTTCAATATGGAGAGAGAAAATATCTTCATTTGCTATATTTTCACTCGCCAGACGCACATACTCTCTTGCCTTTAGTAGTTCTTGTTTTGCGAGTTCTGTATCTCTACTTCCAGAAGAGAGATTTACAAAACCAGACAAAAGTACGTAGAGAAATACAGCACATACAATCATTCCTCAGAGAAAGACTATGTTTTTTACGTTTTTTGACTGGGAAAATATAAACTTTTTGAGAGACAAGAAGTAGGCTAAAATCGTTTTAACCACGGTATTGTCTAAATATCTGAGTGCTTGGTAACGGAGTTCAGAGAGACGTGATTCTGATGACTCTAGTGGTGCTTCTTTGTACCTAAAAGAAATAAGTCCTACATTCTTTCATGGTTTTTCCCCTGTCATAATAGTCTCAATATTGGCATTAGAGTTATTGAGATCATCGAGATGACAACTGTCGATAATATCTCCTTTTGAGAGATAATTTAGAATTCTGGTGGTAGAAAACATAATAGTTTCTCCATTATTGACTTCTCCGTTGAGGATAAATCAAAAATTCTTTCTATCTTCTTGTTTATCAGTTACTTCGATAACATCGCTGTGTGTATTTATGAGATAACATGACGGACTTCCCACAGTCGAGAACAGAAATTCTCTTTGGTTGAGTATTCCTACAAATGCATGAATCCCCTTTGTGTTATCGTTTTTATCTCTCCAAGTAGACAGAAAACTATTAATATTTTCAAGAGCTGTAGAGAAATCATTGTAAGTGTCTTTTATACTGATCCTGTCTATAATACTATCAAGGATCTTGTTCAGAAATAATTCTCAAAAACTTGTATCTTTCACACTGATTAAAACCAGGAGATCAAGATGATGATCCAGATTTACGACACGAGATATAATCGTATTTTTTCACTGAAATTTCATCTTTTGGACATGTAGGTCGAGCATGGTTTTGGTGAATTATAAATTGCATAAGATTCTATCATTCAAATATATTTCTGAGAAAGTTTTTGTCAACAAGGACTTTGCACCTTTTTCACTGATATCTTTGATATTTCGGGAATTTTCTTTACAATCTGCATGTTATATATCATATACAGAAACTGTGTTTCGCATACAACAAAGCCAAAGTCTAAAATGAGAAGTCACTATAGGAGGAAGTAAAAATGCAGCTCTACCACTCATAGCTGCAACACTACTTATTCCTGGGAAAACCACTCTCACAAACGTACCAGATATACTTGATGTCCATGACTTTATTCATTTTCTCAGGAGTATAGGTTGTCAGGTGTCTTTTCAAAACAGTACTCTCCAAGTCGACAATTCCGACATAAATTGAGATACGATCGATACCAGTATGATAGCTAGAACTCGCGCTGGGATATATTTTGTTGCGTGACTCCTGAGTCGTTTTTGATCTGCTCAGATGCCCTATCCTCAGGGAGACAAAATAGGAAAACGTCCTATAGACGAACATATAGAGTGATATCAAAATATGGGGTATCAGTTTGAACTACAAGAAGATATTCTCAAGTTTTCATCTGGGGATACAAAAAAAGAGAGTACAATATATGCCTACTTTGCAGTAACAGCAACTGCAAATCTCATCATGTGAGCCGTAGGACGCAAGGCAAATACCACGATCAAACTTGCTGCGTTTGAACCTCATATATTTAACCTCATTGATTTCCTGAGAAGTGCAGGAGTCCAAATAGATATCCGATATGACCATACTATCATCATTCATGGAGGAGCTACTCTCAAAAACTCAGTATCTCACGAAGTCATCTCAGACTACCTACAGTCTGGGACATTTGCCATCATTGGGGCCCTATGTGCTAAAGAGTACATAGACATCAAACAAGCACGTATCAAAGACCTCAGTGCCTTTCTGTATAAACTAAACAGTTGTTGAGTACAAACACAAGACCTATGAAACGATACTCTTCGTGTCTACAGGTCAAACAAACTCACTGCTACAAATATTCAGACCAATATATTCCCAGGATTTCCAACAGATCTCATGCCCCTGTTTAGTGTTCTGATGACCCAGTGTCAAGGAACGAGCAGAATACACGAAGTACTCTATGAAGGAAGACTCAATTGGCTTGTTGAATACGAAAGACTCGGGGGACAAGCCAGAATCATCAACCTGCATGAAGCAAAAATAAGTGGTCCAACACAACTTATCTGAAACAAAGTCAATAGTTGGGATCTCCGTAGTGGTGCTGCTATGGTTATTGCGGGTATGATAGCTGAGGGAGAAACGATAGTCGAAAACATCTACTGGATCAAACGTGGATATGATGACTTTCTTTGAAAACTCCAGTCCCTAGGGGCTGATATCACAGATATATCTTAAAAAATACACATCATGAACAAAACAGCTCTCGTTCTCATACTCTTTGGAATGACCAATATTCTCTTTCCTGATTTTATTGCCTATATCATCGGAGGAGTATCCCTTACTGCAGGAATTATCATGCTTCTAGGAGGAAGTATCTGACCCAAAAGACCAAACGGAGAAAGCCACGTAAAATTTGGGAACTACAAGATATTTAGGTAATTAGAGTTTGCTATAGACATACTCTATCTCCAGATTTTTAAGAAAATGTTCTACTGCTCGCATCTGTAGCACGATCGTATTATCATTTTGTAGTGGATGAAATCCTACTTGTTTTCACTGGAGCTCTTGATCAAAAACAACTTTGATATCTCTCTGCTGGTTATTCACCAGAGCAAATGGGCTGACACTTCCTGGTTTGAGTCATATCTTATCCATCATACGCTCTGGACTTGCAAAGCTCATTTTGCTATCATCAAATATACTACGAATAATATTGGTATCAAGTTTCTTGCTGTCAGGGAGAACTACCATATAGAAATTTGTAGCTTTTTTGTTTCGCAAAAGTAGTGACTTGACCCTATATCCGGGTATATCTACTCACTTTGCCTCGTCACAAGTAAACACGGGATCATGTTCATAGTTTGTGTACTCTAGTTTGAGTTCATCGAGGATATCGAATATTTGTTGTTTCATGTATCTAAGTATATAAAACTTTATAAAAAAATCGAGTCCCAAATTTGGGACTCGATTTTAATGAAATCTTTTTTTAAAAGGAGAGGTGAGAATATTTACTACATCAAGACACCTCATTCATATAACTTGCTGTATCGTTGGTTGAAATGGAATATCCGTAGTAGATCTCGGTTGCAAACGATCCTGGGGACTTTGAAGATCATGAAGTCCTCAGTTTGTTTTATAGTAAGGGTCTAAATCAGAAGCATCAAACGGGGGTATAATACTGGCTGTTGTTCCATCAAAGTTTATAACGAGTCTACTTCCATCTGAAAATACTACTTGTCCTGACGTACGTATCCATTGCATTTCTTTTGACCATGAAACGGGTATTTGCGCGTATTCTATATCATTATCTATCTTTTTGGGAGCAAATTTTCTATCAGATATATCTGGTCCTCTTACTACCTCTGACCATTTATAGTTCTCTCTATCAGGGAATCCATACTGTATAGGGTATATATCTCTGAGATTTACATTCATACATAACGATTATTAGTATTTTTGATTATCCTAATAATAAACGAATTACAAGCACTGTCAAATTATAAATCCACTGATCTTTGTGCTCATGACTGGAGATTTTCAAGAATATATCATCCTTGCTGCTTCTCCTCTTTTCCATAAATAACTACTTCACTATATTCCTTCTTCTTTGCATACTGAATCGCTTTTCCTATCTTGCGAACGCTGAGTCCTACAATAACGTTCTTTCACTCTGAGCGAAGTCCTGTAGCGATGTTTTGGATATCTACAAAGTATGCTTCATCCAGAAGGGGAATAAAAACAGTTTCTGATTTTTGATTTTGTATTTCACTCAAGAGTCCATGTCCCTCGAGAAAGAGCTTCATCGTCTCATCTCCCGGAGCAAAACCTACCGCAGGAATTCCTTCTTTAACTCAAAATATATCAGCAAGACCATTGTAACGTCCTCCTCAGAAGAGTGCGCGAGGATTGTCAGGATTTTGGTCAAACATCTCAAATATTATCCCATCATAATAATCAAACCCACGGATCAGACTTCCTGAGAATTCTATCTCATTTTCATATCATAGATCTGTAAGTTTCTCGGTAATACTTGCAAATTGTTTGAGGCTCTCAGTTCCTGCCAAAAGCAAAAACTCTTTTCGAATATCTTCTGTAGTTCTTGCGCTCATAAACGCGTGTATCGGCTCTGGGGTTTTGATTCCTATACTCTTGAGCTCTTTTTCAAATACTTCTTTAGGAAGCTTATCATACTTATCAAGAAGCCTCATGAGATTCATTTTGGTCTCTTGTTTTTTAATGGCAAGTACCTGCGTCAAAAAACTATCTATGAGCCCTCTATGATTGAGTTTGAGTTTATAACTTCCTGCAGGAGGGGCAAATGCTCTCATAAGTTCCAGAGAAAGAGTCAGTATTTCTATATCAGAGTTCTCTGACTCATCTCCAAATATATCAGCGTTGAGTTGCCAAAACTCCCTATTTCTCCCTTTTTGAGGTTTTTCGTTACGATAAAAATTTGCGATAGAAAACCATTTTATAGGTTTTTCTACTTCTTTCCATTTACTCGCGACCATACGCGTTACTGTCGGAGTCATCTCTGGACGAATAGCCAGATCTGATAGTTTCCCTTCACGGTTAGTTATTTGTGTGAGTTCTGATCCTCCCACATCTTCTCAACTCTTTGCTTTCCAGATATCTGTAGACTCCACAAGTGGCCCGAGGTATTCCTCAAAACCGTAGCTCTGACAAACACTTCTCCAGGTATCAAATATATATTTTCTGACCTTATATTCTTCTGGGAACCAGTCAGATGTTCCTTTTGGTGGTTTGGTGGATAATTGCATAGTTATATCGTTTTATGAAGTTTGTTTTAGTATATCTAAAAAAACAAAAATGATAATTTTTTACATTTATTTTTGAACTGTTTTACCACTAGTTCTCCTCTTTCTTTCGAAAACTCAATGCTTCGAGTATATGTTCCACGAGGATGTTTTCACTCTCTCATAAATCCGCAATAGTACGAGATAGTTTTAAAATGCGATAATAGCTGCGTGCTGATAGCTGGAGTGATTGTACAGCTTCTTTGAGTATTGACTCACCATCGCTACACAGAAAACAATAGTTTTGTATCTCTTTGGTACTCATTTCTGCGTTACAGGATATACCTAGTGTTTCAAAACGTTTGTGCTGGATAAGTCGTGCATCCTCTATACGCTTTTTTATATCACTCGAAGACTCTGCGAGAACTTGGTTTTTTCCTGACTGAAATTCCTCAGTCTTTACTTTTGGGACTTCGATAAATATATCTATCCTATCTATCAGAGGACCTGAGAGTCTGGATCTATAGTTCTTGACAGCGAGAGGTGAGCACTGGCAGTCTTTATCTGGATCTGAGAGATATCCACATGGACACGGGTTCATCGCACCAACAAAAGAAAAATTTGCAGGATATTCATAGCTGGCATTGACGCGAGTTACCTGTATAATTCCATCCTCAAGTGGTTGACGAAGAACCTCCAGGACTGATTTTTGAAACTCGAGTACTTCGTCCAAGAACAAGACTCATTTATGTGCCAAACTAATCTCCCCTGGCTTTGCATTACTTCCTCCTCAGATAATACTCACCGAACTTGCTGTATGATGGACTGTACGAAACGGACGTCGTTTGATGATAGGATTCTCGTTACTGAGTAGTCCTGAGATACTATATATCTTTGAGATTTCTATAGCTTCATCCAGAGTCAGATCTGGGAGTATCGTAGAAAATGCTTTGGCTAACATCGTCTTTCCACTTCCCGGAGGTCCATCCATGATAATGTTATGACCTCCTGCTGCTGCGATCTCCAGAGCACGTTTGGCGAACTGTTGACCAATGACGTATTTGAAATCGTGGGTTTGTGCGTAGGTATCCTCTGAACAAATCTGACTAAAGTCTAGAGGAGCTTCTGGAACGATATCTCTATCACCATTGAGCATATCTATGAGTTTTTTGAGGTTTTTTACTTCGATAACTTCTATATCTGGGATAATGGAGGCCTCTAGGATATTTGATTCTGGGATAAATATGCGTTTAAATCATTTTTCTTTTGCTCCGAGGGTCGCTGGGAGGATTCATGGAACAGATCTCAGCTTACCATCGAGAGCCAACTCTCAGAGAAACACACTATCCTTTACAAAGGTATCATCAGATATATATCCTTCGTTGAGAAGTATTCAGACAGCGATCCCGAGATCAAAACTTGGACCTACTTTTTTGATATTTGCTGGTGCCAAATTTACCGTGATACGTGTCGTTGGGAGCTTTGCTCAGCTGGATTTTAGGGAGCTTCTCAGTCGTTCTTTACTCTCCTGTACCCCTTGATCTGGGAGTCATACGATCGTAAAAGCTGGAAGTCCGTTGTTTATGTCTACTTCTATATCTATAATAGTTGTATCAAGTCCATTGACTGTTATTGCGTGTACCAATGATATCATCTCAAATTATGTTATATGCTAAGTATCTTTTATTATACACAATTTATATACACTTCAAGAAAGTATTATTTTTTAGCTCCTGTATTTAATGTAGAATTAATACATACTCATCTCGACAAAAAAGAAACTATAGTATATACTTCTTGTATCAGTTAACACATATATTATGAAACAATGTAGATTTTGCTTTGGGGTCGGTGCCTGGTATAAAAAATCAAAAAAATACGCAATCTGGGTTTTTCGTCTCCCTATATGGTATTTTCCTATTATTATACTCTCTGGAATTATAGGTTGGTTTGCTTGATGGACTGTGTTTTTCTTTGTTCCAGGAGGTACCATGATTATTCCTATAGCTGTTATTAATCGGGCAAAGAAGAGAGAGGGAGTATAGATCTAGAAACATACAACAAAAAAAGAATCCTAAGCTTTAGGATTCTTTTATATGTATATGATTTATTTATACTTACTATAATCAAACATCTTCATCTCACTATCTACTTTTCTCAGTATATCAAGAATTACTGAAACAATAATGATCAGTCCGGCTCCTGTAATAATAAAATCTACACTCTGACCAAGTATCTTCCCAAGTATATATGGAAGTACGGCAATCAATGCAAGAAATGAACCTCCAAAGAGATTGAGATGATTAGAGACTCTCTGGAGATACTCAGCAGTATCTGTTCCTGGTCTGATACCTGGGATATATCCTCCTCTTTTTTGGATATTTTCTGCGACTTGTTCTGTATTAAAAGTGATCGATACATAGAAAAATGCAAATCCTAGTACAAGGAGAAAATATACAATGATAAATACCCATGAAGGATTATCAATACTAAAGTATGTGAGGAGTGTCTGACCTACTTTTGAAGCAGTCGCTCCAGTAGAGTTAGAAAGGATCTGTCCAAGTATAGCTGGAAATGTTACGATAGAAACAGAAAAGATAATAGGTATCATCCCTGCTTGATTTACCTTGATTGGAAAATATGATTTTTCTTCACGACCTGTTCTAGAGTAGATGATAGGGATTCTTCTATGTCCTTCTGTAAATTTGATAATGATATAGATGATAGCCAGTGTTGCGAGCAAGAGACCTGCAAAGAGTGGATACTGGGCTGCACTGATGTATCCGAGTATCACTCCTGGAGTTGCTGCGAGAACCCCTGCCATGATGATAATAGATATACCATTACTGATACCATACTCGGTCATTACTTCCCCTAGCCACATCAGAAACATAGTACCAGCTGTAGCTATGAGCATAGCCATAAGTACTGTTTGTGTGTCTGTAACGTCTACTATACTTCCTCCAGCAAGAGAATTGAGGAGAATGATCATCCCATAACTCTGTACAAATGCGAGTGGGAGAGTCAACCATCTGGTAATTTTTGTAATTTTCTTTTGTCATTGTTCTCCTTCTTTTTGCATATCTCCGATCTTTGGAACGATAACTCCAAGAAGTTGTATGATGATAACTGCATTGATATACGGAGCAAGTCCCATAAGAATAATAGAGAAGTTTTCAAGTCCTCCCCCAAGTAGAGCACTAAAAAATGCAAGTCCTTTTTGTCCTTCAATAATCGCTGCCAGTCCATCAGTATTTACTCCTGGAATAGGAATAACTGAGAGGAACTTATATACAAGTATAAGCAAAAGCGTTGCAATAATCTTTTGTCTCAGGTCTTTTATGGTAAATACAGATTTGATATAATCAAGTATCATATTCATGCGTTAGTTGTAAAAATCGTCATCTTTGAGAGAGTGTCTCTATACTTATTTACACTCTTATACTCTCTTTCTCCAGTAAAGCAATGAAAATAGTCCTTTTCTTAGGGACTATTTTTTTGTTTTTTCTTCTACAGGAGTCTTGTCTTCTTGTGTTTTTGTCTCGACTTCAACTGCAATTGCAGAAAGAATCTCTATCTTTCATCCGGCTGCTTCTATAGCACTCACAGCACTACTGGAAGCTGCTTCTACTACTACTGTTACTTTTGCTTTCAGTTCTCCTTTCCCGAGAAGTTTTACTGGAAGATTTTTATTACTTATCATATTTGCTTCAAGAAGTGTTTGTTTTGATACCTCTTTGAGTCCAGCTTTTGCAGCAAGTTCTACATCTGAGAGGTTAATGATAGTAAAGTGTTTTTTAAATTTAGCATTTGAAAAACCTTTAAGTTTTGGCATTCTTCTAAAAAGAGGTGTTTGTCCTCATTCAAACCAATCTGGTACTCATCCTCCGCTACGACAGTTTTGTCCGTTCATTCCTCTTCCTGAGAAAGTTCCTTTTCCAGATCCATTCCCTCTTCCGAGTCTCTTGAACTTTTTTCTTGATCCAGTGTTTGGTTTTATTGTATTTGTAGAAAGCATATTCACGTATGTAATTAAAGTAGTAATTTTCTTAGATTCTTTGAGTTAATTCCTCATGATCAAGAAGTTTTTTATTTAAACGAAGTAAGAGCTTTTAGAGTTGCTCTTGCGTTGTTGATAAGGTTACTTGAACCATATCTCTTTGCAAGTACATCTGTATATCCAGCTACAGAGAGAACTTTTCTGGCAGATCCACCAGCGATAATACCTGTACCTTTTGATGCTGGATGTACCATGAGTTTTGCTGCTTTATATTTTACAGTAACATCATATGGTATAGTTCCATCCTCGATAGTTACTTTTGTAAGATGTTTTTTTGCATTTGCTACAGCTTTTGCAATAGCATCTACTACTTCCCAACTTTTTCCTGTTCCAAGTCCTACTTTTCCTTTTCCATCTCAGATAACCATAACGGCTCTAAATCTAAGTTGTCTTCAACCAGATGTAACTCTCGTTACTCTGTCTATAGCGAGAAGTTCTTCTTTGAATTCTTTTCTTGCTTCAAAGCTTTTTCCTCCTTTAGAGTCTTTTCTTTTTTTATCAAATGCCATAATAGACGATATTTATAATTAAAATTTTAATCCTGTTTCTCTTGCTGCCTCTGCGAGTGCTTTTACTCTTCCATGGTATGCAAAACCTCCTCTATCAAAAACTATTTCTTTGATTTTAAGATCTTTTGCTTTTTTTGCTATTTCTTCCCCTACTTTTTTTGCAGATTCTACTTTTGTAGTTTTCCCATCTGTTTTTATATCAGATGCTGCTGCAAGAGTTTTACCAGTTACATCATCTATAAGTTGTACGTAGATATTTTCATTACTTCTAAATACACTGAGACGTGGTCTCTTTGCTGTACCAGACATAGTAGATCTGATTTTTGCTTTTCTTCTGAGTCTGTTTACTTGTTTTTGTAACATAGTTCTATAAATAGTTATAAATTTTTGAGTGAATATTTATTATTTTGCCCCTGATTTACCTGCTTTTCTCCTAATATGTTCTCCAACATACTTGATTCCTTTTCCTTTATATGGTTCTGGTTTCTTCTTTGCTTTGATTTTAGAAGCAAATTGTCCTACTCTTTGTTTATCTATCCCTGATACATGTATTATGTTCTTTGCTTTTTCATCCATAGCAACTTTGATCCCCTCTGGAACTTGCATTTCTACTTTGTGAGAATATCCAATAGAGAGTATAAGTTTTTGTCCTTGAACTTCAAACTTGTACCCTACACCATTAATCTCAAGACTCTTTTTGAATCCTTCAGAAACACCAGTAACCATGTTTTGGATAACAGCTCTTGTTGTTCCCCATAATGCGTGTGATTCTTCATTTTGTGGAGTTACCACTATACTTCCCTCTACCACTTCTACCTTTACAGCTTCTGGACGAAAACTAAACGAGAGTTCACCAAGTGATCCTTTCACAGTGACAGTATTTTCTTGTACTTTTGCTTCCGTTTTTTCTGCTATTACAACGGGAACTTTTCCTATTCTAGACATATATTTTTTATAATTAATGTAAATTACGACAGAGAGATATCTCTCTTATCTGCATTTTTCTATACTCTTAAAAGACTTCACATAACAGTTCTCCTCCTACATTGAGGCTTCTCGCTTCATATCCTGTTATTACTCCTTTTGGAGTAGATACGATAAATATTCCTTTTCCATTTTTAGATTTTCTAATATCTCATGATCCGAGATAGATTCTCTGTCCTGGTCTAGATATTCTCTTAAAAGTTGGGACGTATTTTGTTACTTTTACGCTATTGAGCGAGATAGAAATATTTTTCTTATGCCCATCTTCTACTACTTCATAGCCAGCAACATACTTATTCTTTTTAAGAATTTTCAGTATATCTGATTTTATTCTCGAATACGGAACCTCAACAAGTTCGATTCTTGCCATGTATGCATTTCTTATTCTTGTGAGAAGATCTCCGATTGGATCAAGTATCATATGTAATTATATTATCAAACTAAACGTTATGTTTGGTCATTTTGGAACTTATTCTAGAATCATATCCCTACAAAGAGAGAGATAGGATGCTAAATACAAGCTCCAGAACGACAATAGTATTTTTATTATTATACCAAGAAGGTTTCTACCAACTTGATTTTCTTACTCCTGGAAGTTCACCAGCATTTGCTTTTTCTCTGAAACAGATTCTACAAATATCAAATTTTCCAAGGTATCCTCTAGTTCTCCCACATTGGCTACAAACGTTGAATACTTTTGTTGCCTCTTTTGGTTTTCTTCCATCTAGGATTGCTTGGAGAAATTTTTTCTTGAGCTGAGCAGCTTTTGCCATTTTAGATTTTCTGGCCATTTCTTGTCTTTTATAAAATTAAATTTATTCTCTGGAGGAGAAGTTTATTTTGCAAATGGGAATCCCATGAGTGTGAGGAGTTCTGTTCCTTCTTCTTTTGTTTTTGCTGTCGTTTTTACTGTTATTTGGATTCAGTGGTTTTTTACAACATCATCTTGTGGTATCTCTGGAAAAATCGTATGTTCCTTTATCCCAAAATTATAGTTTCCTTCTGCATCAAAACTCTTTTTGTTAATTCCACGGAAGTCTTTTACTCTTGGAAGTACCACGTTTACAAGCTTATCAACAAAGTTATACATCTGATCCCCTCTGAGAGTTACAGTGAGTCCAACTGGCATACCAGCTCTCAGTTTAAAGTTCGAGATAGCTTTCTTTGCAAGTTTTACCACTGGAGCTTGTCCTGAAATAAGCGCAAGATGTTCTTGGAGAACACTATAGTCTTTATTTCCGCTACGGATATATGTCCCTATCCCCATGTTGAGAACTACTTTTTCTAGTTTTGGGATCTCCATAGTATTGCTGAGTTCCAACTTCTTTTGAAGCTCTGGAGCAATCTTTTTTTTATATGTATCTTTTAAACTCATAGGTTTTAGTATTTCTAAGTATAAATAAGAGTGGAATTATTTTATAACACAGTCTTTTGCAGGTTTTTTCTCCAGTTTTACAGCCTGTTTACTATATCTGAATTTCTTTGTTTTTCCTTTTTCTTCGATTGTTACAAATCCGATTCTCGTTGGTTTTTTTGTAATAGGACACTCAAGAGCAACATTTGAAGCATCAATGGATTTTTCCATTTTTACTATCTGTCCTGGAGTAGTTCCTTGTTTCTTTACATGTTTTGTTACGATGTTGATACCTTCCACTACTACTCTATTTGAGTCAGTAATAACTTTTACTACTTTTCCAGTTTTTCCTTTATCTTTTCCAGATAAAACTGTTACGGTATCTCCTGTTCTTATTTTCATAATTTCTACTTTGTAAATAATTTTATAGTACTTCTGGGGCAAGGCTCACGATCTTGTTGTATCCTTTTGATTTCAATTCTCTTGCAACAGGACCAAAGATACGTGTTCATTTTGGGTTTCCATCATCTCCGATGATAACACATGCGTTATCATCAAATCTTACATAACTTCCATCTGTTCTTCTAATCTCTTTTGCTGTTCTTACTACCACAGCTTTTACTACTTTTTTCTTCTTTACTCATCCGTCTGGAGCTGCCTTTTTGACACTACATACGATGATGTCCCCTATAGAGGCATATCTTCTGTGAGAACCTCCAAGCACTTTGATGCAGAGTACTTCTTTTGCACCAGAGTTGTCAGTTACAGAGAGTCTTGTTTCTGTTTGTATCATAATCTAGGTAATAGTAATAGTTTATTTATCTGTTTTCTTTGCAGCTGGTTTCTTGGCTGCAGTCGTTGTCTTTTTTGCTGGAGCTTTCTTTGCAGCTGGAGCTGGAGTTGCAACAATTGTTGGATCTCAGTGTATAGCCCATCTTTTGAGCTTTGAGAGAGGACGAATCTCTACGATCGTTACTTGATCTCCTTCTTTTGCAGTTCCTGCTTCATCATGTGCATAAAACTTTTTAGTTGTTTTATATTTTTTATGGTACTTTGGGTGGGATTTCTCTGTAACAACTGCTACAGCGATAGTCTTTTCCATTTTTGTACTTACAACGGTTCCTTGTATTGTTCTCATAGTGTTTTAGAGTAAATTATTGTTTTTTGCCGTGAGCAAGAGTATTGAGCTGAGCAATATATCTCTTGAGATATTTCACGAGGTGTGTTTGCTTGAGTTCTCCGAGACGAAGTTTCATTCTGAGAGTAAAAAGTGTCTTTGATGCTTGTTTGAGTTCATCTGTGAGACTTTTTCCTTCGAGCTTACTTACTGCGTCCTTGCTCTTGAGTTTAAGGTCTTTTATATCTTTCATAGAGTTTGTATTAATCAACTATAATTTTCGTCTTCACTGGGAGCTTATAAGAAGCAAGTAAAAAAGCTTCTCTAGCAACCTCTGGAGCAACACCTGTCATTTCAAACAGTACTCTCCCTGGTTTTACTGGAGCTCTATACATTTCTACAGAACCTTTTCCTCATCCCATTGGAACTTCGAGTGGTTTTGCAGTAAATGGTTTATCTGGGAAGATTCTAATCCAAATTCTTCCTCCTCTTTTTATGTATCTTACCATGGCTCTTCTCGCCGACTCTATCTGACGAGAAGTAATAAACCCTCTCGTAGTTGCTTTTATAGCATAGTCTCCAAAAGCGATAGAAGATCCACGTATAGCCGACCCTTTGAGTCTTCCTCTATGGGTTTTTCTGTATTTGGTTTTCTTTGGCTGTAACATTTTTGAGCGTTGTTATTATATAAACAATTAATCTAAGTCAAGTTTTTGTTATTTCTTGAATATATCTCCTTTATATATCCATACTTTTATCCCGATTGTTCCATAGATTGTTTCAGCACGAACCGTTGTATAATCTATATTTGAACGAATTGTTTGTGTTGGGATATTTCCATCTTTAAATGTTTCTTTTCTTGCGATTTCTGCACCGTTAAGTCTTCCACCTACTTTTATCTTTATTCCTTGTGCCCCTTTTTCCATAGTTTTTGCTATTGCTTGTTTGATAGCTCTTTTATATGGCATTCTCTTTTCGATTTGGTTTGCAACCATAAATCCAACTATTTTTGCATTGAGATCAGGTTTTTTGATTTCTTTTACGTTGATCGTGAACTTGTATCCTGTTTTATTCTGGAGGATAGTTTTCATTCTCTCTACATTTTCTCCTGTTTTCCCGAGAATAAGAGCTGCTTTTGCCGTAAATATATCTACGATAATAAAGTCTTGTTCTTTTGAGATCAAAACATCTCCTACAGGAATATCTCTGAGCTCTTTTTTTAGAAGAGTTCTGATTTTTAGATCCACTCCAAGGAAATCTTTATATCCTCTCTTATCTGCAAACCATGATGATTTCCATGTAAGGATATATGGGATTCTAAATGCAATTGGACTTACTTTATGTCACATAGACAGTTTTAATTATAGTGTATAAATCTTTATAGAGGTCTAGCTCAGAAACGAGACGGATAACTCTCTACTATATGTTATGTATTTGTTTTTATTACTTTCGCTCTGCGTAAGTATTGTCACCAAATATTTTTTTTCAGAAATATTTGCGTCACTACTTAACCTGGAGCTCAAGAACTATATTACTCGTTCTTTTCAAGATAGGATGCATTCTCCCTCTTGATACTGGTCTCCCTCTCTTGTATACGATACCTTTTGTAACTATAAGAGTTCCAAGAATCAAATCCGAAGATTTTTGCTTATCGTTGTGTTCTGCGTTTTTCATAGCTGAGTGAAGGATCTTGTAGAGAACCTCTGCTCATTTTTTTGGTGCAAATTTGAGGAAACTGAGTGCTTCTTCAGCTGTTTTCCCTCTTACGACTTCAGCAACCACCCTGAGTTTTTTCGGAGAGATTCTGATGTTTTTTCCGTATGCTTTCATATAATTAATTCTTAGTTATAGTTCTTGTAAGGTATAATATTATCTATTTCCAGAGTGTCCTCTAAATGTTCTTGTCATAGAGAATTCTCCAAGTTTATGCCCAACCATGTCTTCTGTTACAAAAACTGGTGTGTGAGCTTTTCCGTTGTGAACTCCAAATGTGTGTCCTACAAACTCAGGAATAACAGTACAGTTTCTTGCCCATGTTTTGATAACTGTCTTTTTTCCAGACTCGTTGAGAGCTTGTACTTTTTTTACAAGTCTATCGTATATATATGGTCATTTTTTTAAACTTCTTGTCATAGTGTTTATATAATTGGTATAAGTTTTCTAGGAGTATAATTATTTCATCATAAGTTTCCCGTGTCTTGTTTTGAGAATCCATTTGCTGGTATTCTTTCTTCTTGATCTTGTTTTCTTTCCGAGAGCTATTTTCCCTGTAGGAGTTTTTGGAGCTTTCATACCGATTGGAGATCTTCCTTCTCAACCACCATGTGGATGATCAACCGGGTTCATAGCCTTCCCTCTTACAGTAGGTCTCTTTCACATCCATCTGCTTCTTCCGGCTTTCCCGATAACTACTTGGTTGTGATCTGTGTTAGATACTTGACCGAGAGTTGCGAAACATTTTTTGTGTACGAGTCTGATTTCTCCTGATGGCATTTTTACTTGTGTGTATTCTCATTCTTGAGATATCACGGTTGCCGAAGAACCTGCTGATCTTACACTTGACGCTCCCTGTCCTACGATAAGCTCTACATTGTGAATCTGAAGTCCTGTAGGGATATTTCCTATCTCCATTCTATTTCCTGATACAAGTTTTGCTGTTTCGTCTGTGATGATCTCATCTCCGACTTTCATAGTCGCATGAGCGAGAACATATCTTCTCTCTCCATCCTTGTAACATACAAGTGCTATATATGCAGTTCTATATGGATCGTATTCTATGGTTTCTACTTTTGCAGGAATAGTCTTTTTGTCAGTCATGTAGAAGTCAACGAGTCTATACTTTTGTGCATGTCCTCCTCCCTGATGTCTTACAGTAAGTCTCCCGGTATTGTTTCTCCCAGCATGTTTTTTGAGATTTACCGTGAGTGGTTTATACGGTTTTGATGTTGTGATTTCATCAAAAGTATTTACGGTCATTCCTCTTCTTCCGGGAGTTGTAGGTTTAAACTTTTTAATAGCCACTTGTTACTATTTTAGGAAATTAAATTAAAATTATTTCGTAAGAGAAAAATCTAGTGTATCGCTCTTGTTTTTGAGTGTTACGTATGCTTTTCTCGTTGTTCTCTTTCTGAGCTGCATTCCTCTTTTTCTTCCATGTTTGAATTTCTCTCTTGTATTAAGAACTCTTACATCAGATACTTCCATTCCATAGAGATCCAAAACAGCTTTTTTTATGTCTATCTTTGTAGCATGTGGAGCTACTTCAAATCCGTATGTACGAGTATCAACTTGCATGTTTGCAGTCTTTTCTGTTATTATCGGTTTTACGAGTATACTATAGAGTCTCATAATTTCTTTTACTTATATATAAATATTACTTTGCAAGTGCATTTACCTGTTCTACTGAACTCTTGAGCATTACGAGAGTTTTGAACTTGAGTAGGTCTGCTATGTTCAGGTATCCTGTATGTATTGTTTTTACATATGGGAGGTTTGATGCAGATTTTTCTAGGATCTCATTTCTCTCAGGAAGCGCGAGAAGGATATTCTTTTCATATGGAAGAGCAGAAATCACTTCTGACATTGCCTTTGTCTGTATTGCTTTGAGCTGTATATCGTCTACTACAAGAAATTCTTTGTTCTTTACTTTTGAAGAGAGAACACTAAAGAGTGCTTTTTGTCTCTCTTTTCTATTCATAGAAATAGAGTAGTTCGTGGTGTTTCTTGGACCAAATACCACTCAACCTTTCTTTCTGATTGGTGATCTGTTTCCACCCATTCTTGCACGACCTGTTCCTTTTTGTCTATATATCTTTCTTGTTGAACCTCTTCTTTCTCCTCTTGTTTTTGAGTGAGCGAGTCCCAGACGAGCATTTGCGAGTTGATACATAAGTGCTCTATGAACGAGGTTTTCGTTTATATCGCATTTGAAAACTGCATCGTTCAGGTCGATTTGTCCTTTTTCTTTTCCTTTTTGATCTAGGAGTGTTGCTTTCATAGTTCTAGTTTTCAATTAAAAAATTATTTGCACGAGCGAATGTCTCCCTCCTGGGATAGGTCCTCTGAGTCCGATAAGGTTTGCTCCTACATTGAGAAGTTCTACTGGTATCTTCTTGAGTGTTACTGTTTCACATCCCATATGTCCGTGCATCTTTTTTCCTTTGTGCGTTCTGGTTGGTTTTCTGTTACCGATAGAACCGAGTGCTCTATGGAATTTTGAACCATGTGTTGCTGGTCATCCGTGAAAGTTATGTCTTTTCATCGCTCCGGCAAACCCTCTCCCTTTTGAAGTTCCTGTTATAGAAACCATTTCGATTCCTTCAAGAGCTCCAGCAGTTACATCAGATCCAACTTCGTGACTGACTAGCTCTGCTTCATCTACTGCAAATTCAGTTATATGAACAAAGTCTGATGCGTTCATTCCATTCTTTCCTTCTCTCAGTTTTGCTTCTTGTTTTGTATGTACCACTCCTACTACTACAGCAGAGTATCCATCTCTTTCCAGAGTCTTGTGTCCTACTACTTTCATAGCAGGTACCTCTAGAACCGTAATAGGTACAAATTTGTTATCCTTGATAACTCTTGTCATCTCGACTTTTTTTGCGAGTATTCCAGCCATTTTTCTAAAGTATTATATAAATATCTAGTTTGTGTTTTCATGTCAGAATTGCCTTAAAATGTGAGGTTCTCTCCCGTTCAATGTGTTTTGAGGGGTAAGAGATCCTATAATTTATCTGGTAATTCTTAGCTCAGAGGTTACGGGATATTCCGCGTAACATAGCTTTTCTCGAGATTCCTTTTATATGTGATGAAATCTGTAAAGCGAGAGAATTCTATGAAAAAGAAACACTTTGTCAAAAGAATTTTTAAAGTTTTTTTGAGAGAGTGTTTCTTGGGGAAAATGAGGGGGAAGGTTATTTATTTTGTACTTGTCTTGCGAAAATATCTCCCTTAAATCATAAGTATATGAATAGTAGTTGCTACGTTAGTTCTGTTCTCACATACTCACTACTCATAACAAATGTGTTTGAATAACTAAAAACAAGTCTATTATACCAACAAATCTGGCTAGTTATTAGTATAAATATTTAATCATCTATCGTCATAAAAGTGGATGATAGTTCCTTTTGTAAAATCATAGAAATATGCATCTAATTGCAAAGTAGGCTCAATGAAGAAGTCTTTTTCTTGAATAGCTTTTTGTATATTTTTTATATTATCTTTAGTAGCTTCTCATCTATAAAAAATTTTATAGTCTCAGTCGTATTCAAATACTCAAATTTTCTCCTTAACGATTTTATTCTTTTATCTTCCCATTCTTCTCATACTCTGCTATCATTCTTTCTTGTTCTTCTGGATTATTCCATCTTTTCACTATTGCCAACCATCTCTCTAGTACTTCTATCACTTCTGATGTATAAACATATGTTATATTCTCATTAGAATGAGTATCTATTACTGTAATATCTGAAAATGATTTAGCAGTTTGTAATTCACTACCCCAAGAATAACATAAAAGATTTTTATATTCTTCAGAAATATCCGAATCAAATCAATAATTACCATTATTCAGATCTATTACTCTTAGTTTTCATGATTTCCAAAAATTCCTAATCTCTATTTTTCAAGTTTCAGTATTTAGATCAAATAAATTTTGCTCTGACTTTTTTTTATCTAGATAATTTTGATATTTTACTTTTACCTTTTTTATTTCGTAAATCGCCTTTACTAAACAATTTTCTTGATTCCAGTCTTTCTTGCTTGTTATAATATCTATTCAATATCAAATTTTTGGATGTTTTATATTCGATAAATAAAAACCTATACTATAATTATCTAAGAACTTATATATTCTAATCTCATGTTTTTCTATTTTTGTTATTTTTATCATTACTTTTACTTATTCAAATATTCAATAAAAAGTATCTATAGTACCATTTCATAACTCAATAATTTCATATATTTGTCAAGAATCAGAAGTTCATTTAATTCTTTTCCTTCATTCACCAAGATCAACGACTGAGGTTTTTTTACTATAAGCCTCAGCAATCTCATTCTTTATCTTATCCTTTGACCAATCATCAGGAAACATAGTAGAGCTATTATCTTTTATTACAAATCATCTTGGGCTTTTTTGTCAAACTTGATTTAACTCATCTAAATATAAATCCTCATCAAAGTATGCTACTTTTCAATCATAGAATCAATTTCATTTATCTACTTTTGAGTGTATTATTATATCTCAAGTTTTGAATTGAGAATAATCTATTCTATCATGAGTAAAGTCCTCAGCACTAAATTCTTTCTTAATTCTTCAATTATTTACGTGAAATCATGTAAATTTCTTTGGAGCAGTACTAATATTTCAATCAAATATATGTTTCTCTAAATCAGGTGTCCATTTATTGTTTAAGAAATCTTGCTTCTTCTTTCCATCCGTTCTCTTACACCCACTGCTCGCAACAAACGTATTTCAATCACTGGAAACAAGTTTTCATGGGGTGTAGTTACACCAGTCATCCTTTATCTTTAGTACCTTGGTGAATTCTTCGCTGTTTGGGGTTCACTTTATTGCTTTTACTGCCCTTACAGCCTTGAGCTGAGGAACAAGCTCTATTCAGACGAGTACTGTGACATATCATGTGTAAAAACCTTTCTTATTTGGTGTAATTCATATTACATTATCAAGAATTTCTTCAAGGTTCTGTGCTAGTATAGCGAGTTCTGTCAGATCATCAACTACTTGGGATCATTTTTGTTTGAGATCGTCTATAGTCAGATCTGTTAGAGCCTTGTATAGAGCTAATATTTCTTTCCATGTTAGTATATCTTTTAGTTCATCATAATAGTCTTGAACTGCTTTTATTGATCATTGTGCAAATCACTTCGTATATTCTAGTTCACTACTTATAGAGGAAGTCTGATTACTAAGAGTATATTGAGTGTATTATCTAATTCTACGAGATACATTTCACTGAGAGAAAGAGAAGTACCTGACAGAAATTGCTGAACTTTATTTGCAAATTCTTCAAGCTCAGAGATCCAGTTGCATGTAGTTGAGTCCAGATCATCCATATCTCCCAGTCTAGTTATTCCCTGTATTACCATCGGTGAGTCGGGAGAGAATTCAAGATACATTTGTAATATCTGTAGTTGGGAGGATGCTATTCCTTTGCTTCTATATTTGAGAAATTATTACCATCTAAGTCCGAATATTGAGATACTCATCTTATAATCAACAAAATAAAAGCTATTAAAAGTATTCCTATAATCTTAAGTATCGTCTTGTCTCTTTTCGTTAACATAATTTTATTATTAGTGAATTATTTCATATGACTGTAATTCCCACTCAAATACATCTCAATATCAACGTTCTTGAAAATACAAAGCCCAATCTGAAAGACCATTTGTAGTATTATATAAATTTTGCGTATCAGAATGAAGATCGTAATCATCTTCTACTTAGAATCTCTTAAATTGTTTCTAGCTTCTTTTAAATTTTCTAGATAGTCTCAAGAAAATATACCCGCGGAATATATATATGCATATTATTCAAAAATTAATTCATAAACGTCTTTATCTATCATATTATTTAACTACAGGGTAATTAGAGGGCTTATCTCCTATTCTATATCTTTCTATATCTATCTATATCTTCTTGATTAATTCAAAAATATTCTTTGGTAGATTCATATAGTTTTCTATCAAATTCATCATCTTTTTTGTAGAAATCGTAATAAACAGCTAAAAGATATGAAATTACTCAATTAATTCATGCTGCCCTATTCCAAGTATTAAAATATGGATCGAGATTTTCCCATGTTATTTTTTCTCGTGTTTGAAAGATGTATTCTAATTCTTGTTTTATCAGATAACAGGAATTATCTGATAAATTTTCTCTGTCATTTTTATAATCTACAATACCAAAAGTAATTGTATCTTTCATTAAATTATACCATTCTAAATAGGTATCCATATCATGCATTAAGAACAAAAAGAGTGGCTCTGTTGGATTTTCCCACCTCTTAGGATTGGCTATTATTTTTCTCATAATTATTTTTGTAAATTAGAGGGCTTATTTATTATTCTATATCTTTCTATATCTATCTATATCTTCTTCATTAACTCAAAAATAGACTTTAGTAGATTCATATAGATTTTTATCAAATTCTTCATCTTGTATATAAAAATCATAATAGATAGTTAATAAATATGCTACTATCTGAGATAATTTTAGGTTTTTATTCCAAGTATCACTATATTCATCAAGTAGCTCCCATGAAATATCCTGCGGTTTACGAAAAATATATTCTAGCTCTTGTTTCATAAGATGGTATGTGCTATCTGTCAATGAATATCATTCTTTCTCATATAATTCTTTGTCACGAATTGATAAAGGGTATAAAAAATCATAATATTGTCTATAGCTATCAAAATCATTCATCATAAAAAATGATCTTAAAGCGGATTTTTCATCATCAAATATATCTGGATTATATTTAATATTTCTCATAAGTTTATTTTAAAGGAAATGCTGAAAGAGTTATAAATCATCATTTTCCATCAGGAAGTAAATTTAATTGAACTTTTGTAAGTCATTCTATTCTAGTAGGAATTCAGTTTACGTTACTATATCAATGTCATATAATAGTACTAGTATTTAAGATTATTGATTGTCCTGATCTAGTATTTCCATCCTTACTAAGAGTTATAACATTTTTGATTATTTCTTGTCATTCAGAAGTTTTTAAGGCATTTTCAATTGTTTCTTCTGCTATCGTCAAATTTTTAAAAGTAGTAGCATCAGGAATCTTTGGCTGCCCTTGATCTATATTCTTTTGTACTCTATCTATAAGATAATCATTATCTTTCCCTACATGCTTTTCAATAGTATGTCATTTTAATTTTTCTGATAACAATAATAACTGTGCAACATTAGCTCTCGTAATATTGTTAGGGTTTGTCATCTGCTTTGAGAGTTTACTCAAAGCCTTTATGTCTTTAATCTGACTCAATTCACCCCCTACATCCCTCTTACATCATGACTGAACTCCTATCGAATTACTGACTGATGCTGGAATATACTATACTATTCTATATATTTAATCATCTTTCAATCTTTTAAATCAATCACACTATGTAAGCTTTCACCAACAGCTATATAGTCGGTTCAAAGAAAATCTATAAAATCCTTAATTCGTTTAAGTCAAAGATGATATCACTTTTTTTCATCATAATTTTCTCTATTTATCGTAAAAATAATCTTTGATTCATAAGGCTTAATATCAATATCATTTTCTCAGAAAATTCTTATATATTCTACTGGACGTTCCATAACTTCACTAAATCATAACCAATCATTATCTGAATACAATAATGTCATCTGTTCAGTGTTGGTTACACTATCTGGATGTGTTAATTCATCATAGATAGTAATTGATTTTTTTTTCTCTCTTTTCTTGTATTCTCTTACCATTTCCCTAAGTAATTCTAAACTCAGGGGTATATATATATATATATGCATATTATTCAAAAATTAATTCATAAACGTCTTTATCTTTTGTAATGATTAAAAGTTTTTTTAATAGCGGAGTTTCCCAGGTTTTAAACTGATCTAAAACTTCATCTATATTTCTTGTACTATCTCACAAATTTATAACTCAATTTCAAGGACTTTGTCATGTAAGAAATTTTTCCTTATACAATCTATCAGCCATATTCCTAGGTTTAGTATCTCATTGAGGTGCAATATTATCAAATATTTCTCCATTTATCTTATAATCTGGATATTTCTGTCAAGGAACATTACCATCAGGTAATCTGTCTACATTATATCAATAATCTGCAAGAACTCATGGAGATTCATTTTCTCTGATAATTGCATTTGGTCATGTAGGGTCAGATTGATCATATGGCACTTTCTTCTCATTTCCTGTAACCGTTCATTTAGTACCTGTTTTTCTTTTTTTCGTTATACTTTTAGCAAGACCAAATTGAGATTTCTTGATCTGCTTCAGTTCACCCCCTACATCCCTCTTACATCATGACTGAACTCCTATCGAATTACTCACTGATGCTGGAAGTGGACATGGATTAGCAACAGCCTTTTTCTTTTTCACCTTATTTACCTTATCTAGCTTAACTGGAACAACTACTAATGCAAATGTTGTTTTGATATATGCTATATAATATGCTTCATCATATGGTTCCAATGATCAGAGTATCTCATCTCTATGCTTATAAATATCATAGAGCTCTGCGAATTCATCTATAATATCACTCGGATGAAAATCTGCAAGTCATGAGATAATCTGTATGAACTCAGCTGGATTAAAAATCGAAAGAGTGGAAATAAAATAGTCTTCTAAAGCTTGAGCACTTCAAGCAAGAGCTCAATCAGTTTTATCTTTTAAAATTTGTGCCTGTATTCACTCTCTGTACAACTTTTTATATTCATCTTCAACCTTACTTAAGATAATGTATTCATCCTCTGTAATAACTCCATTTTGTTTTAAGATTTCAACATTCTGCTTTGAATACGATATTATATTCGTTTCTGAAGGGAAAAGTGCAAATAGAGAAGGTCTTTTAATAAATCTTGCATTTACACGAATATTTATTGTTTCAACTTGTTGCTGAAAATCTCGATGTTTATTGTTATAATGCTCGTTCCCATATAAAGCATCCAAAATTGTTTTTGCTATTAATTTTCTTTCGAAATGAAGCTCTTGTATATATTTCTTCACTCTTGTTTGATCAAGCTCTCTCCATCTATCTTCTTCTATTACTGCAGACATTCAGAGGTATCACTTGATATATCTACGTGATTCATCCGAATATGAATGAGTTCCGTTATCAATACCTCTATTGATATCATCCCATAAAACTTTGATATCTGGAACTGCATCTATTGAACTTTGTAGAGATCTTTCTCATGATGCAAGTTTTACGATTTTTGTAGCCGTACCTGGATTCCAGGAATAATTATTGGTATCATTATTAAAAAAATCAATAATTGCTATTTCCATACCATTAAGATATTGATACCCAATAGAATTTTTTGTTCAAAAACTAGGAGATCATTGTTGATAAAATTTGTTTCATTTTTTTATAACGGTATTTATTTCTACTCATGAATCCTCAACATTTGCTACACTATATGTCTCTTTTCAAAAACTAATATAGTCTGCATCAGCCTTTTTATATTTTCCATCTATAACTACATAAGGAACGGATTTTTCAGGACACGTATCATCACACGAAAGGATATATAATCAACTACTATCTTTTTGAAGTATTTGTTGGTATGCTTCCCCATTGTCCAAGTACAATATACCAACCTCTTCATAATCTCCATCTAATTGAAAACCGATACTATCTAGTCATTCATCAGATTTTTTCTCTTCATAATGTATTTCTTTGAATTCTCAACCTACACCAATACTCCCATCAACCTCCTCACTCCTCACCCCATAACTTCTCCCACTCCCATCTCTGGGTTCGTTGTAGGTTCCGTGTATAGCTGCGTCATGGAGGGTGGTCCAGTTAATTCCATCGGGTGAAACTTCGGTCTTGGTATCTTTGTAGATACGTCCATCATTGTAATGCCAGACTTTGATCTGTGATATATCATAGATAGCTCAGAGATCCAGTTGCATGTAGCTGAGTCCAGATCATCCATATCTCCCAGTCCAGTTATTCCCTGTGTTACCATCGGTGAGTCTAGAGAGAGTTCAAGATACATTTGTAATATCTGTAGTGGGAATTATGTTTTTGGCTCTATTGATTCCGGTATTTCTTTCTATAGCTTGGATCTCATTCCAGACATTTGAAGTAGAGTTACTTGCTCCGTTGATACTATCTCGGATATATCTGACTCCATTTGGGACTGGAGTATCTGGTTTACCAAGGACTTCTACGAGGCTCAGGTTATCTACCCAGGCTTGCATATTGAGGTTCTTGTCTCCCCAGTGTCCGTAGATGACAGGAGAGATATTTGCGTAGTGTGCGTTTGAAGGAGTTGTGAACTCGTGTGTTACGTGGGTGAGTGGTTTGGTAGTATTGACGTAGGGAATAGTATCAAATGATTCTGCTTTGTTTCCTGAGGTGTCGGAGGTCAGGATTCAGAGTTTGAATCCATGTTGCTGTGTTCCTGAGATATATTTGGTTTCGTAGTCGTATTCTATCCTGTAGGTGGTGTTTGGTTTTATTTTGAGAGAGGTATCTGCGATACCAAAGTATCCTCTATCGGTATTTCTTACTTCTACGTAACTCGCTCATCCAGGATTATTGAGGTGGAGTCTTCCGTCTTTGATTGCTGCTGTAGATTGGTTTTTATTGTAGGTTCTCCAGCCATTATCTTTTGATCAGAGCCATCATCCTCAGGCTGTGGTTTTTTCTCCATATCCATTGAATTGACCGTTTTTTATGAGGTTTCCAGTAATATCCCCATCTTCTTCTATACTATTCCCTTGCCCACTAACACGCACCTCTACATTTGCAGTATCTCCATTGTGATCAGTAAATGTGAGAGTAGTCGTTCCTGCTCTTTTGGGAGCGACTTTGATTGCTGGTTCGGTCGTTCCATCTGGATATCTATAGGTAACTTGAAGGGCTTCTACAATACCAGGGTTTGAGTGGATAACTGTATCTATACCTGATTCTTTATAGCTATGGCTAATTCCTATGTACTGGTAAGTATCTGGATGAATATCATCAAAACTCAGAGAAGATTTGGCCAAACGGAGAAATGAAGGAATTATGTCTATATACAGAGTACGAAACTGCCCGTATTTATCTTCTACCCTGAGTTCTGTAGATCCTGGTTTGAGTCACGTTACTTCTATGGTCCCAGTGTGTTCTCAACTCGTATCCACATCGACATCTATAATACTCCCTTCATAGCTCGAAGTAATTTTTTTGTATTCTCCTCACCCATCCAGTATATCGATGGTCTCTGTATCTCACTCATATATGTCACTATCATATCATCATAGCCTGAGGGGAGACACTGGTGGGGTAACCGTTACTTCAAATGTAGCTACATGCTCTCCATGACGATAGACGTAAACATCAGCTTTTCACTGGGAATTTCCTGTGATTTTGAGACGTTCTTGGAGGATATCATTTTGATAAAAACGATCAATACTGAAACCAACTATAGAGGCATTTGAAGTCGTATAGTTATAGCTATCCCCATGATACCAGTTAGTCTGACAAGGCACTCATACAGGGGTAGTACAGCTATATATATCTACAGGATTAGGGAGAACAGTGATTTTCAAGACATGTGTCACATAATCACCTGTTGGATGTTTGAGATATACAGTGATCTCTCCAGATCTATTTCCTCGTATCTCTATCAGTCCATCTCTCGCTCTGATCTCTGCCATACCACTATGAGTCTGAGAATAATAATAACTATCATAAGCTATATTGTAACTACATCTCTGCATGATGTTTGTCTCACACTCTATCTCGATTGGATCTGGTTTTGGGAGTACTTCGACATTCCATTTATGATCTCTTCACTTGTATCCATCGACATAAATCGTAGTTTTTCCTACTCCTTCTCAGACGATATACCCTTTTCATGATCTGTGTGTGTGACGTGCTATAGCAGTATTGTAGGAGTTATAGTTACTCTCTGAGTGATACCCCGCACGTAGATGTTCTGTATGATGGAGAGTGTAGTCGACCTCTGGAACATAGGAGTGTAGATGGATCAAGTATGTGATGAACGGTTGTCATTTTTCTCGTACTGAGAGAGTCATAGTTCCTATATCACGGACATCAAAACTCATAGTATTTCCACCCTGATAGCTCTGCAAATATATATCATCTCCAGATTCATATACATCATACTCCGATATATCTTTGGGAAGATATACCTTGTAGAGAGTCCCAACGGTAAAATCATATTGTATCACCTGTGGTTCTGGCTCAGGAAGGACCGTTACACGAAGTGTTTTTATATATCCATCGAAGTCATGAACTATATGCAAATCAGCTGTTCCAGGAGTGATTCCAAAAACTCCAAACCTATTTGCATAACTACTCATACCTGCAATACCAGGAGTTGGACTATATACTGAGTGGTAGTATCCACTATATGGAGGATCTATAGCTATACTATGATTCTCATACACTGTATACTCTTCGATTACATAGGAATCGGGAACGATATCTACGTTAATAATATATAACAGCAAATTATTACTATCCCTGATCTGAAAAGTCCTCTTTCAGGTAACTCTTCCCCTGAGAGTAACATATCCAGAAGAAGTATAGTTATACAGGGCTACTACTCAGGATCCCTCGGTATTTCTAGAATAATTATAACTCCCTCTCTCAGGAAGATAGACATTGAGCGACTGTCACTCAACCACGCTCACGTCATACACTTGTGGCTCAGGAATAGGTTTCACCGTTACATGATAGGTATATTCATGTTTTCCACTCAGGTATACTTTTACTTCTGAGAATCATGGAGACACCCCCGTAATACGTAGATTATTATTGTATAGTAATTCTACTTCTGCATGTGAAGCATCAGATATATCGACAGTACCATCTTTTATACCGTATATATATCTTTGATAGCTTTGTCACTGAAATACTTCTACTTCTGTAGGTACTGGAGGACCAGGAATAGTCTCCAAAACAAGTTGTTTCAGATCTCATGTAGTCCTATGAACCATCGCATATATAGTCATATCTTTGGCTGCAGGTCATATCTGAAACTCCGAAGGGTTTCCAGAATCCTGCACTACCCATGTCCCTCAAAAATACCTAATTCCCAGACGATAATCACGAAATTCTGGAAGTGCAACGGTGTGAGTAGTACCATTTGGGATTTTGATATAGTAACGAGTTTGTTCCCACTCTGCCGAAAAGCCACCCGAAGTACTATTTATCGATACCCCCTCTTCACGGTTTTCGAGCTCTTTCAGTATGTTCTCGAGTTCAAGTCTTTGTTGTTCAGTGAGTTCAGGATCTGTTGTTATGGGTTCTGGTACAGGTGATGCTACTATATCTGTAAATACCGGATCGAGAGTATCACTATTGTCATCAAAAATCTCTGCTTCGATCAGTGTAGGTTCTTCATCACTATTGATTTGAATACCTGGTTTTGCACCATCTATCAGCACCTCAGGAGTAGGAATAAAGTCCTTCTCTAAGATCTCAATAGCTTGAAATGATTCAAGGGGAATCTCCTCCCCATTTTCATCAGTTATGACTGGTGAGGAAAATAGTAGCTCTGATGGATCTCCTTTCAAAGGAGTAAATGGCTCCTGATTATCTCCTTGTGAATTTATCTCTATGAGCTTCTCTGCCCCATCTATAAAACTCTCTTGAATAGGCTGTACATACTCTTGTGATTCAGAAGTAGAGTTGATTTCTATATTTTCTGCTTGCTGTACATGGGGAAGATTTTCGATATCAAAATCGTCTCCTACTTCGATTCACGCTCTTTCTATAGCGTCAAAATTATTTATAAATGTCGTATCCTCAAGGAATTGCCCATTTTCATCAAAAAGCTGCAGTTCTGGTTTTTGTTCGAAAGAAGAATCTTTCTGATCTTCCTGTATCTCAGGTATATCAATCTGCTCTATTTCTGACGATAAGGAATTTATCTCAAGAGAGTCGCTTCCTTCACCAAAATCTATGTGACGAATCTCCAGGCTCACCCCAGTCCCTACTTCTTCTGGGATATATGATGTTCATGGTTCTGACTCAGGTATTGTATCTATTTGTATTACCTCATCACTTAGAGATATAGACTCAGATGAGGCTACATCCTCCTCCTCTCCAGCATCATCCCCAAAAACTCCCTCAGCAGAAAAATCCTCCTGCGTTGGGAGCTCTTCGGGTTCCCTATCTTCGCTATATTCTGTAGGAGTGTCCTCTACCTCAGTTTCATCCTGTATCTGATCTTGCTCTACCGGAGTGTCATTTGCGATTTGTATAGTATCTTGCAGTGAGTCAAAAAGTGTTGCGGTATTGACCCCCTGAGCGATAGGCACACGAGAGTTTACAGAGAGTGGATGCTCTCTGAGGAGCTCGAGTATCTGATCCTGGTTGCGACTCGGGTCATCAGATCTGAGCAGTGACACGAGACCAACGACATGGGGAGTCGACATAGATGTCCCACTGAGTTTTCTATAGTTTCCCTTGTCAATTGGATAGGTAGAGTAGACTCCGACTCCAGGAGCTGCGATATCTACTGCATTCCCATAGTTGGAGAAACTCGCTTTGTTTCCCGTCTCATCGATAGCCGACACAGAGATAACGTCCTCACATCACCCAGGAACAAACTGAGACGTGTCTATATTAGAATTCCCAGCAGCGCTGACGACGATTCCTCCTGATTGTCTATAGGCCTGTATTCCTTCACATATAGCATGTCAACGAGGATTTGCTCTTCCTCAGAGACTCATATTGAGGATATCTATATTGTGCTCTGTTGCATAGTCCAATGCCCTGAGCACTGCATAACTTGGACAAAAGCCACGAGCATTACAGATCTTGAGAGGGGACATCTGAACATAGGGATTGACCCCGATGATCCCTCCAGCGTTTATGCTCGCTCCGATAGTCCCAGCTACATGTGTTCCATGTCACTGATCATCTAGAGCGTCTGCGTCATCATTGACAAAATCATACCCATCTATCACTCTGTCTGAGAGATCAGGATGTCTATAGTCTATCCCTGTGTCTACGACTCATACCGTCACGGGAGTATTTTCCTCTAGATCTAAGTTTGAAAAATACTCATAGGTCCTATACTGCTCTATTCCCCAGGTTTGAGAGAGGTCTTCTCCACTGAGATCAGTGTCCTGCTCTATCCCAAAAACCTCAGGAAGTACGATCTCTATTCAGAGATACGTCTCTGGAAGGATACCTTTCTCGATATCTTCAAACATCTCCTGACGAAAAAGAGAATCCTCAGAGATACCAACCTCAAAATAATTCACTCCATCTATATCATAGAGTGTTTCCAGAACAATACCCGTATCAAAAGTATGAAAGAGTTTGAGAGTTTTTTGAAAGTCATGTTTTGTTTTTATGATGATGCTATAGTCTCATGACTTGGTTTCGAGCGAGTCCTGTAGCGTCTCTGTGGCTTGTTCTATCTCATCTGGAGTATCTGCGACATCTGTAGAGATATTGTCTACCACATCTTCATACTGAGTTACCCCAGAGACAACTTTGAGAACTACGACTTTTTGCGCTTCTTTTACTTTTTTCTTGATATCCCTCTCCGAATTTTCACTCGATATCTCTTGTTTTACTTCCTGTAGGTACTCTTCTACTTCTGCTTCTTTTTCTTCGAGACGCGCTTCTATCTCTGTATTATTGATTTTTTTATCTATTTTCTCGATAGTCGTATCGATCACTTCCTCGATGACCTCGAGTTTCTCTATATTTTCTTGTTTTGTCTCACTCAGAGAGACAACACTATCAGCGTAGAGGACTCCTATCTGAAACTGAGATACAAGTAACGAAATCAACAAAAACATACAACACCATTTTTTCATAATTCACTATTTAAAAAAATAAAATCACTTCTCCATACATTAGGTATTAATGAAAAAATCAAATAGCTCAAACAAGAATTTTTTTTTGACTGCTAGATTTAACACAAAATTAATATCATTAAGAATTTTTTAAGGTATATTTCTATCATATAAAGTAGTTTTTTTAATATCTAATCATAAAGACACTATGAAAAACATAACAAAAGTAGCGCTCTGAGCAATGACACTCTTATTGCTCTCGGGGACATCGTTTGCAGATCGTTCATCAGGACTCACAGACAGTGATCTCCATATCGGAGCAGAAGGGAAAAATAACCTCTATGTTGATTTCAATACTACTCTGAAAAGTACAAGTGATATCCTCAGACAAAAAAAGAGAGCAGCTCTCCAAAAACAAAGACAAGCAAGAATAGAAAACGCTAAAAAGCTCGGTATTTCTGATCGCAACGCTGAACGTCTTCGTAGAGCTATTGAAAAAGCAAAAAAGAGAAGAGCAAAATAATACTCCTTCTTACGAGATACTACATAAAAACACTTCTGAGTAAAAATAGAAGTGTTTTTTATATCCCAAAAAATCTTTGCTTTCTCTTTGAATCTCCATATTATTTTCTTTGAATATTTATTTTCCTAGACTTTTTAGTATATATGTCCCTATCTCTCAGTGATCTCAAAAATAATTTTAACTCAAAATTACAAAACCTCCAGACTGAAACTCAGCTCAAAGACCTCCAAGAAGAATACCTCGGAAAGAAATGACTCCTAAAAGGAATTCTCGCAGGAATAAAAGATCTCAGTAATCAGGAAAAGAAAACTATCGGAGTAGAGTCAAATACGCTCAAAGAGTACATACTCCAAGAACTACAAAAAAAATCCGCAGAGATACAAGCTACGCGTATCCAAAAACAGATAGAGTCGGAGACCCTTGACGTCACAGCTCAGTTCCCATCACGCAGTCTCGGACACAAACATCCTATCAGTATCACCACAGAACTTCTCGAGGATATCTTTATATCTCTGGGGTTCAGAGTGGAGGACGGTCCTCAGATAGAAACAGAAAAGTTCAACTTTGATATGCTCAATATCCCCGATAATCATCCAGCTCGTGATGTGTGGGATACTTTTTGGATATCTGATGATATAAATTCTCAGAGAAAACCAGGAGACAAGTATCTTCTGAGAACTCATACTTCCCCCGTTCAAGTGAGAACTATGTTGAGAGAAGAGCTTCCTATAAAGATTATCGTTCCAGGGAGAGTGTTTCGCTATGAGCAAGAAGACGCAAGGCATACTTGTAACTTTTATCAGCTCGAAGGACTCGTAGTTGGTGAAGGAGTGACTTTTTGAGATCTCAAATGGACGCTCGATACTGCTATGAAGTCTCTACTTTGAGATCAGACCAAAACACGTTTTCGTCCAAGTATATTTCCTTTTACCGAGCCAAGTGCAGAGGTAGATGTCAGCTGTCAGATATGTAATGGAACTGGAAAAATCGCAGAAAAAAACTGTAGTATGTGTAGTGGAACTGGATGGGTAGAACTCCTGGGAAGTGGTATGGTACACCCATTTGTACTTGAGTGATGTGGTATAGACCCAGAAAAATACTCTGGTTTTGCTTTTGGTATGGGAATAGACAGAATAGCTGCTCAGAGGTTTGGAGTTAGTAGTAGTAGAGCATTCTACCAGAGTAAACTCAAACTCAATGAACAATTTTAGGATATATTGACATAAGATATACACTACGGATCATAATCTTATAGTAGTAGAAAATTAAATAAGTATTAACTGATATCTAAGGTTTTTAAAAAAGAGAGAATAAATCTCTCTTTTTTTTTTGACAAAAAAATATTTTATTCTTCCCTTAAGTACGGGAAAACTAAAATTTACGCACAATAAATATAATTTTTTCTTTGTCAAATTCTTGCATCTATAAAATATCTGTGTTACAATTTTATTGTATAATATATTTATAAACTTTACATAATATGAAAAATACAAACAAAAAAGCTATTGTCTATATAGCTCTTAGTATCCTCGTAGCTCAAAATCTCGTTGGAGCTATACATAATTCTTATGCAGAAACATCTGTCGAAGAAATACCTAGTGTAGTTCATGTCGTTGTTTCTGATGAAGCTCAAATACTTAGAATCTCTGATGAAGCTACTCTCGTAAAAAAAGATACTAGCTCAGGAAGTAACAATCAAACGGAAGAATCTACTCCTGAGGAAGAGCAAATAGTAGTAGAAGTTGTAGAGGAAGAGGCTGAACAAGAAGTAGTGACTCCTACGACACAAGTAGCAGTAGAAAGTGAAGTAGTAAAGGCAGAACTTGCGCTCCCAACTCCAGGTCATCTACAAAACATCGTTATATCAAAAAAAGCAGAACTCCTCTCAAAAAGTTCAAGTAGTAGAGATCTCCTCAAGATATTTGTAAGAAATAAAAATAAATTCGGAGATGTGCATAACAAGGCCTATTCATCACAAGATTTCATTACTGCTTGGAAAGTACTCAGTCACAACTATGGACAAAAAGAAACAGAAATACTACAAATCGAAAAACAACGTTTCATAGAGATCTATCTCACTCTCAAATAGTATCTACATCTTCCTATAAAAATAGCAAAGCTCTCCACCATTGTAGAGCTTTCTTTTTTTATACCCTCAAGAGCTTTGCTTTGAGTAAAACTCAAACTCATGGTGAGACGTGATAATTCCTCCCTGGATCTGGGTATTTTTTGCAAAGAGATTTGAGATATCTTTATGAATATCGACTATATCAAAGTCTTCCAGACGTTCTCCATAGGGAGGATTAGAAACGAGCCACCCATGAATCTTTTTGTCTATAATATTTTTATAATCCATACACTGAAATCTAATGCACTGTTCTACCCCTGCAAACTTCGCATTTCTTTTCGCTGTCTCAAGTACTTGTCTATCAGTATCTGAAGCATAAATTGTATACTCTCCTCCAAATTCTTTCTCTTTTGCGAGCTTTCTTTCTCTCTCAAGTAGATCGTAAGGCAGCCAAATCCAGTCTTGAAATGCAAAGTTTCTGGTGAGTCCTGGAGCTTTGTTTTTTGCAATCATAGCTGCTTCTATAGCGATAGTTCCACTCCCACAGAACACGTCATACAATGGATCACGAAACTTCCACCTTGAGAGTATTACGAGTCCTGCTGCAATATTTTCTTTTATCGGTGCCTCTCCAGTCATCTCTCTATATCCTCTTTTATGAAGGCCGGCTCATGAAGTGTTAAGAAGTACACGAAGAGTATTATTTTCTATAAGTATACGTACTCCAAGAGTTCCCTTTGTTGGATCTTCTCTGAGAATATTATCTCCAACAAGTTTTTTTACTATAGCTTTTTTTGCAAGTCACTGGAGGGTGGGAGTAGCCCCTAATTCTGACTTCAGAGAAGTTGCTTTTATATGCACCTCATATCACTCTGGAACGTATTTTTCCCAATCAATCTGATAGACTCTATCAAAATATGTATCAAAATCTATCACCTGTTTTTGTTCATACGCAACGATATACAGTATATTACCAAAACGGCTCCAGAGGTTCATACGTGCAATTGCTTCTTCTGATCCTGAAAAATAGATAGCCTTATCCTGAACTTCTGTTATTTCATATCCTTGTTTTTGGACTTCTTTTTTTACTAACGCTTCGAGTCAAAGAGAAGATGTAAGGAGGTAGTGGTACATGGTGTTTATAGTTTACTATTGTGGACTGGATTATATTCACTTCAATGAGTATTGAAAGCTTGAGTTTGATTTTAGCAAGATAAAAAAGATAATGATAAGAGACTCCTATCCACACACTATGAAAACAATACTTATTATACTTCTCATATCACTGAGCTCTTGCTCAGCCCTAGTACCAGAAACTACTCCTGAAGTAAATAAAGAAATGCCCTTAGAAGCAGCAACACACTTGCCCTCAAAAGTTACAGAACCTCAAATAATTCAAGATGAAAAAATAGTGGAGACCCCAACTCCAGAGTATCTACAAAT
Organism: uncultured Candidatus Altimarinota bacterium; assembly: GCA_937944145.1. Classification (GTDB taxonomy): domain Bacteria; phylum Patescibacteriota; class Gracilibacteria; order BD1-5; family UBA6164; genus CALDZK01. The sequence continues at coordinate 155,775 of CALDZK010000010.1, forward strand.
ACAAAAAGACGGAGGTGATCTAAAATTTATAAAAATCCTCTCTCAGACAAGTATATATACTCGCTATCAAATCAGTTATACCAGCGAATGATTCACTATCTCAGGAATCCTAAATATCCCAAAATGAGAAGGGATATTTCCACTCATCATATTAAACCATGGATACATAGATCCCTCTGTTTACACAATTGGAAGAGGACTCAAAAGAGAACAAGACTATCTTGCAAGTAATGGTTTTGCTGTACTTCATACTGATTATAGAAATCACGCATTTTCGGATTATGACGTATCACTAAATTCAGTATGAGGAGTACTCAGGAGTAAAAAATACTGAGCTGATGCGATCAATGCTATCCTAGCAGTGCAAACAGCAAAACAAAATTGAGTAGTAGAAATACAATCTATAGATACTCAAAATATTTGAATGCTTGGGCACTCAATGTGAGGGTGAGTAACTATGTACTCACTGGTAAGTCAGCCAAAACTCATAGACGCAGCTATACTATATGCTCCAGTACATAGCAACGAGTTTTACAACTTTCAGAGATGGACAAAGACAAGATTCAGTACCCCAGAAATACAAGAGCTTAATTCACTATATGGGGACACTGAAAATTCAGAAAGTTTTGCAAGTATTTCTCCAGAAACGTACTTTGAAAATATATCAACTCCTATACAAATATACTTCGGGAGTAACGATGAGAGCTGCCCAGTAGCCCGGTGATACCATATAGAAGAGTCCTTGATCGGTTCAGAAAAAGATATAGAATTAATTGTATATCCAGGGGAAAGACATGAGTTTGGTCCAAAATGGCAAAACTTTATGAGATCGAGTGTTGATTTTTTTAACACACATTTATATAAAGAATAACATCTCAAATCGTGAGATATATAAATAGTATACCTAGGCATAGTACCTAAAGAACAAACATACAAAAAGATCCCTACAATAATATGTAGGGATCTTTTTGTATTACTTTAGTATATCATCTATGACTTCTGATACTGTTGCAAGGATAACTAGTATCCTCTCTCTTTTCTCTGGAGAAAGAGAGGCGTTACTTTGAAACCTCGCCTGTACTGCTGGGATCTGAGATTGGAGTTTCTCGAGTCTTGATACTGAAACGTTTTCTAAGCGGGCTTTGAGTGGTCCATAGAAACCGTCTCTACTCAAGCTCTTGGTAACTTTTGGTTTTGTAGTGTTTTTCACTACTGGAGTTTTTATCCCGATTTTTGATCATTTTGGAGTTTTTCCAACCGATAATGTACGAAGACGTACCTGCCCCTCAAGGATATGATCTGCAGGAGCTGGATCACCGTCGTTTGGTTCAACTGTCAGAACATACTGAGTATATTCACTGAGATCTTTTATATCATTAAACTCTTGAAGGTATACTTTTCTTGTAGGGTCTTTTTCTACTTTTCCCGTAGACACAAAATCAAACGGTTCAGGACGTACGAGCCATCCTTCATAAAAATCATCCCCTACTGGATCTTTAAGAGCTACAAATTCTGCTGTGAGAGAATATTTCTGAGTATCTTGCTCATACACGGCTTTGACTCCTCCATTTACCAAACGATCGTGTACGACTCCGCGAACTTCTTGACCACCAGTTACATCTTTGAGGTTGAGAAGTTGTTTTTTACCAGCTATTACCGAAGCTCCCGAAAATACAATAGCGATAATAAGTCCTATAGATATGGATAACTTTTTCATAATTTATGATGTTAATAGATATATAAAATAATTGTTACTATACTATACAAATACCTTAATTTATTCCAAAAGTTATATCCATGTAACTTTCTTTATATACGTACAGAAACATATTTTCATGAAGTTTTTTTTCATCTTACATTTTTATAACTAAAAAATCCTGTATATCATAATCTTTGATTGTAACACATAGGATTTTTTATGGCAGGTGATATAGGACTCGACACCCTACGGTTAGCCATCCGAAAGATAATTTGTTCGAAATATAATTAATGATACTCTTATTCATCGCATCAAATTATTTCTTCACTAGATTCCTTTTCTCCATTCTTGTCCAAGACAACAGAACAATTAAAAATATCTTCCTTATTTCGTTTTTCAAACGAAACACGGAAGATATTTTTATGGTGGAATTTAGTGAACAGTGTTATCACCAAAGTTGAGTATAGTAATAATAATGATTTAGCAAAATTTTTGTAAATAGATTTCACTAATCAAGATTAATATATATATTTGTGTAACAACTATCATTTTATGATAGTTTCTTCTAAAATTTAAAAAAATGACTCAAACATTTATAAGTATTTATCTTCCATCAAAAAAATGAGAAAGTAAAAGTTTATCTATTGCATTTAATGAAGATGAATTAAATATATTTAATAATCTTAAATGTCTAACTAGTGAAGAACTCAGAGAAATATTAAGAATAAGTTTTTATGAAGATATTGAGATATTAGCCAAGAAGGCAAAAAGAAGCATAGGTCAATATATAAAAATATGCTTTGAAGATTATATCTCTACTGTGAATCAAAAAGATGTAAGTTTTATAAGTAGTAAAAATGTTCCTTTTCAGAGATGGTATCCTTACCTTGAGGGTTATTGAGTAGATTTTATAAAGTACATAGTACAAAAATACTGAAAAGATGAATATAATCTTATTTATGAACCTTTTGCTGGGACATGAACTACAATTTTTGGGTGTTCAGATTTGTGATTAAACAGTATTTATTCCGAAGTCAATCCGCTATTATATTTTATAATAGATAAAAAGAAGAAGACTCTGCAGCTAAATAAGAAAGAAAGATGACTTCTATCAAGCCAAATTGAAAAAATAATCAAAAACTTTCAAAAAAATAACTTCCTAGACCGTTTTAATCCTGACAATGTTATTGGTGAATCTTATATTAATTGCTTTAAAGGTAGTGAGTATTTTTCATCTAAAAATTACAACCTTATTCTCAAGACTAGATCGTATAACAATTTACTAATTGCTGAGAATAAACTACTCTGAGAAATTTTTTCTATTGCGGTGATATGATGCCTAATTCCAGTATCATTATTAAAAAGATCTTGAGATGTTAGGTTTAAAACCAGTAAAGAATTAGAAAAATCAAATATTGATTTCTATAAAGCAATAACTGAAAAATTAGAAGTTATTAAAGAAGACCTATTAAACGAGGAATACACTCTATCGTGAGCACATGAATATATTATACCAAATGCTAAAAACATATGAGTAGTAAATTTAAAAAACAAAATTGATATGGTGATTACAAGTCCTCCCTATTTAAATGGAACTAACTATATCAGGAATACAAAACTAGAATTATGGTACTTATGATATCTGAAATCTCAGGGAGATTTAAGGTTATTTAGAAACGATATACTAACTAGTGGTATTAATGATGTAATATGCAAGAGTGATAACTCAAAAGATGTACTAAAAATGAGTCCTACCCTAAGAGAAACGTATAATAATTTAGTTGATAACGCATATGATAAAAGAATTCCGTTAATGTGTAGTCAATATTTTTCAGAAAATTATAAATTATATGAAGATCTTAAAAGTAAGCTAAATAAATGATCCAGAATAGCAATAGATATATGAGATTCTATCTTTTCAGGCATTCATATAAAAGTAGATAAAATCTATATTGAAATCATGGAAAACCTGTGATATAAACTTATAAATCACGAATTATTAAGAAAGAGAAGGTCAAGAAATGGGCAAATTTTAAGTCAAATATTATTAATTTTTGAGATGACAAACGAGCAGAATATGAAAAACCGTGCTCTTACACTAAAATACTGAGAAAAATGGCAAGAATTTAAAGAAAATATACCTTATCAAAAATGAGATTTTAAAAAACGAAATTGGTGACATGCAAACCATTCAATATGTTCATATCAATGAAAATTAAAACCTGCTATTGCATATCATTTAATTAAAACATTTGTCCCTAAATGATGAACAATACTTGATCCATTTTCGTGAGTTTGAACCATTCCATTTGAAGCATGACTAAACAATATAAAATCATACTGATTTGACTTAAGTATGTTAGCTTATTATGTCTCATGATGAAAACTTCATAACCCCAGTAAGAGTAAAGTTAATAAGGTACTAAAAAAATTAAAAAAATATATTGAAAATACCAATATACAAAAAAAAGAAATCGAAAATTATAAACAGTTTTGATATAATAAAAAATTATCTGATTATTATGAAAAAAATACTTTTTCTGAAATACTATTAGCGAGAAAATTTTTTAAAGAAAACCCACCAATAAATTGAGAAGATAAGCTGGTTATATCATGTTTATTACACATATTACACGGAAATAGACCGTATGCATTAAGTAGAAGATCACATCCAATAGTTCCATATGCACCAACTTGAGATTTTGAATATAAAAGTTTAATGCAAAAATTAGAACAAAAGGTCGACAAAACTTTATGAAATAAATTACCTAATGATTTTATTGAAGGAACAATATATAATATGGATTCTACTGAAATATGGCCCAGAGAAGTGAGAGACTTAGATGCGATAATCACTTCTCCCCCATTTTTTGATAGCACAAGGTTCTATTCAGCTAATTGGATTAGATTATGGTTTACCGGATGGGAAGATAATGATTTTAAGTCTATGCCAAAAAGATTTGTCGATGAGAGACAAAAGATCAACTTTGATGTTTATGATAATATTTTTATTCAAGCTAGAGATAGACTTAAGCCAGGAGGAGTTATGATATTACACTTATGAAAAAGTAAAAAGTGCGATATGGGAAAAGAGTTAATGCAGCATGCTAAAAAGTGGTTTAAGAATAGTGATATTTTTACTGAAAATGTAGAACATTGTGAATCGCATTGAATTCGAGATAAATGAACCGTCACGGCACATCAATTTTTACTATTATATTAAAGTCATAGAAAAGACTTATTATCATCATCTAATTGCTCTATAAGATTATGTTTCTTTAAAAGTTTTTTTAATTCTTTAACTCTTTTTTGTAAATCTGAGTGCTCTCTTACTTTCAAAAATCTATGAACACACCTATTAACATCTATATTTGGATTTATGATAGGCTCCTTACTAGAAAATAAATCTAAATTTCCTCATGTAATTTTAGCTAGTTCAATTAATTCATTATTAGTATAAAAATCACTCGGCCATTTAGCCTTCTTATTTGCATTTGCTTCAGTTGAAAGAAGGGCAGCATTACTAATAGTAAGAGGATAAAGATATGCTGAAGCTAATATGTGATCTATCTGCCATGAACTTCTATCATTTATATCCAAAACTTCTCACGTTTTAAAACACTTTGATCAAAATCTTACAAAAAGTGACTCTATATCAATGTTTTCATTTTCTCACTCTAAGAGTAAATCTCATATTCTTCTATTTGACGATGATTCATGAAGCTGCTCTTTAGTCCTTAAAGGATTTAAAATCGCATTAATCGATCACTTACACATCCTACACTCTAGTTGCCTCTCAAGAGGTCACCAGTTAGAATGTTTGGCAAATGCATTAAATGGAAGAACTTTTGCACAAGTTGTACATTGTTTCCAGTATACATCTGGTTTTTCCGTATACTGACGAAAAAATCACATCCAAAACCTTTCAACGGTTAAAAATCAAAACTCCGTATATTTTTGCTCCCAATTCTCATAAGCAGGTAAACTAGAATTTTTAGAGTGAATAAATCCACATTTTGAACATTTCCATGATTGATTATTAAATGCAACACCAGGATTTAAAAGTTGGTTTCACAAATGAATTTTGTTCTGGCTATCACAATTAATACATACATAAGAGATCCATGCGTCATGTCATGTGTTATTATCAATTTGTGATATTCCTGTTTTATTTTTAGATGTTCTCCTTGGCATAATTTTTTGAATAAATTTACAAGCTGGCTATAGAATAAGTATTTTTAGAAAAATCTCAAGGATTTGCAATAAAGCCAAATACCAGTATATTGCGAGAGCCAAAATAAGACATAAAAGCGACAAAACAACTAATAGGTAAGAGAGGGTAGATTAGTCTCTATTCACTCTATCTTCTATTTATTAGTTGTAGCTGTGTCTTGTTTTGGCGAACAAGGAGCTAATCTATCCTCTTTTTTCGTCGAAGCAAGATACACGCATACAACATTTTGGTAATTATTTTCTAAAAATAGTTACTGTGAGAAAGTTTTCATCCTCTGTTATAGAGAAGATTCAATACTATGTATATATACTCATAGACCCTCGAGATGAGAGTGTATTTTACATATGAA
>CALDZK010000011.1 GCA_937944145.1 uncultured Candidatus Altimarinota bacterium
TAGGTCACGATAACCTTGTGCGACATAACCGAAATCGGAGTATTTCTCTGATATTGATTCCATCTCATAGATGATGAAAGACGCTGTGTATGAGCAAGGAACTTTTGTGAATCGAGGTCACTTAGGAGTCTTTGAAGACTCTCAAGCTCCATATCTCTCAGAGAAGTCTCTATCTCTCTCAGGGGAACTTCATACATTTCTGGAAACACTCGGGCATTTGTAGATGCTTCGACAAATCCTACGTATTTCTTTGCAGCGAGAAATATCTGATCTTCACGTGGGTGATTCCTATCAGACATAGTATCCTGCATATCATCATGCAAAAACTCAGGTCATGGAAAACTTCCAATATAGCAAAATACCTTTGCGTATACTTGGTCAAACATACTACTATCAAGTTTTTTTATATACCCTTTTGTCCCAGAGTTGATATCTGAGAGAATCAAATCAGCCAGTGACGTAAATATGATTTTTTTTATGAGATAGAGTCTGTCTATAGCCTCAGTCGATTTGTGACCTCCATCCTCGAGGTATGCCAGATAGAGTGCCACATGCAGGGTAAAACCTACGTTATCCATATGTTTGGTATCTACGACTCTTGGGAAGTTATTCCAACGGATTATCGAGAGACCTCTTCAGAGCATGAGACGGAGTATATTTCCTACCATGTAAATATATTAGTATTTTAGAGCCGTATTTTACAGACAAATAAAAAAATCCCAAATTTGGGATTTTTTTGTGAGTATTTAAGTGTTTTTCAATACATCATCTACACTCTCTGCAACATCTCCTTTACTATGACCATCTGAATCAACCTTTAAAATATATCTATTTTCATCAAACATATCCGGCATGATATAGTTTATTCAATTGTATGGAAGATCTGTACTCAAAACTCAAATATCCATAGACATGCAAGGTCAGTTAATCTCATCCATGAGAGCAGTTACATTCCCAGTATTTACGTATCATACCTTGTATGGACTTTGCGTTACTCCACTCGAAGATACAGACATTACTCCATACTCAGAAACTCTGAGTTGTCCTATCATACTTTTAAATTCTTCCCAAGTTTTTTCTCACTCATCAATAATCTCAACAGATGGGGATATCATAGAAACATTGTTATTTACTGCATTCATAGGTATATTTTTATATTCTAAATTCAAATACTATATGCATTATATATAGTCTGTCAAATAAATATTTCCTGTTATAGCTCTAGATTCTTGGTTATATAATACATCTGTACTATATCCTCGACACTACAGCCACGACTGAGATCATTTACTGGTTTTGAAAAACCCTGCAGTACCGGTCACAGTGCCGTATATCCAGCGAGTCTTTCGATAATCTTGTAAGCTATATTTGCAGAGTTGAGATCTGGGAATATAAAGACATTTGCAGGACCTGTAAGTGAGGAGTTTGGATCTTTTTTCTTGAGTATCTCAGGGATAAGTGCTGCATCGAATTGCAGCTCTCCCTCTATTTCTATATCTCAGAGACCATGTTCTTGAAATATTTTTCTGCCATGAGACGTTGCCTCCTGCATCTTGAAAACATGTGGGTGCTCTCCTCCACTTCCCGATGTCGAAAAACTGAGAAATGCTACTCTGGGAACAAGTCCGTACAATTGGGCTCTTTTGGTCGTCAGAAGAGCTATCTCTGCGAGCTCTTGAGCCGAAGGATCTATCTGAAATCCCCCATCACTCAATAAAAATGGTTCTTTTCCCTCTTTTCCAAAGAGAAAATGAGAAGACGCTCTCCCTATACCAGACTCTGTACCTATGTTTTTGATCAAAGCTCTGGCTATATTTGTCGTTGTAGAGATATTTCCTCAGAGAAAACCATCTCACTTTCACTCCGAGAGATCACGAGCTGCAACAACGATATTTTGCTTGTCATCTGGGACTCTCACAAAATCTAATCCTTGCTGTATCAGATCATGATATCTCTCTAATTCCTGCTTTTTTCCATATATGACTGGATTTTCTCCTGCAGAGACAAGTTCTGAAACAGCCAGAAACATACGCTCATCATCTATGTCTGGGAGGAGGATTTTTTTGTCTTTGAAAGACGCTTGAAATCAGGTCAAAATACGGTCAAGAGAAAGGGACATAGAGCAGTATTTGAAAGTATATATCTCTAGTATACAGATATCCCCCTAGTTGCAAAGGACTTTTTTGCATCAAATACAAAAATATGTTAGTCTTTTATGGAATAAAAAAATTTAGTGGTTTTATCCGAAACATGCCAACAAAAAAGACAAAAACCGATGAGCTCAAAGCAAAGATACTACAGCAAGAAGAGAAAAAAGAGTATCGTTCGAGTCGTTTTCAGAAAATAGAAGAGCAAGTCAAAGCTTCTCTCTGAAGACAAGCCACCGACGAAGCACTCAAAGATGTCTCTATCTGAGCTCTGGTTGTTGGGAGTAGTGATGTACACTACGAGTGTTTTGATGGATATGTAGTGGTACGTTTTCGTATAGATGGAGTACTGGTAGATATATTTCGTCTCACTCCAGCAGAATACAAAAAGATCACAGAACGTCTCAAATACGCAGCCAATCTCAAACTCAATATTACCAATATTCCCCAAGATGGAAAATACACCATCAAATCAGATGATGAGAGAAAAATCGATGTCAGAGTCTCAACTCTCCCTATCAAATACGGTGAAAATATAGTATGTAGAGTACTTGACGCTGAAAAAGCTATTATTGATTTTGAGCAACTTGGATTCTTTTGGACCTCCAAGAGAATGCTCGAAAAAGCAATCTCAAAGAAAAGTGGGATGATCCTCATTACTGGACCAACAGGTTCTGGTAAGACTACAACTCTCTACACTATCCTCTCAAAACTCAATTCTCGAGACAAAAAAATAATCACTCTCGAAGACCCTATAGAATACGAACTCGAATGAGTCGTACAATCAGAGATAGATGATAAACATGGAGTGACGTTTGAATCATGACTCAGAGCCTGTCTCAGACAAGATCCTGATATCATCATGGTCGGAGAAATACGTAGCCTCGAAACTCTCAACACTGCGACATCAGCGTCTCTTACAGGACACCTCGTCCTCTCAACTCTCCACACCAAATCAGCAGCTGATACCCTCGATCGTATCATAAACATGTGACTCAAACCATATATACTCGCATCAGCCCTAGATACGATTGTAGCTCAGAGACTCGTTCGAAAGATATGCCCAGACTGTAAAACAGAAAAACAAAAAACTCCCGAAGACATAGCCATTATCGAAGGAATGATGAGCGAAATAGGGATGAAAGGAATCACCTCTGAACATATAAAACTCTATCATGGAGAATGATGTAGCCAATGTAATCACAGCTGATACAGAGGAAGAATCGGGATCTATGAGATAATCACTCTCAACGAAAAGATCCGTGACATCATCCGCAAAGATGGAAGTATCGAGCAAATAATTCACGAAGCACGTAATGGTGATCTCATCACTATGAAAGAAGATGGTATTCTCAAAGCTATCAAGGGACATACCACGATAGAGGAGATACTGAGAGTGATATAAGAAAAATCTTATTTTTTTGGTATCGAGAAAATACTTACTACATTTTCTCTATTTTCACTACACGCTTCATTTACCTCTGGTGTTATAGCCCCGTGATTATCTGTTATACTTTGGACACAAGCCTCTATCTCATATAAAAGAGAAAATAATGTATCGATATCTAGTATATCATCTTCGTCATAATTAGTGCTAAGCTTTTCTCCCCAGTGAATAATAGTCGAATTCATCGTAGCTAATAACTTCTGTTTTCTAATATCTCTATGGTCTATACTTATATGCAGTAAATTAGATTTAATACTTTTCAAGAAATTATATATTTCGTCTTTGTAGTCATAATATTCACGTTCCTTGATGTATCTACTACGAAGTATCTCTTTAAAATCTAGTACTAGTACACCTATTTTATCCATAGCATTTATTTTATGTTCATCATTTTCTATAAAGTGTTCTGGATGATTTTCTTTGAGATATTGTTCTACCTCTGGAAACAAATGCACACGTTCTGACTGATCTTTGTGCAGAACCATTGCTCTATTATGAGCATCAAAATAATACAATGCCAGCATACCTCCATCCTCCTCTACCGAAAACGTCTTATTACTTTTAGGAATGATAACCCCAGTGGGAGGAATTCCTCTGTCCTTGACATTAGACTTCAACATATGTTTTTTTGAAAAGATTTTAGGATTTCATTCTCTATGTACCCTAAAAGAATTAATATAATTAATACTATCTATCCTTCATCATTGTAATAATCTTCTATGTAACCACTCTCCATATAACTCTGTTATCTCCCTATCCCTAAGAGAAAGAGTGTTTAAATCAATTCCTGACTGGGATTCAGTTTTTGGTAAGAATATATCTAGAAAATATTTCATGGAAAAGAAAGTAAGTAAGTTATATATTTTTATTGACTATATATTAATTATAATTTTAAATATATCAAGGGGTATAGTATGAATTAATTCGCATTTTGTCATTTTTTTATAAAATAGTAATATATATTAATACATACCACATATGTTCTCAGGAATCATCGAAAAAAAAGCAAAAATACTCAAAATAGACTGAGGGAGATTTACAGTTGAAAATACTCTCTGAATAGATCTAAAAGTAGGTCAGAGTATAGCACATGACGGAGCATGTATGACTCTGGAGTCATTTAATGAGGAGAGCTATAGTTTTTTTGTGATGGAGGAGTCCCTCAAAAAGACAAACTATAGAGATAAAAAAGTATGAGAGAATTTCAATGTGGAGAGATGCCTGAAGGTAGATGATAGGATAGATGGGCACTTTGTATCTGGACATATAGATACTACTGGAACAGTCGAACAAGTAGATATCCAGGTAGATAATTCTCTGATTCTTGAGGTATCATTTCCCAAGGATCTCTCTCACTATACGATAGATAAGTGAAGTATCACTATAAATGGAACAAGCCTCACGATCATGGATCGATCTGTGTGATATATCGCTGTATCACTGATCCCCCTGACTCAAGACCGGACAAACCTCTGAGAATTACAGCTCGGAGATAGTGTAAATCTCGAGTTTGATATGCTCGGGAAATACATCTTGAATAAAGCATAAATACCATTTATATAATAACTTCCCTTTTCTATGTCTGACTATCAGAGTGAACTCAACAATACCGGAAATATTCCAAAAAATATAAAAATCGCTATAATCACAGCCGATTTCAACAAGCAATATACCTGAAAAATGCAGCAAATCACAGAAGCTTTTCTCAAAGAAAATCATTTTCGTGATATACAAAACTTCTCTGTTCCCGGAGCATTTGAACTCCCAGGAATGATTCCAAGAGTACTAGAAAAAGAACCATTTGATCTGGTATATTGTTTTGGTGTAGTGATACGTGGTGACACGGATCATTATGACTATGTATGTCGTGAAACTGCGCGTGGTATCATGGATATGACCTTGCAGCATAGAACTCCTATCGTTTTTGGTCTTCTCACTTGCGACACTGAGAAACAGGTAGAGCAGCGTATCAACCAAAATCTGGCTATCTCTGGTCTCAACCTCCTCTCAGAAACTCTAAAACTCTAGAATCATGATCAAAAAAATATCTGGAAAAGTAATTCATGGAGCATCTCTAGGCAATACTCTAGGGTTTCCAACTGCAAATATTGCCTACTCTAACAGTGATCTACCAAGTGCCGTTTTCAAGGTAAATGTGGTACTATGTGAACAGGTATTTTCAGGAATGTGATGCTACGCACAGTGGAAGGATATCTTTGAAGTACATATCTTTGACTTCGATAGTGATATCTATGATCAGGAGATAGATATATATCTTCTCCAAGAAATACGTAAAAATCAAAAATTTAAAACTACTCAGGAACTCAAAAATCAGCTCCAAAAAGATAAACAACACATACAAGAAATACAACATACCATACTCACTTTTGGGAGCTTCGACGTGGTCCATAAATGACATGAATACTATCTCTCTGAGTCAAGGAAGTACGGAGATATCCTCATAACTATTATCGCAACAGACACAAATATCGAGCGTATCAAGTGACGTCCTCCTCTTCATAATCAGGCAGAAAGAAAAACTGCCATCGAGGAGCTCTCCCTCGCTGATATCGTCATGATAGGAAGTGATAGTAATCCTATGAAATGGCTCGAGAAGTATACTCCTAAGATTATTTGTCTTGGCTATGATCAGAGAGGGAAATTCGTAGAACAACTTCCCGAGGAATTTAAAAAACTCTGACTGCAAACAAATATAGTGAGAGTATCAGCTCTAAAACCAGAAAAATACAAAAGCTCTCTCATAAAAAAAAGAAACCTGAGCTAGGTTTCTTTTTTAAAATAATTATTAGTCTCTTCCTCCACTCAGGATATCCTGGTATTCTTTGAGTTCTTTCCAACGTCCTTTTGCTGCAAGATCAGCCTGGTCTGGCCAAGTTTTTGGGTTGTGCATTTGGTATTTTGGACCCGCAGCATCAAGTACCTCTTGGAGTCCTTCTATATCCGCGTGCACCACATCTGCAAAACTCATGATCCCTCCTGCATACAATAACTCCTCTATCTTTGGTCCAACTCACTCTATGACTTTGAGATTATCTTTTTTTGAGTGTGCAGCCATAGTAGGTGCTCCATATACGAGGTTCTTCGACGAGGATTTACTATGTAGTAATCTCGCTAAAAGATATCCGAGTAAAAACGCAATCAGTAGCATAAACAATATCTCAAAGGTAGCATCTGAACGATCATAAGATGTAGTAATGTGTCAGAACATAATAAAAAAGTTAGGTATTATTTATTACAATGAATTTCGTTTATTTTTTTGATAGTAGTTGTAAAAACATATCCTGTTGGATTAGATATATCCCATGGATCTAGTATCTCTGCGCGATGTTTGACCTGAAACCTCTTGACTGCATCAAAGTCATCCTGACCATAACGTCCATCTACATCGAGACTCTCTCACTCAGACTCATTGAGAAACGTTTCGAGCCTCCGTACTTCTCCCTCATTATTATTTCCTCATAGAGAAATAGCTTTTGAGAGAATATCGTCACATACAATTGGCTCAGGATCAGCTTCCTCTACAGCAACTGGTTCTGGATCTGGTTCTGCTACTTCTACTACTACAGGAGTAGCTTCCACTGGCTGTGCCTCTGATACGGCAGCAGGGATTGCTGTTTCTTGTGTATCAGAAGTATCAGCAATATCTTGTTGTTCTTGAATCGTAGGAGTGATCTTTCCTATACTACAAAATCATTTTATCTTACAAGTATACCAATACCAAGAAGTATATAACCACAAAACTATAAGTATAAGCACTAGAAATACGGGTATTTTTCTCATAACTTTCTAGATGTTTATAGAATAATATAAAAAATAATACATCTCAGACAGGAGTATGTCAAATTTTTAAACCCTAAGCAAGAGTTTCTTCCTTGTAAATAGCTGTATTTTTTATATTATACACTGAGATACTTTTTCCTTTTTTATATACTTCGTGAAACATATTTCTCTCATTATTCTCCTATTGAGTCTCTGTCTATCTGCTACATTTGCAGATGGGGCAGGAGAATCATGCGAAACACAAAAAGAAATATATAGTGTCTATACCTGTAGGGTTGAGCAGACTTGTGGAGCCTACAAATCAGAAAAACCAAGCTATAAAACGCAAAGATTTGAAAAAGCAGATCTACTTGAAGAATCTTATATATGATCTCTCCAGAACTGACAAGCCCTCGGTGAAGCAAAAGAAATCTATAGAAACAACATAGGAACTATCTATAAGTGTGCCATCATCGGAGCTCAAAAAAATGCTCTGGAATTCCTCAGCAAACAACTCCAAAATGAAAAAACTTGAGCTATAGACGATACGATCGGGAGACAAATAGATCAGAGAGCAAATAGACTCGATCTATCAGCTAATAGTCTCTGATGTAGTTTTACAGAGCAAGAGCAGTTCATCATCAAAGAAAATCTCCTCTCAGAAGCGACCTATGAAGCTTGTAAATATGTAAATTATCTCGAATATCTCCGTAGCTATTATAGCGATACAAATAATCTCCTTTGAACCAATAACAAAAATAACAATAGTGATTTCCAAGAGACATACATAAATACAGAGATTCCTGAACTCATAGGATGAATTCAGGCAAGTATCAACCAAGAAATAGAGCAAACTTATAAGGTCTTCCCTCTCGTGTTTCATGCCTATAGTGAGTATGAAAATAACTTTCCTATCCACTTCATGCTCGAGGTGCTCCATGCTGATTTTGTACTCCTCAGACAAAAGCTCTATCAGGTAGTTATGCCTATAGCACAAGTTGGGTACAAGATTATTAATGCTATGACACTATAAAATATGGAACATATAATTCTCGTAAATCAGGAAGATCATGAAATATGATCAAAAGTAAAACAATATATCACTACTGAGGATATATACAGAGTCTCATCTCTACGGGTACAAAACTCACTATGAGAAGTATTGCTCCCACAAAGAAGCCTCAAAAAGAAACATCATCTAGGAAAGTGGTGACCTATAGTCGAAGGAACTCTTGAAATAGGTACGGACTATAAAACAAAGATTATATCACGAGCGAAACAAGAGGTAGGCATAAATGTATCTGAAAGTGATTTGAAAGAATGAAAAAAGATACGTATCCTCACTCCATATAATCATTTTAATCAAAATTTTCGTCTCATTCAAGATATCGATATCGATGACTTAAAGTTAGATACTGAGGAGGTACACGAAGTAAGGTGGTGGAAAAAACAAGATTTACTCAAATCTCTAGAAAGTAGTCCTGAGAGATTCGTAGGTTCTCTTGATAGATTTATATAAAAAAGACCAAGAATTATTCTTGGTCTTTTTGTTTAGTCTACATATATATATCACTTTATAGTTCTATCATTCCTCGGAACTTTACGAGTGGTTACTTCGTATTTTCTTCTATAGTTCATATCTGATACTATGATGTGAGAGTCAGTGACATCGATAACGATAGCGACATGTCCGTAGTATGGATTATACCCTCTTCCCTCAAACTGAACAATGGACCCTACCGTCGGGTTGCTCCCCGTAGCATGTCCTGCAGCTCTTGCATTTTGGAGCCATCTGTTAGCATTTCATCTCCAGTTTACGTTTTTGTGAGACGCTACATACCAAGTACAATTCCCAGGAGCACCAGAGTATGGTTGCCTCCATACGAGATTGTATCTTCATGAAGTGTTTACATATTCACTTTTTGCCTGTGCAGCAAAGCTATATCCTCCTGATGAATTACTACTCGGACGAGCAGTTGTAGTCGTTCTTGCTGGTGCCGCTGCGAGAACAGGTTGAGCTATTTCTTTTTTCGCTCCAGGAATAACCAGTGTGGTATCTGCCCTCAGATCTGCTGCTGAGAGTAGAAGGTTTTGTCTCATAATCTTATCCTCTTCTATATCATACTTTTCAGCTATAGCAGAGAGTGTATCTCCAGATCTGACCGTATGGATCAGCCCTGAAACTGGTGGTATCTTTATAACATCTCCTGGATGAAGTACCTGATTACTTGCAAAGTTATTTGCCCAATAGATAGTATCTTTTGATATCTTGAACTTTTGCGCAATAAATGCAAAACTCTCTCCTGATTTTACGGTATATTCGAGTATTTCACTACTTCCTGTCACATCTCTTTCATCTTCGATCGGAGCATTTACATAGAGGTATGAGTCTTTTGATTGGATAAATACTTCTCCATCTGACAAAGTGTTCCCTGTACCAAAATATGAACTCAGGATACTCGATTCATCGATGTATTCTCTGGAAAAATCTGATTCTGTAACATCATTTACAAAAGATGAAAAAACTGGATATATCGGCATAAATAGTACAACAGCGCACGATACAAGTTTGTATGAAAGTTGGGGTTTTGACGTATAACGAGGTGAAAAACGTCTTGTTTTTTGCTCAGAGAGAACACGAGAATGACGCTCTATACGAGCCTTTAGATTAATTTTGGGTCCCAAAAGTGTATTTTAGGAAATAAATACTCTTCCTACACAATATTATACACACATAGAGAGTATAACATAATTTTTTTAAGAAAAGAAATTTTGTTCTAAACTATGCAACAGAAACAACTTCTAGCTTTGTCATATGAGGACGAAACCCTTTATTTCTTGAATATCTCTTTTTAGATTTCATTTTGAAAACACGTACCTTTTCTCCTTTATAATGTTCTAGTACTTTGAGTTCTACTTTTGAACCAGCTACCATAGGAGTTCCTATTTTTACATCTTTTCCATCTACATCAGAAAGAAGAAGTGCTTCTACACTCATTTTTTTCTTTTCATCAGTGGTTTGTTTTTTTACATCTATGATATCTCCTTTTTGGACCATAAACTGGTTTCCTCCGATTTCTACTACTGCTAACATAAGAATATATGTTTAATAATTAATATCAGATATTTCCGTGCCTGCAAGCGACTTTATATCTATTTTAAGTCTTTTCTCAAAACCTAAAAGTAAAATACCCTAATTTTACTCATCTTTTAGGTCTTTTTTATATTAAAATCTAAAAACTAAGCACATATACATTATGTGTACTCAAGTCTCAGATTTTAATTTTGAATCCTTCAAGATTCTGATCTAGAAACATGGTTGGGGAGGAGGGATTCGAACCCCCGATCGCGGAGTCAAAGTCCGTTGCCTTACCACTTGGCTACACCCCATTATTTGACTACCTAAATTTGAGCTTCGTTATTATATAAAAATTCAAAGAAAGTCAAAATTATTTTTGCTCTATTTTGCCTTTTTCGTATCATTTGCTACACATAAAAAAAGTATGTTCATTATTTCTCTAAATATATATAACTATGATGAATTTTCTCCAACTTCTTATGAAGAGGCCAAGCGATAAAAATATACGTATATGAAAAGTACTATTTGGTTTTATTATCACTCTTTCTGCCTATCTTACATTTTTTGTAAATGGAGTAGATATTCAAGAAACTGCATTTTGAGCATCACTCTCTCTCACTATGCAATTTATGATAAAGTACTGACTCGTCGCTCTATGAATCATCCCAATGGTTACGGGAGCACTCGATATAAACATTATCGAGAGAAAATACACCAGGATCATGCAAATACTCTACGCATTTGCGCTCTTTTGGTATTCTGGAATGATTATCGGAGGGGCAAAGCTCGGAATGGAAACACTCTATTTTCTCCTTGCATTTATTCCTCTCATAGGAGGAATTACTGGGAAATTTCTCACGAAGAAAGGACTCAAAGCAGGTCAGAAGGTAACGAAAATCAGGGTATAGTATGTTAGAGATACTCAAAGCAGATATATCTCATAGAAAAGAAATCATCGACTTACTAGATGAGTTTGTATTTGTTTGCTGTGAACTGATTGGCAAACCCAAAACAAAAAAACAAAGAACAAATTATCAAAATAATCTCCTTGATGAGAAAATCATGTCTGATAGTTCTGCTATATTTCTAGCAAAGCAAGATAATAGATATATCGGCATAGTAACCATTCATAAGATTCCTCTCATAAGATATGGTATCTACGACGCAGAAATAGAAGAGATGTTTGTACAAGAAGAATACCAATGAAGTTCAGTAGCTCAGAAACTGATGGACGCAGCAACACAGTGGGCACAACAAAATGAAATTCGCTCTATTCAACTCAAGTCGCATGATCTACTTACCCGAGCTCATAGTTTTTATGAGAAAAACGGCTTTTCTAGTTATGGAAAAGCATTTGAAAAGAAACTATAAAAGCAGCCCTCGGAAAGATCCGAGGGCTTTTTTCTTAGGTGGTTCTACTCAGAGCTAAAGTTGTGAACTCAAGGTTCGCAACTTTAGCTCTGAGTAGAAGCATATATGTGTTGGATGGTTTCCAAGCATCAGCTAAAGAAAATAACCACAACACCCCTTGTTTATCCAACTGATTCACTGACTCGAGAAGACGAGCCTGCAATTCAAGGACTTCTGTCTCACTTTTCTCCATCATCTGAACGAATTTCAGTCCAGTGCTCAGATTATTGTGAAACAGATTTTCTCCTTCTCGGCGAAGTCTTCTCATCAACTTTACAGTGTCTGGAAGCTTCTCTGGAAAGAGGACAAAGAGCCAAGGCAGCTCTTCGTGTTGCAACTGGGTCATCAGAGCTTTCAATTTGCTCTGCTTCTTCAGTTGCTTTTGTTGGTTTTTTCTACGATGGGATTTGATCCCTCCTCAGTGTGTTAGTCATGACTAACTCCCTTTTGTTTGTGTTTTTGTCCTTAATTGGACTAAATTATTATATCGATAAAAAATAATTTGTAAATACAAAAAGAAGCTGATTACTCAGCTTCTTTTTCCTTATAACCATCACATGATATAATAAACGATTCTGTAGATGCACTGATATTGTAGCCAGGAGCTCCATTGAGAGGGATAGTCTCACACCTCACGTTAGAAAGTCATTGTGATAGTTGTTTCTTAGTGTCACTAATATTATTAGATATATTACTTAGACTTTGTTCTGAAAGCTTGCCTGCTATTTTGACACAAGGTACAACTCTTCATCAGTCATGATACTTATCATCTTGAACACAAAGTAATGCCTGTGAACGAGAAACAAATTCTCATTGAGTTTCAGCAATAGATGGAGCAGTACTAAGTCATAAAGCAATCGTTCATGCTCTAAGTATATTTCAAAGCTTATTCATAATGTAAATATTTAATTTTTAATATTTTATATATAATGATCTAATAAGATTTGTCAAAAAAGAAGCTGATTACTCAGCTTCTTTTTTTGGTTCTCACTTGATGAGATCTCTACTCGGTTCATAGAAATCTAGATTTTTCTTGCCTATTTTTTCGATAACATAGTCGATGAGTTCCTCTTTTTTTACTTCTTCTTGAGTCCCAGATTCTATATCACGTACCTGAAATATACCATTTCGTGCTTCCATAATCCCTACCAGAACAACGAATCTCGCTCCAATTCTCTGGGCTTTGAGGATCTGTTCCTTCATCGAAGGAGTTCAAAGAGATGCCATAGTATTGATTCCCTTCTCTCTTGCTTCGAGACTGAGTGGGAGTACAGCTTTTTTGGGTTCATCACCGAGTTGTACGAAATAGAGATCTATTTTATCTTTATTTTTTATCGATAGGTTTTGTCATTTGAGGTAGTCTACGAGCACCATAGCATCAATAGCAAATCCTGCTGCTGGATAGGGCTTTTGACTCCCAAGAATCTGAGAGAGATTATTATATCTTCCTCAGCGAGAGATGAACTTATCATCATCAGTATGTATAGTCCAGATAGTGTTGGTATAGTATTCTTCCTTGAAAAAAAGTGTATGATTTTCAACAAAAGGAACTTCCAGATCTGTGAGGTATTCTTTTACTTTCTCAAAATGAGCTTTTGAGTCTTTTTTCAAAAATTTGGAAATAGGATTTGTACTTCAAGCGAGTATTTGTTCGTCCTCATTATCACTATGAAATACTGAAAGTATATTGTCATCTATTTGCTCAGCTGTTTCTGGAGTGAGAAGATGCTGCTTGTTGGTATAGAAATCACTGAGATATTCTCTATATTTCGTCATTTCTTTCTCATTTCCATACGAATTGATTTCTATTTTTACGTCTGTAAGTCAGATCTTATGAAGAGAAATATAAGTCATATATATCATCTGAGCATCTATTATAGGATCTGTCTCTCCGATAATTTCCCCTCCTATTATAAATGTCTCTTTTTGCTCACGAGACTGACGAAGGAATTTTTCCATATAATAATAATAGAGTGGTTGAAGTTCTTCGTATTTTTCATTGCTCAGATATGCCCTCATAGTTCCAACATTTGCATTTGGACAGAGTCAGAGATTATTTCCCTGCTTATCAGTAAAAGTATAGACTCCATACGGATTTCTATTTTCGGGAAAGGCTTTTCTGAGAAGTGTTTTATCTTCAAATGATGGGGTAGCAATACGACGAAACCCATTTTTACGAAACTCATGACGAAATACTTTTTTAAGAAATGTAAGGTACTTGTGATCCTCAGGAAATAGATCTCTGGTCCCTTGTATTTGTGCTTCGACAGGAGTAGACATAGTGTTTGTATTGTTGATGAGTATAACTTTTTTATTATATACATAATAAGAGATTTTTCAAAGTTTGTTTTTATTGTCTTTCCGACTACAATGCAAAATATTCACCTTTTTATTCTCTAAAGTACAAAAATACTCTCATGATTCTTGAGCTCAATACACAACTCTTTGTCTGGTTTTCTCAGTTTCAATTCACTGGAGATTCTTTGCTAGCAGATGGCCCTATATTTTTTCTTCCTATATTTCTGGTTTCTGCGTGGTTGTACTATACATTTTATCACAAAGATAATAATCAGAGAACAAAACTCTTATATGTATTTTACTCTTGTGTATTTGGAGTTATTCTCTCCTACACGATAAAACTCTTTATAGATATAGATCGTCCAGAGTTGTACGCAAAAGAAGCTACTGACCTCTTACTCTCGAGCCTCCCTGAGAAGAGTTTTCCCTCAGAGCATGCCAATGTAAGTATGGCTTTTGCTACTGGCTTATTTCTGGCTGGATGGAAAAAAGTAGCGAGTGTATTTTTGCCTTTTGCCCTAGTTATGAATCTGTGTAGGATCATCGTTGGAGTTCACTGGCCTGCTGATATATTGGTCTGAACACTACTAGGAATCATCGCTGCTGTGGTATTTTTTAAGTATATCTCTCAATTAAAACTTGTAAAAAAGCTCGATAGTTTCATAATAAAGATCATGAAACTCATTAAATTGTATTAACGTCTATAACAGATGGAGCAAACTAAAAAAACTATAGCTCTCACATGAGGAGCCACTGGAGGACATGCTATTCCTCTTGTATCAGTATATAATTTTATAAAAGATGCTCAGAGTGATGGTGAACTCGCTACACATTATGATTTTATCTGGGTATGAGAAGCTGAGTCTCTCGAAGAAGAACTGGCACAAAAACACAACATCCCCTTTTATGATATCTCCGCAGGAAAGATTCGTCGTTATTTTGACTGGAAAAACTTTTATGAACCTCTCAAAAACCTCACTGGTTTTTTTGAAGGACTCTACTACATATGGAAACACAAAATAGATATCGTATTTTCAAAAGGATGATACGTTTCTCTTCCTCTGTGTCTTGCTGCTTGGGTAATGAGAAAAGATATCTATATTCACGAGTCAGATACTGTTACAGGTCTCGCAAATAAAGTCATCTCTCGTTTTGCTACAAAGGTATTTTACACATTTAAAAATGATCTCACTCACCCTCCTGTAGATGATAGAGAATCACAAGATACGCAAGAAGATGAGACTCCTAATCTAGATACTCCTACACAAAAATATATACATACAGGACCTATTGTGAATCCTGAACTGATAGACTACCTCGATTCACTCGAAGTAGAAGAAAATGAGAGATTTACAATCATGGTAATAGCTGGAAGTCAGTGATCTAGTGCTATATTTCAGGCACTATTGAAATCTATGCCTGATATGTGAGATATAGATTTTCATGTGATTCTCGGAGAAAAAAACATGCACTTTCGTAAAGACTTTGAGAGATATCCAAATGTCATAGCACATGATTTTATCACACAAAAAAGACTCTGAAAAATCCTAAAAAATGTAGATATAGCAGTAACAAGAGGAAGTTCTGTCTTGTGGGAGTTATATTTCTTTGGGATACACTCTATAATTATTCCTCTGAAAACAACTGGTGGAAATCATCAGTTTCATAATGCTACTTATTTCAAAGAGAAATTTGGGAGCAATATCCTGACTGAAGATCCAAATCTGAGTATAGAACTCTTTCGTCATATCCAAAAATACAAAGAAATGAGAAAATCTGGACTCAATATAGATGGATTCTTTGATGGGCTCAACATTATTATGAAAGAGATGGAACTCTAAGAATAAAAGCTCTGATTTCTTGCCCATAGAAAAAATATATGCTACAATATTTTGTAGTATTTATTTTTATCATCACTATGACTTCAAAATTTTCTGATCTCCTAGATAATCTCCAATGACAAAGCACTCTTGGGAGACTGCTTTTGCCTACTTTCTTTCTCCTGATTATCATACTCAGTATCGTTTTCTTTCAGGGATGATATGGAAATATGGTAGTAATCGTAGCTGCGATGCTCGGGTTTTATATGGCTCTCAATATAGGAGCAAATGATGTCGCAAATAATATGGGACCAGCTGTTGGGGCAAAAGCTATTACTATCGGTGGAGCTATTATCATCGCTGCGATATTTGAAGCAGCAGGAGCTATCATCGCTGGTGGAGATGTTGTCAATACAATCAAAGGAGGAATCATAGATCCTA
This sequence comes from uncultured Candidatus Altimarinota bacterium, assembly GCA_937944145.1. Taxonomy (GTDB): domain Bacteria; phylum Patescibacteriota; class Gracilibacteria; order BD1-5; family UBA6164; genus CALDZK01. Next base: position 16,423 of record CALDZK010000011.1, read on the forward strand.
CTGCTGTTACGGATACAAGAGTGTTTATCGCTATTATGCTTGCAACGCTGCTAGGATCAGCTGTATGGATAAATATCGCAACCTATACCAAATCCCCTGTTTCTGCAACCCACTCAGTCATCGGATGACTGGTCGGTGCTGGTATCATCGCTCTCTGAGTAGATGTGATCAACTGGGATAAAATCGGACAAATAGTTCTCAGTTGGATTATATCCCCTGCTCTTGGAGGAGGGATAGCAGCATTTTTACTCTGGAGTATAGACACAACCATCATGAAACGTGAGTCTCGCCATGACTCAGCCCAAGTATGGGTTCCAGTATATGTCGCTCTTATGAGTGGTGCGTTTTCGAGTTATCTCATACTCAAATGATTCAAAAAAATCATTCATATAGAACAGCTCCATGCCTTTCTCATCGGTGCGGCTATCGCTGTCACAACATACCTCATAGTACGTAAACTCCTCTACAAATACGGAGGGCTCTTCAAAAATTCAAAAAAATCTATAAACAAACTCTTTAACTTACCACTTGTTTTTTCTGCAGCACTCCTCTCATTTGCACATGGAGCAAACGATGTTGCAAATGCTATCGGACCATTTGCAGCGATCTATGATTCTGTGAGTAGTGGAGGTATATCAAGCGATGCAGGGATACCTCTGTGGATTATGATTATCTGAGCTCTTGGACTGGCTATAGGTCTCGGGGTATATGGATCTACACTTATAAAAACCGTGGGAAACGAGATCACCAAACTCAACCAGGTACGTGCCTATTGTGTTGCCCTCTCTGCAGCAATTACAGTAATTATTGCGAGTTCTCTGGGACTTCCTGTGAGTTCTACACATATTGCAATTGGAGGAATATTTGGAATAGGATTCTTTCGTGAAGGACAAAAACGTCTCCAAGGGAAAACAAAATCCTATATAGATAAATCTATCCTCAAACAAATCATACTTTCTTGGGTTATTACTCTTCCTGCATCTGCTTTTATAGCAGCTATTAGTTATACGAGTATTATTTATTTTGTGGGGTAATTATTTTTGACCTATTTTTTTCTATATGATACACTAGATACATACTAGAAATAAAAACTTGTATGGGTAGCAACTTTAATAAAAAAATTCAATGACTGTTCTCTCCTATCTCACTCACAGAGCTCAACGCTACTGCGAGTTTTATGGATAGGAAAGAAACCAAGTTTCTGCTCACTGAACAACAGTTTATTACTCTCCTGCCTGAACTACAAAAAGACTATTATATCCTAGAGATCTGAGGAAAGTCTGTATTTGAGTACGAAAATATCTATATGGATACTGAAGATTATGACTTTCATCTCGATCATCAGGCTGGAAAAAAAACTCGTAGCAAAGTCAGAACAAGAGAGTACACTGATTCGGGACATGCTTTTTTTGAATATAAACAAAAAGACAACGACCTCTCAAGAAAGTTTCGTTATCAAATAAATCTCAGAGATCACGGAAAAATGACTAAAGAATCTCAGAGGTTCTATGAAGGAATTTCTATGAGTTTTAACGGACGCAAAAAAGTATCAAAACTCTCAAAGAGTGCAAGGACTGAGTACCAGAGACTCACTCTCTGTAGTAAGGACAGCTCTGAGAGAGTAACTATTGATTTTGAGATCAGACTCTGTTCCCTAAGAGGTGGCAAGATCTGTCATAAACTCCAAAATGCAGTCATCATCGAGAGTAAAAGTACCAGCAAAGACTGTAAAAGTCACAAAATACTCAAAAAATACGGAATCAGGAAAGCAACTTCTTGTAGCAAATACTGCCTCGCTCTCATACTTTGCGGAGTATTTGAAAAAAAATGAAAACTCAAAGATACTATAAAAACTCTCTGATCTATGAGTTAATACCACTAAAAAACCTCAGAATTATTCTGAGGTTTTTTCTTAGTTATGATATGTATACGCAATATTATAATGTTTAAATAGTTTTCTTGAACCTCCTATCATTTGTTCATGTCCCTCGAGTCATATCCTTTGTACCCACTCTTGTATCGTGTCCCCATCTGGTCACTCTATCTCTAAAAATGTCGGAATTCCATCATACGTATCGATATCAAATTCCATACCTTCTAATAGGTAGGATACTCTATGTTTTTTCTTTTCACGAGTTTTTTCCATTCCATATTTTTCTAGCACCTTCGCAAAACTTTCTATATTTGTTATCGGAGTTTCGTGTTCGTCTTTTCACGTGACTCCTTCTTTCTTTTTAAGTTTTTTTCTCTTTCTCTTTATGGTATATATATGATCCTCTCCTTTTTGTCTGAGACGAAACATACGTCATTTGGCTTCCATCTTATGTGTATCATCATCAGGAAAATCATAATACACATCATGCACTATCCCTTCAAAGGTTTTTTTTGCACCGAGTGACACAAGAGTCTCTATGACTTCTTGCGTACTTATTTCCAGGATTTTTATTTCTTTTTCGAGCATGGTATATGGTTATATACACCTGAGTATAACATATTTTCTACAAAAAACACAATGAGAAAGCTTACTCGGCTCTTGCGTCGTATTTTTATTATAAGATACCTGATAGTGTTTATGAAGCATATATAATACAACGCAAACACACAATAAACTCCCTATTTCTAGAGAGTTTATTGTGTGTTTGGTACTTATTTATCCATTTTTTTTAGTCCTATTCTTCCTTTCATCATATCAACTTGAATAATCTCAAAATCTACCATGTCTCCTGCTTTTACGACATCTTCTACATTGGTAACTCTTTCTTTTGAGAGTTTAGAAATATGAATCATTCCAGAGTTTCCTCCCTTAAATTCTACTATTGCTCCTACTCATTCAATAATTTTTACTACTTTCCCCATTCCCATAAATCCTACCTCTGGAACCCAAAGTATTTCCTGTATCTGAGCGACAGCTGCTTCTCCACCTGCTTGGTTTTCTGCTGTAATAGTCGTCATACCATCATCAGCAATAGAGATAGTAACGTTGTGATCTGCTTGAAGTTTCTGAATAGTCTCTCCTCCTTTTCCTATAATCACTCTGATTTTATCCTCTGGGACTTGCATACTCATGATGAGTGGAGCGTGTGGAGAGAGTTTTTTTGCTACTTCTGGTTGTGCTTCTAGCATAGCATCACTGATATACTCGCAACTCGCTTTTGCTTGAGCAAATGCTTCTTCAAATACCTGCATTTTAAGCCCCTTGATCTTTACATCCATTTGCATAGCAGTGATACCATTTTTACTTCTAGCTACTTTGAAATCCATATCTCAGAGAAAGTCCTCTTGCGCTTGGATATCTGACATAATCTTATAATTTCCAGATTCTTCATCATATATCATCCCCATAGCCACTCCTGAAACTGGTGATTTGATTGGTACTCCTGCGTTCATCAGTGCAAGAGCACTTCCACAAACCGATCCCATAGAACTCGAACCATTACAGGTTGTTACTTCTGAGACCACTCTCACTACATAGGGAAAATCTTCTTCTGATGGAAGCACTGCTTCTAGTGCCCTTTCAGCGAGTCTCCCATGTCCTATTTCGCGTCTCCCTACTCCTCTCATCATACGAACTTCTCCGACAGAATATGGTGGGAAGTTATAGTGATGTATATATCTTTTAGTTGTTTCTTTATGCATTCCATCGATGAGTTGTTCGTCTTCTGGTCCTCCAAGAGTTGCAATAGAGAGAACTTGAGTTACCCCCCTTCTAAATAATCCTGATCCATGTGTTCTCGGGAGAAGTCATGTCTCTGCGGCCACGTGACGGACTTCATCTAGTTTTCTCCCATCGAGCCTTCTCTCGTTTTGCAAAATATTCTTTCTCATGATTTCTTTTACTCTCTTGTAAACCATCGCTCCAACAAAACTACTATCCCCGTCTTTTTCTATATCTGAGGTAGAGGTTAAAAACTCTGTCACTTCTACATCTAACATATTGAGTTCTTTTTGAAACTCTTTTTTTCACTTATTATACAGGCACTCGAGTTTTTCTTCTGTAAGAAAATCATGAACTTTGTCATAGAGAGTCGTATCTGGGAGATTAAAAGAGACTTTCGGTGTAGCAATACCAAATTGCTTTTCGTATTTGCTAATAAAGTCATTTTGAGCATTACAAAGTTCTATAATAATTTTATGTGCATATACGAGTGCGTCGAGCATCTCCTGCTCACTTATCTCATTTGCTCCTGCTTCTACCATCGTGATTGCATCAAGTGTTCCAGCTATAAGGAGTGTGAGTTTCGCTATTTTTTCATCTTCAAAACTCGGGTCGTATATATAACTCCCATCATTCATAAGAGCTATTTTTACTCCTGAAACAGGTCCTTCAAAAGGTGCTCCTGCCATCAAAAGTGAGAGTGAAGCTCCTGTTATCCCCCATGAACCAAGTTCTTTTGAGTTATCACTAGAGAGAACTGTCGCAAGTATCTGAGTATCGTTTATAATTCCTTTTGGAAACATCGGTCTAATAGGTCTATCTATCAGACGAGAAGTAAGCGTCGCAGCATCTGTAGGCCTCCCCTCTCTTTTCATAAATCTATTTCCTCCTATTTTTCCTGTTGCGTAGTATCTTTCTTGGTAGTCTACAACAAGTGGGAAAAAATCTGCTTTTTCATTGAGTCCTTCTTCTTTGAAACCTGCAGTTACTAGTAAGATGTTGCCATCCTGATCACTCATAGTAACAGAACCGTTAGACATAAGTGCGAGTTTCCCTGCCTCAAAAGAAATTTCTTTTCCAGAAATAGTATAAGAAGCCTGAAGATGTATGAGATCCTTCACATTTTGATCTGATAATCCAATCATAATAAAAACTAAGTATGTAAAATATGAAAATAGTTGAATATGCTTATAGAGCTCAAGTAGAGCCAAGAGAAATTTTCTTGAATCCATTTTGAACCTAGAAACTACTTCATCATACTATTTCCTATGCAAAGTATAGGAAAAAAACTATAAAGTTCAATAAAAACTCTCCCAGGAGGGAGAGTTTTTATCTTTATTTTTTGAGAATTTTTTTCTTCATTTTTTTAAACATAAATCTTGATTTTCATAGAGAGTCTCCGTCTCATATTTTGATATTTCACTTCTCTGATAGTAGTATCGCAATCGAACGGGTTGCAGGAATATGGGCAAGTATGATGTTTATAATAACAACAATAGGAACACAAAGCAACATCCCAACCACTCACCAGATCTGCCCCCAAAAAAGAAGCGAGAGAAGTATCACCAAAGGACTCACGTTGAGTTTATTTCAAAGAAATCTCGGTTCTAAGAAGTTTCCAATCAACATCTGTACGAGAGAGAGTGACATCAGTAAGAGTGCAAATATAGAAAAGGATTCAAACTGAATCATAGAAAACACCACTGGAAAAAATACAGCAATAATAGAACCAATAGTCGGGATATAGTTGAGTAAAAATATCAAAAATGCCCAAAATAAAGCAAAATCTATTCCAAATACTAGGAGAACTATATAACTGAGAAGCCCTGTAGAAAAACTTGTTGCTGTTTTGATCACAAAATACGTCTTCATATCCTGGCGAATCTGCTCCATAATAGAAAAAATCTGCTTGTTTTCAGTGATAAGAGACATCTTTCTCCAAAAGAATCTCAGCTCAAGAAGTATAAAAACTGTAAAGAAAAATATCGTTCCCGTACTTCGAACGATGTTTGTGACTCCTGCTGCAATGGTCGATATAATTCCTTCTATATTTATCTTTGAAGTTATCTCTGAAACGATATTTGTCTGGTCAATAGAAAAATATACTGCTATCTTCCTCGCTATACTAATAAGTTTTTCCTGATAAACAGGAGACTGTTTTATAATATCTTGGACATTTGCATTTATTATCTGAGTAACTATCCACAATAACACTCCATAAGTCGCGAGAGACAAAACAAAAGCAAGTGGAGCAAAGAGTCATTTTTTTGTAAAAAAGTTGGACAGGGACATGATCGCAAATGAAAGTAACAATGCAATTACAAACGGAATCAAAATCGAAGCCCCTATATATAAAACATAAAACACTACAAAAAGTGTCAGTATCACGACACTCACAGTAACGACAGTATTATGTTTTTTCATAGATAAGAAAAAAGGGGGAAATAATATATATTTATACTACATTTTTTTGTTTGAAAATCAATTCTATTGCTGTATCTGCCAGAGATTTCCTCGAGAGTAGATATCGCTTGCATCTGGAGAAGTAATCGCTGGAAATACTATATCACACTCACGGAGATCTGCGTAGAAATCTAGAAAATTATTACAAGGGCACGCGTTGCAACTCGCATTTCCAAATATCGCTGATTTCGTAGGAGAGTACAAACAGGTAACTTCTTTTTGTTTTATAGGGATACAGTATCCTTCTGTAGGACAGGTATTTCTATCCTGAGAGTTACAAGTATATCATGCTGGACAAGAACAGTTTTCTCCGCAGCCTATTTCTACTATGGGACATCCTCGGTTCTGACTATCACCAGCAACTGTTGGACAGAGATCATCACAGTCATTTATAGAGTCTCCATCTGTGTCATTTTGGCAAGAATCTGCTTCGAGCACTTTGACCAAAACTGTAGCAGTTCCAGAAAGACCACCAGCATCAACAACAGTTAATAATACATCAAAAACACGAGCAGAAGTATAGAGGTGCTCTATAAATTTTCCATATCATCTATCTCCGTCTCAAAAATCCCAAGTATACTCAAACGGAGCAGTTCCTCAAAAAACCACTCCCTCAAAATCTACTAAATGATTTTTAAATCATAATTTTGGATCTGCGATTATATCTACGTTTAGGGCTCTTGGAGTTTGTCCCACAAATATAGTCGAATACACTTGTGCGGAATTACCACAATTATCTTGTACTGTCAGATATATCCTCCACTCACCAGGAGATGGGAGAATAATATTATCCAGGTAGAGCCCATATCGAAAGAACTCGGTTCCAGTATCGAGGTTGTAAAACCTCCAAATATACCCAGATGGATCAGGGATTCACGAGTCACAAAATCACTCTACATCAGGAGTAAAATCATAAGTATCATCTGGATCACTGAGGTCAGAAACCTGACAATTTTCTTGTCATGCTTCACAGCTCTTTTCCCATATATCTATTCATAGAGCAAGGTCATTGGCACTTACATCACTACAGCTACTCGATCTGAGAGTGATATATGCCATTTTGAGAAATTGTTCTTTGGTAATACTTTTTTTAGGATAGAGTTTGTTATCTATGAGTTCTACCATCTGGTAGGTCTGTTGATTTCCAAGATTATCATACTCGACGATTTCGAAATCAAGGGCTTTTTGAAAATATCCATAAAAAGTATAAGGACTCCCATCAGGGTTATTTGGAGTGACATCATCTGCAAGTGAATCCGTAATTAGACCACGAGATATTTGGTTAATAACACTGGTATTGTCTTCTATCGTAAAGACCTCTGAGTTCCTAAGAAGCACTGCAACAGCTTCTTCAAGAGTGATAGTATTGTTTGGACAAAAAGGACGTTCATCAGGTCTCTGAGTCCCATCTTCACACTCAAATCATGGATCATACCCACGAACATAATTACTCGCATCAGCCTCTCCTACACAATAAAAATACGGATTTGAAGTATCTATATCATAGTAGACATCTTCATCTTTATAGGCTTCTATATACTGAAACTCTGTGTGTGGTTGAATACATCTCTTACAAATAACCTCAAGAGATATTCCTACAAATTCATCACGATCTAGAAGTTCGTAGGGTTTGAAATTACCATCTGCATCTGGTGTAATAATTCCCCTATCATAAAATAGTTGCAACTCATCTCTATACTCATATGTTGCATCTATATCTAGAAAAACATCCTCTACCTGATCTGCAGCATGAAGCGTCACTGAAAAAAATATCAGACAAAATGACAATAGTATTTTAAAGAGGTATCAGCGCATTTCTATAATATATAAAGTATTTTATACCGTAGCATACATCACAATTCCAGCAGCAACAGAAACATTGAGGGATTCTTTTTTTCCTAACATAGGTATCATAACTATTTCATCAGAAATATCTAGTATCTTCTGGTCTACTCCCTTGACTTCATTTCACAATACAAAACAAATATTTTCAGGAGTGTTGTTATACAAATCTTTATAATCTATAGCTTTACTCGAAAGCTCTATACTATAGAGCTTGTATCATGATTCTTTGAGGGAGACGATACAACTATAGGCATCCTTGAAATATTCCCAATCAACAGTCATCTCACTTCATAGAGCTGTTTTAGATATTTCTCCTCTAGGAGGTGTCGGGCAGTGCCCTGTAAGATATATCTTTTCAAAACCTGAACCATCACAATTACGAAAAATAGCTCAGAGATTTTGCATACTACGAATAGAATCTAGGAGAATAACCTTCATGTACAGATACTAAAAAATAAAGCATAGATTTTATAATATTCTATGCTTTACTGAGATATATCAAGCTATTTATACAAGTCTACGAGTTTTTGAATCAGATCTACCATATCTTCCCTCTTGACTCCATTGTCAGGAGAAAATATATTGTTATCTATCCGTGGATCAAATAGACCAAGAGACTGAGCGTTTTGGACATATCATTTATGCCAATCTACTACAATATCTGTATATAAAAGAGATTGTTGTTCTTCGGCACGGATTTGAGATATATTCATAAGGATCTTTATAGCTTCGGCTTTGGTAATGATATCATCTGGCCTAAATATCGGGATACCTTCCTCAGTTATATCTCCATTAATCATACCTAAATTCTCTGCTTTTTTTATAACCCTTGCTTGCCAACTCTGTGGATCTATATCCGTATATCTAAGATCAGAAGTATCTTCACGATTATACTCATAACAATGAGATATAAGTGCTAACTTCAGAAACTCTGTTCTGGTCATTTCTTGTAGTGGTCTAAAAGTCGAATCTTCAAACCCATTTATAATTCCTATTTCTGCAAATTTAAGAATAGTATCTTTTGAGTCAGAGTCATTTTCATCTACAAATACTCCTTGCTTTCTATAATCATAGAGTGGATTTTGGATATCTCTCGTTATGGAACATCTCTGAAAAGTATCTGAGATCCTGCGAGCCGGAGCATCGTCACTACTCGGAAGAAATTTGTCTGCTAGGTTTCTAGTATCGTCTTGAGCATTACCCGTATCACTGACTATCTGAATATCTTCTATAACTACTTCTTTAGGAACTACAGGACCTTGCTCGTTTGATTCTATAGAGTCCTCTCCTTCACACAATCCATCATTTGTATCTCCGCTATTATCTCCAAGTGGACATATATCTATTGTCAGAGCTGAATTGAACTCAGGAGTCTCTTCTTGTTCGTATTGACACAAACTTGGATTTGATCTCCCAAACCTCTCATAGTTTATAGCTGCTGGATCTCTACAGACCTGTGGTGATGGTCACCCACCTGTTACCTCTTCATCTATACGAAGTGATGGTCAGGCTGGATCTATGATAACTCCATTTGCTATACCATCCTCATCATATATTCCACCATCAGTTATAGAGTAGCTAATTACTGTTACTGGAATTGTGCCTACTGTTTCAGTACTATAGCCTACTATAGGTGATATGTTTGAGTATTGATTTGATTGTTCGTCAAATTTTCTATAGATCCAATCACTCGTATCATATACTTTGTCGAGGTATATCTGTATATCTGCTGTATCTCCAGGATTTCCACAGAGTATTTCAAAGTCCCAAAGTCCAAGTTCATACTCAAAGAGTGGGTCTTGAGCTCAGAAACTTGACTCTGACTTACTTGCAAAAGCTCTTATCTGATCACAACTATCAGAACTACCCGTAATCGCTATAGTATTGTACTGAGTATTTTCAGTATTTGGAATACTCGAGACATCACTCTGCACTGCGTCTAGTAGACTATCATCATTTCCATCTCCATTATTGAGAGCTCAGAGTTCTATTACTGGTGAAGTGTTATCTAGATCGTTATTTGCGTCACTCGTACCATCATCATCTGTATCAGTCTTACTTGGGTCAGTTCCTACAAGGAGTTCTATTTCGTCAGGAATCCCATCATTATCTGTATCTGTAGCACTATCTATAACTATCACTGTTCTAGTAATAGGTGTAGCACCGTTACTAGAAAAGTCAGTGACGTTATACACTACGTTATATACTCCTGAAATATCTGTATCCACTGGATTAGTAGTTATTATAGCATTTGTTATATTTCCATCCTCGCTGTCACTCGCTGTAGCTCACGCGTCTACATATGTTTGTCATACTTCTATGTATACGAGTGGATCTCATAAGAGATTCAAAGTAGGTGTTTGTCAGGAAATTATTTCTACAATTCTCGTAACTTGTATTGCACTATTACTATTTGAATCCACAACATCATAGGTCACCGTGTAGGTTCCAAGTGTATTTGTGTCTACAGGATTATTTACAACTACGCTACTACTTATATCTCCATCCTCGCTGTCACTCGCTGTAGCTCACTCGTCTATATATACTTCATTTCTAAAGAGGGTAATATTTTCCAATCCTATAAGTGTGATAGTTGGAGTATTTCCCGTCACGATATTTACCGTTCTTGTTACCTGAGTCGCTATATTTCCATTTGCATCAGTAACATCATAGGTAACTGTATATGTTCCGAGTGTATTTACATCTACGGGATTATTTACAACTACATTACAACTTGTATCAAAATTATCACTACATATCGCTCCAGCATCACTATACACATCTCATAAGTTTACCGTCTCACTCGCATTTCCAATGAGAGTAATAACTGGATCTGTAGTATCTACCACATTTACCGTTCTGCTTACTTGAGTCGCAGCATTACTAGAAAAATCTGTAACATCGTATGTTATCGTGTAACTTCATAGTACACTAGTATCTACAGGGTTTAATGTAACTATATCACTCGTGATATCTCCATCCTCTGTGTCACTTGCCGTTGATCCAGAATCTACATATGCAGTATTTACTTCGTGATCAATAGTTCAGCTACCAAGCAGAGAAATAACTGGAATATCTCAGCTAATAATATTTACCGTTCTTGTTACCTCAGTCGCTATGTTTCCATTTGCATCAGTAACATCATATGTTACCGTGTAGGTTCATAGAGTCGTAGTATCCACAACGTCTCCTCATATAGTAACATTACAACTTGAATCAAAATTATCACTACATATCGCTCAAAACTCTATATATGGAGTGTTTCTCAAAAGAGTAATAGTTCCACTTCCTGTCAGATTAATTACTGGAGC
>CALDZK010000012.1 GCA_937944145.1 uncultured Candidatus Altimarinota bacterium
ACTTCTCCTTCCAAAAGAATTGTTTTTTTATATACTTGAAGTAAGTATTAAGAATTCAACAACCTATGAGACAAGTAGCTAGAGCATTGCTTCGAAACGACACAGGAAAGTACCTCCTAGTACAGCATCACAAGTCCGATACTTGGACGACTCCGTGAGGGCATGTAGACCCAAAAGAGCCTATTCACAAGGCTCTCAAACGTGAGATAAAAGAAGAGTTTAACCTCAAGTGTCGTTTCCTGGGAGACATACATGATCTGGAACTCGATTATATCAAAGAGTACCCAACTCCAGTAGCAAACTACAAGATATACTATACTTCAAAGAAATTTGGAAAAGTAAAAAAATGGGAGTTTATATTTCACTGCGAAATAAAGTGAGATAATGAAATCCAAATACAAGAAAATGAAATACAGTCCTACAAATGGTTTACCCCAGAGGAGATATATACCCTGGAAAATATCTTTCCCCAGATACCGAAACTCCTCAAAAACATAGTCTAAACACTCTACAAATCTTGACCTGACAGGAGAGCAATGTATACTGCAAGAGAACCTCCTAAGTATTTTTTCATGTATCGCTTCCCTCTCTATCTCCTATTCTTGTTGCTTCCTCTCATCAGTACCAAGTTTTTTGATACGATTTTTATCCCTACTACTCTCTGGGTAGATGGGAATTTTGAGTTTACAAAGGTCATGTTTTTTCAACTGATGTCTGGAGTGACACTCGCCTGATTTCTCGCAGAATCCATCATAGAAAACAAAAAGATACTCTTCCCTAAAAAAACAAGTATCTACACGGGAGTACTTTTTACGATACTAACAGTATCTACTATACTCTCGCTCTCTCCCCATATATCACTCTATGGAAATGGTGACAAGTCACATAGTTTTTTGATGTTTACGAGTCTATTGTGACTCATGATTGTACTGTATAATACTCCTTCGAAGTACATAAACACTCTCTGAAAATACTTCTACGCTGGACTGTTTGCAGTCTGTCTCCTGAGTCTCAAAGAATACTTTTTTCCTACATTTGACTATGGAGCACTGAGTAGTAGAGCTATTGGGAGTTTTGGTCATCCAAATTATCTTTCTCTGTATCTCATAATATTCTTTCCATTTCTTCTCTCCTCTCTACATAAAAAGACGTACTTATATCTCTACTGAGGACTTCTCGTAGTAAGTCTCATTGTTCTGGTATTTACCAAATCTATTTTAGGGATTATTTTGGGTTTTTGATATATATGATTATTCCTACTGCTTCACTCCTCTCTACACAAAAAATTACAAAAAAAACTCCCTATTTATACTATCTATGGATGAATTTTCATAGTACTTATAATCCTGTGATATACTCTCCTACCTCCAGAAAAACTCCATTCTTTTATCTCTCGTTTTTATCTCTGGCAGACGACACTTGGGATTATATTTTCTGATATAAAGATATTCTTATTTGGAGCAGGTCTTGAAACACTTCCTCTATATTTCAATAGCTTCAAAGTCCCCGAACTCTACATATTTGAGAACTTTGGCTTTACTGCAGATAGACCACATAACTTTGTACTATATACTTTTTATCATCTCTGAGTTATTGGGCTTTTATGGCTGATTTCGTTGATATGGGTATTTGCCAGACATATACAAAAAAACTCTCTGGGAAAATACGAAACGGCACTTGTGCTTTCTCTACTGTTTACCTCACTCAATTATCCCTCGGTCGCTGTATATATATGTATAGTATTTTTCATAGGAGAAATACTCAAGAAGTATTCGTCACATAACTGTTCTGTGGTGATTCCCTTTATAGTTGTTACTGCGATATCTATATTTGGTTCACTCAAGAGTATAGATATATACCAGGCTGAGATATATAGTGGAAAAAACATTTTTCAAAAAGCAGTAGAAGTATTCCCAAGTGCAAGACACTACTACCAGCTATGAGATACTCAGTCAGCAAGACGCTATGATCCTCTCCCCTCTGAGTCATACTATACTACCTCTATAGTCGAGGCAGATGACGTTGCTCCAAACTGTAGTGATCTCACAAATAAATTCCCAAGTGTTGAAAATTATTTTTACTGTGGGAAAGTCTTTGAGAGTATATGACAGGACGACGCAGCTCTCGAGTACTATAGAAGTGGACTGAGTATTCTACCTGATCTATGGAACCAGGACTCTATATATTGGCAAAGACCTATCATACAGCAAACCATAAGTGGTAATAGGTTTTTTAGTCCAAAGTTTAGTGACTTGCAGGAGATACTGGAGAAGCTAGAAAATAAATAAAATTGAGTATTTACAAATAATATTTATAGTAAATAACACTATCTTATTATACCACCACAAGCATGGCTGACTCATTCTCTCTCATATGACTCCCATGATCAGGAAAAACAACTCTCGGAAAAAAAGTAGCAAAACAATTTGGATGGGAATTTTGTGATTTTGATGATGATGTTATCGAATGACAAACTGGTTTACCCGTCGCAAAAAACCTAGAAAAACTATGAGAATCCGGGTTCAAGCAACTCGAACAAGAACTTGCTTCAAACATAAAACTACAAACTAGCACTATCATCTCTACATCAGGGAGTCTTCCCTACTCTGAGAAGGCCATGAATCATCTTACAGATCTAGGACCAAGGGTATACCTAAAGCCTCCAATGGAAGAAATCCTCCAGAGATGTCATAGCATGAAAGTCGATAGAATCATAGGTATGGGAGACAAAACTCTTGAGGAAATACTCACAGAAAGAGCAGATCTCTACAGGCAGTATGCAGATATCACTTTTGCCTATACTGGAACTGACACTGATCAGATTTCAGAGAAACTCACAAAAAAACTCTGAACACATTTTTTTCATAGATATACAAAAACCACAGACACAGGAACTCTTAACAGATCTAGAAATCATCACGATACGCTCTATGATATAGTAACGTTTGCGGAAAAATACCGTGGTGGAAAAATCTATAGTGAGGATAAAATCGTAAAAGTATTATCTGGAAAAGCCCTACTCATAGAAAAAAAAGATGGAGAAGACACAGAAAGAATGATCACTCCTAAAAGGTGATATACCATAAAAGCTGGAACTCCTCATATCTTTTACTTCCCTGTAGAGACTCATATGACCGAGCAATTCCCAAGAAAAACTCAAATAGAAAACTTTCAAGAATACAGGAATCTAAAAAAATAATTTTTTTCCTGCTTTAGATTTTTCAATATACTGTATTTGTATTATATTTTTATGATTATTTTCTATGACAACAACTGAGTACAAAACAGAAATCATTGTTTCTGATACAACACAAGCAGAGCTGACCACTACAGATCAATCAGAAGTAGTGGAGGCATTTGAGCAGGGTGATGATTTTAGAGCTATTGGCGAGCGTATCACGGCTCCTATAGACTCTATCATCTCTGAAACAGCTCAGATAATAGAAGCTGATCCTATTATGACGGTATCAGATGAACTCGTACAAATGAACGCATCTATGCAGTCTATATATAGTGATATCATCGATAACGATGGAATAATCATGAAGATAGCAAAAAATATCCCTCTCCTGTCTATACTCGCAAAAAATCTCGACGAAAGATGGGACGAAGCAAAGTTTAACCTCCAGTCTATGGAAGGAAAAATCCAGACTATATTTTCAGGTTTTGATCAGTCATATAACTCACTGGGGACCTCTATAGATATGCAAAAGAACTTTCTGGCAGGTATAGAAGAAAACCTCGGGAAAGTAGTAGCCTACAAAGAATTTCTCCAAGAAAAACTCACTGAGTTTTCTAGCAAAGCTAATGATGGAAAAAACGAAGATGAAAGAATGAAATATGAACTCTTTCTGAGAAATGTAGAATACTTTATCTCAAACCTCGTAGTACTTATCGGAAACCTCGAAATGGCTCGTAAGAGACTCCTTATGAGACTCGATAGTGCTCATAAACTCTCCCTTTCTATGAGTTCAAGTAGACCTATTTTCAAAACGCTCCTCTCAACAGCTCTGATCGAAACCAGCTCACAAAAAGCACTTGATGCGAGTATGACAGCGCTCAAATCCATGGGAGAAACCATAGATAAGATGAGCTCAGATCTCACAGACAAAGCCATAGATGCATCCCGTAGGGCAGAAGAACTCAGTAGCAAACCTGTACTTTCTGCCTCAGTATTTATAGAAAATGTCACTAAACTCAAAAACCACTTTGATCAAATCGAGAGCTTTAGAGCTCAGGTGAAGATAGAAGCTGAAGCCGAAACGCAAGCATTTGACGATGCTCGCGTCAAACTCGGAAATATCAAAACACTCACTGCAAAGTCCCATGAAGAATTTGTAGATGCTATCAGTGAATAACATGACAACTGAAACTCCTCAACATATACAAATTCCTGAGGAAATAAAAAAAGATATCTCTGAGAAATGATTTCATCTCTACACTTGGATATCACCAGATGAAGTAAAACTCTCTATAGAAAGGGATTTTTTGCACGTGATGAAGTACATATGAGCGATACTTGCTATTGGATCTATAGTATCAGCCCTCCCTTTTTATGGAGATATAGCAAAGATGATACAGATGTTCTTGATATCTATTACTATAGGAGTATTTTTGATATTTTTATATCTGATGTACCTATCTCTAAAGAGATCTGTCCTACTCTCAAAATCAGCTTTTGTGGTACTAACAGATAGTTCTATATCCCTCTGAGGAAAGATAGTCAAACTCTCAGATATACATACTCTCTCTGGTGAATTCAAAGATATCGGAGCAACTTTTGATGAAGAACTCTTCTCTGAGTCACGACTCTCCAACTCAAAAAAGAAACTCTCAGAACAAGTTCTGGCTCAAGTATTTAACGGATATAAGTTCCTATTTGCAGGAAATAAAAAAACAAATAATCTCAGTTTTGGGAAGTGAGCTGATAGTGAAAAAGCGATACTTATTATACTTGCTCTCTATACCATGTATGTTGGAATTATGAGTATAGTGTATTTTGTCGCTGTATTATTTTTATGGATATTTGGAAAGATTATTACTTGGCTCAATACAAAATACCTCAGCTTACGAGGAAATACAGTAATACAGATAAATAGTCTTTTTGGAAAGATCGATATACTCTCTGATGACCTCACAACAGAAAAGACAAAACTCAAAAAATCCCTAGGCCAAGCACAACAGAATGACTGGAAAGATGGACTCCTGCTAGAAATAAATGACAGTATTCAGATGCTATCTACCCATACTCATAGTATCACTAAAACTGCTGAAAAACTCAAAAGTACTATTAGTAGTTCTCGCTACCACGATATGTTCCGATCAGATATCTACAACGGCTGGATAAAAAAACAAGTTATTTCTCCTCTCAAAGACATCAAAAAGCTCCTAGAAAAAAACTCTCATATACTCGACGACTCTATAATAAGCATACAAAAACAATTACAAGAGTCTCTCAAGGCAGAGTTCTCTTCACCACTTACACTCCAGAAAAAACGTCTAGAAATACAAAAACGTGATATAAAAGCATTTCTGGACCAAATACAAAACTACATAGAAAAACTCAAGTAGTTCTGTAAAGTATTAAGTTTCTCTTAATCTTTAAGAAGGGTTGCATTAAGTTGTTATATATATAATATGTATGCATTTTAAAACGTAACTGTACTTTTTTATGAAAAAACAAATATTTACAAGTTTAGGTGTGCTTGTATTCGCTATCGTTCTCTGGAATGTGATACCGACGCAAAGTCCAAATCAACCAGGTCTTCCACAGAATTTTAGTACCCTTCAATGAGCAGATACTACTACGCAAGAAACTCCATCAAACCAACAGGAGCTCACGCAAGTAGAAACTACTCCAGAGTCTTCTCCCTCTACGGAAGAACCGACTCAACAGATCGTTCAAGAAGATGAGACTCCTCAAACAGAGCTCAAAACAGAAACTCAAGAAAAAGCTACGAAGGAACAAGAAGCTCAAGTAGCAGCCGAAGCTGAGAGTCAAAAACAAGCTGAGGCTGAACAAAAAGCAAAGCAGGAAACAGAAGCAAAAACTAAAGCCGAACAAGAAGCTGAAGCTAAAAAACAAGCAGAAGCTGAGAGTCAAAAACAAGCAGAAGCTGAACAAAAAGCAAAGCAGGAAGCAGAAGCAAAAGCTAAAGCCGAACAAGAAGCTCAAGCTAAAAAACAAGCAGAAGCTGCTGCTGCAGCAAAAGCAGCTGCAGAGGCAGCAGCTCCAAAGACACTTGCTTCTGGAAATTTCCAAACAGTAGAAGTTGGGACTTCAGGAAGTGTAAAGTTTGTAAAAGAATGAAACAAACAAACAATACAAATATCAAACCTGAACACCTCTTCAGCACCAAATCTAGAACTCTATCTCTCAAAAGCAGGAAGCATCTCCAGCTCAGCAGGGATAGGTGGATCTATAAAGATCGCAGCTCTGAGAAGTCCAAAAGGAACTCAAAGCTATAGTGTACCAGCAAATATAGATTTATCTCAGTATAATTCTATAGCTATACATTGTACTGCGTTTAATAAACTCTTTGGTTCAGCCAGTCTCAGATAAAAATTTTTTTCAAAAACTCTCTTCTAAAATCTAGAAGGGAGTTTTTTTATTATTTGGTTTGCTTCTTGGCTGAAACCTATATAATAATCTACAGAAGCGTCTGAGTCCTGCTATCACGGGACAAGCTCAAGGAAGAAATTTTACTATAGTGGTAAAAAATTAGAACCTTGCGGAGTCGAAAATCTCCGATAATAAAATACTTGAGTACAGCTATTGGTGGTACCTTCTTATACCTTCTTCTCTCCTGGTAGGAGAGACTGAGAGAGCTTATAGGACCAAAAGCATATATATCTGATTTTCTTGCACTATACTATATAGGAGTATGAAAAAGACAGGTATGTGTGCTTTTTATTTTTTGGAAGGGTGGCTGAGTGGTTGAAAGCGCACGCTTGGAAAGCGTGTGTACAGTTCTGCTGTACCGCGGGTTCGAATCCCGTCCCTTCCTCCATTAGTTCAATTTGAGATGATTGACGAAAGTCAAGAATCATAAAGTGAAGTAACGCTGGGAGCTTTGGTAACAAAGCGAGACAGTATAGAAAAATTATAAAATAACCAAAAACCTATGAAAAAAATAATATCCCTACTCCTACTAATGATTTTTATTACATCTTGTTCTACGTCTTCAGAGGTTGTAAACGATGACAGAGATGAACGTATCATCCTGTGTGAAGCAGAATCACAAAAGACTCAAGACAAACTCACTCTGGCAAATACCAACCCCAATATACAACTCGATTTCCTCGGAACAGAAACCATTCTCGCAGATGTATCGAGCTGTTATCTCAAGGTGAAAATCACAAACCCAAACGATACAGAAAATCCTACATCATATAATCTCTTTAATATAGTCAGAGAGAGAACCGATGCTCAATATACGAGTCTGGAGGAGCTAGAGGCAGAAATACAAACTCTAAGAGAACAATCCCAAAACACAGAAAATATAAATCAGTAAATATACTATGGAAGAAAAAAACATACTTCTTCTGAGGATCTGTAAAGAGTGATTTGAAAAAACTATAAACAAGTGAATCCCTTTTAAATTTCGAGAAGCAAAAAATTATTGGGAACAAAGGCTCCTCAACTCTGACTGAAGTCCAAAAGACTTTGACGAAGTACATATAAAAAACGGCTATAAAGCAAATTCTCCTCTCGCAATAGTAGAATGGAAATGACATCATTGAATTTGCGAACATAAATGAAAAGATTGTTTCAAATTTGAGTTAGGGAAAGTACTAAGGATAGAGAATTATATACCAGAGGAGTAATTATATAAAAATTGTCCGAAATGACGTAAAACTATAAAACTAAAAATAAATAACAACTCACCCATGTTCCCAAAAGTAAACCCAAAACAATCATCTCCTCCAAAACAAGAATCAAATTTTGGTTTTATTGACGCACAAAATGTAAATCTCGCAATTAGAGATCAGTGATGGAAACTAGACTGGAAGAAACTCTATAAGCACTTACATAAAAAGTATAAATCTAGGAAAGTTTTTTTGTTCATAGGGTACATTCCCGAAAATCAAGACATGTATACGTTCTTACAGAGCATATGATATATACTAATATTCAAGCCTGTACTTCAGCTCAAATCAGGCAAAACAAAATGAAACGTAGACGCTGAGCTCGTATTGCAAACAATGATTGAACTCCCAAACTTTGATAGAGCAATAGTTATTACTTGAGATTGAGATTTTGCGTGCCTCATTAGATACCTAAGAAAAATAGATAAGTTAAAAATCCTCATAGTCCCTAACGAAAAAAGATACTCTTCATTTTTACGATACGAAGCCAAATGATATATTGATTCTCTCACGAATAAGCAGAAGAAACTCGAGTACAAAACATAAAAAAACTGCACGTCTTGTAGTGCAATACTACAAACCATACAGTTTACTCGTGATAACAGTATTATTATAACATTGTTATCAAAAAAACAAAACTTTTTGTCCGAAATGACACAAAACTACCAAACAAAAAAACAAATACTAAAATCCCTTTTGCTTCTTTATTCTGAAAAATCAGTTATATTTTCATTTGAAGTAGAGCAAAGGAAGCTGTTCAGAAAGATTGGGGTTTGGGGGTGAGACGATAGTGATCACTTACATACGAAGGTAGGATTTAGCCAGCTGAAATTCGAACCCCCAAGACTTTTGTTACTTTTGGTCACAAAAGTAAGAGAGAAGAGAGTAATGAGAGCCTAGAGATTGCAAAACGTTTTGTATATTCTTAATACCCATTACCCACAATCATACTTTTCACAGGAAAAGTATGCAAAACTGCTCAAGAAAAACAACCTTCCTGACACAAAGTAGCAACGTTTTATTTCTCGATTCTTGGGAAGTGTTTCTCTTAAGAATCTATTGATACATATCGAAGATGAGAAAACATATACAAAAATTCACGGATGATCCCAAATGATTAGATAGGATTATTGACATAAGTGGTAATCTTATAAGTTGCATAGATTCTAACACAGAAAAAATGGTAGAAGCGTTAAATAAAAGTAGTAAAAGTTCCAATTTCTTAGCATGGGTTTGAATTTGTGTATGAATTATATGAGCGATCGCCACTGGTATGTGAAGTTACTATTGATATATATCTCTTATAAAATAATTAACTATGAAAAAAATAATCTCTCTACTCTGAATACTTCTATTTTTAACTTCTTGTTATTCCAATCCAAAAGATTTGGACAGAATTGAGGAACTAAAAAACAAAAATACTAAGTTGCAAGATACTGTTTCTCAACTTGAAGAAACAAATAAAAATGATATTTTCGAAAAAAATAAAGAATGTGGACTACTAAGAAACGAGATTAAAGACGAACTCTTTGACCCACAATATACTTTTGGTATTTTAGATCCTCAAATTGAAGAAATATTTTACTCTCAAAAGAAAAATTCTTGCTTGTATATATTTTCGTATAGAAAACCTGCATGTGAATGATTAGATATTCTATCTGATCTATGGAAAGAGCTATCTTGTAATCGAAGTAATCGAGTATTAGTAGATTTCTTTACTAAAATATATATAACAGAAGACTCATGATATAATGACAATATAATTGAAAGATGCGAAAAGAACGATAGTTATGAAAATTGTTTAGAGCGACATTGATTCGAGAACAAAGTACAAAATTATAGAAACTAACCTCATAAAAACATGTTCCCAAAAGTAAACCCAAAACAATCCTTCCCAGAGATGGAAGAGAAAATAATAGCATTCTGGAAAGAGAATGATACATTCCAGAAATCGATAGAACAAAGACCCGAGGATAAACCCTATAGGTTTTACGATGGCCCACCATTTATCACGGGAACTCCTCACTACGGTTCCCTACTCTCAAGTATCGTAAAAGACATTGTCCCACGTTACCACACGATGCAAGGAAAACGTGTTGAACGTAAATGGGGATGGGATTGTCATGGATTGCCTATCGAGGAAAAAGTACAAAAAAAACTTGGACTCAAATCCAACAAAGACATAGAAGAACTCGGAATACAAAAATTTATCGAGGAATGCTATACCTACACCAAAGAAACATCTGCAGAATGGGACTGGTATATCGATCATATCGGAAGATGGGTAGATACGGAAAATGCGTACAAAACTATGGATCAAGACTATATGGAATCGGTGCTTTGGGTATTTAAACAAATGCATGAAAAAGGAAAGGTCTACAAAGGAAGAAGAGTATCACTCTATTCTTGGAAACTCTCAACTCCTATCTCAAACTTTGAGGTAGCGATGGATGATAGTTATGAGGAAGTCTCTGATCCTGCTGTAACCGTGATGTTCCCTCTCACAGAAAGTCACAAACATGTTCAGCAGTGAGACTATATCCTCGCATGGACCACAACTCCATGGACGATTCCAGCTCATATGAGTATGGCTCTCAATAAAAATCTCTCATATTCAAGAGTAAAATATGAAGCATACTTTCTCGATTGAATATACTCGTGAACAAGAGGAGCATTATCTGAAAGAAAAGAAGGAGAATCTAAAAAACTTAGAGAGAAGAAAGATGTATATATTATATTAGCAACAGCTAGAGTAGAAACTGTACTTAAGTGAATAGATTATGAAATCACTGATAGTTTCACGGGTGAAGACTTGATCTGACTAAAGTACGAAGCTCCTTTCAAATTTTATCAAGGAACCGTAGATGCGGAAAAAAATCATAAGATTCTTCATGCAGATTTCATCACTGATACTGATGGTACTGGTATCGGACACCAGGCTCCAGAGTTTGGTGAGGTCGATTTTCAACTGGCTCAAAAAGAAGGAATTCATATCTCTACAGCACTCGATGACGCTGGATGTTATACCGAAGAAATCAGTGATTACGAAGGAATGCACTACCAAGATGCTAATGATGTCGTTTCAGAAAAACTCAAAGAACTTGGCAGACTTTTCAAAAAAGAATCAATAAACCATAGAGTTGCAATGTGTCCAAGATCTGGAACAAAACTCATCTACAAAGCTCAAGATAGTTGGTTTATCAACATCCAAGAAATGAAGGATAGACTTTTAGCTGAAAACGAAGGAATCAACTGGCAACCAAATCACCTGAAACATGGCCAATTCCTAAAATCTATAGAATCAGCACCAGACTGGTGTATCAGTAGAACCCGCTTTTGGGGAACCCCCATGCCTATATGGATAGGAAGAGACTCGCAGTGAAATGAAGTAGATATGAAAGTATTTGGTTCAAAAGCTGAAATAGAGTCTGCATCTGGCATGACCGTTACAGATCTCCACAGACCATTTATCGATGATATCACTTGGAAGGAAGGTGATGTAGAATATACCAGACTTCCTGAAGTACTTGATGTATGGATGGATAGTGGTTCTATGCCATACGCGCAGATGCACTACCCTTTTGAAAACAAAGCTCCAATGGAGAACTCATACCCTGCTGATTTTATCGTCGAGTATATCGGTCAGGTAAGAGCGTGGTTCTATGTCATGCACGTAGTTGGAGTTGCACTTTTTGACAAAAGAAGTTTCACAAATGTAATCACTACAGGTATCGTTATGGGAAGTGATGGACGTAAGATGAGTAAATCATATGGGAACTACCCCGATCCAAAGAATACGATTCAAAAATATGGAGCTGATGCTATCCGTTTCTATATGGCAAACTCTCCACTGCTCAATGGTGGAAATATGGACTTTAAGGAAGAAGGAATCGTAGAAGTAATTAAGAAAGTGATACTTCCTCTTTGGAATACCTACTCTTTCTTTACGACCTACGCAAACATAGATAACTTCGAGCCTACAGGAAAATACACTCGTAATAATCCTCTCGATCTCTGGATTATATCAGAAACTCATACACTGATTGCTGACATAGAAACAGCGATGGAAAAATACGAAGTAACCGAGGCTACTCGTCCTATCGTAAAGTTTATGGATAACCTCACAAACTGGTATATCCGTAGAAGTAGAAAACGTTTCTGGAAGAGTGAAAATGATGGAGACAAGATGGAAGCATATGAGACGCTTTATGAGGTTCTCGTTACTCTCTCACAAGTTGTAGCTCCGTTTATGCCATTTGTTACAGAGGAGATATATAAAAACCTTACAAGTCAAGAATCAGTGCATCTCACAGACTTCCCTACAGCTGATTCGAGTCTCATAGATACAGACCTGAACCATGATATGGATCTCTGCCAAAAGATCA
The DNA here is from genome assembly GCA_937944145.1 of uncultured Candidatus Altimarinota bacterium. Lineage (GTDB taxonomy): Bacteria > Patescibacteriota > Gracilibacteria > BD1-5 > UBA6164 > CALDZK01. The sequence goes on from CALDZK010000012.1 coordinate 12,255, forward strand.
TCAATCTCGGACTTTCTCTGAGAACCGCACAAAAAATCAGAGTCCGTCAACCTCTTCAGTCTATCTCGACAGGAGAATCTCTCAGTGACTATTACAAAGATATCATCAAAGAAGAACTGAACGTCAAAGAAGTACTCAAAGTAGATAGTAGTTCTATAGCCCAAAAGATCTGTAAACCAAATGGTCGTCTGATCGGTCCAAAATTTGGAAAAAATGTAAAAGATATCATCTCTCAAGCAAAAGCAGGAAACTTCGAAGAAATAGATGAAAATACCGTAAAAGTAGGAGAATTTATTCTCAAAGGAGATGAGTTCGAAATAGCTTACGTAACTGAGTGAGAAGCTGATAATATAGAGTCAGGATTTGGAATGGTTATCTCTATGAATCTAGAAATAACTGAAGAACTCAGAACCGAATGATATGCTCGTGATATAGTCAGACATATACAAGAGGCTCGCAGGGAAGCTGGATACGAAGTTGACGATAGAATCTCTGTTGCCCTCACCCCACCCCTCTCCCAAGAGGAGAGGGAATTAACTCCAATCATTGCAAAATTCTGAAATTATATAGAATGAGAAACACTTTCTACTCTAGATAATTCTCTGAGTGCTTGAGATATAGAAAAAGAAATAGAACTCGGAGATACAAGTGCAAAGATAATTCTAAAAAAATAATCATGACCTCTACAGAAAAACTCAAAGAACTCATATCTGGACTCACTGACCAGATATGAGTTATCGATTTTTACCTAGAAGAAACAAAAAGAATTCCTAAAAGAGACTTTGTATTTTCTATCTGTGATCTGGATGACACGCTTTTTTCCAGACAAGAGCAACTCAATAATGAGCCTGAACTTGTAAAACGTAGATGACACGAAGGAAATACCTATATGATCAATCATATTGGTATTGAAGCTATGGTAAACAAGTACTATACAAATAAACAGTATCCTCAAGAAATAGTAGAAAAACTAAATCCTGAAAATAGTATTATCCTTACAGCTGGTATACCAGAATACCAGCACGCAAAGCGTAGAGCCATGAACATAGAACATATCCCCATGAGAGTCGTTTGGAAAGGGGAAGATAAGATTCTTCAAACTATCAGGTATATACTTTTTCACTTACAATACATACCAAAAGAAATCATCATCTACGAAGACAGACCTCAGTTTTTTGTTCAATATCACAAACTCATAGAATGAATTCTATGATGTAAACTTACTATCATGTATGTAGAGATGGATGGAAATAATGGGTATAAAAAAATAGAAGAAGTATAATAAAACAATCAGCCTAGTCTGATTGTTTTTCTTGTAATTGTTGCTGAAAAATCTCTTTTCATTTAGGAGTTGAGCACTTACTTATGACACATCTAGTACACATTTTATTATCTGGAAACAAAAAGGAATAAAGTTATTACTATAAAATAATTTTTTATTTTGACTATATATGTATTTACAATATATTTTATTTATGTATTAATATTTTCATATATACACATACATTGATAGATAAAAATAAAATTATCCCCTGAGAACAAGACGATGGTTCAGTAGTAGATAAAAACCTGAATCATATGTCCGTAGAGGAAAGACTGAAAATCATAGAATCTGTAGAATCTCTTCCTGCTTCTAGAGAATCTATAAAAGATGATATTTTTCATGCTCTTAAGCAATGAGGAATGATCTTTTTGGTCTGAGAAACAGGATCAGGAAAATCTACAACTATGCCTGTATACATGAGAGAAAAACTCGGTGGATCAGTAGTTGTGACACAACCAAGAGTCCTGACTGCCATGGAGATATCTAGTCGTATCTCCCAGGTTCTTTTGGCTCAAACAGGGGACCCTAAATATACTCTATGATATGATGAAATCTGATATAGGACCGGAGCATGAAATAGCTCTCAGAGAACTCCAGCACTCTCTCTAAATACAGATGGAACCGAACAAGTTCGTCAGCTATTCTCTGGTAGGCTCCCTACAAATCTCATGATAGATGAGGTCCACGGTAAGACAATTGCCTGAGAGTCCCTACTCCATATAGCAAAAAATCATCCTGAAATCCCTACGGTTCTATCATCTGCTACTCTAGAAGTAGAAAAATACCAAGATTTCTTCAAATCAAGACAATCTGATATACCTATTATACATATTCCTGGAAGAACTTTTCCTATCACTGAGTATTATCACTGACAAGATGGATTTTTAGAAACAACTCAAGAACTTGCTCAGGATGGGAATCATACATATCTCTTTGCCTCAGGAAAATCAAAAATTTCTGAGTATATCAGTAAATTAAGAAATAGGTTAGGAGTATGATATGAGATTCTCCCTTTTCATAGAGAGCTCTCCGAACAAGAAAAGCTTTATGCACTCCTACCTCCAGAAAATGAAAATATAACGCGTATTATAGTCGGAACAAATATAGGAGAGGAAGGTCTAACTATTTTCTATCTCAATGCTATAGTAGATACTGGAACTCATAAGGTCTCTTATATAAATGGGGATGGGATACAAGAACTCTGTGTAGAGGATGCAACCTTAGCTAATACTCAACAAAGAAAATGACGTGTCGGAAGAACTCAAATATGAAAATACCATAGACACAATGATACTCCCATAGACGAATTGTATCAATATCCTGCTGCTGCTATAGAAAACAGTATGCTAGAAAAAGAAATACTTTTGTACGCATCAGCTGGTAAGGATCTGAAATTTATAATAGCACAATGAGAAAGGGAAGGTGCCCCAGCATTTCCAAATAAGATTAATCCTCATCTTCTCAAGATGTGATATGAACGACTTATCCGTATCTGAGGTTTAGACGAACTTGGCAACATAACACCACTCGGAGAAGATCTTCTCAAAATAAATCTCAATGTGTATGAAGCAAGGATGATAATAGAGGCAATTAAAAAAAGAGATTGCTTAGCAGAGATAGTTACAATCGCTGCTATCTTTTCTGTGAATTGATTTCTCTCAAAAGATGGAACATGGAACGAACTAAAGCCATGAAAAAATAAAGAAAGTGATATATTTACCTATGTAGATCTCTATAATCTCGCTGTATCAAAAAGGCTCTCAAAACAACAAATACAAGAACTTGTATATCACTGAATAGATAAAGATATGCTGAGTGAATTCGAAGAAAATACTGAGGAGCTCATGCTTTTTGAGATAGTCGAACTAGAACCTCTCGGGATAAAAAATCATAAGATACAACAAATACACCAGAAAATCACTACCCTCAAAACAAGACTCTCAGAATCTGGAATACACTACCAAAAAAACAAAAAAATAACTGCACGATCCATAAAACAAAGTCAACTCACAAATTCTATTTATACTTGTATTGCTGCTGGATATCCTTTCTTTATATTTGATTGGGATCCAGAAGCTGAGAGATTCCTGCATGCCGATACATGATGAAAGAGAACAAAAGATATTTTTTCGCAGGCAGCTACGAGCACGATAACTCCCCAGAAATCAGGACAATATGTAGGGATTCCTTTTATTATATGAAAGGAAGATTTGGATAAAATTGATGATTTTGAAATTCATACTCATGATTATTTCCAGGAAGAAGAAAAAATATATCTCCTATCACATATTACAGAGATACAGAAATCACATATAGATGATGCTACTCTTACTCAGCAACACTATAGATACTCTGTATTTCCAAAAAGAAAACTTCAAAAAAGTAGTAAAAAGTGTAAAACTACCGAAGAAGTAGATAAAACCTATATGGAACTTATAGAAGCAGATGAAGAGTATTCTACAGAAGATTTTATGAAATTTGTTCTTCCTATTCTCGTTATGTCAAAAAATTCTAAATTTAAGAAGTTTCTTATAGGAAAAAATCCTCAGAAGTTTATAGAACTTCGAGAGAGACTGAGTAAATTTTTTATATGGAATAAAGATCTATACCAACATCGTATATCCCTAAAAAATATATTTAAAACTCAAAAGAGTTTTGCCCATGATGCAGATCTATATAGAGACTTTAGAACGTGGGAAAAACACTTGGTAACAAAACGTAAAAAGCTACAAAATCGTGGAGCTACTATACAAAGAACAGAAAAAGAGCAGGTTATAAAAAAAAGTGAAATATTTGAAAAGAAAAAAGACTTAGCAGAAACAATATGAAGATATAAATGAATAAACATCAGTGACGAAAAAACTGAGCAACAAAAAGAACTATTTATACAATTTATAGGAGGTTTGGAGCACGAACATCCCTTATACCGTAGTATCATAGAGACATATAATACCGAGATAGGTAGTCTGACATGACAAGAGAGACAAGCTCATGCTACACGTATATCTCACTCATCAAATACAAAATCAAACCTCAGACATACAAAAACAAAAATATCCCAAGTAAAGAGATTCTTAAGAGAAA
>CALDZK010000013.1 GCA_937944145.1 uncultured Candidatus Altimarinota bacterium
TATATTTATAAGCAAGGTTATTTTTTATATAAAACAAAAATGTCAGATTTTCCAAAAAAATACTCACCAAAAGAGTTCGAACAGAGTATATATAGTAACTGGGAAAAAAAATGATTTTTCACCCCACAAGATTGAACTACAGGGAAGAGTTACTACATCCCTATGCCACCTCCAAATGTTACCAGTAAGCTTCACATAGGGCATTCTTCTATGCTTACTATAGAGGATATTATGACTCGTTATCATCGTATGAAAGGAGATTCTACACTTCTCCTTCCTGGGACGGATCACGCAGGTATTTCTACACAAGTAAAAGTAGAAGAAAAAATAGCCTCAGAAGGAAGAGATAAATCACAGATGTCCCGCGAAGACTTTCTCAGTGAATGCTGGGATTGGAATAAAGAATACGGAGGACAAATACAAAATCAATTCCGTAAAATGGGAACGAGCTGTGACTGGAGCAAAGAAAAATTTACGATGGATCCTGATATGAATAAACGTGTGATAGATGCGTTTATAACACTTCATAACAGAGATCTTATATACCAGTGAGAGTATATGGTAAACTATGATCCGGTTCTCGGGACTGTTATCTCAGACCAAGAAGTAGAATACAAAGAAGAAGCGGGAAAACTCTATCATATTACCTATTTTGTAGCAGGAAGTGACAATGAGGTAGTAGTAGCTACAACACGTCCAGAGACGATGCTCGGAGATGTAGCTGTTGCTGTCCACCCAAAAGACAAGAGATACAAGAAACTCCTCAAAGCTGGAAAGAAACTCATTCTCCCAATAGTAAATAAAGAAATCCCTCTTATCGCTGATGAGATGTGTGATATGGAATTTGGAACAGGAGCCGTAAAAATCACTCCAGCACATGACGCAAATGATTTCCAAGTCGCACGAAGACATGAGCTCCCACTGAACAATATAGTTCTGGGAAAAGATGGAAGAATGACAGAAGTTGCAGGTATTTTTGTGGGTCAGGATTTCCTTACAGCTCGTCAAAACATCGTCGAACTCCTTAAATCAAAAGGAAACCTCCTCAAAGTAGAAGACCATACAGCAAAAGTCGGTTATGGAGAAAGAACAGGAGCAAAAATAGAAACTATTATTTCAAAACAATGGTTTGTAAAAATAGATCCTATTGTCAAAAAGGTTATATCAGGGTATAAAAAGAAAGAATTCCAAATTATCCCAAAGAGATTTAACAAGACTTTTGAAGACTGGGTATATAACCTCAGGGATTGGTGTATATCTCGTCAACTCCAGTGGGGACATCAGATCCCTGTATGGTACACTCCATCAGGAGATATAATTGTAGCAAAGAATGAAACGGAGGCTTATGCGCAGGCTAAAAAAGACTACTGAAAAGATATCACTCTGGTTCAGGATGAAGACGTACTTGATACATGGTTTTCGAGTGCTCTGTGGCCATTTGCAACGCTCTGATACGAGTTTGGGGCTGATACGCAATCAGATTTATTCCAACAGTTCTACCCAGCTCAGGTTCTTGAGACAGGATATGATATCATTTTCTTTTGGGTTATCCGTATGTTGCTTTTTTGATATGAATTTACAGGACAAACTCCCTTTGAAACTATCTATCTCCATGGTCTCATCAGAGACAAAACTGGTCGCAAGATGAGTAAGTCACTCTGAAATGGAGTGGATCCTATAGATATGATAAACCAGTATGGTACTGACGCACTTCGTATGACTCTGGTGATTGGAACGACTCCTGGAAATGATGTAAAATTTGACGAAGAAAATATCAAAAATAATATGCTCTTTATTAATAAGCTCTGGAATGCAAGTCGTTTTGTTTCGAGTAATCTCTCTGATACTGAGGCTAAAGATTTTTGCTTCAAAGAAACTCAAGAGATTCTGAACAAAAATTATGATTCACTTATGCCTCATGAGAAATGGATACTTAGTAGAGTAGTTCATCTCACAGAGCGTGTAACTGCTGGTATGGAGGACTATAGTTTTTCAGAAATAGGACAAGAACTCTATACATTTACAAAAAGTGAATTTTGTGATTATTACATAGAAGAGTTTAAACTCACAAAAGAGAGCTCAGAGCACGGAATACAAGTGATACTCTACTCTATACATGCACTTCTCAGACTTTGGCATCCATATATTCCTTTTGTTACTGAGGAACTCTACCAAAAACTCTGATTCTCAGGAGATCTCATAGTGACCCAGTGGCCAAATATCTCTCTAAAAAGAGATATAGATGCAGAAAAAGCACATGATCTCTCTACAGAAGTTATTCGTGAAATACGTAAACTCAGAGCCGAGAACAACGTGATGCCAAACAAGACTATCAAACTCAAGATATACGCAAAAAATAAAAATGCAGAGATACTTTCAGGTTCACTCGATCTGATCAGTGGAATCGTAAAATCAGAAGATTCTGAAATGATCGACAAAAAGATCCAAGACCCCAACCTCGTATACAGTGTCGTAAAATCAGGAGTCGAAGTATATGTCGATACCTCAAATGCTCTCGATGTAGAATCAGAACAAGCAAGACTCAAAGAACAGATTCTCGATACCAAAGAATACATAGCTATTCTCGATAAAAAACTTCTCAACGAATCATTTGTCAGAAATGCTCCTGCTGATCTCGTACGCTCAGAGATGGAAAAGAAAGAGATGGCAAAGCAAAAATTAGAGAAACTCGAGGATAAATTTTTGAGTCTAAGCTAAAAATATTTTTTCAAGAAAGAGTCTTTTATAGGCTCTTTTTTTGACTTTTTATAGGGTATATATAATATATATTGACTAAGTATAAAAATAATTAATAAAACATGTCTTTAGAGAATAGAAAAATAGCAACAGGTATGGATTCTTGGGAATGAGAACTATCAAGACTGCTGGAAGAAAGAATGAATTATGTCTCCCAAGTATGACTTCTCAACAAACAATATGGAAAAGAAAGTCTTGATCAAGCTCAATGGGCTAAAGTAGAATCTAGAATTCAACAACTTGCTTTAGATAAAGGGATGAATCATAAGTATGTAAAAGATGTTTGGAATCAGATACATAGTGTTTCTCTTGCTATAGAAGACACCATAAAGTATGAAGGAGGTATTATAGAAGATGAAAGCAAGTATGATGTAAATATAGAACCACTCAGAAAATCTATTTCGAGTCTTAATGATAATATACTTTGTTCAATTCAGTGAATTATAAATATTTTCGGAGAAACAAATGCTCATAAAAAAATTGAGAGTATTATAGAAAATTTACCTGTAGATGATATAGTAGAAAGAAATCCTATGAAGATTGGATACTTATCAAACTTTGTAATAGAACATTGAGAAGTGAAAATTTTTAAATTCAAATGAAGAAAACCAAGAAATCCAGTAAAGTATATATTACTCGATGCAAGGAAGCTTGAACCAGAGACAACTATAAAAATAGGAGAGTCTTTGTATGAGAAAAATTATTATAAGTCACATGAACCTACTGATGGTAAATCCAGTTGTTTATCTCATATTATTATTTTAGATGGGAAAATGTATTTTAAAATAAAACATCAAGGATATTTTGATAGTGAATGAAATTGTATATATAAACGCAATAGTTCCGTAATACAAAATCTTATAGAAAGGGTCTGTAAGGATAATAAATAGTTATTGTTTCTTAATGAAAAATGACTATACTCCTACGAGTTTAACTTTTCAAAAATAATTCATGAAAATCGGTATCGTCTGACTCCCAAACGTCGGAAAATCAACACTCTTCAATGCTCTGACAAAAAACTATGGAGCAGATGCTCAGAACTTCCCATTTTGTACAATAGAACCAAATGTCGGTCTAGTAAATGTACATGATGAGAGACTCCAGCAAATACAAAAAGCTGTAAATGGCGCAAAAACTATTCCTGCAACATGTGAGTTTACAGATATCGCAGGTATCGTAAAATGAGCGAGTGAATGAGAAGGAATGGGGAATAAGTTTCTGGCAAATATTCGTGAAGCTGACGCAATACTCCAAGTAGTCAGAGTGTTTCAAGATAGTGAAATCACCCATGTGCACGGAGTCGTAAATCCAAAAGAAGATATAGAGGTGATAAACGCAGAGCTCATCATAGCAGATGTAGAGACACTGACTAAGAGAATAGCTGGAGACGCAAAAAAGGCTCGTAGTGACAAAGATATAGCAGAAAAACTCAAAACTCTTGAGAGAGCACTTGAGTGACTCGAGGCAGGACAGTTGGTGTCTACTATGGATTTTGATGAAGACCAAAGAGAACATCTCAGAGACACTCACCTCCTGACAAATAAACAGTTTGTATATGCCTGTAATGTCTCAGAAGACATGATGGATGCAACTGGTGATGAACTCAAACAGCTCATAGGAGTAACAGACGCTGATACTCAGGTAGTTCCTATCTGTGCAAAACTCGAAGAGGATATGATAGAGATGACACTAGAAGAAAAAAAAGAGTTTCTCGATGATATGGGACTCGTTTCTACTGGTCTTGATAATCTGATAAAAGCGAGTTATGATGCACTTGGACTTCAGTACTATTTTACTGCGTGAGAGCAAGAGGTCAGAGCCTGGACGGTAAAAAAATGAGCAAGTGCACCACAAGCTGCAGGAGTGATACATACGGATTTTGAAAAATGATTTATAAAAGCTGATGTAGTAAACTGGTCAGATGTAGTAGAGTTTTCTGGATGGTCGTGAGCTAAGGAAAATGGAAAGGTCAGACTGGAGGGGAAGGAGTATATAGTACAGGATGGAGATGTGATGTTGTTTAAGTTTAATAATTAAAGATAGGTATTATGATTTCAGATTTTTGAATACAAAAATTTTCTAACGAAAGTTACGAACCACAAGGATACAATTCAGAATTTCCATATGTTGGAAGAGGATTACAGGCTGTAGTCTCTACTGTTGAGCAGATTATATCTTCTAACGAAACAATAGATACATCTGAAGAAAGAAAACAAGAAATTCATAAACATGTATCTCTTACTATAAATGAATTTTTATCTCAAGCTAATTTTCCCGATAGAGAAGATCTAGAGCAGGTATTAGTTACAGGTATTTATAAAAGTGAAGCAACTGGAGGGAGAAGATGGTCTAGTAGAATGATAAAGGAATATATAAGAGATAATATACAATCTACTATTGAAAAGATTAATATAGAAGATAAAATGAAGACTTCTTGAGTAGGTGTTTCTTGATCTTCTTCTATGCCTCTATTGTTTCCTTGAGTAACTTCACCAAAAGATCCTATACTCGAAAAACTTGGAATATAAAAAGAAGCTTTTAAGCTTCTTTTTTGATGAGTTTTGCAATGAAAAACCCTTCGCTATATCTACTGGGAATTATTCTGACACAATTCTCAGAGATTTCTTTTTTATAACTATATCTCTCGAAAGTAATCAAAGGGTTTTTTGTAATAACTTCTGGAGTATCTGGAAGTTCTATTTTTCCTAGTTCTAACTCAGGATAATTACAAAGTAGATAATGAATCACTCACTCGTTTTCCTCAGGACTCAGAGTACAGGTAGAGTATATCATCTCTCATCATTTTTTCAGATAGGGGATAAGGCTATCACAAATACGTTTTTGTCTTTTGTAGTTCTTTTTGATATGAGATATATCCCAGTTTTCTAAAAACTTAGTATTGTTGTAGAGGAGTGATCATTCAGAACTACAAGGAGCATCGATGAGGATCATATCAAAAAAACATTCTTTTTCTTGTCATCCCGCACTTGTTGCGGGATCTGTTTTAGAAACATTATCCCCACCTGGAAAGATTCTAAATCAAGTTCAAGATGACATAGCGTCAATATGTTTCTCTATATTTTCGATACTATCATATATAGTTTCTACGTTGCTACATCAGAGTTTCTTGAGGTTATGACACATCTTGTCATAACGGATTTTTGATGGTTCAAACGCGTATATCTGAGCATCTGGATAGAGTGCTGATAGGTGAGAAGTTTTTCCTCATGGAGCAGCTGTTGCATCGAGTATTTTACTAGGATTTTCCCCAGAAAATAGTGTAGGAGGTATCTGACTGGAGATGCCTTGTATATATATTCTCCCAGAGGTATAACATATGAGTTTCCAGAGATCAGACTCAGATACAGTTCTACTTCCTCTCTCTTTGGGAGAGGGGTGGGGTGAGGGTATTACGTAACAATTCTCTGGAAAATCGAGTTTTGTATAACTGATTTTATTTTTTTCCAATTCACCTTCTATTTCTTCTACATTTCATTTTATGGTATTAATACGAAAAGTTGTTGGTCTTTTTTCTAGTCAAAAAGTGTCTTTGAGGTCTTTGATTTCCTGCTTGGTAAAAATTTTCTCAAGTCGCAGTGTAAGATCTGTTGGAAGTTGAATCATAGTTTTTTCTTATAGTTCGTGAGACGATCATGAATAAATACGAACCTATCATAGTCAGGACGTCTTGTTTTCCAAAGTATTTGTCTAATTCTCTGAGCATAACTACTCCTAATCCCTTCAGGATGCATCATACGGTAGATGGTCATTATGAGCACTACTTGTACCAGTACTTCATTTATTACCCCACTCATAGATCATGAGTATAGGTTATATACTAAGTACATAAGAGAGTTTCACATCATAACGAGCCTGAGTTTTATTTTCTGTAAATAAAAATACGAATAAGCCCCTGTTATAGATGCGAGTATAGGGAGGAAAGATATATAAGAATTTACTGTAAAGTAGGCTATTATTATGGTTGCGATAATGATGGATAAAAACGCTTTGAAATTCCTTTCGTATTTGTAGGATAAAATAAGCCTAGCTACCCATATGACTACAGAAGCGAGTCATGAGTACATTCCCAGAAGATAAAAGTGTGTTCCCCAAAAGAGTGCAGACAGAAGCATGAGTTTTTTTACGAGAATATCGTCTTTTTGAAACATGGCTATCAGTATGATAATCATACCTAGTAGACCTGATATTTCTGTAAATGGGTTTTCTAGTATTTTCTCAATAATGAGTGAAAAAATATCTCAAGTAATCATAATATATAATGTTGTAATAAAAATAGGGAGTTATTTAAATTAAAACATAAAAAATAAATAATGTCAAATTATAGACATTATTTATTTCATAAAACTCATTTTTATTCAAATCTATCTTTATCCCTGAGGAATATATATCTTTCAAAATCAGGTCTTGGAGGTCTTTTTCTCAGAACATTTCTGATACGTTCCCTGAGGTAGATTTTCTTTTCGGTTCCAAAAAGGAAATAATACATAGAGATACAGATAGTTATCTCTGCGATTATCTCATTTACGACACCACTTATAGAACCTGTTCCGAGGTGATATATGAGCCACATAACAGAGCTGACAAATAAGAGTATACGAAGTTGGAGTTTTTCTAAAAAGAAGAATCAATAAGTTGCTATAGTAGTTGCTAAGAGGGGAAGTATAGAGATGATTTTACCATCAAAACTGACAACTCCAAATGCGATACTCGTTATCACTACACCAACGAGTACTTTTTTGCTTCTTTTGTATTTGAGTGATAAAAATAATCTTACTATAGCTATTACAGTAGCTCATAGAGCTGCAATGTTTTCTATAAATATAAAATGAATCAGCCAAAAAATATTTGCCCAAATAAATATCCTGATGATCTTTGTATCATCGCTTGTTGCGTATCAAAAAAGACCAACAAACATAGCTACAAAGCCAAGAGTTTGCCCGAGTGGATTTTGCAAAAATGTAGAAAGAACACCACTGAGGAGTGGCATAAGTGTTTCAGACATTTTATGGTATTAATTGATAGAGATTTGCTCGCCAGTATAGGACGACTTATATGCTTTGCAAATATTTTTTTAAAAAACTTATTTTTCCTCTTTTTTTAGGCTATGGATAGTGCTGCGTTTGAGTTTAAAAATCCCATAAAAACTCGCTCATATCAGTGCGATATCAGAAGCCATTCCAGCGTATGATCCACCTATTATATTGTAGGTGAACCACACAAAAAGTGTACTCATCATAATGAGTCTGAGAGGAATTCCAGAAAACCAAAACACAGCTATCGCTCATAGAACTGACGCAATAGTTGGGAGAAATGACACGAGACTCCCACTGTAGCTATAACTCATGATTCATATTGCTATGTATGTCGCGACAAAAAAACTTACCCAGTAATTATTTTTTTTATACTTGAGTCCGATGCAGTTTTTTAGAACATCAAAGAAGTTAATAGCTGACGCTGCCACGAGACCCAAAACTCAAAAATGTACTCACCAAATACCAGAACCTATAGCGAGGTATATAATCAGCTTTCTATCATCTGTTTCTTTGAATGCAAGAAACACAAAAAATAGAGCAATAAAACCTATGATTTGTCAGATAGTTGAGATCTCAATAATCATGTTTTTTAGGAGTTATACTTTCACTCTATCTCTTTATTCTTTTCTTCTATATATCTGAGAAACGCTTCTTTTTTGAACTTCCATATATATACTGCAAATGCTACCATGGATCCCAGTATGATATACTGTATATATCTGATGATTTCTTTGTAGTACTCTGCAAAAAATATCCCTATTCCGACAAAAGTCGCTGCCCATAAAATAGAAGCAATAGCATTATATATCCAAAACTTACGTGACAATAGCCCCATACTCCCAGCTATAAATGGCATAAATGCACGGAAATGCTGATGAAATTTTGAGAGAATGATTCCTCCCGGTCCCCAAGTATTTACAGACTTTTTCATGTACTTGAGTTCTGTTTCTTGTATTCCTACCCACATACCATACTTTTTGAAGAAGTCTTCTCCATAGTGTTTTCAAAGGAGATATCATATCCCGTTTGATACGACTGATCCACTGATAGCTGCGATCATGATCCCTATAAACTGTTGTAGCCCAGTTCCTCCATAAAATCCTCAAACGGACATCAAAACGACTTGTCCAGGAACGATAGTTCCTATTATCGGGAGTGATTCGAGCAGAGCAGACACTCCTGCTAGGAGATAGTTCCGTTTCCCGAGGAGTTCTATTTGAGTTTTTATCCACTCTACGAGTCACTCGAGTATGCTTGGTTTTAGGAGTGATATCAGCAAGAACACAAACATAAATACTAAACTCGCTACTATGAGGTAATGGATGATTTTTTTGAGCATCAAAAACTTTATGATGTATAACGTAGAGATTCTAGGAGAAAAGATGACTTTTACAAGTCAAAATACGAAACATTCCCCAGAGAAACTCTAAACTATTTACAAGTGCGATAAAAGCTTTTTGTTTTTGTGTTTTTATCTATAGAATACAATCATTTATTCCTAGATTATTATATATGTTACACGTTATTAACTCTCGTTTGGTATATTTTGCTATTTCTGGAGTGTTATTTTTTCTCTCACTTCTTGCTATTTTTATATTTCCTCTAAACCTTGGTATAGACATGACCTGAGGAACACAATCAGAGTTTCGCTATGATACCTATCAGATCGATCTGGAGAGTATCTCTCAGATAGTGGATACTGAAAAACAGGTATTTAACACTGAAAAAAACACTATAAATACTGTAAATGCCTACAAAATAACCTGAGAGAGGTCTTTTGTAGTTGAAGTCGGATTTGTAGGAAATGATAACGTAGAACAACTAGAAAAAGACAAAGTTGCGTTTCGAGACAATATAGAATCACTCCTCGGAGAACTCTGAGATATTAGTCTTTCTGGATATACCAACATCGGAGCAAGTTTTTGAGATTATATAAAAGATACAGCTAGAATCACTCTTATAATAGCAATTATTGCTATAGCCCTCTATATAGCATATGCCTTTTCAGGGGCTGTTTCTGGAATTAGTTCTACGACATTTGCTATAGTGACTATCATAACACTATTTCACGATGTGTTTATATCTACAGGTCTTTATATCGCTACTTCTACGATATTTCCAGAGTTTCAGATAGATACGTTTTTTATCACAGCACTTCTGACGATTCTGGGGTATTCTATCAACGATACGATTGTTATATTTGATAGGATACGTTCAAACCTCCAGGCTTTTGGAGGAAAAGGAAAAAAACTCGATGAGATCATAAACATCTCTGTAAATCAGTCCCTGACGAGAAGTATCTACACAAGTGCGACTCTTGGTTTTGTTTTATTTTGTATACTTGTATTTGGTCCAGAGAGTATTGCAGGATTTACTCTTGCGATGATATATGGGACAGTAGTAGGTACATTTTCTTCTATATTTATAGCATCTCCACTCCTTTATGAGATCAATAAAGATAAAGAACTCAAGGTCTATGAAAAGAAAGAAGTTTCTGCAGATGATAAAATGGTAGTGTAAGTTTGCTTGTATGTGGAAGACTTTTTTAATTATATTACGTAGCTATAGGGAGACATCTGGAAATCTCTCCCTTTTCTTAGTAGTTTTTTTATGAGTTGTTACAGCTGGTATAACTGTGCTTGAACCTATCATTTTCACCCTGATCATAAAAGAAATAGAAGAGTATTTTCGCGTAGGGATACTTGATTATGATGCAGTGTATTTATATACGATACTCTGGGGTACTTTTATAGTTTTTACTATATTTCTTACTTACTTATATAGGTATTTTTTTGTATATAAACTCAATATGAAGAACTATGTTCTGACCTGTAAAAAGTTTAATGAAAAAATAGTCCATATGTGATATGCAGAGTATATAGGGAAAAAACAAGGGAGTCTCTACAAGATCTATGATAGAGGAGTTTCTGGGCAAGAATCATTTTTATACTTCTTTTTTGGAGATGTTATAAAAAATATATCCAGTGTTATCATTATTGTATCTATACTTATATATGTAGATGTTCGTATGGCATTTTTGGCTCTGAGTATGATTCCTATAATGTTCCTGGTAGGATGAGTTTTTGTATTCAGGCTTTCAAAGAAACAAAAAATTCTCAATGATAAGCGGGATAGTATGTTTGGAGATATAGGAAATATACTCAGTTCTTTTATGCTAACAAAATCATTGTTTTTAGAAAAGACTTTTCTTTCCAAGATGTCAAAGCTGCTTGATAAGATTCACATAGAACAAAACAGAGTCTGAAAATGATGGAGTCTAGCAAATGTGTATACAAGTTTTCTCGTAATGATCTCCAGAATACTTGTATTGGGCTTTGGTGTATATTTTGTGGTTGATGGAAGTCTTTCTTTTTCAGAATTATTTCTGGTATTTTCTTATATCTGATGGATATATTTTCCACTTTCTTTTATGGTAGATAGACTCAACGATATAGTAAAACATCTTACATCAGTACAAAAAATGTATCAAGAGTTTTCTCAGCAGGACAACGAAGATATTTATAAGTGAACTATGTGTCGCAATGTAGAGTGAAATATCCTATTTGAAAACGTATCTTTTTGATACTTAGACAATAGTAAGATACTAAAAAATATCTCTCTCAGTATCTCAAAATGACAGAAAATAGCACTCGTATGAGATACAGGAGCAGGGAAATCTACGATTGTAAATCTTCTGCTCAGATTTTGGGATGTGAGCTCTGGAGAGATACTTCTTGATGGAGTAAACATTAATACTCTCAAAAAATCTTCTCTGAGAAATCATATCGGAGTAGTATCTCAAGACAACAGTCTCTTTAACCTCTCTATAGAAGAAAACCTTAAGTTCGCAAATCCAAAAGCAACGAAAACTGATATAGAACAAGCACTAAAAAAAGCAAAAGCACACTTTGTTTTTGATCTCCCAAAATGACTCAAAACGGTTATCGGAGAAAGATGATTGAAACTCTCAGGAGGGGAAAAACAGCGTATTTCTATAGCGAGATTATTTCTGAAAAATCCCGAGATACTAGTGCTCGATGAAGCAACGAGTGCTCTAGATAATAAAACAGAAAAACTTATACAAAAATCCCTCGATACCCTGATGAAAGGAAAAACGAGTATCATCGTAGCTCATAGGCTCTCAACGATACAACACGCAGATTGTATCTATGTACTTGAGTGAGGAAAAATCGTAGAATCATGAAATTACAAAGAACTCATGAAAAAGAAAGACAAATTCTTTGCTCTAGCTAACCCTGATAAACTGTTACTTGGCTAATAAAATTGAAAAAATAAATATTTTTTCTACAATAGCTCTACTAAAAATATAGAAAGTACACAATGCTCCAACACCTCTGAATCATAATGGATGGAAATCGTAGATGGGCAAAATCTAAATTTCTTCCAACTATTGCCTGACACAAAGCTGGGGCAGACAATGTAGTAAAGATCACTGAACTCTGCTCTGATATGTGAATCACCCACCTGACACTCTGGGCACTCTCAACAGAAAATTTGCAGAAACGTCCAAAAGAAGAGATACAAGCCATTATCAAGCTCGTAAATTCTATAGAGTCTTATATAAAGAAAATGGAAATAGAAGATCTGCGTTTCAATGTTATTGGTGATATATCGAGACTCCCCGTGGAGTCCCAGAAAATACTCGCTCGAGTGAAGCAGGAGACAAAAGATAACACAGGAATTACTCTGACTATAGCTCTTGTATATGGCTGACAAGATGAGATAGTTCGTGCGACAAAGAGGATTATTGCTGCAGGGATAGATCCAGAAACGCTGAATGAGCAAGAGTTTAGAAAATACTTAGATACAGGAGACCTCCCATTTCCTGATGTTATAGTGAGAACGGGTGGAGATATTCGTCACTCAGGTTTTTTACTGTATGATAGTGCTTATAGCGAGTATTATTTTACAGATAAGAAATGGCCAGAGTTTGATCAGGATGAGCTCACAAATGTGATAGAGTTCTTTGAGGGCTCAAAACGTAATTTTTGAAAATAAACTATGCTTCCAAACTGGTACACTACCTATAAAGACAAAGTAGAACTACAAATAGAAAAATACCTAGACACCTATCTTTCTATTCCCATGGGTCGTCCCCTTGATGAATTTAAGGAGATAGTAAAGTATTCTGTAAAATGAGGTAAGAAACTCAGAGCTATATTTGCCCTGGAGTTTTATCTCACTCTTAGTTGAAAAGATATAGCAGATATAAAATGAGATGATGATATCATGAAACTCTGTATTGCTATAGAGTTGATACATGCTTTTTCCCTCGTGCATGATGATCTCCCATGCATGGATGATGATGATATGCGTCGTGGAGAACTGACCACATGGAAAAAATACTGAGAATACAAGGCTCTCTTAGCTGGAGATATGCTGATCACACTCTGATTCGAGCTCTTGTCAGACATAAAAGATGCTCATATCTCCCGTGAACTCACGAAACTCATCACCCACTCTATTTGATTTTATGGAATGGTTGGATGACAGATAGAGGACATGTACTACGAAGAGTATATGTCAGATCTAGATGTAGATACTCTTTGTAAACTCCACTATAAAAAAACAGGAAAACTCATAGAAGCGAGTATTTTATGAGGGATTATTGTATCAGAAGAAAAGGGGAATATTGATGTCTTCAAAGACTTTGGAAGAAAAATAGGTCTTGCTTTTCAGATAAAAGATGACCTTCTAGACGTCGAATGAACAGCTCAGGAAGTAGGAAAAAGTGTAGGAGGAGAAGAAAAATGATTTGTATATCTCTGTGGAGTAGAGCATTCAAGACAAAAACTCCATGAGCTTATTACTGAGTGTTGAGAGATGTCAAAAAATCTTGGTTCAGAGAAAATAGATTTTTTGGTAGAGTATGTAGGGAAGAGGAGAAAGTAGTTATAACTATGTATTTACTATATTAGCATATCTTTTTTGGAACATAGCTGCAATGGTCTTTACTGCCTTGTTCTGCATTAAACCTATATCTTGTGAAGGTCCTATTCTTATGGTAGATATATCGTGCATATCTAGTAAGAATTGGTCTCTTTTTCCGTCACGAAATATCTTGCTTCAATAGTGATATTTTCCATCACTTTCTATATTGAGACGGATAGATGGAATATAAATATCCATTTCTACCCCATCTATTACCTGCCCTTTTTTGGCATCAGAAAATATTCCTTTTACAGCATGAAATAAGTTGTTCTCAGTAATACTCGAATTTCTATTATGATATTGTATATATTTCGAAGTTTCTTTTTTATAGAGAGGATATATGTGAGCGAGATAATTACTCTCTTCTTTACTTAATTCTGATTCATTCAGAAGTTCTAATTCATGTAGGAAATAATCTTGGAGGTTTTTTATAGCATTAGAGATATCCTTTTGCTGTGAATCAAAATAATAAAGTCCATAGAGTGCATTTCAGATACTTTGTCCATTGAGCTGAGTATTTGATTTCTTTATTTTTGTAGTGAGGGCATGTATGAGTTCTTTTGTTACAACAGAACTATCGGGGTTTTGTAGTCCATAGAGTG
>CALDZK010000014.1 GCA_937944145.1 uncultured Candidatus Altimarinota bacterium
TGATCAGTGTCAGGGCTCTGGACGTGTGACTCGTACTTCTCAGTCTCCTTTTGGAGTGATTCAACAGACTCTTGCCTGTGATCAGTGTCAGGGCTCTGGAGAGTCTTTTGACGAGATATGTGGAGTATGTGATGGACAAAAAAGAAGTGTCGAAAATATGAAACTCGATATAGATATACCAGCAGGGATAGATGATGGAATGGTTATCAAGATGACAGGAGAAGGAAATGATGGAGTAGGGACAAAACAAGCAGGAGATCTCTACGTGAGGTTCTCAGTTCAGACAGAAGAAAAATGACTCAAAAGAGAGGGAGTGAATCTATACTATGATCTAGAGATAGATATCGTAGAAGCAGTGCTTGGAACAAAAAAAGATATCACTCTTCCAATTCTTGGAAAGAGAACTATTACGATAGACTCTGGAACACAGCCAGAAACGGTTCTGAAACTATCCTGAGATGGAGTCAAGCATATAGATAGAGACGCAAAAGGAGATCTCCTTATCACGATACATATCAGAGTACCAAAAAAACTTGGGAAAAAAGAACGTGAGTGTTATGAGCAGATTGCTTCGGAAAAAAAGATCAATGTCTGTAACAAAAAAGGAGTACTCGAAAAATTATTTGGGTAATTATCGAGTTTATATATACTTATCTAGTAAATATACTATACAATACGTTTAAATAATATATGTCTGAAATAGATAAAAAAATAGATCATCTCTCTGAAGTACTAAGTTCATTTATTGAACAGCAACAGTCATTTAATACAAGGATAGAAGAAAAGATTGATGGAATCGATACCAAGGTGGATAAAGTTCAGTATTTTTTAGAAGAATCTATTGCTAATAATGCGAAAATGTTTTTTGAAGAACAGACAAAACAAGCAAGTAGAATCAGAGAACTTGATAATGAAGTTACAAACCTGAAGAGTAATCTCTATGAGATGTCTCTCCAGATTCAAGCTCTTCAAAAAAACTAAAAAACAAATTCTTAAAACTCAAAAAATAGCTATGATATATGTATAATTCATAGCTATTTTTATGATCAGTGAAATTGTACATCGTAGTTTTTGGGAGATAACTAAAAGATTTCTAAGTCCGTTTGGTTCTCACTATAGAATATACATGGTTGCTATGTCTACTTATCTCCTTTCTACAGTCAATGTTATTGCGTATGTTCTTTTTATGGAGAGAGTTCTATTTGTTCTAGAGTCGTGAACAAAATCAGACTTTTATAAAACGATGTATATTTTTTTAGCTTACTATGTTGTATATATATTTCTAAAAATAGTGCTGAGAAAATACTGATGGCCAGCACACTCAAGTACTGCTAGAAAATATATTCAGAGAAAATATTTACCACGTTTTTTTAGGCTTAATAATAATGATATCGAGAGACTCGGAACAGGAAAAATAGTTGCTATATTAGACAAGGGTATCACTATATGGGGACAATTATTTCATCGTGTTTTTGAACAATGAATTCAGGTTATTATTTCGGTCTTTTTCACTGCTTATATGGTAGGGAAGAACTCTACTACACTTCTATGAGTCTTTGTACTTTTGTACATCATCATATATATCTGTTCTTTTTATTTCAATATGGGGACAATAAAACATAGGAGAAAGAGACTTGAGTGGGGAAATACTTATACAAAACATTTAGTGAAATTGATCATGAGTAAGAATGAGGTTTTATTTACCAGTAGAGGACATAGTGAGATTGATAAATTGGACTTTTATTTGGATAATAAAATTTACTATAATAAGAAGATGACCAATTTTCTTATGCCTATGTTTGAACTTCCTAGGATAATTATTACATGATTATTAGTGTTTACTTTATATTACTTTTGAGGACTGTATTTAGAGTGACAACTAACAATCTCTGAAGTTGCATGACTTTCTGCTGCATTTATAGTTATGTTGAATGCAATTAATACATGAGTGAAGTTTTTTAAGGATTTTACGAAAGAATTTACAGAAGTTGAAAAATTTTGGAACTTCTTCGATACTACTCCTGAAATTGAGTGATACGAAGAGTGAAAAACGTTTATTCATAAAAATGGAGATATACACATACAAAATATTTCGTATTCTTACGAAAATACATCTCCGGTATTTCAGAACTTTTCACTTGATATACCTGGCAGTAAAATAACAGCACTTGTCTGACCAAGTGGAGGAGGAAAATCGACACTGGTAAAACTGATTTCAGGATATATTAGGCAAGACTCTGGGGATATCATTGTAGATAATCAGAATCTGAGGGAAGTGTCTCTGAAGAGTTATTATACAGATGTAGGATATCTCACTCAAGAACCGAGTGTGTTTGATGGAACAGTAGAAGAAAATCTTCTTTACGCAGTCAGTAAACCCCTCCCAACCTCCCATTGAAAAGGGGAAGAGCAAGCTACAGTTTCTTCCCTCCTTAATAAGGAGGAAGTAGAGAGAGAGCTGAATATCCAAGAAGTAATCAGGCTCGCTCACTGTGAATTTATATATGATCTCCCAAATGGTCTCCAAACAGAAATCGGTGAAAGAGGAATAAAACTCTCAGGAGGACAAAAACAGCGTCTGGCTATTGCGAAGATATTTCTCAAAGATCCAAAAATCATCATCCTCGATGAGCCAACGAGTGCCCTAGATAGTCTCAGTGAACAAAAGATAACAGAGGCCATGCACAATCTCTTTCAGGGGAGGACTGTTGTTATTATAGCGCATAGACTTCAGACGGTGAAACATGCTGACGATATTATCGTGATTGAGAGTGGAAAAATCGTAGAGAGAGGAACGCACACTTCACTGATTGCCAAGAGGTGATACTACAAAGAAATGTTAGACTTACAAAGTGGATTTTAAACCTATGAAACAAAAACTTTTAACCGTTCTATTTTTTGTACTTTTTATAGGGATATTTTGATATTTCTATGGAGGGGAGTACAGGGAGTTTTATGAAACACAAAAACGCTCGCTTGCTTCAGAGGTAGAACTCAGGGAAAAAATACAGTCATTTTCTGTGGATGTTATTCCTGATGTTTCTGGTAGTAGGCTCTTTATCACTCCTGATACAGGAGTGTTGGATGGTATCGTCCAGATGATAGATGACGCAGACGAGAGAGTGTATCTCGAGGTGTATATATTTACAGAGAAGCGTATTCTTAAGGCTCTGAAAAATGCTCATGGTAGATGAGTCGACGTTCGAGTTATACTCGAGAGAAACCCTTATCTCGCACCAAACCTCAATAATAAAAGATTTAACGAATTACAGGTAGCTGGGATACCCGTGGTATGGTCTGATAGTGATGATTATGCGCTCAATCATAGTAAACTTTTGATTATTGACGATAGAGCTCTTATTTCTACTTGAAATATGTCTTATTCTACCTTTACCAAGAATAGAGACTTTCTGGTCGAGGTCTCAGATCCGAGTCTTTTGGATATCCTTCTTCAAGTGTTTGACTCTGATTATAAGGGTATAGAGATAGATCCATATCACGAGAGTCTCGTACTCAGTCCAAACTATAGTAGGGCAAAACTCGAACAACTCATAGAGTGAGCTGAGGATGAGATATATATGTATTTTCAGTATATACAGGATGATGGACTCGAAGAGCTACTGGTAGAAAAATCCCAGCAATGAGTCGATATACATATGGTTTTGGATGATGATTTTTTTGAGAGAGATCAGGACAAAGTGTCGTATCTTAGAGAGCAGTGAATCAAGATATATGAGTATCCAAAATCAGTAATGCACGCAAAAGCTATACTCGTAGATAAAAGATATCTGTTTATAGGAAGTATAAATTTCTCATACTACAGTATTTCAAAAAATAGGGAAGTTGGGGTGATTCTCAGGGATGAGAGTATCATAAGAGACTTTGTAGATGTGTTTTTACGTGATAGTGGACTCTAACATTGAGATAGAGTTTTTTGCTTTGGCAAGAGATAATACTCAGCCTACTTTTACAAATAAGTACTATCTTTTATAATAAATTCTAATTATTACTTTATTATGTTATATAAATGGGGATTATCTCCAAAATATTTTTTGCTATACTTGGGGGAGTATTTTTAGTATTTTTATCAGTATTTACTTTTTTTTATCCAGAAAATAAAAGTATCGAAAACTTTCAAATTCCTGAGAGTTTTTCTCAGCTCGAGCCAGAACTCCTCTCAGCTGGAGAAGAGTTTATGAAATACCCACTTTCTGTATATGATTCGATTTTTTCCTCCAAGAGAGATTTTTCACTGACAGAAGACAACATAATAGAGTTAGGGGATGGGGTATACTATGTCGATATCCGTGATATACATAACGATTATCAGATATCACATTCGTATTTTGATATAGAACTTATAGGTTTTGGAAAGATATTTATAGACACGACTGACGTTCGAAAATACAGAATTATTCCTCTCAATAACACTATAGGTATCAAACTCAAAGATGGACAGGGGAGTGGTACATTGACAGAATTATATCTCTATCCCCATATGCTTTTAGAGTTTAATCCAACGAGAAACAGATTTCTAAAAAATGCAGATTTGGTTCGTATTGATTCGGTGTTTTCTTTGAAATATATATCTGAACCGATGTTTTCTCAAGAGTCTCCTGAGATACTCGGAGAGGAATTTGCAAAAATATACGAGTATGAAGTATCACAAAAAACTGAGAGAGACAAGACAATATCCCGTATTTTTTGACTCCAATCATCAAGCTTTCCTGGAGAAGAACTTATAGAAAAATATTCAAGTGTATTTATAAATGCAGAAAAAAAAGACATATATCTAAAAAATAAAGCACATACAGCAATACTTGAGTTGATCCAATCAAAGAAATCAGATGATGCTTTGGTAGAAAAAACAAGTAGTGCTATATCCAAACTCAAACATAGTCCTGAACATTATGATGACCTGAGAGACCTCTTGTCATATATGTATAAACATATACTTTTTTCATCTGATATACAGCATCTAGAAACAAAAATAGCACTTGCAAAACTCATCAGTGTACTAGAGGGATGAGATGTCTCCAGTTCCAAAAACACCTCGACTTTTTCTTCTTCTTTCTTTTTAGACAGTCTCTACTCGCGTTTTGATACGAGTAGCGTGTATTCCTACGCAGATCTTGTATCTTTTTATACTACGTATATAAAAGAGCTTGGAATAGATATAGATACAGAAGTTGACTATGAAAATGATAGTAGGGTATACTTGGAGTATCTCTGAGTGTTTATAGAGAATATTATCATAGATAGGTTTTCTGCTGGGGACGAGGAAGTAGACTCTGATCTATTTCAGGAGGATAACCTGCAAGATATACTGGAAGTGATGGAGTCTTATATTGTTCTCAGTGAGACTGTTTACTCAGAGAGAGGAGAGAGCAAGATACTGACCCTCATGTATCAATATATAGATGTACTAGAAGGGATTAGTGTATTTTTGAGAAATCAATTTTTTGCTCCTGATAGATCATTGCAGTGACTCCTGCAGAGAAAACCTCTTACAAAGATAAACAATACAACACTCAGTCTCTTATCTAAAAACATAAATACTATTCTAGACTTTTATCGTCTCAATAATAACTTTCTAGATATTCAAAAACAGAGAGATCAATTTATACGTTCTACCTACTGAGAACTTTTACAGATATTTCCTGAGTATATTCTTGCGTTAGAGGATTATGATACCTATGAATACACGTATGATGGTGCAAAAAAAGACCTCTTAGAACTCGAAACGGGACTCGCAACTACTAGTAATACCCTGAGTAGACAAAAGTTTTTACAGTATATGTCTCAGTTCAAGTTTTTATCTATAGGGAGTCTCGATCTCAAAATACAAAACAATACTTATAGTGTATCAGGTGTATTTATATCAGGAAAACCTGCAACTTTTGATCTCCTTCCTCTCTCAGATAATAAGTTAGAAAACATATCTATAGATGGCAAGAAAGTAAATGCGAGTTACAAACT
The DNA here is from genome assembly GCA_937944145.1 of uncultured Candidatus Altimarinota bacterium. Classification (GTDB taxonomy): domain Bacteria; phylum Patescibacteriota; class Gracilibacteria; order BD1-5; family UBA6164; genus CALDZK01. The sequence goes on from CALDZK010000014.1 coordinate 5,980, forward strand.
CGATATCATAGAATCTGATTGGCAAGAAAGAGCTCGTTGATCATCTCAAGAGGAAAGAAATCGTTATGATTTTTCACGTTTCTTTGTAAATACTTTTCTTGCCGAAACGGAGCAAGAATCAGAGATATTTGAGATAAATACTCCAACACAAGGTGTAGACAAGGTTATACTCGTATTTAAGAGAGATAGACTTTTGTGAGACAAGGGAGAATTCTCAGGTATCGATGATATACTCTCTATAGAGTTTCAGGATATAGAAGTAGTAGAAGTAAATGATGTATACAACATTTCTCTTTCGGAAGCTGATATATCCCTAGAAGCAAAAACTCCATCATGACAATGATTTCGTTTTAATACAGAGCTCGCCTCGGACTATCTCCTTACTGATAAAAAACATGAGTTTAGAAACATACAACTTCGTCCATTTACGACAGACTCTCAGGACAAAAAGAATTACCTCTTTTGAAACAACAGACTTGATCTGATAGGAAGTATACAGTTGTCACAGTTTCGATCACAGATGCAATTATTAGGAGATAATTTTGGAGCCATACAGTATGTTTACAACATCGCGAGTAGAGAATTTGGTCAAGATACTATAAGTATGAGCTACAATGTATTTCAAAAAAAGATGAGTATAGAGCTTGATTATACAGGAAAAAATATTACCATAGACCTCGTCTGAGATATACTTCAGGGAGTCTCATATGGATGAACCATTCTGAGTAGTCAAGAAATCAATTATAGAGATATCGGAGATATATTTTCAAAAATAAAACAATAATTATGCCAAAAAAAAGTAATACAATTGTAAAAATAATGGCTTCTGTTGCACTGGGGGCTATAGTAGTATCGATTATAGGTACAGGAGCGCTATTTATATTTAGTAGTAGTACCTCGGCTCCGAGTTACGACACTATTTCTCAACAAGAAGCTATTGATTTTATAGAACAATATAGTGGGAGTCTGGATTTGGGAGATGTTGGAACAGGCTCTGAGGTGCTTATTCCAGCACAAGAAGATACAGGTATCATAGAGATAACAAATGAGGGTCAGTAAGAAATGTGACATAAAAATATAATAAAAAAAGAAACTTGAGTTTCTTTTTTTATTATATAAAATAGTATAACTTTTCATACTTGTATAACTTTTCATACCGTATTAATATGAATTCTAAAAAACACACTATACGTTTATGTGGAACAGCAAACGTAGGTTCAAAATGACAAATAGTTATTCCCAAAGAAGTTCGTAATATCGTAGGGATACAAGCGGGTGATAGCGTGTCTATACTTCTTAGAGATGACAAGGTTGTGGGAATCGTTCCAAATGATTCTATAGATTGTCTTATGGAATATATCCAGTCAGAAAAAGATATAACTCTTATAAAATAAAAATATGAAAAAAATAATAACTTTTACTCTATTTGCTTTTATTTTGGGCTCTTGCTCGGATACAGAAGTAGAAACTATAGAAACAGGAAAATCAGACTTTTATGTAGATACGAGTCTTGGAAGAGAGTTTTCTGGAGGAGTAACTTTTGAAAAAACATGACAGATTTCTTCGAGTCAGGATATATCACTTACTGCAAACACAAGTGGAAGAGTATCAGAAGTGCTCGTAAAATCAGGTGATCAGGTACGATCTGGTCAGGTTATAGCGCGTCTAGAAGACAATATCTGAAACCTGGGTATAAACGTAAGTAGAGCTGCAAACAGTATCGAGAGAGCTCAGATAAGTTTTGAATCAAATAAAATTACCCTTGATAAACAGGTATTTGATGCAGAACTCAGTCTCAAAAATCTTCAAAGAGACCTACTTGTTCTCCGTCAGGACGGAGAACAAAATCTCCTTCTCGCAAGAGATACACTCGAAAATAGTCAGTATGATAACCTTGACTCTTCCTCAGCCCTCCAGCTTCAGAGTCTCGAGAACAATATTGAGAAATCAAAACTCGATTATGAAGTCAGACTCGCAGCAGACGAAGAGACGATAGAATGATATAAATCTACTCTCAAAAGAGACTATGATACTCTATTGATATTTTTGGTAGATGTGATTGAGTTTAGTGATGAGATACTCTGAGTCACACAGCTCAACAGGGATGAAAATGATGATTTCCAGGATTTTCTCTGAGTCAAAGATAATGTGCAACGAGTACAATCAGAGAGAATACTCGAGGATCTTATCATCTATAGAAACTCTCAACAGTTCAATGATTTAGACAGGGAACTCCAAGCAGGAAATATTTCTCAGCAGCGAATCACAGAAATCATAAACGAAATAAACCGTGGATATGAACTCGCAAAGACTACTCTCAATAGTTTGGAGACGACACTCAATAATTCTGTTGTGAGTTTTTGACAACTCGGTGAGACAGAACTCTCTGGTTTTCTCTCTACAACAAATACTTATCAGTCTCAACTCCAATCAAATTTTTGAACATTTATATCATTTGGAACAACGGTAAAAAGTTTTCTGAGAACCTACCAGGACAACCAGGCTTCTCTCTGGAAATCTATAGAGCTCCAAGAAAAAGAACGTGACATACAACTCCAAACACTTCAGAGTTCTCAGGTCAGTGCTACCACATGATTTGAGAGGACTCGTATCAGTGTGGATGATAGTATCGCTGACCTAGAACTCCAGATAGAGTCAGCAAAAAATACACTTGTGAACGCTCAAAAAACTAGAGATGTGACTCTTCGTAGTATGCAAAACTCGATAGCCCAAGCGCAGATTGATTATAGCTCTGCTTCTAATGATTTTGATAAACTGACTATCAGATCCCCTATCAGTGGAACGATATCCTCTGTGTCTATCGATAGATGACAGGAGGTTTTTTCTGGAACTGCACTATTTGATATCGTTGGTGATAGAACTCCAGAGGTAGAGATATCTTTCAGTTCCAGAGAGAGGGATATAGTTTCTGTTGGGAGTCCTGTATTTATAGATATAGGACCTGACAGGATCACAGGAACTATAGACTCCATTTCAGATGTTGCTGATCAAAACCTCAATTATCAATCTACTGTTGTATTCCAAAGTGGGGCAAATATTATCGGAAATATAGCAACCGTAGAGATACCTCTCCAAACAGAAAAAATGCTTCTCCCACTCAATATCATAACAACAAAGTGAGATGATATATGACTCGTTAAGACCCTTTCTGGTTCTACTTTTGCAGATGTACGCGTGAGAATGTGAGAAGTATTTTGAGAATATGTAGAGATTGTATCATGTGCAAAACAGTGTGAAGATCTGCGTATAATAACGAGTGATACTTCAAATTTTGATGCGAATAAATTTGAAATTATAGAGAGGGGAGAAAATACTCAGTCATCAAAGGAAAATGGATAAGCTCAAAAAAGGATTTTCTACATTTTGGGTTGAAAACTACAAAGTATCTTTTCTCTTTTTGTTTTTGATTGTAGTAGTTGGGCTTTTGGCAGTATTTCAAATACCAAAAGAATCAAGTCCTGATATCAAATTTGGGATTATATCTATCTCTACTCCCTATACTGGGGTCAATCCTACAGATGTCGATAGTCTCATCACTGAAAAAATAGAAAAAGAGATAAAAGATATAGAGTGAATTAATAAGATTACTTCTACTTCTTCGGTGGGATTGAGTTCTATCACAGTTGAGCTCAAAAATGGTATTGAGACTCGAGATGTCATGACAGATATAAAAGATAGAGTAGACACTATCTCTTTCCCGAGTGAAGCTGATGATACACTTGTTCGAGAGATATCTACTCGAAACGAACTACTGTTTGAAGCGCTTATATATAGTGATGATCCACTAGATAATTTTACACTAAATCAACGAGCAAGGCAGATACAAAACTCCCTAGAAGGAAAGTCAGGAATAACAGAGATAAACATAGGATGAGCTGGAGCATGACTCGATGCGACAGCTGGGGATACTGAGGATTATGAGATAAGAGTACTCATATCCAGACAGCGCCTAGAACTCTTCGGACTGAGTGTCTCAAACATAGCAAATATTCTACGTTCCTATAATCAAAATACTCCTCTAGGAAACTATAGTGTTGGAAACCTTAACTACGATTTTCGTTTTGATGGAGAGTTTAGAGATATAAGAGATCTCGAAGATACTATTATACAGGGAAGTGGGGCTTCTGCTGTACGTCTGAGAGATATAGCAGTGGTAGAGAGAGAGTATGAAGAAGATATCGTCAAATCTCTGTGATTTTATAATGATACAGGTAAGAGTTATGTAACTCTTTCTTTCAATAAAGCAGCTGGAGACAATGTGTTTCGTGTTTCTGCTTCGGCCAAAAAAGCACTCGAAGAGTACCTAGAAACTACCCCAGGTTTTGATGATATGAAAGTAGCCTACTCTCAAGACCTCGGTGAAGTCATAATAGAAGACTATAAGAATCTCTGACAGACAGCACTGCAGACATTGGTACTTGTGTTTATTACGATATTTATATTTGTGGGGTTTCGAGAATCGATGATAGCGAGTATTTTACTTCCTCTATCATTTTTTATTACGTTTATTATATTAAATGCTATAGGTTTTTCGCTTAACTTTTTGACGAACTTTTCACTTGTCCTGACCCTAGGTATAGCTATAGATACGATTATCGTAATTATAGAGTGAGCTGCTGAGAGGCAGAGACTCGGATATAGTAGAAAAAATGCAATTATTCTCGCAGTTCGTGACCTCAAATCACCACTCATCAGTGGAACCATGACGACACTCGTAGCATTTCTTCCGATGATATTTCTCCCTGGGATACTTGGAAAATTTCTTGCATTCATCCCTATTACGGTTTTTCTTACACTTTTTGCTGCACTTGTTCTCTCTCTGACCCTTGCTACAGCTCTGTTTTATAAACTTGCAAAAAAGAAACAATCATATCACGCAGACAAAAAATTTGAATCAACGCTCTCACTAGAAGAACGTGATTTTCTCGCACAAGAAAGACAATGAAAAATCAAGCAATCATCTGAAGGGTATACCTTCCGTGATAGACTCCTAGAGTTTTTGGGGAGCAAGTACTATGATATACTATACAGATTCTTGCACTCGCGTATATCTCGTCTCTTGTCTATATTTGTACCTATTATTCTCTTGATACTATCATTTGTTGTGTTATCTCCAAGAATAGGTTTTACACTCTTTCCAGCTTCTGATGAGGGGATTATCCAGATAGAAATAGAGAGTCAGGTTGGATCAAAGAAAGAAATACTAGAAAAGTATATTCCTGAAGTTGAGTCAGTATTGTCATCTTTTCAGGAGATGAAAGTATACTATATAACTCTTACAGGTAACACACTCTCGGTATATATAGAACTGACAGACGCAAAACAGAGAGAATCAGATGGGCAAAAAACAGTGTTTGAGATAGAGACAGAAGTTCTGAAATCTCTCACTCCACTTCAGTCAGATGGACTGCTGGTAGAAGTAGCGACAGTAGAAAATGGTCCTCCAGGGGGATCTCCTGTATGAGTGAAGCTCAATGCAACAAGTTCTAGAGATGTAGATACGCTCAAGACTGTTGCAGATGATTTCAAAGAATTTCTCCAGACGGTAGATGGAACTAAAAATGTATCTACGAGCTCGAGTAATAATCCGGGACAATTTGTGTTTGAGTTTGATAGGCAGAGACTCAGTTTTGCGGGTCTGACTCCTGATGATATCCTCAGAGAAACGAGGATATACCTCGCAGGTATCACAGCTGGATCTATACAATCAACATTTGAAGATAATGACATCGTTCTCTCTGTAGCTGATTTTGAGGATGATCTCAATCCTATGGATATTATGGATTTGATTATTACGACTCCTATAGGAGAGACAAGAGTCGGGGATTATGCGAACTTTAGTTTTCAACCCGGGCTTTCTTCTATTGGGAGAGAGGATGGAAAGATCACTATCGGAGCTAACTCAGATCTTGAGCCATGAGTACTCCCGAGCACAGTGCAACCACAACTCATAGATTTTGCTGAAAACTACTCTTATCCAGAAGGGATTTCCTATACTGCAGGAGGAGAAAATCAAGAAAACGCAGAACTCATTCAGGCAACACTACAGTCTTTTATGATTGCACTGTTTCTGATATTTACCATTTTGGTATTTCAGTTTAACTCATATTCTCAGCCTATTATTATTCTCTACTCTGTTATCTTAGCGCTTTTGTGAGTAAATATAGGTCTATTTATCACAGGAAATCCCTACAGTATGACTTTTGGAATAGGGTTTATCGCACTTACATGAGTGGTGGTAAATGATGCTATTATTCTCGTTGATCGTATCAATAGAAATCTCGATAGACTCGTAAGGAGTGCTGAAAACAAGAAACTTGAACTCGATGACTATGTCGAGTCCCTGGTAGCTGCCGGTAAATCAAGACTCCAACCAATTATTGTAACGACTCTTACAACAGTATTTTGAGTTCTCCCTCTAGCACTCCAAGATGCCTTTTGGGCAGGACTTGGGTTTACGATTATTTTTGGACTCTTTGCTGGATCGTTTATGACATTATTTGTGATTCCGGCTCTCTACTACACTATTTACCTGAGAAAGAAAATTCAGAAATAAAAAAAGAGGAGTAAAACCTCTTTTTTTTTTTGCGTTTTAGAAATATATATGAGATACTTAGAGTATAATAATTTTTATATATTTTTCCGTGGTAGCACAAGCAGTAAAATCATACAAAGAACTCTTTGACGAAAAAATCGAAAACTCTACTTTTGTAGTTCTTGTTATCGGATGGCTCATAGTACTTGTTTGAGTTTTTGTTCCGGGTGCTCATGCAAACAGTGGATATATAAAATCGAGTCTCCACGAATACTCCATAGAAAGTGTCGAAACAGAAAACACTATCATGATAAACGGAGAAGAATATATCATCTATGTCACAAAAAAATAAAGACTCATAATTGAGTCTTTATTTTTTAATAAAATTTCAACTTCATATCCATTATTTTAATTCCCATCTTGAGGAGTCTTTTTGTATATACTGCTGAGATATCGGGAATAATATTTGAGAGTTCGGTATTGATGATAGGTTTCTTGGTTTTTATGAGAATAGTTTTTCCACTGAGAGAAATGGATTCGAGGTATGGAGTAACATCGATTCAAGTTTTTTCTTTGTATACTTCTATAATACTCGTCCATATAATAGACTGTATAACCGCGTCTTCACGTCATTTGCGACGAATGGAATCTCAGATTTTCATATTATATCAGGATTACAAATTCTCCTTTTACTTTCCCAGGATTCTCTTCAAAAAACAGAGCAACTTCACTGAGTGTCCCTCTATGAAATTGTTCAAATTTCTTGGTCAATTCACGAGCTACTACGACCTGATGATCTGCTCCAAAATACTCTGATAATTGAGTGAGTGTCTTGACTATCCTATGAACCGATTCATATATCACAATGGTTTCAGTTTTGTTTTCTGAGATTCTCCTTAGAAGTGTTTGACGTCATTTCTTGACAGGTAAGAACCCGAGATAGAGGAAATGATGTGAAGGCATACCACTAGCACTGAGGGCAGTTATAACGGCACTTGGTCCAGGAATAGGACATACTTCTATGTCGTGTAGCAGTGCTTCTTGGATGAGGGCAAAACCAGGATCAGATATCCCTGGTGTTCCTGCGTCACTTATAAGCGCTATATCTTTTCCTGAGGTGAGCTGTTCTATAATTTTGTCTGTTTTAGATTTTCCTGAGTGAGAATGATAGGATATAAGAGGCTTATGTATGTCATAGTGACTGAGAAGTGTCTTGCTGGTACGTGTATCTTCACATGCTATTCCATCTACCTCAGAGAGTATGCGAACAGCACGATAGGTAATGTCTTCCAGGTTTCAGATAGGAGTTGCAACGATATAGAGCATTATAATACTTTTATATAAACTAATTCTTTTCCTGAGTCGAAATCAATATACCCAGATTCTTTGTATCCTAATTTTTCATGAAGTTTCTTTGAAGGGATGTTATTTGCGAGTACTGTACTAAAAACTTCATAAGCTCCTTTTCTAGATACCTCTTTTTCTACGTGTTTCACCAAAATTGAACCGATTCACTTTCTGTGAAAATCCGAATGAATTCTAAGAAACTGAAGCATTATACTTTCGTTCCAAATAGTCTTGTAGGAAACAAATCAGATAATTCTTCCTTCTTCTTCAGCGATAAACAGTTGATTATTTTTTGCAAGTTCTCTAAATACTTCTTTTGTTGGAGTTGATTCAGAGAAACACTGTCAAATATCAAAACACATTTTATAATCAGAGAGTATTCAAGGTCTTATAGGCATTATTTGATTTTATCAATCTTCTTGCTAATAGCATCAAAATCATATTTCATATTTGAAACGATTTTTTCATTTTCTTTTTTGTAGAGTTCGAGTTTTTTGTCTGCTTCACCTTTGAATTTGCTGAGAACAGCTTCAAAATGATCTTCTATGTTTTTTACGAGATCTCATTGTTTATTGAGGAGTTTTCCTTTGAGGTCGATGACTTCTTTTTCGAGTTTTTTGTTTTTGTATCCTGTGAAGAAATTTGAGATGTTAAACCCAAACCAAATCAGGATGATGTAGAGAATAAAAAATATAGAGACAAATATGACTACTGGAATATTGAAACTCGCAAGCCAGAAGAAGTTGATCTCAGTATTTTGCTGAAAAATCTGGAGGTTGATCATAATAAGTGCAAGATAGGCAAGAGCCGGAATGAGTAAAAGAACTTTCATAATAATATAATTATATAATAGATTGTGTGGAAAAAAGTGTGTGTATCAAGCAATCTTTGCTTGTAAGATTTCCTGTGCAAAGGAGACGTATCATATCGACTTCTTGAATAGATATCTCTCCTGAGTGTCTCTTGTTGCCAAATACTTCACTTTCAACAACTTGTTGTAATTGTACTAAAAAGCCCTTTTGGAGCAAGGTATTTTTCAAGTCTGTATTTTGAGAAATAAATACTTCAAAACCTTTTTGATAGGCTCCAGACTCTGTATGTGTCAGGGTGTGGTAGAGTTTCCCGATTCATAACATATATTTTTTTTCGATGACTTTTTTGAGACTATCTTCCAGAGGAGAACAAGATTTTGTAGGAGAGATGTTTTTTTGAGCCCAAGTTCGAAAAGGAGCTGTAATCATGTATTCTATTATAGACTCGAGGCATTTTTGGTATCCGATAGTTACGACCAAGTTATCGATTCCGATTCATTTTTGGAGTATATAGTATCCAACTTCACTTTTTACAATATTTTCTAAAAAACCTTGTGGAATGTCATAGAGAGGAGTATCAGAAAAAAAGCTCTGAATCTTGGTCGTGATAATATCCTCCATTTCTTCGGAGATAAAGTTCTCACATGATAGGGAACTCTGTTCACGAAGATGTTTTTTAGACAGGTTATGAATTTGTCCCTGTACTTCTTTTTGCATCCATGATTCTGCGATTTGGAGTTTGCGTTTGAGTTCTGTATTTTCTTGTTTTAGATTCATATCCTTTCTAAATATTAAATATTTTTCAAAATCAAGAAGTTCGAGGAAGTGCTAACTTTTCTGAGATAAGCGTACTGAGTGGTACGCGTTTGAAGAAAATGTTAGATACTGACAAAGAAATTTGAAGATTTTTAAACATATTTCTACATTATCCCGATTCTATACTCTATTTCTTTTTTCACAAACGCTTTATCTCTCCCATATTTGAGTCTCGAGAGTTCTACAAGTGCCTTTGCGACGTGTGGATCTCCTGTTTCAAGATAAGGATTTACAGGAATGATAGAGAAGGGAACTGTTGGCTGGTTATCAACTGCGAGTTTCATCACAGCCTTGAACTTATCCATGTTTATGAGGTCACTATCAGAAAAAGTTGGTTGATAGTATTTTGACATAAATTCCCCATCCTCTGGTCCGACTTTGTAACTCATCACAGATCCGACATTCCCAAAAATTGCATTTTTCAGATTGATACTTGATTTGGTAAGTGCGTCAGACTGTTCGAGCTGCCCTAGATATTGGTGTGCGAGGACAAGCCCAAGACGATACTTACGAGCTTCAGAGAGGATAGATTCTATACTTGGAGTGACGTAGTTTTGGAACTCATCTATATAGAGATAAAAATCTTTTCTATCTTCTTTTTCCATACGTTGACGTTGCATTGCTGCTGTTTGTATTTTACTCACGATAATCATACCAAGGAGTTTAGAATTGAGATCTCAAATCAGACCCTTTGAAAGATTGAGAAGAATAATTTTTCCTTCTTGCATGGCTGTTTTTATATCAAAACTACTTTTTGTTTGTCCTATGATATTACGCATTGTTTCATTAGTGACAAAACCACCAAATTTTGCTGCAAAGTATGGAATAATTTCTTGTTTTTCTCTTTGCCCCATAGAAGCATATGTTTTTTCCCACCAAGCTTTTACTATAGGATTTTTTACATTTCTGACATGATCTTTTTGGAAATCTTCATCAGTAAAGAGACGTATGACATCGGTTAGGGCTCCTCCCTGTGGGTACTCCATAAGTGTCAGTACTCCGTTTAGGAAATAGTCCTGGAGACGTGGACCAAATATCTCATTTCAAAAGAGTTTGATCATGATGTTATTTGCATCTTGAGCCACCATATCTCTATCTTCGGGAGCAGATTCTAGGAGATTGATTCCCATAGGACGCGACTCATCAGAGGGATCAAATACGATTACATCATCAGCTCTCTCTCTTGGAATAAAAGGCAATAGGTCTTTTACCAGATCTCCATGAGGGTCCATGATTGCGAGTCATTCTCCATTTGCAAAGTCTTGACGTGCCATGACTTGCATGATAGAGGATTTACCAGTACCTGTTTGTCCGATAACATAAAAATGACGAAACCTATCCTCGGTTTTGATGCGGATCTCTTTTTTAGTTCATCTATGTGCGTTGTGCCCGAGAAGTATTCACTCTTTTGGGATATTTGTAGGAGCTTTTGCTATCTTAAAATTTTGCCATTTTATCTCTGGAGTTTGGTTGTATTTTATATGTGGAAAATGAAATAAAGAGGCTATTTCTTCAGTGTTGAAAATCATTTTTTTCTTAAACAGTGGAGGCCTAAAATTCCTATAGATATAACTCTTGAGGAGTTTTTGTTGGGAGTGACGGATAGTATAAGAGAGTTTGTTGAAATCAGGATAAGCAAACTGCGAAAAAGCAGAGACGATATTTTTGAGTTCAGAGTCGAGAGTTGTCTTGTCGTTTCCAGCTGTTATCACTTTTATGAGGACCCTGTAACCAGTTTTGTCTCATTTTTCATCCACGGTCTTTGAACGTTCTTGACTCAGAGCACTAGATCCATTGTCTTCAGGAGATTTTTCACTTTCCTGAGATGAGAAAAGTATCTCGAGAAACCCCATAAATATCTTTAGAGGATTGAGCGTGAAATACACAGACTTTCACTTCATCATCTTACTAGATACATTACTACACTCAGATTGCCAGTCGTCATCTACTGGTTTGAGGAGTATTTGTATCACTGCAGACTCGTCTTCTTCGAGTTTTGAGAGTGCGTTACTGATGTTATTTATTGGATCTGATTCGAGTTTTTGGTATGTTTTTATAGGATAGAAAAAAGACTTAGTCGTACATACATGTGTAGTAGAGATGTGTTTTTTCCCTTCAAAGATATTTATCTCTTTAGTTTCTTCTACTATCGCGTCAGGATAAAAACCGTTTATTTGTTTTTCTATGAGTTTTATATAATTGCGAGAACACACAACATAAAAGAGTATTTCCTGCTGGTGGGCTACATACTCGAGGCTAATAGTATCTTGTCATAGGAGTTTTTTAAGTATTTTATGTGAGTAGGTACTTTTGAGAGAAGAGAGGAGCTGTTCCATCAATGCTACCATTTCTTTGAAATCTTTGGTTGTTTCTTTTTTATCATCTAGATCAGAATCTTTTTTTGGGAGAGTAATTCTTAGGAATACAAGTTCTAGAGCTCGTTTATGGTGATTTTTTTTACGCATCCATAAAACGGTCACTATTGACGACAAAACAAGGAAAAACGTAAATAGAATCCATTCCAACATAGATACACCTTATAGAGAGATAATATGTTTTAGTATAACCTATTTTTGCTTGTAAATAAAGTTTTTGTAGAACTTAGGGCTTAATTCTACATTAAAAAGTTTAAAATACTATATTATAGTATATTTAATAATATTAGTCAATACTTTTTTATAGCATTATAGACACTTTTTGTAGGAATATCCTTGTTTTTTATTAATCTTAATTTGTAGCATAATAATTTGCCTAAATTATATATTTTATGTTTTTAAAAGTATTGAGTACCTTTGTACTCCATTCACTATTATTTACTCTTTTTGCTCCGTTTTTTCACCAAAGTACTTATGCGAGCTATGTAAATGATATTTGAATACAGTGAGACTTTGAAATAAATAACGATGCTATTTCCACAGATATATACGCGGTCACACTCAATATGAGCATCAGCTGAGCAGCAAGAATGCGTTTTTGAAATACTCCTGCCGAGCGAGATAGCGCTCCATGGGAGACGTATACAAACACAAGAAATTGGGAACTTGCGGGCCTAGCAGGGGATAAGACTGTCTATGCTGAGTTTGAAAATTCCTCCTGAGATACTGTACGTGTGGAAGACGATATTATATACAACCTAAGTTTTGCCTTATGGCTTGATGCAGCTGATGACACTACACTTACTGTAAGCTCTGGAAATATTTCCCAATGGAGTGATAAATCATGAAATGCATATCACGCACTGCAATCTAATGCAGCAAATCAAGCAAATGAACTAACTGATGAAATTGATTTTAATGGATCAAGTGACTATTTTTATCTTGATAATATAAACTATCAAAATACAAATCCTCTTGATGGAATATTTGTATGTTCTGTATTTCGTACTCAAAACACTAGTGGAAGTATTTCTGGAAATTGGGCCTTTTTAGATTTTGATCGTAGTGAATGGTTTAATTTTTATAGCTATGAAGGTGACGTATGACTTTCATATGATTCTGATGGTTCTATAAGAGACCTAAGAACAAACTGATTTCCTGTGAATGATAATAATCTACATGTAAGTTGTGCTTCATATGATAACACACAAGCTACAGATACAACTATAAGTGTGAATGGAAATATTGCATTTTCTGGAGATATGGAACCAAATGGTGCTCAGATTGGTGTCTGACAAGCTACAAGATTCTGATTTGTATGAGATGGATCAGAGGCTACCTCAGAAAATGGAAATAGAAATAATGTTTATTATGATGGAGGTATCAGTGAAATTATATATATCGAGAGACCTGTTTCTACAGAAAACCAAAAAGACATAGAGTGTTATCTCTGAGAAAAATGGGGAATCTCTATGAGTGGATGTAGTCCTGGACAAGGCTCGGGAGTTACATCACAACTCATAAATCCTATAGATCAAAATCCTATCGCAAGTGTAGATTATACTCCAGAATTACTCACGACATGAAGTGTTACAGCAACACTTGTAAATGAATCAGAGCCTATCACTATTACGAATAATGGAGGATCTGACAGTTTTGTTTTTAGTGGAAACGGGAGTTTTACTTTTGAATTTGTAGATGCTACGGGGAATACAGGTTCTACAACTGCAACGGTTGATTGGATAGACTCTCCTTCTCCTCCTACATCAGGACTTGGAAGTATAACAGATCCTATTACTCATATAGCACAAGCTCATGAAGTAGGAGGGAATGGACGATATTACTTTGATCTCGGAAGCTGACTCTTTCAGGCAGATATAGATACATCAGAGACAGGATGATGGGTTCTTCTACTCCAATATTCTCATGAAGGTGGTACAAATCCAAACCTCAATATTATTCCAGCTACTCAAAACCTCCCTATAACGACAACTTCTCCTCTATGAACTGATCAGAGTAGTGATCTCGCGAGATGGGGACATGCTGGCAACCTCGCAACAGCTCAATTTGTGGACGCAACAGAGATACGCTGGAAAGCTTCAACGAGTGCGCACCCACGACAGATACATTTTCACTCTCCCATAGGTCTTTCCTACGCACAAACTGGGGTAGGAGATTTTACGTGAATTAACTCATGATTTACTCTTCTTTCAGGGCATACTGCTAATCTTCCAGCATCTCAAGCAAATGTATTTAATAATCAATGAGATTTAGCACTGACAAATTTTCCTTGGTGGCTATCTGGAAACTATCATTGGTGAATTCGTTGACTTGGTAATAGGTGGGAAGTAGATGATTTTGTAGGAGATGGATCTGAGGATACACTCCACCAAGTATGGTTGCGTGCTGACGTAGATACTACTCTTCCGACTATTACTTTAAACGGATCTACTCCTATTACTGTTATAGAAGGGACTTCATATACAGATACTGGAGCAATATTTAATGACAATGTAGATGGAACAGGAAGTGTTGTATGAGTATGAATAGTTGATACTTCTACCATTTGAACTTATACTATTACTTATGACTACACGGATACAGCAGGAAATGTAGCAACTCAAGTAACAAGAATAGTAGAGGTAATCCCAGCAAATGAAGCCCCTACAGATATATCACTCTCAGGTAATAATCTCGATGAAAATGTTCCTGTGAACACAACAGTTTGAACATTTTCAACGACAGATCCAGATACAGGAAACACCCATAGTTATAGTCTTGTAGCAGGAACTTGAGATACTGATAATAGTGCTTTTAGTATTTCAGGAAATACTCTGAGTATAAATACTTCTCCAGACTTTGAAACACAATCTAGCTACTCAATCAGAGTAGAAACAGATGATGGGAATGGATGAGTATTTGAAGAGGTGTTTACTATTACTATTAACGACCTGGATGAAGTAGCTCCAGTTATTACTCTCCTGTGATCTACTCCTGTAAGTGTTGTACGAAATGCTTCTTATACAGATGCTGGAGCAATATGTAGTGATGATATTGACACAACATGTAGCGTAACAGTATGATGAGCAACAGTAGACACCACAACTCTGTGAAGTTATCTCATTACCTATAATGCAACTGATGCTGCTGGAAATACGGCAACGCAGGTTACGAGAACTGTAAATGTTATCGCGTGAGGTATCCCAGTTATTACAAGAAGCTGAGTATCTCCAGTAACAGTAGAAGTACTCACTAGCTATAGCGATGTATGAGCGACAGCAAGTGACACAGAGGATGGAGATATTACAACTGATATAGTGACTCTAAACCCAGTAGATACTACTACTTTATGAACGTATACTGTTACATATAACGTTTCAGATAGTTCTGATAATGATGCGATTCAAGTAACAAGAACTGTAAATGTTCTTGATACAACTCCTCCTGAGCTAACTCTTACAGGTTTGGGAGTTGTTTCTGTTATTAGAAATACCTCTTACATCGACGATGGAGCTACTGCAAGCGACACTTTTGATGGAAATATTACTGCTGATATAGTGACTCTAAATCCAGTAGATACTACTACTTTATGAACATATACTATTACGTATAATGTTTCAGATAGTTCAGGAAACCCCGCAACTCAAGTAAGTAGAACGGTAAATGTAATTACCTGAGATATTCCAGATATTAGTCTCATTGGTGTGAGTCCTGTAACTCATGAAGTAAATACTAGTTACATCGATGACGGAGCTACTGCGAGCGACAGCGAGGATGGAGATATTACAACTGATATAGTGACTCTAAACCCAGTAGATACTACTACTTTATGAACGTATACTGTTACATATAACGTTTCAGACAGTTCAGATAATGATGCAATAGAAGTTACTAGAACAGTAAACATAATTGACACAACTGCCCCAGTTATAACACTTGTTTGATCAGATCCAGTGAATCTTGTACAATGATCGAGTTTTACTGATCCATGAGCGAATTGTAGTGATAACTTTGATACAACTTGTAGTGTAGTTGTATGATGAGATAGTGTTGATATAGCGAGAGTGGGAACCTATACTATCAGATATGATGCAATAGATACCTCTGGGAATATAGCTACTCAAGTAACAAGAATCGTAAACGTAACTCCAGCACCACTTCTCATCAATGAGGTAGAGTATGATTCTCCAGGAAACGAGTCTCAAGCTGAATGGTTTGAAATATTCAACCCAACTTCATGAGTGGTAAATATAGAAAATTGGACCATAACTGAACAGGTATGAGCGAGTTCAAGTAAGTCATTTACATTTCCATCAGTGACGATACCAGCCGGAGGATATATAGTAGTTACCAATGAAACTACCGATTTCCAAGCTGTGTATCCAGGAGTGACTCCAGATGTTGACCTCCCATGAACTTCATTTTTTAACCTCAGAAATACCCCAAGTGATGAGCTCGAACTCAAAGAACCGGGTGGAGCAAGTATAGATTTTGTGAGATGGGAAGATAGCGCAGGTGGATGGGATCTTGAGGCAGTAGACTTCCCAATATGTAGACTCCCAGTTCCTGATACTGGAACAGACCTTGATTGGTCAGATACCTGTATTCCGACTCCTGGGTCTGCAAATCAATTCAATGCTGTCCCTACTGATATAGACCTTAGTAATGAGAATATAGACGAAAATAATTCTACTTGAGCTATAGTAGGAACACTTTCTACTGTTGATACAGACAGTTGAGATACTCACACATATAGTCTTGTAGTAGGAAGCTGAGATACCGATAATGCGAGTTTTAGTATCTCTGGAAATAGTTTAGTAATTACTCCAGTCGCAGATTTTGAAACACAACAAAACTATGATATTAGGATAGCAACAAACGATGGAAACGGATGAGTTTATGAAGAAACATTTAATATAAGTATAAATGATATAAACCTCCCCCCAACAGATATATCCCTGAGTAACACAAATATAGATGAAAACAATACTGTTTGAGGTATCATTGGGACTCTTTCTGGAGTAGACGATGGAGAAGACTCAAGCACACTTACTTTCGCACTTTCTTGTGCTATTGCGTGACCTGACGATGCGAGCTTTTCTGTCTCAGGAACAGATCTAGGTGCAGCAATAGTATATGATTTTGAAACACAAAGTAATTATGATATTTGTATACAAGTTTCAGACGGAGTTCTTACATATGATGAAAGTTTTACTATAAGTATCAATGATCTTGATGAGGTTGATCCAGTTGTAAATATCACTCCTGTAACAAAGCTGAGTAATAACTCTATTACTAACACCACTATTACCGTTACAGACGATAGACCTATTAGTGTGTGAGATGTAGAACTCGACCTACAGTGATCTCTTGACTTATTATCTACTGCTACTACTTCATCTTTAAGTTGTAGTCAAGTGTCTACAAATGAAGTGGTGTGTAGTGTTTCTATAGATAGTTCATGAGATCTGAGAGTTCTTGCCTTTGATGCTGCGTGAAATGATCATGAGGACCTAGAAACTAATTATATTATTGATAGAATCCCTCCAAATATTCCAAACGTTTCTGTTGATACACAATGAAGTTTTAGTATTGATAGCCCTCAAATCACTTTTTCTGCAACGGATAATGTAGCAATAGATTTTTATACTATTACATATAATGCAAATGATGGGGGATCTGGTAGTGGTACTCCCACAACTATTAACCCCGTGACAAGTCCCGTTACTCTCAATCTTGATCCAGATGAGAGTATTCATAACGTGGTAATAACGGTATTTGATACAGCTGGGAATTCTTCATTTTATAATGTGTCTTTTCCTCCAAATGTAACTATAAATGCACCAACAACACTGAGTAATGCTACTATTATAGATTCAAGTGTAACTATCTCGTCACCTGCAGGTAATGATCTCACCAATATTACACTCACTCCAGGTATAACATGAGCAAGCCTTTGAAGCTGTATATGAAGTGGGGGAGACACCACAGACCCATACACGAGTCCTGTAAATTGTAGTATAAATAATGTTGCAAGCTCAGATTCTATTACTATCACTGCAACGGATGTTGTAAATGGAGCTGTGGGACAGAGGTCTCAATCATACATTGTAGATAGGATAGATCCAGTAATTGCTATAGATGCTCCTACGAAACTCGATAACGCACCAATTAGTGATACAACTATTCTTATCACTGATGATGTTGGAATAGATGTATCAGATGTGAGCATCTCGACAAGTTCTACACTAAACTTTTCTGCAGTATCTTGTGTACAGACTTCTAATTTACGAGTTGATTGTACGATTCAAATAGATGATTCAGGAGATCTTGTTGTTTCAGCTGATGATGTCGCAGGAAATAATACCATACAGTCTGAACTTGACTACATAATAGATACTACTCCTCCAGTACTAACACTCATAACTCCAAGTCCTGAAACAGTAGAATATCTCAGTGCTTACGCCGATGGATGAGCTGAGTTTAGTGATAATATAGATGGCACAGGATCAGTAGTATGAGCTGGATCTGTAAATACAGGAATACTCTGATCATATATACTCACATATGATTATACAGATACAGCTGGAAATCCAGCTGCTCAGATAGAGAGAACGATCAATGTCGTAGATACAACCCCACCGATAATAAGTATTTTAGGAAATACTATAGAAACGGTAGAAGTAAATACGAGTTATACAGATGCGTGAGCTACAGCGACAGATAATTTTGATGGAGATATTACAGGAGTTATTGTGACGAACAATCCAGTAGATATTACAAATCTGGGAACATATACAGTGAGCTACAGTGTTACTGATAGTAACTCAAATACTGCAACACAGGTCACTAGAACGGTAAATGTCGTAGATACGACTCCACCGATTATTTCACTTGTAGGTTCTGATGAGATAGTCCTAGAGGTTGGTTCCACGTACTCAGAACTGTGAGCAACAGTGAGTGATAACTTTGATACTCTAGCGTGATCAAGTGTTACTATAGATAGTAGTGCTATAAATACTGCTCTTCCAGGATCGTATGATGTAACGTACAATGTCTCAGATAGTTCTGGAAATACTGCTCTAGAGGTAGTGAGAACTATAACCGTAGAAGATACAACCTTGCCTGTTATTTTACTCATTTGAACAAGTCCAGAAATAGTAGAAGTAAATACTATTTACAGTGATGCTGGAGCTACAGCAAGCGATAATCTTGATGGAGATATCAGTTCTTCAATTATTAGAAATAATCCTGTAGATACCAGTAATTTATGAGCTTATACCGTAACCTACAATGTCTCAGATAGCTCTGGAAATACTGCGACAGAGGTAACAAGAACCGTAAACGTCGTGGATACAACAGTCCCGGTGATCTCTTTGACTGGAAACGCTACTGAGACAGTAGAGGTAAATACGAGTTACACAGACCTGTGAGCTACAGCAACAGATAACTTTGATGGAAATGTTTCATGAGATATAGTAACGGTAAACCCAGTAGATATTACCTCTCTGTGAACATATATAGTGACTTATGACGTAACAGATGCCAATGGAAATGTAGCAACTCAAGTAACAAGAACGGTAAACGTAGTAGATACTACAACTCCAGTTATATCTCTGGTATGATCAGATCCACTAACACTTGTGAGAAATGCTCTCTATACAGAATTTTGAGCAAACTGTAGTGATAATTTTGATGCAACTTGTGGTGTAGTTGTTTGATGAGATAGTGTAGATAGTTCGACTCTGTGAACATATATAGTGACCTATAATGTAACAGATACCAATGGAAATATAGCGACTGAGGTAACGAGAACGGTAAATATAATCGCTGGAGATGTACCAGCTGTAACACTTACTGGAAATCCAAGTGAAACAGTAGAGGTAAACACGAGCTATATTGACGCGTGAGCTATAGCCCAGGATACAGAGGATGGAAATATTACTTCAAGTATCACTACAAATAATCCAGTAGATATTACCTCTGTTGGAAGCTACACGATAACCTATGACGTCACAGATTCGTCAGACAATACTGCGACTCAAGTAAGCAGAACGGTAAATGTGGTAGATACTACAGCTCCAGTAATTAATCTGACAGGAAGTGGAACTATTACTCTTTTGAGAAACACTCCATATATAGAGTTTTGAGCGATATGTAGTGATAATTTTGATTCAAGTTGTAATGTTACTATATGAGGAGACGTTGTGGATACTACG
>CALDZK010000015.1 GCA_937944145.1 uncultured Candidatus Altimarinota bacterium
AAAAAATCTAAAAAAATAAAAATAACATTCCAGTTTTGATATATTAAAAAAGCTTTTCCCAAATATATTTGGGAAAAGCTTTGTGAAAAATTGTTGCTAATTTTTTTATATCTTTCCCACACTGTGGGGAGGAAGGAGCACCTTTTTTTCTTTGACAAAATTAGGTTGCTGGAACGATACAAGCGAGCCTCTTCTCTTTCGTTCTCTCTGGATATGTATATATTATACTACGAATCTATAGTAAATTGCAAGATTTTTTCAAAAATCCATACAATTATTCCCAAAGTAATATTTCTGACAATTGTTTGAAAATTTTTGAAAATAAAGCGGGGCAAAACAATGTCTTTCCTTCTGTTTTAGAACCTTTGAGTTTTTCTAATACTCTTAATACACAACTTCTCATAGTTAAGGATGGCTTTTGAGGGGAGAATTCAAGCTTTCAATTATTATTTATAATTTCAAAAGCAGAATCTCTTATATTTACTTCCAATGTTTTCATATTTCATTCAAAAATAGTGGTTACAATTTTCCCTACAACAGACATATTTATAGAAGCTAATTGATATACTATATTTCTTGTGTGAAGTTGTACATCTTTAGTTGGTAAATCCATATCTTTAAAAGTATTCTTTGATGCTATTATATTTAACATTCCAAAGTTTAAGCCATCTAAAATAGCTATAGTAAAATCTCCTTTCTCTCTAGAAGGAAGTTTATAAAAAGGGGAATTTGGATTCTTACCGTCCTCCAAAAGATCTTCTGATAACTTCTTACAAACATCTGTATAGATTTGAGGGTAATCTTCTCTTATAAATCATATTCCTGTATTATCTTCTCAATCAGGTAGTAAAAAATATTCCACTATCTTTAAAATATAAGCATGCCTTTCAGGAGTCGTACATTCTAATATTTTTCACCTAAACTGTGGTTCGTTTTTAATCTTTTCCAGATTTGGTTCTAAGACTCTACTAATTATATATGCTGATAAGATGTGTATTCTTGACTTTGTATCTAAATTAAGAAAATCAGAGCTTTCTAAGTATTTTATTGATTTATCATCTATGCTATCTATAACATTTTTAGGAGAATATGATGATTTATCCCTAGTCAGTAAGCTTTCATTTACTCAAGTTCACCATTTTCTTTTATATTTGCTATGCATACCTATACAAAATTTATTCACTATTAAATATACAATATATGCATAAATAACTTTTGTCAATTAAATATCTAGTAGAAGAGCTTATAACCTTAAACAAAGAATCTCTAATAAACTGTTCTTATACTTAACGTTATTGATATGGCTGTTTTAAAAACTTACTTATGTGAAGATAATATTATTTTTTTTTTTGCATTTTCCTTTTTTCTGTATATATTCTGCCAGTAATTTTTGTTCTTATATATTTAAATACGTGGATCATGGCTTTTGGACCAAAGAAAAAACATTCTAAACATAGAAGTAGACAGAGAACAAGTAACTGGATGCAGCTAACTGCAAGAAAACTCTGGAATAGAGTTGCTCTCAACGCTGAAGGAACAGGACTCTCTCACTTTGCTGATGAAAATGGAATGTACAAAGGAAAGCAAGTTGTAGCTCAAAAAACTAAAGCTAAAAAAACAACAAGAATATAATTCCTATTTTAAAAGATCTCAGATATATATCTAGAGATCTTTTTTTGTGCTCTTTACATATATTTTTTGTTTTACCATGTCCCAAGTCGCGAGAAAAAAAACCCGTAAATTCTTGTTTCAAAAACTCTACGCAAGACTCTTTTGAGAAGTAGATGAGAAACTCTTTCATGCTGCTTTTTTTGAGGGGATTTTTGAATACTCTGTCGATACCGAGTACCTCGATCAGATGTATCAACTCGTTGTGGATAACGAGTCGTATTGCCTTCATATACTAGAGACCTATGCTCCGAAATTCGATACAGATACGATGAACAAGGCAAATATACTTTCTGTATGTATTGGTATCTGTGAGATGAGATTTATGTCTGATTCTATCCCAGCAAAAGTGTCCCTCAACGAAGCCGTAGAGATAGCAAAAACTTACGGAGATACGTCCTCTGGGAAAATCGTTAATGGAATACTCAATAGTTACTACAAGAACTTAGAAAAACATCAGGAAATACCCCCCAAAAACCAGAGCAAATCTTCTCTATTTTCATAGGTCTTTTGGAGCTTTACAAAAAAATAAAAATTAGTAGTATTTGAACCATGTAAAAAATACACTATCTAACCTCATATATACGTGTTACCCGAATCACAAAACGATCACAAAGAAATAGCGCACAAGAGAATAGGAGCTCTTCTAGAAAAACTCGATCTATCATGCAATCACATAGATACTTTTGTACTGGCATTTGTCCATAGATCTATAGTAAATGAAAAACCACATCTCACTCCAGCGCACAACGAAAGACTTGAGTTTCTCGGAGACGCTGTGCTAGAACTTGTTATTACGAGTAGTCTCTTTAGTGAATTTCCAGAGAAACAAGAGTGAGAACTCACAGATATACGTAGTGCTCTGGTTCGTGGGAGAAATCTCGCGGAAGTAGCAAATAGACTCCATTTTGATGAGTATTTATTTCTCGGAAAAGGAGAAGAAATAGGAGGAGGAAGAAAAAACGACTATATACTTGCAAATACCCTCGAAGCATTTATAGGAGCGATATACATAGATATTGGACTTGAATCAGCTGAAAGGTTTATCATGACACATATATATACGACCCTAGATCATATAGTGGAAAACAAACTGTTCAAGGACTTCAAAACTCTGGTACAAGAATACACCCAAGCAGAACTCGATATCACTCCGACCTATAGTGTCATCGAAGAGAAATGACCCGATCATGATAAAGACTTTTTGGTAGGAATATATCTCTGAGATACACTCATATGACAGTGAAATGGTACTAGTAAGAAAAAAGCCCAAGAAAAAGCAGCAGAAGACGGATACAACAACGTCACAAAAAAATAAAAACATTACTCCCTATATAACTCCTTTATGGCAACTATTTGATTGACTCTTATTATATTTCTCGAGATACTTCAATATCTGGTATTTTTCGATGTTATTTTATCATGGTTGACTCTCCTTGGGATACAGTTTCGTCCAAAGTTTCTCTCAGATGTACTCAGACCTATTTATAGTTTTGTAAAACGCTATATTCCCACTTCTTTTGGGGCATTTGATTTTACTCCGATTGTGGTGATATTTGGACTGATATTTCTCAGAGGTCTGGTGATTATAGTATTTCCTGGAGCCGAAGCAGCCCTCTCTAATCTCGTGAACTAAAACATATGTGACAGGTCGATTATAAACTCTTTTTTACCATACTTTTTTTGATTATTTTTGGAATGATCATGATTAGTAGTGTTTCGGTGTATTCGTCTTTTCGTGTGACGAGTATCCAGGAGAGTAAATGATTTATAGAAGAGGCTTATAATCATTTTTATGTTCTGAGGAATATCTCTCACGTGATTATTTCTTTTGTAGTTTTGGGGGTTTTGGTAAAGATCCCGTATAAATTTTTTGAGAAATACGCAAAGTATTTTTTAATGCTTAGTATGGTTTTACTTGTAGTAGTGCTTTTTGCTGGGGAAAATTTTAACGGAGCGAGGTGATGGCTTTCTATTCCTGGTATTCCTTTTACGATACAGCCAACAGAGTTTTTAAAATTTTCTCTAATTGTATACCTGGCATATTTTTTCAAGAAATACCACGCACACCTCCATACTTTTTCTCAGTGATTTTTGCCCTTTGCGTTTTTGCTCTGAGTAGTCGTACTAGTAGTGTGACTCCAGCCAGACTTTGGGACTATTATGGTAGTAGTACCTGTTTCTTTTATGATGTTTTTTATTGCTGGAGCAAATGTGCGCTATCTGCTGCTACTGGTCTGACTCTGAATGATGCTCGTATCGGGGGTATATCTCTCGGGAGATTATGACAAAGAAACAGGAAAAAACCTCAACAATCTCGGGTATATAACTCAAAGAATAGATAACTTTCTTGATGACAAAAAAGAAGCTATAGAAAACAAAAGAATTAACTATCAAACAGAACAGGCACTTATTGCTATAGGAAGCTGAGGTTTTACGGGACTGTGATTTGGAAAATCTATACAAAAATTTTGATACCTTCCTGAGGTACAAGGGGATTTTATATTTTCAGTGATAGTGGAAGAGCTCTGATTTATAGGAGCATTTGTACTCGTGTCACTCTATGGATATATACTCTATAGAGGACTCTGGATCGCGAGGCATGTAGGAGATCTGTTTGCCAGGTATGCTGCTGTAGGGATATCATGCTGGATCGCACTTCAGGCATTTATAAACATAGGGGTAAACCTCAATATAGTTCCTCTTACTGGTATTACACTTCCATTTATTAGTTATGGGTGATCGAGTCTTTTGTCACTGACTCTGGGGTTTGCGCTTCTGCTCAATATATCTCGTTACGTCGATACCGAAAAATACCAAAAGAGAAGTATTCGTCAGAGAAATATGTTATATCTCAAAAAATACCTATGAATGTAACTCCTGCAATGCAGCAATACTACGATATAAAAGAGCAGCATCCAGATACGATACTATTTTTTCGTATGGGGGATTTTTATGAGATGTTTCATGAGGATGCTCAAATAGCGCATAGTGTTCTAGGAATAGCACTCACGACGAGAAACAAAAATGCTCCAGATCCTATACCACTTGCGGGGATACCCTATCACGCAAAAGAACGTTACCTCTGACAGCTTATCGATGCTGGATATAGAGTGGCTATAGCTGAGCAAGTCTCAGATCCAAAACTCAAATGAATCGTCAAAAGGGAAGTAGCAAGAGTAGTAACCCCTGCAACATTACACCTCGAGTCAGACGCGTATGACGCGACAGACAGGTCACAGATTCTCTTGTCACTGAGTATGAGTGCAGGAGTATATGGGATATCTGTTCTCGATAGTGTAACAGGCAGGTTTTGGACTAGTCAGTTAGAATGATTTCAAAAAATATGTGAACAAATATATAAACTTGCCCCTTCAGAAGTTGTACTGCAAAAGAGTTTATTTGACGACATAGAGCTCAGAGATGTTCTCCAAAAAAAATACGGACTCAACATATACTTTTATGACTCCCAGATATCTCCTGCCCAGATACTCAGGGACTTTTTTTGAGTAAAGAGTCTTGAGAGTTTTGGGATAGAAGGCAAACAACAGTGTCAGATATCTGCGTGACAACTCCTTGAGTATTTACAAAAAAATCAAAAAACAGATCTATCGTTTATCACGACTCTTTCTTATGAGTCCCACAGTTGATATATGCAACTGGATGAGTCTACGATCCGTAGTCTTGATCTGGTGTACAATATCTCTACTGCTTCTGCAAAGACCGGAACTCTCCTAGGGGTTTTAGATCATACAAAAACATCTATGTGAAAGAGGAGACTCAGGGAGCAAATACTCCACCCACTTCAGGATATAAAAGAGATCAAAAAACGTCATGATTTTATTGATGTTTTGATTTCAGATAGGAGGCTGCTGGATAGTATCAGAGAGAAACTCAAACAGGTATCAGATATAGATGCTATTCTCAGTAGACTAACCCTAAATAGAGCAGGAGTCAAAGACATGATACACCTCAAAAACTCCCTCAAGTCTGTAGTTGAAGTGTATGATATGATAGAAAAATCTGAAAATAAAAAACTCAAAAAACTTCTTAGCTAAACATTTTTATGCTCTATGTATTTACATGAACTGATAGTTATAGTGTAGGAAATCACACACAAAAATGGAAGAAACTCTTTTGTGAAAAACACGGAGATTTCAACCTGACACATATAAAAAACCTCTCCGAAGTAGATACAAATTTTTTGGCCGAAGCACTTCTGAGTAATAGTCTCTTTGCCTCAAAAAAACTCATAATCATAGATATAGACCCAAGTGAGAGAAAGACTATCGAAAGTGAAAAAAAACAAGAATTTTTACTGAAAAATATAAATCAACTATCAAGTGAAACTATAGTGGTAGTATCCTATGGGGCTCCAGATAAGAGGTCCAAGTTCTATAAATGACTCATAAAAATTGCTGAAAAAGTAGAAGTATTTGACCAGCAGATATGATCAGAGCTCTCAGGAGATCTACAAAGAAAATACAAGGGAATAGTTTCTCCAGAAGCTGTAAACCTCCTTATTAGATATAAATCTGGAAACAAACAAAAGATCATAGGAGAGATCGAGAAACTGCTTATATTCTATCCTGCTGTAGATGGGACGCATGTTCGCGACCATATATTTCCAGAACTTGATGAGAGTATTTTTACTCTAGTTGATAGTGTCCTCGCTTGCGATACAAAAAATGTATTTGAAACACTGAAGATACTCTCAGAAAATACCAATATATATATGATCTATAACTCACTTCTGGGTAATCTCAGAACGAGTTACTACATCTCTCTCCTGAAACACAAAAAAATACCTCTTGCAATGATTCGTACTTCCCTGAAATTAGGGAATAGGGGATTTCTGGTAGATAGGACTCCGAGAATGGATTTCTCGACACTGGGGAAACTCTATAGTGAACTTATATGTGTAGATAGATCTATGAAAACGGGGAAGCTGATAGGAAGTAGTGAGAAAGATATACTTTTTGAAATAGAGCGAGTGTTGTATAGGTATATATAAAAACAATACTACAGCTTATCCAACTCTCCCAACCCTGGTTTTTTGTCGAGATGTGTTTTGTACTTTGCTCTAATAGCCTCTATAACTCTGATACTATCGTCTATCGATTCTACGGTCACGAGTTCACGACGATATTCTTTGACTCCAGGGAAATTCTTGAGGTATTGTACGAGGTGCTTACGTATTTCGAGACTTCATTTTCTCTCTCATTTTACGTTGACGAGTTCACGTGCGTGAAAGAGCATCGTATCAAGTATATCCCTGAGGGGAGGGTGGTAGATACCATTATGAAAATTTGCTGTATCTATCATCCCATCATGGGTGCTTTCGTGTGTCTCTGAGAGAAAACACCATGGATTTCAAAAACTTCCTCTTCCGATCATAAAACCATCTAGATCTTGAACTCTCTGCATTCCTTGGTCATAGTTCATGATATCTCCATTACAAATCACGGGAATAGAGAGGTGTTTTTTGAGTTCATATATATCGGTGAAGTCTGCGCTTCCAGTGTAGGCTTGTTTTGCAGTTCTCCCATGAATCGTGATCAGTTTTGCTCCTGCATTTTCGAGTCATTTTGCGAACTTTACGAGGTTTTGATTTCCATCAAAACTTCTACGAGTTTTTACAGATATAGGGAGTTTTGTTGCTTTATTGAGGGTATCGACTATTTCAAAAGCGAGATCTTCGTTGATGAGGAGACTCGATCCATGACCACTTCTGACGACTTTTTTTGCAGGACATCCCATGTTTATGTCTATACCTGCAACGTTATATCTCTCTATGATTTTTGCTGCTTTTGCAAAGTTTTCGGGATGTTTTCAAAAAATCTGTATTATGAGTGGTTTTTCTATGTCTTGGTGAGGGAGTACACTGTCACCCAGGAACTTTGAGTGAACGAGTCCATCGGCACTATAGAATTCACTAATACAATATATATGAGGAGCAACACGCTTCATAGTCTGACGATAGGGACTATCACCATATCCATCCATAGGTGCTAAAAAACACAATTTCTTGTGCTTTTTGAGTTGTTGTTGCCAAAAATCTTTGTGCATTGATAGGCTGTTTAGGTATTTGTTATAATCAGCAGTGTATAGAGAAAAAAGAATCTATCAAACTTAATTGTTATGTTTTTATTATCTCTTTGTCAAACGATATTTTTTGGAAAAAGTTGTTCCAGTATGATACAATATATGTATATATATTTTTCACACATGACATGACTATTAACGCTATTGTTTCTGCAAAAACAGAAAATAAAGAAAAAATCAAAAAAATGCTTGGACTCACAGGAAAGAAAAGAGCTCTTGGATTTATTTGTTCTAGTATAGAAATCACTCCAGAATTTTTGGAGTGATTATCTTTTTGTGATGCAGATTTTGTAGTATTCCAAGACCTGTCTGATCATAATGCACCCAAAAATATAAGGCATGTATTTGAAAAAGACTTACAAAAAATAATTTCAGGTTTTGATTTCTTTATTTGCAATGGAGATAAAAACATCCAAGAGCTCCTAAAAGAAGGAATAGTTCCGGTTGTCTATAAGAAAAATTGTCTTGGATCACTTCTAAAAGAGTTTAACCCTATTCGAGGTGAGGGAAACTGTTATCTCTATGATGCTGATAACAAGTGGAGTATTTATGCTTCTGTTGTGAAATACCTAGAAAACTACAAATTTCCATATGACAATAAGAATCTCGTGAAAAATACTGCTCAGATATAATGTATGGAGAATGTAGATATTCTAGATATTTGAGATGATATACCTCTTGAGAGAGTGACTGCAGAGATATATAATATTATTGCAGATATATCAGATGCCATTGGATATGCTATTACTATAACTCAAGATACTATTTGTACTTGTGAAAATGGTATATGTCTAAGAAGTCAAGATGGTACTATTATATGAGAAATATTTGAATGAAAGTTTTGTGTAGGAGATGAAGAGTTTGAGCATATATGAATAGAAATATCAGAACAATTTCGTAGAAGAGGAGTGGCTACACAACTCTACAAAATATGGGAAGAACTCTGATATCGTCTACCAGAAAATGAGTATACAAGAGATATAAATAAGATAGATTTTTTTCAAACTATAGGATATACTCCTGTGAGCGTTATTCATGATGAGACGTGAGAGGAGGAAGAGATTTATGGGAGTGTTTTTGATTATGAAATATGAGATGGATATTCTTGTAAATTAGTTTTGGAATCCTAATTTTTTTTTGACTTCGTATTTATTGCCTATAAAGTAGTGTGCATAATTTTACCCTTCAATACACACTATAAGCATGGCAAAAAACCTCGTAATCGTCGAATCACCTGCAAAAGGAAAAACAATAGAAAAATTTCTCGGTCCTGACTACAAAGTAGTCGCTTCGATGGGACATATTCGAGATCTTCCAAAAAAATCACTCTGAATAGATATAGAAGGATGATTTGTACCAGAGTATGATATATCAGAAGAAAAAGCAAAAACTGTAAAAGAACTCCAAAAACTCGCAAAAACAGCAAAACAAGTCTGGATAGCAACGGATGAGGATAGAGAGTGAGAAGCTATTGGCTGGCATCTATGTCACGCTCTCAAACTCGATCCTGTTACTACTAGTAGAATAGTGTTTCACGAAATCACAAAAACAGCTATCACAACAGCTGTAAAATCTCCAAGAACTATAGATCTAGACCTAGTTGACGCACAACAGGCACGTAGGCTCCTAGATAGACTCGTATGATATAAAGTATCACCAGTGCTTTGGCAAAAAATTCGTAAAGGTCTCTCTGCTGGTCGTGTACAGTCAGTAGCAGTGAAACTGATCGTAGAAAAAGAAAGAGAAATCCAGGCATTTGTCCCAGAAGAATCATGGAAGATATCAGTAGAACTCTCAAAAGGGAAGTCAAAGTTTGTAGCAACACTCTCAAAGATAGATGGAAAAGTCAAAAAACTCAAGTCTATAGAAGATGTCCAAAAAGTACTAGCTACGCTCGTAGATGATATATCATCTCTCAAAGAAGGGAAAAATAAAAAAGACTATCTCAGACTGAGTTCCAACCTTCCCTTGAGCTTTGAACTCAGAGACAGTGACAAAAAAGACAGCAAGAGAAAACCAGGAGCTCCGTTTACTACGAGTACACTTCAGCAAGAAGCTTCTAGAAAATGTGGTTTTTCTGTAAAGCAGACAATGACCGTAGCTCAAAAACTCTATGAAGGAATGGATCTATGAAATGGAGAAAGAACTGGACTCATTACCTATATGAGAACTGATAGCGTCAATCTCTCAAAACTGGCAAAAGATGACGCAAAAAAAGTAATAGAAAAAGACTTCTGAAAACAGTATCATAGCTCAAGAGACTTTACTACTAAATCAAAATGAGCTCAAGAAGCGCATGAAGCTATTCGTCCTACAGAACTCTCTCGTCACCCTGACTCACTCAGAGATGTTCTGGACGCTGGTCAACTCAAGCTCTATACACTTATATGGAAGAGGACTCTGGCGAGCCAAATGTCAGAAGCAGTGGTAGAAGTCACTACTTATAGCTTCGCTCCCGAGAAAGCTAACAACCAATCATGGATATCAAAAGGAGAAGTCATAAAATTTGATGGTTTTATGAAGCTCTATATAGAAGGAACAGATGATGAGACAGAAGAGGAGGACTCAAATATGCTCCCAAAAGTAGAGGTATGAGAAATACTCGAAACAAAAAACCTCTTCTCTGATCAGAGTTTTTCCCGTCCACCAGCGAGATATACTGAGGCAAGTCTCGTAAAGAAACTAGAATGAGAATGAATAGGAAGACCATCTACTTATGCTCCTACTATATCAACTATCATAGATAGAGGGTATGTAGAAAAATGAGCAAAAAGACATCTTCACCCTACAGAAACAGCATTTACGGTAACAGACTTTTTGAGTGAATACTTTTCTCAGATGATGGAATATAAGTTTACTCGTGAGGTAGAAGAGGATTTTGATAAGATCGCAGATGGAAAACAAAACTACACGACTATGCTTGAGAAGTTCTGGAATGATTCACTCAAGAAAAATATAGATAATGCGTCAGAAAAAGCCGAAAAAGTAGTAGAAAAAACAGGAGAAAAGTGTCCAAAATGTGGAAATGACCTCATATATAAGTTCTCAAAAGGAGGAAAGTTTATAGGATGTAGCTGATACCCAGAGTGTAAACATATAGAACAACCACAAGAAGAAAAAGATGCACTCCAGTACCTCAGAGATAAATATGAAGGAAAACCATGCCCCGATGGAATAGAAGGAACCGTAGTCGTGAAGACAGGACGTTATGGTCCGTTTCTGGCAAGTAGCGAGTATCCAAAAGTAAAATGGATAGGGAAGATAAAATCAGAAAAAGAAGAAATTCTCGAAGCAATACTTGCTGAGAGAGGATTGCTCGTAGATGAAGAAACGTGAGAAGAGATGGTAGTAAAGAACTCTCGTAGAGGACCATTTCTCGCAGCAAAGAGATATCCAGAGGTAAAAATAGCAAAGAATATCCCCAAAGATGTCTGGGATGAACTCAACAAGCAGCTCGAAGAAAAAGAACAAGCTCAAGAAATACAAGCATAAAAAAAGAGAGGAATTATCCTCTCTTTTTTGTAATCTCTAGAGTATAATAGTATATCCCTCAAAACACTACTCCTAGGAAGTGCCCTAAAAAACTTATCTGGGGAGAAAATCCTACGAGGATGTTTATAACTATAGCTGTGATACCTCACTTGTACTCAGGATCTCAAATTGACCTCAAGTGTAGAGTATAGTAGGTTACGAGTGAGAGAGCAAATCCACTCATTCCTATAGTATTTACATAAGGGTTTCCTAGAAGTGTTATCCCTAGAGCTATGAACATAGCACTTAGTATAAAAAATATCAAGAACTTTCTATATCATAGTATATATTGTACATGACTTCCAAAATAATATACAAAGACACTGTTGAAAATCAGGTGAAACAACCCCCCATGTATAAACTGCGATACAAATATCTGTATTGCGTATATATGATATATTCCTTGGTCGAGAAAGTTTCTATTGAGACCAAAGGCAAAAAAACGAGTATCGAAATGTGCTCATAGAGTTGCTGCTATACTGAGTATTACGAGAAGTGATGCGAGTGACAGGTTTTTCATGGTGCTATTTTTTGAACTTTATACAAAACACCCCTCCGATTGCTACCATAACTATAGAGAGGATAGTTCCTGTTGATACATAAGGGAGTATATAGCCTATATGTGCGTCAGGAGTACGGAAAAATACTTCTACAAATATACGAAATACTCCATATCACAAAAGAAATAGAGCAGCGATATACCCATGCTGTATTTGGGATCAAGCAGATTGTTTTTTATTATAGAAGTAGGAAAGTATAAGAAATAATACGATTCATTCTAATAGAGCCTCAAGGAGTGGTGATGGAAAGAAACTTCCAGCAGGTGTCTGGACAGCCAGGGGTCAAGTGTATGGAAATCATAGGAGTTCTTTATTGACGTAGTTTCCTATTCTCCCAAAGAATAATCCTACAGGGACAACTCTGGCTACTTCATCTGCTATCATCAGAAACGATATATTTTTGGCTTTTGAAAATACGTACATGGCAACAGCCACTCCAACAACTCATCCATGAAAGCTCATTCCCCCATTCCAGATCATAAGTATCTCTAGAGGGTGATATATATAGTAGGAAAAATTATAAAATAATACATATCCGAGTCTCCCTCCGACTATAACTCCAAGAAACACGTAGAAGAATAAATCATCTAAGTGATGAATAAAGAGTTTTTTCTTTTGTCGTATCATGTAATAACATAGTCAAAAACTTATAGCATACATAAAGCCATAAAAAGAAGGCTGTATTTGGAGTCAAAATATATCCATTTATATGTTAATACAATAAAAATACAAAAAGTAAATACACGATAATATTGTCTATTTATAGGTAATAATCAATATATTTATATAAAAGTATATAAAAAAGTATACTTAATATTTGACAATATATATTTTTTATTGCACAATTAAGTTACAGAAATGATTAAGTACACAAAATATTTAAAAGTAAAGTACCTTATACTTATAACAATATATACCAAGAGTATAAGAAAAAAAATACTTTTAAAAAATTATTTCTAAATGATAACTATGAATACTAAAATAAAAATGTTTCAGGTGAGTGTTGCTTTACTCGTATCAGGAATAATAGCAACACCAGCACAAGCTGCTGACAAGATCGTATATCCTATACAGGAAATATCGAAACTCGAGTGTAGATTTCAAGATTTTGATACACTATCATCTTCTTGTAAACAGACACTCCCTACCCTGAATACAAAAGATTATAAAAAATATGCAACAAAAAACGGAGGATATAATGATTTTACAAGAATCTATACAGTCCTCTGGGGTGCCAGCTATAAATATGGTTGGGATCAAGGAAATGGTGGTCACCAGTGAGTAGATATCGCAACAGCAAAGGGAACTCCAGTATATGCTATGGCTGATGGAAAAGTAATTGTCTCAAGTACTGAACTCGGTTGGGGACAAGTCGTTTCTGTAGAACATAACATAAATGGAAGAAAAGTAGTTTCTAACTACGCACATCTCTCAAAGATACAAGCAAAAAAATGAGACTTTGTAACAGCTGGTGAAAAGATAGGAGAAGTATGAAGCACTGGTAACTCTACGGGGAATCATCTTCATTTTCAGATAGATTTTGATGCACCATTCTATCCATATTATTATAGTCAAAAAACGTGTCCGTATTCATATTTTGAAATAGTAGAAAAAGGAGTTTGTTTTGATGAGCTAGCGCGTAATACTATAGATCCACTTCTCTTTTTAGAGACAAACGGAGCGATCCTCGATCAGATGAGAGTATCTTTGGTATCATCAAATAAAAACTCGAAATCAACAAAATCACAAAAAACAACAACACCAAAAAATACTACTAAAGCATCTTCTGTAGGCATATTTTATACCTACGTATACAAAGAGTCTCCAAGTGAGGATATATCTAAACTTCAAGAACTTATGAGAGAACTATGAATTTATAAAGGGAAAATATCAGGAGACTACGAAGATATAGAAAATACTATTATACGTTACCAGATAGAAAGAGGAGTTATTGAAAACCCATCTTCTCTTTGAGCAGGATACTGGGGACCAAAAACTAGAGCCACAGCAAAAGTTGATTATGATTCATACCTCACAAAATCTGAGACAACTATAGCAAAAGAACCGAGTGTGGTAGCGTCTAGATCTGTAGAAACAAAAGAAGAAGAAAAAGAAGAGGAAGCTCTACAAACAGTTGTTGCAGCTCCAATAGTTACCCAAAAAATATCACGTGTTGGACTCCTCTCAAGAGAAGAAATAGAAGCCAGAGAAATAGATGAGTTTCTAAATACACATGATATCAGTTTCAAAAATACATCGAGACTCAATCAGGTAGAAGTAGGGAAAACAACAAAATTTACTATAGAAGTAAAAACAACAAGAGGAAGGGATTATAGAGGAACGACACCAAGAGGAATTAGTTTTGATATAGATACGAGTGTCGCGACACCGTTTCCAACAGAAGTATTTTATATCCAAAACGGTCAAAGAGATATATCTATCTCAGGAGTGAAGCAAGGAACTGTTAACCTCAAAATAAAGCTAGGTGATAGAGTTCTAAAAACTATTCCAGTGAGAGTAGGAAATGCAAAACAAACACAAGAAAGAAAATCTCTCGGAGTAACGGCAGGAAAACTCTTTGTTACTTCTTCGATTGTTACTGGTGAAGCAAAAACAGGAATCGTACTTCTCAGAGATAATCTTGGAACAAAACTCATTAAACAAGAATTTGAAGGAAGATTTGCAATAAACTCTCAGGCAGACGTACGTTTCTGTATCAAAAAGTGAGAACTCAAAAACATACGTTCGATCTATAATAGAGACTGTAAAGAAACAGAATACCAAGACCATCTCGTCTATGATTATGATGATACTGTCGCAGGACTGCTTATATTTGACTACAAAACTTTTGATAGAAACACAAGACTCGAACTCGTAAAAGTAGATGAAAAAAAGACACTCCATGCAAAAAATCTCAGAGTTACTACGCCAAAAGGACTCCACTCAAGTTATAAATACTATGATGAGATAGTTTCTACCCTAGAAAAAGGAGTAACTGGATGAGTAGAAAGAGGATATTTCCAAGAAGAAAAAAGACTCTCTCAGTATGATGCGAACATATGGATCAGAAACACTCTTACTACTATAAAAAATGAAACATCTGACCCAACAACCCAAGGTAAAATAGCGCAAAAGATACTAGAAATCAGCAAAAATCTCTGAAGTGAGAGGCAGGATATAACCAGAGGGCAGTTTCTAGAGCAAGCAACTCAATATCTCGTGATAGATAAAGACCTGATAGAAAGAGGATCTATAGACTATAGAGATGTAGATGAAGAAACAGAACAAAAAGCAGAGATATTCTTCGATGAAGGAAGAACATGGAAAGACAAGTTTGGGAAGAGTTACTTTAGACCAGATTCGTTTATTACTCGCTGAGAAGGAGCATACTTTGTAGCTATCGCCCTTGAGAAAAACAGAAAAATACTTTTAGCTTCTCGTTAGAACATCGTTTTAAAAAAAATTACTATACATATTACCTACTAATTTATACCACCCATGAAAAATATATTTGAAAATCTATTTCTTTCAAAAGAAGTAAAACAGGCACTTGCCGAATCAAAAGCGTCACTTGATCATGCTATGGAAGCAAAGACCACTATAGACTCTATATACGTTACAGAACAATTAGCTCAGATGTTTTGATCTAACCAGGATAGTATTGCCGAAACACTCAAAGAGGATTACTATACAGAACTCCTAGTTGGGAAAATGCTTCGAACCAAAGAAGAACTTGCAGCTGAAGAAAAAGAGAAACAAGCTGTAACAGCCTAACTCGAAAATCACCAGAAATAATATAACACACACATATAGTAAAAATACCATATCATCAGAGATATGGTATTTTTATTGACTTACATTTATAAATATATATAAAGTAATTAAAAGATAAAAAATATTGTTATTTATGAAAGAACACGAATCAGAAAGAGAAAGAATGAGAGAGTTAGTATTTGATATTGGAGCATATCTCACTGACTCAGGCTCTATTAGCACTTTATATGAGTATCTTTGAGTAACTCTATGTACTGAGTCTCAGTTTGCTCTTATTTATACTTCTCTGCTGAGTAATCTTGAAATAAAGCCTTGAATGTATGAATACGCAAATGAG
Source organism: uncultured Candidatus Altimarinota bacterium (assembly GCA_937944145.1). GTDB lineage: Bacteria > Patescibacteriota > Gracilibacteria > BD1-5 > UBA6164 > CALDZK01. The sequence continues at coordinate 15,976 of CALDZK010000015.1, forward strand.
ATTTTTTCAAAACAAGAATTTATATCATGAGTAGCTCACCTTCTCTCGAAAAATCCTATGATTCAAGAATCAGACATAGAAGTATATTTAGAAGGATTTAGTGCTTGAGTTATACAGGTTTTATCTAATGCAAAGGTTATGCAAACTCTTGAGCTTCCAGAAGAAATTTCTGAGTGATATACGACATTGTTTCAAAATACTTCTTTCCATGTTCTCATGACCTCAGAATATAGTATATACTTAATTTATAAATCGAAGCTATATTCACCTGTTGCTTACTGAAAAGATAAAGATGAAAATCCAACGTATTTTGTTTTTTCGGGAGATACGGATACATATATATATTCTTATAGAGACTCTGATGCATATCTCGTACATGGTAAGCTTGAGCGATTTATATGAAAATGAGAATGAGAAGCAATGATTACATTTACAGAAAAGGATGAAACCTGTTTCTCTCTTAACTCATGAAATAGAATCAGTAGACCTATAGTTGTAGATATGGAGTGAGTGGTGATTCCTATGTTTCAAGAGTATTTTTATGCACAAAATAGAGAATTCATATTAGAGTTGTGAATGGATTCATATTCATGGAATGAGTCAGATGGGAGAAGGACTATAGAATATAGTAAAATATATGGTTTTTCAAAAGTAAGAGATATAGCTGATGATACAACTATCTATGAATGAATAGGACATGTGATAGATGTGATTCCAACGGATGATGATATATATGTACTCGTAAAAAAACCAGCTGGGTCAGAAAGTTTATTAGGGGAGGGAGTAATATCAGCTGTTAAAAACTCTATGGAAGAAGTAGTGCAGCTATATTCTGTAATGCAGGAAGATTATATATGTCATCTTCCAGAACATACGCGCTATAAAACTATATGTAGTCCTGAGAACTTGCTCATACATGTATATACTCCTTCTTTTTGAGAGTATATTTACAATAGTTGAGAATGATCACTTATACATATAAAAGAAGTTTCCAGTATAAGGAGAGATGGAGAAGAATACGTTATATACTTTTTATCTTCAGGTTGAGAGAGTTATATACTCCACTCAAGTAAATGAATAGGATTTGATTATGGTGGCTCACTGGAGACTACTTTGTTTTGAGAGCAACCTCTTCACTAACTAGCCTTGATATAGATATGTTTTCTTGTATACTACGCACTATATATTAGATTATTATATTCACTCCGACGTGCCCAGAAAAAAATCACTTCTCAGCAAGATATCTCCCGAACATAAAACAGCATTTTTTGCTCTTATATTTATGTTGGCAGGGATTTTGACTTTTGTGGCAGAGCCAAATACTGATCCTTCCCAGGCTGCATACTTAGATCTACAGACACGTTTTGCAAATATCTTACTCCAACTCTTTTGAGAACATTACAAGTTTGTTTTTGGTCCTGTGGCTATAGCTCTTTCAGTGTTTTTGTTCAAAGAAAAAAATCTCTTTTTTAATGGATATAGAGCTTTTGGACTTTTGTTTTTTCTGATATCATTTACGACTCTTTTGTGAGGATATCTGCTTCGCTCTAACCAAGACAATTATGATGCAGTTTTCAATCTCTATCCAACTCTGGTAACAGAGCTCTGAGCAGAAGCCGTAGTGTTAGTATTTGTACTGCTATTATTTGCTTCTCTGTATATACTGTTTCGTTTTTCTGTGGTACATGCAACGATAAAAGCTACCAAGATGGCACCGAGTCTCTCTGAACTCAAAGACTCATTTGTCCAAGAAAGAAAAGCAAGTTCTCTCAAAAAAGAATCCCGCAACCTCAAGAGTCAATCAAGAAAGATAGAAAAAGAAGCCAAGCAAATGGACAAAGAGTCACGTGATCTCGAGAAGCAACTTGAAGAGCTCAAACGTGAAAAAGAGCAACTTGCCAAGATGAAACAACCAAAACAGATCAAAAAAACAGCAGATAAAAAAGTCTCTGTCTCAAAAACAGCAGGCATAGGAAGTCTTTTTTCAAAAGAAAAAAAATCGTCTGGTGGAAACGGGGAAGTTCCCGTAAAGATATTTGGAAACTGGAAACTCCCAGACATAAACCATCTAGATAATAAATGAGGAGAGATCATCGTTGATGAAAACGAAATACGCAGAAAGGAAATAGAAATAGAAGAAAAACTCCTCCAGTTTGGGATACAGGTATCGATGCAATGATACAAAGTAGGACCAACGGTTATCCAG
>CALDZK010000016.1 GCA_937944145.1 uncultured Candidatus Altimarinota bacterium
GCTATTTTTCTGAGGTTATTACTTGTATTCTTTTTCTTTATGTTTTCATAATCACGGGGATCTGTCATTTTGAAATCACTTTTTACCTTTGTAATACCTATATTTTCTTGAGGGATAGATTCACATAAATGCTTGTATGCCTCAGAAGTCATTTCAGGGTCTTTATCATAATGATCTTTGTATTTATTTACAAGAATATGACTTGGGGGTATCCCTAAATCAATGAGTTGTTGTATTTCTGTGATAGTTTGATTTATCTCATTATATCATGGTGCTGTTACGATAACTATCTTTGCATGTATAACTGATTGAATAAAATGTATAGATTCATCGATGTATTCCTCGGGATTTTCTACTATATCTCACTGAGCAAACTTGAGCAATGTATCTTGTCATTTTATAGCTTGCTTAGTTACTACTTTTCAAGCTTGTTGAATGAGACTTCCATGAAAAGCTTTGTGCATATTTGATATACTTGTCTTAACTGAGATAAGACCTTTTAGAACTCTGAGGAGTCATTTAGTGTTCTCAGAATCTATAATAATCCTTGAGTCCGACGTCTCTATATAACGACTTCGTATTTGAGTACCATGTATTTGATAGAGGATTCATTTTTCAAATAAATCTAGGAGTTGAAGTATATAGGCAACGTTTTCATGGTCTTTCGCTATACTTACGAAATTATCATATGTTCCCATTCTCATAAGACTAAAAAACGAGTCCTTTTTATCCACAAGAGAATCAAGATAGTGATTGAGTTGATCGAAGTCTACTCCTGACTTTAGTAGTGATTCAAATGTTTCTCATGGAAAGAAACTCGGAATTATAGTCCCAAGAAAGTACAGAGTCAGGTTATCAGTGTGCTGTAAGTTAGTGGTTCACTCAGGTATTTTTCATATATTGTATCCTAAACTATCAGCTAGAGAATGAGCTGCGTCCATATCTATAGCGATTGTTTTTTCTCATTTTTCTGAGTATTTCAGAGCTATGGCAGCAGATATAGTACTCTTTCCGACACCTCACTTTCCTGAGATGATAATATTTTGAGAATCTCATATAGAGTCCCATATACTTTTTTCTATCATTACAATATTGTTTACTTAAATATATTTTTATTATAAATAATATCTAAATAAGTCAATTATAATACTTTAGTCATATACGTCCCCTCTAGTTGATATCATCTTTTTTCATAGTATTTTTGTACCCCTACTCCTGCGATAACTGCCATTTTAATAACTCAGTCATACTCTGCTGCGAGTCTCTCGGATTCTGCTATCAGTCGTTTCCCGAAACCTATATGTTGGCCAAACTCTCTTCCTTTTTCCCCAATAGAGAGCTGGTCTCCAAAAGTATGTATCTCACGGATGAGTGCAGCTCCTGCGAGTTCGGGGATATAGTCAGAAATAGTGTCTTTGAGTACTCTATTTGCATCTCTGTTTTCTGCTTGTGATTTTGCTGCATCAGTTTTCATATCAAATATCTGCTGAGACTCAGGCGAGACGATACTACTAGGGATACGAAGACGTAAGAGTGAAAAAATAGTTTTATCATCAGGATCTTCATAGGTAAGAAAATACTCAACTCCATCACTTGCTTCGTATTTACAGGTTCTCAGTACAGCTTTTGTTGGATCATTATCCTTGTCTTTTATCTCGCGGCTACGTATGTCTGAGAGAGTTTTTCACTGGGTTGTTATTTTATCCTCGACGAGTTGTCTGAGATTTGAGAGAGTAGATCCATGGAGTATTTCACTCGCTGGTATATCTCTATAGGTCCTGTTTATACGGACATACTCTGGTACGATGAGTTCGAGTTCACACATCAGGTCGATGAGTGTCTTGTCGTTATATGCTGTAAATCATCACTCTTTCCATATATCTGTGAGTTCTGCCATATCAGTCACGACCATAGGATATATCTTGAGTTCATCGGGACGAAATAGTTGGTTATCAAAACACTCTTTCATAGATGCTATGTCCATATCTGGAGTAGATCCCATGAGGTTTGGCATCATATGTGCTACGACTTTGAAACCAGCGTCTTTGAGCATTTTTGTTGCTGCGATACTCTCTGCGTTTCCATGTCCTCTTTTATTGAGCTCATTGATAGTATCGTCTGTTGTCTGGTATCCTATCTCCACGCGAGTTACTCAAAAGTTTCTCAGTCTCACAATCTCCTCTGGAGTAATCCAGTCAGGACGTGTCTCTATGGCCATTCCGATAACTCGGCACTTTGCTGTTTGATTTCTCCTTATTGCTTCTTGTAGTGTTTTTGACTGATATACTTTGAATCATTCTCTGAGTTTGAAACTCGCAAATCTATCATGTTCATAGTTAGTTTTTTCTATATGAGATTTCATTTCTTGATAGCTATTGAACGCGTCATATATAGCTTTTATGAAATCTTCTTGGTATTCTCTGGGATAAAAACTCCAGGTTCCACCGATGATTCTGACATCGTTTTTTTCTATTTTATGCCCCGTAACTTCGAGCCCTCTGAGACGATTGTGTATCTGCAGCACTGGATCAAATTTATTGAGTTCAGCTCTCATGACAGCTGGTTCATGAGGGATATAACTCTTTGGGAGTCATTCAAAAGTTGGACAGTACACACACTCCCCAGGACATCACCAAAACTTGGTAAGTAGAGATATAACACTCACCCCAGAGAGACTTCTTACTCCTCTTTTTCTGAGTACTCTCTTGAACGCATCACTCTCTATATCTTCTCCGGCATCGATACGCTGGTTATATCTCTCCAGTATACGTATAGAGGGGAAGGGTTTTGGGATATCATACTGTTTATAAATGTCGTTTTTCAGTTTATGAAACGATTCTTTTGAAAAATTAGGATTTTGATTTATACAAGCTACTCACTCATCAATTACTTTATCAAGAATCTCTTGGATATTTTGCATATATATAGGCTAAATTTATATGAGCAGATTATAAGTATTTGTTGATTTTTTCAAAAAAATATTAAAATGTAATAAATATATTTGTAAATAATACAGAATTGAAATTATTCGGTATACATTGATTGAGATCTAGTGAATATTTTAACTTTTGGCCCTTATATAAGAGAGAGGTAAATTCTTTATGAGGAGATTTCACTATTCCTCAATTTCCTAATAGTTCAAAAACAAGTTATCATGATTGGAAAGATATTCTGAATAAGTATTCTTTAGAGTCTTATGATATGGTTATTACTCATTCGATGTGAGCACCTATGATCTTACAATATATGAAAGAACAGCAACAATATATAAAAAGTTTATGTATGGTTTCCCCCGTTCTTTCTTCAGACTTATCTTCTGAAAGAATTCGAGAAGATATTTCACATAATTTATCATGATTAGACTCTATTTCAGATTTGCTTATAACTTCTTCTAAGCTCTCTAAGCAAGTTTCTGTGATAATTTGAGAAAATGACAAAGTAGTAGATAAAGAAGGAACTATTAGTCTTTTGGAAGCATCTTGAATTCCAGTTGATATAGTTGCTTGAAGACAACATTTTTTAAAGGTATTTGGTTACCAAGATATATCTTCTAGGGTAAATGCGTTATTAAAAACTAAAGTTTAGGGGTATTTTAATATAATAAGTCAATAATTCTTTCCCTATATTATTTGATTTCCACGAGTGAGGGAGGTATTATACCAATAATTGCTTTTACAGTAAAGTATATAACATATGCCTTCTAAAAATACTATATTGCATCAGGACTTACAGGAAGTAACTCCCAATAAGGTAGATTCAGTAATAATTATGTCTGTTGAAAGTTTTATAGAAGATACTGCAAAGGTATGTTGAAATTGTTTGAATAGGGAATCAGATACAGATATGTATGGCTCCATGACGTAGGTCAGGTAGAATTTGTTCTGATACAGACGAAGCATGTAAAGATAACTTTGATCCTAGGATGTGAAGGAAGTAGATATTTTTTTGAGAAGCTCTTTTTCTATAGCTCTTCTATCTCAGTCACTCTCAAAACCTGCAGCTTGCGTGTGCCCTCACCCTCCAAAAGTCTCACATATCTCTGCAACATTGTATCATTTTTGACTACGCATAGATATTTTATTTTCTCATGAGTCGAGAGGGTAGAGAAGATAGGCTATTTGTATTCCTTCTATGTTTATCAGTATTTCAGAGATAAATCACTTGAAGCATCCTGATATCTCCGACTCTGGTATATTGAGGTTTTCGAGTCATTTCCTATCTAGTACACACCCACATACTTTGTTGCTATTATGGTATGTCAGATGGGAGAGAGCGTATTGCCAAACTTTCATCTGACTTTGAGTTCTTTTTTTGTAGAGCTCAAATATAGGGAGTCTGAAATCTGCTCATAGATCTATGAGAAGCGCTCCAGCTCTGAGGGTACTTGATCTTGTATTTGTATTGAAATACATATTGCTATCAGTTTGGAGTCCAGTGTAGAGAAAAGTTGCAGCTTTTGGGTTGACGTACTCGTAGTACTCGAGTTGTTCCAGGATAATAGTGATTATCTCACATACCGAACTCGCAGCAGGATCTATGATATTTGTGTTCCCATATCCAGGGTTAGAGACATGATGATCTATAACTACGACATGTTTTTGTTCAAATACATGCTTCCATTTACTATAACTTTCTCAGAGTCTCTCTGTATCACTCGAGTCGAGTGCGATTATCAGATCAGGATTGTATTGTTCTATATCTAACTCAGGTTCTATCATCTTATCCTCTCAGAGAAATTTCAGTATATCTGGTACTGGGGTATCGTTTATAGCCTTGACTTCTTTTTTGAGATTTTGTAGTATGAGGGCGAGTCCTCAGAGACTCCCCCAGGCATCTCCATCCATACGAATATGATTGATCAGCAGTATTCTCTTTGATTTTTTTATCAGTTGCCCGAGTTTCTGTATTTGCTTTTCCATTGATTTTATAACAAAAAATATTTCTATAATCTGAGTATAGAAAAATTTCTAGAAAAGGGAAGAGAGGTTTTTATATGATGCTTGTAATATTTATTGTATTGATTCCATGTTAAATAGATATGTGTAATTTCTGATACTATTTTGACTTTGCTTCTACATCTGTATAGTATGGAACTATATAGTATTAATTTTTAATCATTATGTATTATGAGAAAAAGAATTTTGATTATAGAGGACAACGTAGATCTCCAAGAGATATATAAATCTCACTTTGAAGCACATGATTTTGTTGTAGACCTCGCAGATAATGGTGTAGATGGTGTTACCAGACTCGTAGAAAAACAGCCTGATTGTATACTGTTAGATATTATGATGCCTCAGATGAATGGTTTTGAAGTACTTTCAACTATAAAAAACCAGTCTTCGTTTCAGGTTCCTATTATCGTATGTAGTAACTCATCCCAGAAGTCAGATATTGATAGGACCTATGACCTGTGAGCTGATTTGTTTTTACAAAAGTCAGAATACCAAGGGGAGGATCTCGTCAAAAAAGTATCAGAGTTTATTGCTGCAACTTCATAGGAATAGAAAAATAAAATTCACTTCATTTTCCATAGGTGCTTTTTACACCAATCACTCCTCCCATTTCTTGTACCAGGAGTTTTGATATAACGAGTCACAGTCCTGTCCCTTCTTCTTTTCTTTGTAAGTGCGATTGAACTTGGGAAAATTTTTGAAATAACTTTTTTTTATCTTCTTGTTTTATCCCTATTCCACTATCTGTAACAGAGAAATGAAACACAGATTTTTCCTCATCATAATTATAAAATATCTCTATTTTTCCTTTATTTTCAGTAAATTTAAAAGCATTATTTACGAGATTTATGATGATTTGTCTGATTCTTTTTTCGTCTCCGTATATCTTTTTTATATTTCCACGAATACTTAGACAGATATGTTTTCACTGAAACTTGTGAGCAAGTCACTCGTTTACTTGGTTGAGTGTTTCTCTGATAGAAAAACAACTATGTTCGAGTTCAACTTTTTTTGATTCGAGTCTCCCTATATCCAGCATATCATGAATCATCTCTAGGAGATGATCGATATTGACCTGCATTCTTTCTAGGTATTGTTTTTGTTTTGGTGAGAGTTTTCCGAGGCTTTCTTGTAATATTATAGCAAGATATCCATTTATAACCGTCATAGGAGTACGCAGTTCATGAGAAGCAATAGATATAAACTCTTCCTTCATGATATCGAGTTGTTTTTCTTCGCTTATATCCCTGAGGACAATAATAGTATCAGACGCTGTATTTTGAGTTTTTGAGAGTATGAGGTTTACAGGGATATTTCACTTTTTTCCATCTAGGGTCAGATCACATATAAATTTTTTTGCGTCTTTGTCTTTGAGTGCATGTATATCCAGAGGATAAAATTTTTCGGGATTTTTTTGGTATCGAAAATGGAGTACTTCATTATGTGGTTTTCCACTGACTTCGCAGAGACTTTTTCATAACATACTCAGAGCCTGAGCATTTATCATCTTGATTTGAAGTTTGGAGTCTATAACACAAACTCATTCTCTCATACTATTGAGAATATCTCTGAGATATTTTTCTTTTTCAGCGATAACTCTCTTGTCAGAGCGTCATTTCTTGATGATATCTTTTACTTCATAAGAAAGAGTATCTATTTTTGCTAGGGAACAGGTATCAAACTTTTTTCATTTATAGATGATACTGAGCAAGTTTTCTATGGCTATTTGATCTTTTTGGTACTGCTGTTTGATTTCTTGATTTTTTGTACTGAGTTCTTCTGAGCTGATTTTTAGAGATTCTTCCATGAGATGCCTCTCGTTTTGTCCTGCCAGGTACATGTTCCTGAGGGATCATAGAAATGGTTCTAGTTTTTTTCTTTCTTCAGGTGACATATACCCTAGGTGTCTGGAAATGTGTTTCTCAAGAATATCTACACTCATAATTTTTTTATAAATATTATTTTATACTTAGACTAACATACTCTCATACTGGAAACAAATAAAACAGCTTGAGGAGTGAGTAAAATATCTCACAAATCACTTATTAATAGAGATTTAATATATAAAAAAAAGACGTAAAAAAAACTGAGTATATTGGGTAATATTGACTCAGTTTCATATATGTCCAGTCTCTCTTCCTGAAGCTTTTAAAGGTTTTTTATATTTGCTCAGGGGAGAAAGGATCGAGTTGAAAAACTAATCCATGTTTTTCGTTGAAAAACACTACAGATTCAAAAGAACTATATGTTTTTCTAGAATCAAACCTCCCTTGGGTAATTATTTAAGAGCAATTCACCATTCTCTTTTATTTTTATTTTTGTAACTACTAAGTGTTACTTTTTTTTGTGTTGTGTGAGTTTTTTGATGATAATACTCGCTGCCGAAGGTATTTCTATAAAGTATATCAGAAACAGCCTCAGCAGCGGGTATCATCTTTCTCACATTTTTATTTTTATTTTTGGTATCTTGCAAGCAAGATACAGTTTTTTTGTATGAGGAGAGCCAGTTGGATTTTTACTGGTTCCATTCTTGAGAAGAAAGATTCTATGTTTTAAAGATCGTACAAGATTTGAGTAAATCAAACTTGTATCTTAAGTATACCTTATTTTTTTTATTTCTTCAAAAAAACGTGCAACTTTTCTTAAGTATTTATATTTACATACTAAAAAACACCTATTTAAAAGGCTTTTTAGTAGTATTTAAAAAAATATTTATTTTTATGTAGTGACGAAAAATCACACAAAAATCACATAAAATAAAACCATATTTTAGGATTTTTGTTCTTATAATGTGTACAAGTAATATATAGATTTTCTCTCTTGTTAAAAACTTGTAATTTTTAGGTATTTTTGTTCTCTGTTTGCAAACTTGATTCACAATGTTTTTGATATATTATATGTAGAGAGTCTATGTTTTTAACTATTTCTACCGAGAAAAATGGATCAAAAAGATGTATATTTACTCTCAAAAGAGTATTTGAGTAAGGATATTGAGGATTTTACTTGAGAAGATGTGGAGGTATTTCAAGATATTATCACACATCACAGTAAATTATATTATGAAAAAGAGGCTCCTATTATCTCTGACAATGACTATGATGTCTTATTTCAAAAATTAAAGAAACTCGAAGGGCAGTTTTGATCTCCTGAGAAAATAACAAATACTGTTGGGAGTGAGTTTAGGAGATCGACTTTTGAAAAAGTAGATCACAATCGTCCGATGATCAGTCTCGACAATACCTATAATGCAGAGGACCTCGAGGATTTTGATACGAGGATACAAAAGAAAATACAATCAAACATAACTCTTGAGTATATGTTAGAGTTTAAATTTGATGGATTATGAGTAGAACTTGTGTATAGACAATGAAAATTTGTCCAAGCAATCACTAGATGAAATGGATTGCAGGGGGAAGATGTTACAGAAAATGTAAGACAAATCACCAACATACCTCACGAGATATCCTACGTTCAAGATATAGAAGTCAGAGGGGAGGTACTGATGCCACTTTCGAGTTTTGAAAAACTCAATACACAAGCAAAACTCAGTGGTGAAAAGGTATTTGCAAACCCTAGAAATGCAGCATCGGGGAGTCTGCGTATACTTGATACTTCTATCACATCTAAGAGAGACCTCAAGTTTTTTGCTTATGATATCAGTGATTTTGAGACCTATGGCCGTACTACATACTCTGATATGATAGAGTCACTTGAGAGTCTATGATTTGAGATATCGAATTATTTTCACAAGTGTAGTTCAATACAAGAAGTGATAGAGCAGATACAAGACTTTTGAGATATAAAAAAACAGATAGATTTTGAGATAGATGGACTCGTTATCAAGGTCAATGATATCGCTCTCTGGAAAGAAATAGGATACACAGAACATCACCCTCGCTACGCTATATCATACAAGTTTCCAGCAGAGATACAGACAACCACTATAGAATCGGTACAACACAGTGTCGGGAGAACGTGAACGATCACTCCAGTTGCAAATGTAAGTCCTGTAGTCCTCTCCGGAGCGACTATTCGCCGTAGCACTCTCCATAACTATGATGAAGTGGAGAAACTCGATATCAGGGAAGGGGACAAGGTCTTTATAAAACGTGCAGGAGAGGTTATCCCAAAAATAGTATCGGTCGTAAAAGAAGTTCGTGATGGTTCTGAGAAACCTATAAAGATACCTTCTGAGTGTCCCAGTTGTGGAGAAACGGTATACAAAGATCAGTCAAAAGTCCGTTATTATTGTGCCAATACTCTCTCCTGTCCAGCCCAAAACAAAGAACAATTAGCGTATAGTGTCTGAAAAGGAGGATTTGATATAGATGGCTTTTGAGAGAAACAAGTAGAGATATTTTTAAGAGAGGGACTTATCACTAGTCTCGTAGATATATTTTATCTCAGAGATAAAAGAGATCAGATACTAGAGCTCGAATGATTTCAAGAGAAATCAGTGAATAATCTCATAGCAGGAATAGAAAGAGTAAAACAAACGGGTATAGTGACGTTTTTGAGGAGTATTGGTATTCCTGGAGTCGGGAAGAAGACAGCAAAAACTCTCTCTCAAGTATTTGTATCTACCGATGATATACGAGACTTTTCTCTTACGCAAGAGGATCTTGTAGAACTCTGAGATGTAGGTCCAGAGATAGCAAAAAATGTCGTAGAGTTCTTTACAGAAAAAAAAGACTTTCTTGCTCAGTTGCTAGAAGTCCTCGATATATCATTTCCTAAACCTACAAACCAAAATAATAACTGAAAATACGCAGGAAAGAAGATGTGTATCACTGGAAGTTTTGATGGCTATACCCGTGATCAATTAGTCGAGATGCTCGAAAAAGAGTGAGGGGAGTTCGTAGGAAGTGTGAGTAAAAAAACGGATTATCTCCTGGCTGGAGAAAAAGCTGGAGGGAAGCTGAAGAAGGCGAGTGAGTTGGGAGTGGAGGTGTTGGAAATAAAGGATTTTTTATCATAAGTCAATACTCATAAGCTGGAATTATTCCTATAGCTCTGTATTGTACATATAATAACACTTTGTTATAACCATGTGAAATCTTGATACATACTTCGATCTCTATAATTCTACTCAATCATTAAAATGATTAGAATGAGATCGTATATCAGTGTGTGATTTTTATGGGAGTGCAGTTGACGGAGTATTGAAAAAGGTAAGCTGGGATAATATTAAAGTTGATATAGAGGGGAAGTGAGAAGTAACTATACACCTAGTTGAAGAATGAAGAGATTCTTATCCTGTAAATTATATAGTTAATAATAAGTGAGAGGAAGTATACTGCCATATAGACCCGGAGTTTAAGCAAGTCCGATATATACCTCTAGATATAGATCAAATTATCTCTGATCAAGAAGCATATTATCAGAGACTAGAACAGCAGATTATACAGAAAAAGAATTAAAAAAGACCTTTTATAAAAGGTCTTTTTTAATTCTTTTTTACTTTGCCTGATACAAATGCACATCTCTCTGAGGAAAAGGAAAGTTGAGTTCTCCATTTGTGGCATCAAATGCTTTTTTCACATCTTCATTGAGTTGAAAGAAAGCTCTTCTATGATCATCTGATTTTACCCATACACGAAACGCAAAGACTACAGCGTTGTCTCAGAGTTCTTTTACAGCGATTACGACTCACTCATCATGAAGTACGTAGTCACTATCATCAGCGACTTTGTGCATGACTTCGCGAGCTTTGTCAATCGAGTCAGAGTAGGAGATACCTACAGTCATCTCGATACGTTTTTTGCCTACCATGTTGTAGTTGATGACCGCTCCTGATATAGCATCAGAGTTAGGGATGATGACTATTCTTGCATCACGAGTCTGGATAATGGTATTAAATATCTGTACTTCTGTAATATTTCCATAATATCCATTGATATCCACGAGGTCTCAGACCTTGTAGGGTTTGAATAAAAGTATCATAATCCCACTGGCAAAATGCCCAAGAGTACCAGATAGGGCCATACCAATAGCGAGTCCCATAGCTGCAAATACAGCCACAAAAGAAGTTGTCTCTACTCAGAGCATTCCTATAACAGCAACGATAACCAGTCATTTGAGGATGTTTTTGAGGAGATTTACTACAAATTTTTCTACTGTAGGATCTATTTTTTTTATTTTTAGAGCTCTATCGAGGACTTTTCCTGCTATATTTACGAGCTTGAATCCAAGCCAAAAGACAAATATAGCTCACAGGAGTTTTGGAGCATAAGAAAGAGTTCCAGATACTGCTAGGTCAGTGTACTTTGCGATATCGATATTTTCTAACATGTTATGTTCAGGTTATAATAAGATAAACTCAAATCATTATAAACACAAGTTTTTACTTTTCAAGTTCCAGATAGCAGATGTCAGTATTTTCTCCTCTATAAAATCCTTCGAATTCTGTGATATTTTTCATATCAAAAAATTCAGATGCCTCATAATTATGTGTCCATCTAGATATCTTCCAAAGTCACTGTGATTCTATGATTTCCTTGGTCGAATCAAAGTACTCTTTGTGATCTGTTTTGAAATATACTTTTCCCCCAGGGCTTGTTATATCGTGTAGATCTGACAGGAATTTTTCTTGTAAGAGTCTATGTTTTCTTTGTCTATCTTTGTTCGCCCGTGGATCTGGGAAGAATATATATGTTTCTGATATCTCTCCAGTTTCAAACATACGAGAGATGTTTTGACCAAAGTCTTTTAGTATAACAAAAGAAGGTTTTTTATTTGTTTTACGTGACTTTTGTGCTGTTTGAAAGAGTCGTTTATAGCGTATTTCTATTCCTAGGAAATTTTTATCAGGGTTTTCTGTGACCTGTTTTCCAAAGAAATTTCCCATTCATGTTCCTATTTCGAGTACAAGAGGAGAATTATTTCAAAAATACTCAGACCATTTTCATCTGTGAGAATAAATTTCTTTTGTATCAGTCAGTATATCAGGATCAAGACGAACTTTTTCTATATATGGATTATTTGGGGGCATCGTGATTTATGAGGATTTTATGCTTCTTCTTTTATAGATTTTTAGCCCAAAAGCAAATAAGAATACAGAAATTACCAGAGTCATACTTGCTGTTACAAAGTAATCATCTCCATAACGCATCGCAAGTATTCCTCAAGTAATGAAGTATATATAACTTGTTCGTTGTATTTTTTTCCAGTTTTTCTTGAGGTATTTTTGAGAGATATTATTTGATGTGAGTAGGAGGATGATAGCTGTAAATTCACTGAGTCGAGCTATGAGGGGATACCATAGTCACCACTCACTTAGGGTAAAAAATCTCATAAAACTCTGGGGATTTGCTATCCATTTATCGAGCAAGAGAGTCACTATGATAGTTGCTGAGAGTACTCCAAAAGCCCTTCGAAGGAGACAGAGTTGTCTGAGGTATTTTTGTCTTGGAAATATGTCAGCCAAAGGACGTATAATAATCACAAAGACCACAGCGTACCGACTAATTAGATAAAACCAGGTGTAGAGAGTGAAGCCCAGAAACTTTACTAGTAGTACATCTAGATAAGAAACGCTAATCCGAGCTAGAGGAACTATGATAACACTTGAGATAGAGATGATATTTCCGAGTTTTATGAGCGATTTAGGATTCATAAGTGTATTTAGGATAAGAATATATCTGCGTGAAAGCCAGTGGTTTTAAAGATTTTCCCATTTTCTAGTATAATGAGTGCTTCGAGCCCATCAACTTTCTCGAGTATGTTTTTTGTGATATCTAGAGGAGTTACAAATAGAGCTGTGGAAAATATATCTGCAAAAACTCAGAGTTCGTGGGTGATATAGATCGCAAGAACTTCTGAGGTATGAGAGTCTTTTTTTGGATTTACGAGGTGATGTCATGTTCAGATCTTGCGTTTATTTCATGATGAGGAAGCTATGGCATGGTTATCTAGAAGTATTTTTCAGATATGTTTTTTGGGGCTGAGTGGATCTTCGAGTATGATAGTTTGTTGTCATCTTACTCGTATATCTCATCAAAAATTGATTATAAATTCGCTATACTGAGGGGCTAGGGCATTGTAGAGATAATCGACTATATATCATTTTCCAAATGATCAAAACTCTATAGAGATATCGTTTTTTAGAACGAGAGTATTTCCTTGTATGTGTATATTTTTATATCCTATATTTCAGGATAGGGTTTCTTTGTGTATCCCGTAGCCGTTATTTTCTAGGATAGGGAGAACGGTGATATCGAAATATCCACTTGTGAGATTTGATACTTTTTTTGAGAGCTCGATGAGTGATATGATCTCGAGAGGGAGTGTTCAGATTTTTGTCTGATTGATGGTATCGAGCGTATTTCCCTCTATAAAGCGCGAATAATCTTTTTCAAATTTTTCTATAAACGAAAAAGAC
Organism: uncultured Candidatus Altimarinota bacterium; assembly: GCA_937944145.1. Taxonomy (GTDB): domain Bacteria; phylum Patescibacteriota; class Gracilibacteria; order BD1-5; family UBA6164; genus CALDZK01. Next base: position 13,336 of record CALDZK010000016.1, read on the forward strand.
TCAGCTATGAGTGAGTCTAGATCGTAAGATGACGTGATATCGATATAGAGTTTTGAACCAAAACAATCTAGAGAATACTTCATATAATCTAGCTTTTTTTGAGAACTGCTTGAAACGCTGAGGTTAAGAGAGAACTCCCAGAAACATTGTAATCTGATGCTTCGTCAAGAGTCAGACCTATTACGTTTTGTATTTTAGTATTGAATTCTGTCATCCTTTTATGTTTGTAGTTTGGAGAAGTGATGTCTATAGACTGTATTACATTATTTTCGTCCACTTCTATATCTAGATCTAAGACTACTTCTATTTTTGGGTTATCATAAGTAGTAGAGAGCTCTATGAGTTTTGACCCCTTTGTTTCTTTTTCTACTACTGCTACAGGTTGTGGCTCATCTTCAGATTGGATTTCTACTGTAGTATCTGCTTCTTGAGGGAGATCAACTATTTCTTCTAGGATTTCTTCTACGTCGACCTCTGTACTTTCTGGTAATTGGGCAGTAGCTTCTTCTATGGCCTTTTGTGTTTGTTCTACAGCTACTTGTGTTTCTGTAGTTTTTGTAGTAGTTTGGCTAATAGTATCACTCCCACACGATGCGAGAAATACGAGAAGAAACATAACATAAAATATTTTCATAGTGTTGTAATGTATACGAGTATAAAGTGAGAGAATTATATAGAAAATTGTATTTGATTCAAGAAAGAATTATTTCTCTTTGTGTACCGATTTTTAGAGATATTTGGTTTTTTAAGTTTTTTTATCTTAAAAAAAACTTAAAAATATCTAGAGATTTACATCCACTTTTCTGC
>CALDZK010000017.1 GCA_937944145.1 uncultured Candidatus Altimarinota bacterium
TATTTTTTCAAAATCGAGTATAGTAGTTTCTTTAGAGTAAAAAACTATTTACAAGACCAGAGTACTGTCCAAGGGATGGAAGTATCTGTATAAGCTCATAACTCTTGAACGCAGATGCTTCTATAGTTTTGAGCATAAACGTAAGTGCTGTTGCTATATATATGATCCAATAGGTCTTTTGAGACATAGGAGTATTTTCTTTTTTGAGAAAATCCTGTACTGCTTGAGACATAATATAAAGAATAAGAAATTAAAAGGACAAGTATATATTACCTTATTTATAACTCTGTAGTCAAAAAAAAACCTTGACACAAGGATATATATCCCCTTCTACATTAATACACTATTAACTAAAAATAGTAGCTTATAAAAAAGCCCTCTACTTAGAGGACTTATCTACTTGAGTTATAGTTTACTAAAAAAAGTAACTCATCAGGGTAGAATACTGAGCTAGTTCTGGAGTAGTTTTTATGAGTTCATAACTTGCCAGTGCAGATGCTTCTACTGTTTTGAGTGCGAGTATATAAGCACATGAAACGTATAGCATCCAGTACATAGACTGTCTCATTGGTTGAGACTGTTCTTTGAGAAAGTCTTTAAAGTCCTGTTTATTCATAGATATTTTTTTAGAGTATAATAATCTCTATATAGGATATCATATAATAAAAAAGATTTCAAAAAAATACCTAGTTTCATCTTCTAAAAAGCTGCTGATTCTTGCATGTTTCTCTCCATTTCGAGAAATTTTTGATTATTTTTATTAAACATAAGTTGAACGGTTCCAATAGGACCATTTCTATTTTTTCTGATAAATATCTCTGTTACTCATTTTTTCTCTGAAAATTCGTCATAATAATCCTCCCTATACATCATCATCACGATATCTGCATCTTGCTCTATAGCCCCTGACTCTCTAAGATCAGAGAGAACTGGCCTCTTATCTGGACGAGACTCTACAGCACGTGAAAGCTGGGATAGAGCGATAATAGGAACATCGAGCTCACGAGCAAGGGATTTGATTCCTCTACTTATCTCACTTATCTCTTGTACTCTGTTCATAGAATTTCCATTGGTCATCAGCTGAAGATAGTCAATAACAATAAGATCAAGCCCTTTTTCTATTTTGAGCCTACGGGCCTTACTCTTGAGATCTACGAGATTTCCCCCAGCTGTATCATCTATATAGATGTTTGCATCTGAGAGTTTCTCCATTGCTTCACCGATTTTTGCAAATTCTTCATCTTCAAGTTCTCATTTTGCGAGTTTCCAACTATCTATCTGCATTGCGCTCGCAATCATACGATCTGTGAGTTGCTCTTTGCTCATTTCCAGTGAAAAAATAGCAATACTTTTGTTTGAAAAACCGATATTTTGAGCAAGATTGAGAGCAAAAGCTGTCTTTCACATACTTGGTCTGGCTGCAAGAACTACCATATCTCCTCATTTGAGTCCTCAGAGTTTATTGTCCATACTCTCAAACTTTACTTGGAGTCTATGTTGTTTTATGAGTTCAGGGTTTTCATGTATTTCTGCAAATTCTTCGTATCTTTTGGTAAGTATCTCATTGATATGTACGAGCTTGTTTCGTATAAATGTTTGAGTCACATTGAAAATAGATTTTTCTGATTTTTCAAGAAGCTCGTTTATCTTTTCTTCTTCATCATATCAGTAGGAAATTATCTCATTTCCTGCTTTTATAAGTCTTCTCAGAACAGATTTATTTTTTACAATACTCGCATACTCAAATATATTTGTCGTTGTTGGAACTATCTCTGTGAGTTCTGTGAGGTAGGTAATTCCTCCTATACTATCAAGAAGTTTTTTGTCATCAAGGTGCTCACGAACCGTTATAAGGTCAATAGGTTTATTGTTTCGAAAGAGTTCATACATCGATTCGTATACAAGCACGTTTGCATCTATATAAAAATCCTCATGAGTCAGTAAATCTCATACAGTTATAAAGCCATCTTTATCAATGAGAAGACTCCCAAGAACAGACTGTTCTGCTTCGAGACTATATGGTGGAACCTTGAGCATGTGTTGTAAGTACTAAAAATAAATAGAATCCGAGAATACGGTTTTTGTGTAAAAAAGAAACCCTCATAGAAACTATCGTGTTAAAACAAGGTAAAAAGTATGTGAACATCTCCCCGTAAAAACTGTGGAAAAGTACCCCTAAAATGGCTTAGAAAGAAACAGGTATCTCAGATAGTATTATAGTTTTAATTCTAGTTTTTGAATTCTATCCTTTATCTCTGAGTTATATGGTTGGATTTCTAGTATTTTATGATAACACGATATTGCTCCCTCATAGTCTGAGTGTTTCTCGAGACAGTATCATTTCATTCCGAGTTTTTCTACATCTCTTGGTTTGTCTTTCAAAAAGAGTTTTGCGTAGGTGAGACATTTTTTGAAGTTTTTGAGTTCAAAGTATGTTCCAGCAAGTATATCCACAACCTCTATATCATCTTTTTTCTTTTTATGTGCTAGCTCATAACATGAGGCTGATTTTTGAAGTTCTCCTTGAAAGGCAAGTATATTTCAAAGTCTCTTGAGGACTTCTACATTGTCAGGGTGCATTTCAAGTATATCGTTGTAGATATACTCTGCATTTTTGTATTTTTTTTCGAGTTCATAGACCTCTGCTAGTTCGAGATTGAGTTCTCGGCTGTTTTTATCTATCGCAAGTCATTCTACTATCAGATTTCTGGCAGTATCATAGTATCCTCTCGATTTATTTACTTGGGCTCTTCCCAGTATCTCACGGAGTTGTTCTATATCTTCTGGAGAGAGTCCATTGTGTTTTGTCGTGCTTGTTTGATCCTCGTTTTCAGATGTTTTTTTGTCAGAGATTTCTTTTCTCTTTTTGATTCTGTCTTGTTGTTTTTTGATTCTCTTTATCCTAGAACCATAGAACAAGTCTCCTATATAATACAGGCTATATCATATAGATATCAAAAATATAAGTATCTCAATACGTATCAGCACGATAATAATAAATCATAGATTAATGTGATGATGCTCAGTATAACGAATTTTTCTATAAAAAGAAACAAAAAATTAGCATAATTCGTATTTTCATTCTTGGTTTTTTCTCAGTATTTTTTTGAGCTCTAGAAGCGATATATGTGGGAGTATTTCACTGACTGATTTCCCGAGTTTTTCCGAAAGTATATCTCCAGAGAGTGACTCATAACTGAGAAAGTTATGTATTTCCCTGTGGAGAGGATCTACAAAATTGTTTTGTCTTTTTTGTTCTTCGTGTCTCAAAAAAGAATATTCTTCATGTATATCATTTGCTTGTGTTACCATCTTTGCAGCTGAGTTTTTGATCAGTGCGTGGCAACCAGCTGAATTTTTTTTGTCTATTTCTCCTGGAACAGCAAACACGTCCCTCCCCTGTTCTAGAGCAAGATTTGCAGTGATAAGCGTCCCTGATCTCTCTGCTGCTTCTATGACAAGAGTTCCCAAACTCATTCCCGATATAATTTCATTTCGTATGGGGAAATTGTGAGGATTTCCAGATTCTCAGAGTGGAAATATAGATATTATAGCTCCTGCTTGAGATATTATATCGTTGTACAGGCTCGCGTTGCTGGCAGGATAGCTGATATCTATCCCTGTCCCTACAACAGCTATAGTCGGTTTACCTAGACTGAGAGCTATTCTATGGGCTTCAGAATCACAACCATAAGCTCCTCCACTAACAATAGTCAGATAAGGACTCATATCTGTCAGGATCTTTGAAATCACTTTTTTCCCGTAGGTCGATATCTTTCTTGAACCGACTACTGCGAGGCAATGCTCGTTTTGGAGTTCTCCTCGAACATAGAGTACATAGGGAGCATTATCTATTTGAGAAAGATTTTTTGGGTATTCTGGTGATCCATATACCACTATATTTACTCCGTATTCGAGGAGCTTTTTATCGATATAGTCTGTTTGTATCTTTGATTTTTTTTCAAGTATTTTCTCGCACTGAGTATCACTAAACCCCATCTGCTTGAGGGTGTTGTGAGAGACAGCATCAAATACTTGCTTATGATTATCAGCATCATGAAATATGCGTTTGAGTTTTCTCTGAGAAAAACCAATACTATGAAGATATACTATATATGTTTTTTGATGCATGTGGTCAGAGATAAAAAAAGCAAAAAATGAGACTACGTATTTCTCTGTAAAAGTAAAAAAGGTTTCATCAAATTAGCCCCTGGATTTAATACAAAAGACATATAAATAAAAATTGCAATTCCCTCTTGCCTCTCCATAATACAAGATATATATTTATATCCTCCTCAAGATTCATGGAAAAAAAACAAGTATTTATACGCAGTGGTTTCTGGGAAGAAGTACAAAATAGTCCCAAAAAATACCTACACATCATCATGATAGCAACAAAACCTGATATCATAAAACAGGCTCCTTTGTATCTCGAGCTCAAACAAAGACGAGAGCTTGTAGTTTTGATCCATACAGGACAGCACTATGACTACAATCTCTCACAGTGAGTACTCTGTGAATTCGGGATGGAAGTAGATATCAACCTCAATATATTTGGAAAACTTCACCAAAAGTACTCTATGATCATAGAGAGACTCGGAAATATACTCCTAGAGATCCAAGATGATTATCATAAAATACCTGTTCCTTACGTCCATGGGGATACTCTGACAGCTACTACAGCTGACAAAGCTGCGTTTCTCAATAAGTTTAGTGTGGTACATGTAGAGGCTGGGATTCGTACATTTACCCCAAGTAAATCATTCTATGAGCAACTATTTACAGATTATGAAAATGGTAATTTTACATGGAAAAAATACTACAAAGCACTTCAAGATAAAAGTATATATGAGCTCGGAAGTATAGAACCCTATCCAGAACAGTTTGATACCCGTAGTGTCGAGCCATCCACTGGATACTTTGCTGCTCCACACAAACTCTATGACGAGACACTACAGGCAGAGGGATTTCCAAAAGAAAACATAGAAGTTACGGGAAATACTGTAGCTGACGCGATAGCTATATCTCAGAAGAAAGTATCTGAGTCCCAAGCATTTGAAACTTATCCAAACATGAAAGGGAAACCTTTTATATTTATCACGATTCATCGTAGAGAAAACTGTGAAAAAAAAGAGAGGTTTATGGCAATCTATCACGGAATCAAAAAACTCATAGAAGATGGAGTATATGTATGTTTTCTCGGTCTATATGCCAGTGAGTTCGCGATAGACAGTTACGGTCTCAGAGAAGACATAGAATCACTCAAAAAGAAATACTCGAAGAATTTTGCTTATGGACCAGCTCTCGCACATCATCATGAAGTTATCGACATGATATCACAAGCAGGTGCTGTAGTGACTGACAGTGGAAGTATGCAAGAGGAAGCAAATATCGTGGAGACCCCCTGTGTTACGGTGAGATTTTGATCAGACAGAACAGAAACTATTCTCGAGGGATCAAATATCATCGCTCCACCGATAAACTCAGGACTGATCGCAGAAATCGTAAAGTGAGCGATAGACAATCCTCAAATGAAAAAGAAAAATATCTACGGAAAAAATGTCTCTGCAAAAATAGTAGATGGAGTCCTCAAAAAACTCGAATCACAGGGAAAGCTCTTTCAGTTTGATGATGAGAGACTAGGGCTCGAGAAGTATTTTAATTGGAAGTAATGCAACATTCACGCTACTGATGTCCACGTACACAAGAGTATTCAAAAAATGTACTAAAAAAATTGCGTTCTAGAGGATATATCTCTCCCCTACACGCATCTCTGTGGAATATATGATACCATGTCAGTAGATACACGAAATATATCATAGATGTAGATGTCATTCCTGAGAGACAAAACTCTCTGTTTTGCAATATCGCAGCAAGAGTCATAGAGGATCAAAATGTAATACTTGGGCATCAGCAAGCAAATACTGTAGAACTTGAACAGAATATATTCTTGTGAGGATATCAAAGATCAAATAGGACAGGACAATGACAAAACTGGGTTCTGAAGGATGTTATGTGGAAGGAATTAAGCGGGAAATAGTAATCCAGAAACTCAATATTATTTATCACTCTTGTCGAAGCATAGCCTGATAAAAATGTAATTCGAGATAAATTCTATCCAAAATTTATTGACTTTTTATTATTTTAAATATAAATTATATGTTAATACCTAAATAATTACATATGTCGCTACAAAGTATTGAATCAGGAATATATAGAGTTGGTGGCCTACATACTGCTGCTATACCAGGAGAAACTATTGAAAGAATGCAAAGAAGTCTAGCTGAAATACTAAATGAAAAAAAAGAACGTGACTCAATAATAAATCCTAGAAAAGCTGAAAATGGTTTCTTCCCAATGAGAACATTTTTTAGAGATGCAGAAGAATTCTTAGATACTTGGATTGAAGGATATAGAGAGTGAGAAACGCAATTTGGAGAGAATAAATCTTATAACAAAATGGGGTTTGAACTACATTATGTAAACTGGGATAAAGAAAGTAATTTTTACTCAATCCCTAAAGAAGACTCCCCTTTCAACCATGAATGAATCTCATTGAATAGATTAAATCCATTATTAATTTGTGCTGATGCCAATGAATTATATGATCAAAGAGGATATATGAATCTCTGAGTAAATGACTTCCAAAGTAAACAGGCTCTTGTATATAGATGAAAAAGAGAAGAAAATAAGATTCCTTACTCTGAAGTCTCTCGTCATGATTTTGAAAAAGAGTTAAGAAACGATATAAGTTATTATGTATGGGATGAAAAAGAATTTTTTCCTTTTTCTTCTGCTAATCCAATTAAAGCCAATAAAAACGTGTGGCATATGATAGGAATATCCCCTTTAGATATATATCAAAAACTTGAAGACCTTAATTTCAAGTTTCCTGAAAGTAATTAGAAATCTATATAAACTAAAAAACTCCTTTTCAGGAGTTTTTTAGTTTATATTTTCTTAAACAAGTGCTTCGAACTGAGACTGCTCACTTGGAGTAAGGTATCAGACATACTTGAAGTAATCAATCTTCTCGAAGTCTTCTAGTAAGTTTGAGTTCGCGATTGCATCGAGAAGACTCTCCTTAACTATTATTTTACTTTTTTTCATAATGTTTTAGTATTTCATAAGTAATATTGTTCAAGAAATAATATAAGTACACATATATGAAGTTTCCTTCATATAATAATTAAACTATATTATTTATATATTGTCAAATATTGGTTATAATTATGACTATAATTCTCTGAATAGATCCTGGAACCACTACCATAGGGTATGCTATCGTAGAAAGAGTAAGTAATACCTTTACTCTCAGAGATTATGGAGTCATAGAAACCCCTCCAAAACTCGAACTCTCTAAGAAACTGATAGAAATAGGGAATGATATGTCTCATATAATAGCCAAATATAAACCTGATGTCGTATCAGTAGAGAAACTATACTTCACTACTAACCTGAAAACTGGTATAGATGTCGCGCATGCCAGATGAGTCATACTCTATGAAATAGAAAAATCATGACTTACACTTCTCGAGTACACTCCACTACAAGTCAAAAAAGCTATTACCAGTAACGGACAAGCACAAAAAAAACAGCTCCAAAATGCTATAAAGATGATTTTTAGGCTTACGAAAATACCTAAACCAGATGATGCTGCTGATGCTATAGGACTCGCCTATATGTGAGCGCTCAATACCAGGGCATAACTATTTACTTTTGTAGTATTTTCCTATACTACAGATACATGACTTTTAAGGATGTAGCTTAATTAGAAGAGTGACTGCCCTCCGAAAGCAGTAGGCCTAGGTGCAATTCCTAGCATCCTTGCCATTAAAATCTATTTGTGGGAAATTTTGCAAAAATTTTCTGAAAATGGATTTTAGGTTTAAATAGGAATTGCATAGAAGGTAAAATTACAAAGTAATTTTAGAAAGACACGTTTGTGTCTTTCGGCCTGACTGGCCGACACGAAGTGCGCCAATTCCTAGCATCCTTGCCATAAACACAAGAAATTTAAATATTATTTTAAAAACCTTAACTATAATCACACAAAAAAATATATAAAAATTAATAAAAAATTCACATATTATTTGACTAAATTAATATAATAATTATAGTGAATAATATACTCTTCTAAAATTATACCTATGAATAAAATATGATCAGTAGTTGCATTGGGATTAAGTCTAGGATTATCTTCTCCTGCATTGAGTGAAGACAATAAACCATCTGACCAAAATTTATCAGCATCTAGTGTCACATCATTTGATAATAATGCTGTCTGATCTGTTTTGGCATTATCAAATAATATACGACGCTTATGTGCAATTGAGTGAAAAACTTCAGACCAGTGTCAAGAAGATATCCTTCAATCAGTAGAAGGTCTTAGAGAATCAATAAATAACCAATGTGATGAGATAGTCAAAACAAAGTCTTATCCAGCTTTACAGCAATGTGTTAACAATAAAATCACAGAAGAAATGCTAAACAGATGAAAAGAAGTTATAAAAAAGATAGAAAATAGCCCAAAAAAGAGACATCCCGGAGGTCATGGTATCATGAATGGATAATTGATAGAACTTGAAAACATCAATCCAACAAAAATAAAAGAGGTTTCTGAAAGAAACCTCTTTTATTTTAACTAAAGAGATCTGCCTTGATGTCTATTTCATCCTTGAGCCACATCATCTTGTCTTTTCCAGAATAGACGATTTTTTTATCATATTCAAGTTCTTTTTCCGAGATCTTGTCTGGATAATCAAAGAGAGAGAGAACATACTTGATAGAATTGATTCTCGAAGACTTCTTGTCATCACTATTTATCACCGTCCATGGACAAGTCTTTGTGTGAGTGTTTCTAAAATTGTGATACTCTGCAAGCGTATATCTATCCCAGAGTTGTTGTGAGAACTGATCTATAGGAGAGAGTTTGTATTGTTTGAGTGGATTTCTCTTTCTCTCATCGAACCTAGCTGCTTGTTCGCACTTAGAAACAGAGTAATAGAGTTTTATGACTTTTATTCCCGAGTCACTGATCATCTCCTCAAACTTTGGTACATCTTCCATAAATTTTTCGTAGTTTTTCTTGTTTACAAAACCCATAACTGGTTCCACACCAGCTCTGTTATACCATGATCTATCAAAAAACACCATCTCTCCCCCGTTTGGAAAGTGTTTCGTATATCTCTGAAAATACCACTGTGTTTTTTCTTGATCTGTAGGTTTTTGTAGTGCCATAACTCTTGCAGCTCTTGGATTGAGGTATTCCATAAATCTCTTTATGTTTCCTCATTTCCCTGCTGCGTCTCTCCCTTCAAATATGAGAAGTACTTTTTGTCCTGTTTCTTGGATATGTCTTTGGAGTTTAACGAGTTCTAGCTGAAGTTTTATGATCTCTTTTTCATACTTGAGATTCTTTTTCTTCATCGCAACTTCGACATATTTTTCTTTTTTGTCGTTTGGGATCTTGTTGTAGTTTTTGTATCTTTTTTCTACTTTTTTTATGACATCGATAAGAGTTTGTTTCTCTTTCCCTTCTTCTATTTCATGAATGATATCATCTACCTGGTGGAGAAATGTCTGTAGATCCTTGAGGTGCTTTCTGATTCACTTAGAAGTTTTTGTATCTTGTTCGTATTCTCAGAGGAGATTCTCGAGTTTATTTCTGAGTACTTTTATATTATCAACATCTTTGTGTTGTTCAAAACCCTTCAGCAGACTCTGAAGTTTCTTTTTAAATCACTTGTAGTTATCGTCAGTGATATGTTCTATGTTGTTAATGATTTGATAGAAAAGTGCTGTCATGCAAATATATAAAAAAAATAAAAATACTATTACTTCCTTATTGTCTCATATTTTTTATAACAGGTCAAAAAAATACCTATAAAAATAGGTATTTTATGCACTTACTTATTAATTTTATATTAATACTATAAGTCTTTTTCTGTTTTCAACTTTTGAAACTCTCCTGATTCAAACATCTCCATCATGATATCTATCCCACCCATAAGCTCTCACTCTATATATAACTGTGGAAAAGTAGGCCATTTCTTGTACTCTTTTATTCATTGACGAACCTCTTCGTCACTATACACGTCAAAACTCTCAAAATATATATCTGACTCCACCAAGATTCCCACAGCATTTGCAGAAAATCCACATTGAGGATCTTCTGGAGTTCCTTTCATAAAAAGTACTATTTTGTAATTCCCTATCATCTCATCTATCTTTTTGTGTATTTCTGTTGTACTCATAAAACAAATATGTAAATAGTTAAAGCTCCTGTGGAGTTTTTAGGTTCATCCTGAGGGCATGTATAGCTCCAGTCTTCATATAAGGATCTAAGATCTCATAGACGAGTTGACTCCTAGCTACTGGAGACATCCCTACAAACTGTTCAGACACTACATGGAGAAAAAAATGCTTTCCATCTCAGTTTTCATCTTTGAAATCCATCTGAAAATCTTTTCAAAATTTATCTGCGAGAGTACGTTCTACCTCAACTACTAGTTGTTCCATGTTAGTACAAAAAAGAATATATACATCAGACAAGAGTATAGTCGAACTTTTGGTAAGTGCAAGACAGGAGAGTTTACTTTTGTAGTTCTAGGGGTAATATAGAAATACTTTATTTCATAATACTCATCATACTATGGAATCGTCTATCTTTCTCGCTCAAATACTCTGACCCATTATTACAGTTATTGGCTTTTCTCTGATACTCAACAAAAAATTCTTCAAAAAAATACTTAAAGAATTTAAAAACCAACCTCATACTCTGATATATATATCTGGTATAATGGCTATGTTTTTTGGGATCTTTATGATCATAAAACTCGAAACCACCAGGTATATCTATGAGTATATACTCCTCGTTTTTTGATACCTTGCTACTATAAAATGAGCATGGTTACTCCTATTTCCAGGAACTATGAAACACTCTATAAAATACATAATCCCCCTCACTCCTACATTCCCCTACATAGGAGTTATTTATATAATACTTTGAGTATGTCTCTGTATTATTTGATACTAATACTATAATAACAGAGAAAGTATAGTCTTAAAAAATTGCTTCACTACCTGTTTGTTTTATAGTATATTTGTATTTTATATACACTTTATATTTCTAAACATATGTATTTATGGAGTATGTTAATAGAGTTTTAGGTCTACTACCGGCAAATATATTGGACCTCCTATATACCTTATCAATCGCATTTGCTATCCTCATAGTTGGGTGGCTCGTGGCAAAGCTTATCTCTGCTTTTTTAGCAAAAGCTGTGACAAAATTTGATATAATAGGAAATTGCCTCAAAGCTCTCTGAGTAAATACAAATATCAAAAAAATAGCAAGTGTCGTAGGGACTGTATCATTTGTTGTTATATTCCTCTATGTACTCGTTGCTTTCTTTCAAACACTCAACCTCCCAGCGTTATCAGAACCTATCAATAATCTCTGAAATGCGCTTCCTCGTTATCTTGGAGTTGCAGCTCTAGCTCTCTTTACATGGGTGGCTGCTCTCGCTGGAAGAACAGTTGCTACAAATACACTTTCTTCTACAGATATAGATACAAAAGCAGGAAAAGGGACAAGCTCTGCTTTGTGAAATGCTGTATATGGTTTTATTATCTTATTTTTTCTCCCAGGAATACTTGGTGGTCTTGGACTCCAAGAGATTGTTTCCCCAGTAGAAGGAATGCTGGATCAAATTATTGGGTATGTTCCAAATATTCTCTGAGCTGCTATCATACTTGCAGTAGGGATATTTGTAGCAAGGCTTCTCAAACAAATCGTTACTTCTATTCTCAAAGCCTCAAAAATAGATAGTTTTGCAACAAGAGTAGGGATGAGGGATATTTCTTTCTCAAACATAGGAGGAACTATTGTATATGTATTTATCATGATACCTCTGGTTATTTCAGCTCTAGAAAAGCTCAAAATAGAAGCTATCTCGAGACCTGCAACTGATATGCTTGGGAAAATACTCGATATACTCCCAAACCTGATTGGTGCTATAGCTCTTGTTACTCTGACATATATCATCGCAAACTTTGCATCAAAGCTCGTAGGAGAACTCCTAAAAAACATGGGTTTTGATACTATTTTAGATAAAATAGGACTCAAACTCAATACAAAGACTTCCCTCTCAGCAATCGTAAGTAAACTGGTAATCATTGTGTTCATGCTTTTTGCGTTTGTCGAAGCAGGAACTATGCTCGGACTCTCTATTGTATCAGATATGGTAAGTCAATTTATCACTTTTGGGAGTTCGATTATCGGTGGTCTCATAACTATCGTTATCGGTCTGTTTGTTGCAAATCTTGCAAGTGAAGCTATGAATGCTACCAATCAGTCAAAAGCTATAACAAACCTTGTTAAAATCGCTATTATTATCCTCTCAGTTGCTATCTGACTCGGGCAGATGGGTATTGCAGAAGATATTATAAATCTCGCTTTTGGCCTCCTATTTGGTTCTATTGCTATCGCTGCTGCACTCGCTTTTGGACTCGGATCCAGAGAAGTCGCTGCAAAAGAGCTTGAAGCATTTCTCACAAAAATGAAGAAATAGTTTCTAAAAGTTTTTATAAAAAAAGCCTCTGTATGTCAGGGGCTTTTTTATATTTCTAGAGGAAACATTGAAAAACACACTCAAAAAAATATACTGGAGTCGTATTACTTTTTAAATTTGTATCTATGCTTCGTTTTATCGTACCATTGCTTTTAATTTTGGTTCCTATTATATCTATAGGGGTATGAGGATTCTCTGGGATTCCCGTTGCTATTGTTCTAGATATTATCCTCATAGCGCTCTCTATCCGTATCGTATGACCAAACACTGTGAGAACAGTAGAGTTTTTGGGAAAATACAACCGTACTCTCAGACCTGGTTTTCATTTTATTATCCCATTTCTCGAATGGACAAAATCACAAGTACTCTATAGAAGAAACTTCCCCGTAGAAGTAGAGTGAGTAACTCAAGACAATGTTACAGCCTATATAGGACTAAACGTGATATACTACGTAGAAGATGATAAAAAAGATAATCAGGAAGGTTCTGTTTTTAGGTCTATATACTCTATCGATGACGCTCGTACGATGATGAGATCTACGATAGACGAACAACTCAGAGCTATGATTGTGAGCTTCACTCACAAAGATATATTTTCAAAGAGAGAAGATATAGGAGAACAAATAGAACAAAGACTCAGAGTCAGACTCGCTGGTTTTGGGTATACGCTCGACTCTATCCAGGTTCGTGATGTAAAACTCGAAAACACTGTAATGCAAGCCATGAACAAAGTCGTAGAAACAGAAAAACTCAAAGAAGCTGCAATGAACGAAGCAGAAGCAAAAAAAATCATGCAAGTAAAAGAAGCCGAAGCTGAAAAAGAATCCAAGATACTTCTCGGTGAAGGTATGGCAGGTCAGAGAGCAAAGATAGCAGGAGGGTTCAAAGAAGCTGTTGATATGATAAAAATGACAGACAAGTCCCTCAACGCAGAAAAAGTACTCCAGTTTCTCCTCGACTCGAGTCGTATAGAAACTCTTGGAAATATTGGTTCTGAGTGAAATTCAAAGGTTATTTATCTCAACGAAGATCTCGAAGGAAAAACTATGGGAAGTCTCGGAAAGGGGGACAAAATCATCGCTGGAAGTGATTTGATGAAGTAATAACTCAAGAAGATGTGTTATATACCTAATAGCTCAGTACAATCTCACACATCCTAAAACTCCAGCACTAGCAGAAGAAATATTATAAAACATATAAAAAAGACTGATCCTAGGTTGAATCAGTCTTTTTTATAATTCTTACTATTTCGTATCCTCTATCACTTGATCCACACTATCTATATCAACTATATCTGAAAAACTCTCAGATAATTCACTGACATCATTGAGTGTCTGCTGTACTTTTTGCACTTTCTCACTCGCTCACTCTACGAATCCTTTTGCTTGTTCAAATGTCTGCTTTGCATCGTTATAGGTAGACTCTGCTCATGAGAGTGTACTTCTAACTGAGTCTATCTTGTCTTTTGTCTCAGAAATAGATCAGATCACTGTGTCCTTGAGGTCAAGAGCTCCACTGAGAGCTGCTTTTGACCCTTGTAAAAACTCTCATTTACTCGGGATATCAGTAGAAACTTGATCAAGGTTTCATTTAAAACTCTTTACAAAGCTATTGTATCCCTCTATACCAAGCTGTTTCCCTACACTATCAGTCACAGCTGGAGCATAAAAAACCCCCAGAGTATAGAGTACTCACAGGAGAATAACAATCCATATAAATTTCTTTATCATAATGACCTACTAGTTCTTAAAGAGATCTTCTGCACTGAGTTTTGTATTCCTCAGATTACGACAGAGATCAACTATCTCACTATCCTGTATACTCTCTTGTGATTCTCCAGTTTTCCCTGGAGTATGTTGATTACGTATTTTCTCGAGAGCTTGTTTGACAGCGTTTGCTCAGACTTGGAGATTTTGGATATTTTCTAGAGCAAATTTTGAATTATCTGAGAGATCTACCCCAACAACCTCCATACGTGCCATATAGTGTTTTGCACAACTTGGACATTTCATATCTATGTTTACGGTGTTTCCAGCAGCCCCGACTATATCTATGTTTTTTTCATTTATAGAGTCATAATTACAACAAGGGCAAGTATATCACTGGATCAGTGACTGGATCATAGATTTGAGTGTCAGATAGTTCATATGTATTTCGCTACTAAAGATATATGTATGATACTATGATATCATACTATGAAATGTCGTTCAATACTTTTTGAATTCTTTGTATTGACTTTTCTCTTCCAAGTATATAGATGAGCTCAAGGGCCCCCGGAGAAAATTTTTCCATAGAGAGCGCTACTCTCACTGGCCAAAGTACTTGACCATTTTTCTTTTGTGACGCAGATATCGCTGTGATAAATGTGTCTTTTATATTCTCAAGAGACACTAGGTCTAGACTCGAGTCGGAGAGGAGTGAAAGAGCCATCTCGAGAGAGTCCTGTACATCTTCTGCTGAGAGTATTTTCATTTTAGGATTTAGAAACAGTCACATATCTAGTTTTTGTATTTCTCCGTAGAAAAATGTCGTAAACTCTTTGTAATCAGAGAGTTTTTTGATACGTGTTTTGAGTTCTTGAAGTATTTTTATATTGTACTCTTTTGGGTGAGACTCTATCTGGGTCGCAAAGTCAGCGTCATATCTCTTAAGGTAGGTAATCAGTTTGTTGTAGAGTGTATCTGTTTCATAGTTGGCCATGTATTTTGAGTTGAACCAATCAAGCCTCTCAGTATCAAAAACAGCTCCAGACTTGTGAACGTCCTCCAGTTTAAATACTTCTATTAAACTCCCAAGACTAAAAATCTCCTGTGTTGTTTTTGGGTTCCAACCAAGAAGTGATATATAGTTGAGAAGTGCCTCTGGGAAATATCCATTTTCTAGAAACCTCTCCACAGATACATCTCCCGTTCTCTTTGAGAGTTTTTTTCTATCAGCTCCAACCAGGGGAGGAACATGAGAAAATATCGGTTTATCCCATCCAAACGCTTCATAGAGAAGTATGTGTTTTGGAGTACTTGGGATCCACTCATCTCCTCTGATAATATCAGTCACTCACATGAGATAGTCATCTATAACTACTGCAAAATGGTAGGTTGGAAAACCATCTGATTTTATAAGAACTTGATCATCTATATCCTTAGTATCTACTTCTATCTTTCCACGAATAGTATCCTCAAAAACTACTTTTTTATTTTTTGGAACTTTGAGACGGATCGTATGAACTCATCCCGTACTTAGTTTTTCTTGTATTTCCTCTTGAGACAAATGACGGCATTTCCCGTCATATCTCGTCGGAAGACCGAGACCCGTTTGTTCTGCTCTGAGTTCCTCGAGTCTGTCACTACTACAAAAACAATGGTACGCCATATCTGTATCTAGGAGTGTCTTTATGTGTTCTTGGTATTTTTCGAGTCTTTCTGACTGGAGGTAGGGTCATTTTTCACCAGGATTATTTGGTCCCTCATCTGGTATCAAGCCTACCGAAGCGAGAACTTGCAGCAAGTTCTCTATACTCCCATCCACATACCTAGCTCTATCGGTATCCTCTATACGGAGCATAAACTTCCCGTTATTCTTTTTTGCGTACAGATAGTTATACAAAACCGTACGAAGACTCCCAATATGGAGATACCCTGTTGGACTCGGAGCGAAGCGTGTAACTATTGTCATCAGCAAAAGTTAGAGTATTAATTTATGATTATTATAAAGAAAACCTCCTGTATTTCAAGGAAGTTTCTGGAGAAAACAAAAGAGCCTGTCTCAATATACAAAAATACAAACTCACTAATCAAAGGAGTTATAATTCAGAAAATAGTATATTTTTAAAAATACTACTTTCTACATCAACCATATGATCATTTGATGTCATACTTTGACCTATATGCATTTTTGGCAGTTTCTGCAAATCTCTTTACTTCAGGATTTGATAAGTCATTAGGGTACAAGATAGCACTAAATTGTTCGTCTGTTAAAGCATCTGGAATATCTGTTTCGTCACGGTTATGATGAGTGATATAGTATAGCTCCCCTTGTTTTCTTATTTTCTCAATATGTTTTTTTACGTTATTTAATTTCTCCTCTGATGACAGAATAGCAGTCAATACTGTTTCATCCCCAAAGTCACACATCTGTGTATCTTTTTTAACTCCTATAGATATCTCTGTGTTGGCTGTCCCCGTCGAAACACTAACAGTAGACTTACAAATGGAGGTCCCTACTGGAAAGTTCTGAACATCAAAAAGCTTTTCGTAGTTCATAATATTTGGCTTTCCATATATGCTCTCGTCATCTGTACTCCCATCATCACGACAGTCAAATACAGGTGTATTACTTTGTAGTTGAGCCTTTCATTTTGAGATAAGAATATCTTGACAATCCTCACCCGGGGTATTTTTACAAAATCTCCTTTGTAATCCTCTCAGTGAAGTATTTGTATCAGTTGGTACGAGCGCGTCATACGTCGAAAGTGTGTTGTATGTAGTGTGTAACCCTACTATATTTAAAAGCTGTTTGGTTATACTGGCACAAGAAATATTTACGCTCCAATTTTCAATATTATTATGTTTTAACTTGGGATGGAGGTTGACTCAGAAAACACCCGTATCAAGTAGATTATCCTGATAGTATTGATTCTCTTCATATTTATCATACTTATCGCTATCGTCATGTGACAAGAAAGCCGGAACATGTAGCTCTAAACTTCTCTGGATGTATTCTTCTTCTGGGTCTTTGTCTGGATCCTCCTGAGTTCTCAGTGGAATATCGCTTTGTAAACAGGTTTTAAGATGCTCTATAAATTTTTGGTAGTCTTCTCCATCAGATCCACCAATTTCACCAGTGTAAAAAGTAAGTGGGACATCTACCTCAAAGGTATAGGGATTGAAAGTACTATACACTGAATAATTTTTACCAAAAGCCTCATTACCAGAAAAATTAGCTATATCTTCAATATAACGAGTTCTATTTACAAAACAAGGACGACCGTTCGAACTCAAACTATCAAAAGCTTCTTCATCAAATCCATTATCAAGTACATCATGCCAACTCGGGCATTCAAAACGAAAAGGTGGTTGTTTTCAAAACATATCAGTATGAAACTGGTTCATCATCCTACTACGAGGATTTTGGGGTTTTGCTACTGTTTGAGGTATATCAGCAATCATTAACACAGATATAAGAGCTGCAGTTATAGTATTTTTAAAATCTATAACTGTAGGATATCCTTCTTGACTTTGAACTCTTCCTGGAAGAACATCTTGTGATTGTTCTATATTTCTTATATTCATAATTTATGTAAGTGTTTAATTATTTAAAAATATCTTATTATACAAAAGACTTTATAATCTTATATACACATATGTCAATTTTATTTTCCTAATACCTTAGAGCTTTATATCTTTTTGTGATATACTAAAAATATATTTATATCATTTATACATAACTACATGATCACTAACTCACAAAACAAAAGACAAGAAATCACTTCTACCCTAATTCCAACAGTTATAGATAAAACTCCTACTGGAGAAAGAGCCTATGATATATACTCTCGTCTCCTCGAAGATAGAGTAATATTTCTCGGAGAATGAATAGACAGCGCAGTTGCAAACACAGTAATTGCTCAGCTCTTGTTCCTCGAGAAACAAGATCCAAAGGCTCCTATCACTCTCTACGTAAACTCTCCTGGAGGACACGTAACAGCGGGACTCGCTATATACGATACAATGCAATACGTAAAATGTCCTATTGTCACTATATCTATGGGACTTTCTGCTAGTATGGGATCTATTATCCTCGCTGGTGGTACAGCTGGAAAGAGATACGCTCTCCCTCACGCAGAGATCATGATTCATCAACCACTTGGTGGTGCAGAGGGACAAGCTACTGATATAATGCTCGCTGCAAAACATATAGAAAAAACAGGAAACATTCTCTACGGAATACTCGCAAAACACACTGGTCAAAAACTCGAGAAGATAAAAGAAGACTGTGACAGGGATAATTTCATGTCAGCTGAGGAAGCACTCAAGTATGGACTTATTGATAAGATTATAAAGAATAAGTAAAATCAAAAAAGAACTCATGAGAGTTCTTTTTTGATTGCTTAGCTCAAATATTCTTGATTTAGATTAACCCCCATACTTCTCCAGCAAATTCACCAACTGATACTCCCCTTTTATCGCTCTATACATACTCTCTATACTCGGAGTGCCACTCGCAAATACAACAGGAATATCTAGGAGTTTTGATATCTCCGAGACTATTTCTCTACCCAAATACCTGGGAGCACTATCAGAGATATAGCTCTGATCATGTTCTTCGTCCATGATAATCATCCCCAGATCTGTATAAGGATAAAAGAGAGCACTACGAGTTCCAACGATAATTTTTGCATTTCCTGAACGTATATCTACCCAGTATTGGGTCTTTTTTGCCTCTGTTACATCTGATGATAACACCACTACATCTTGACCAAATATTTCCCTCATCCTCTCCCCTATCTGACTCCCGAGAATAATCTCTGGGATAAGCAGAAGGGTTTGTTTCCCTTTGCTGAGATTATTTGATATTAGCTCTCTATAGATCTCTGTTTTTCCACTCCCTGTTACCCCATAAAAGAGTATCTTATTGCTAGGAGAATTTTGTATTTCTCTGTAACAACTCTGTTGAGGTCCTGTGAGTTTTGAGACATTATTGTACTCGTAATTATAATCCTTAGGAGTAATTTTTTCAAAGGTGTTTTTTGTTATCTTTTCCCTCAAGTTGCGAGGAAAAAATATAGACGCAGCATTATGAATCGGAGTAATATAGTCACTTGATATCATATCTATAATACGACACTGATAGGGTTCTAGTGCAGCTGAGTCTGGGAATTTTTCGATGAGAGATTTTACCTTGTCATCAGGGATACCCTCGGGACAGACTGGAAATACTTCTAGAACTACAGCCATCTCTATAGAAGGCCTGAGGGGTATTTCTACGAGTTTTCATATATCTATAAACGGACGTTGCAACTCTGGAATAAAATACACCAGTCCATAATCATCAAATGTCCTCTGAAACGGAGCGACTCTACAATACATATCTCCTAGTTATACATAACTAAACTCTTTTTTTCATATCCAACCAACTGATCTGCTCCAGATAAAAATACAAGTTCCATAAGAAATATTACACGAAATACAACCCCTCCGAGTCTTTCTACCAGATTACAAGCGCTTCTCATACTTCCTCCTGTGGCAAGTACATCGTCTATAAGCACTACTTTCTGACCAGCTTGTATTGCGTCTGTATGGATCTCAAAAGTATTTTTTCCATACTCGAGACTGTAGGTCTCACTCAGCGTTTCTCTGGGGAGTTTTCCAGATTTACGAACAGGAATAAATGGCAGACCTAGTCTCTCAGCAACCACAGCTCAAAATATAAATCCTCGAGCATCTAGTGCTACGATACAGTCAGCTCATTTCACTGATTCTATCATCAGTTCAATACAATAAGAAAATGCCTCAGGATTACTCAAAAGTGGGGTAATATCACGAAACATAACTCCCTTTTCAGGAAAGTCTGGTACATCATATATGTAGTCGGCAAGATCCATTTCTTATGAAATTTTTATAGAGATATCTGTTTTATTAATAGACTGTAGAGCTTTGTGAAGAAATTCTTGAGCTTCTGGATTTTCGAGACTCGCAAAAGCTACTTTTGTCTTTGCTTTTATAGTGAGATTATTCCCATCAAGAGAGATATCTGATCCTCTCAAACTCATCGTAATAGCTGCTTTTGCTCACACAGCTTTTACAGCTGTTATAAATCCTTCTGTATCAAAATCACCTGTCTGCGGGGGAGAAGGTTTTGGAGTTTCTCCAGACTCAAACGCTGGTTCATCCGTCGCAAATATATCTTGCACTTCTGTGAACAATGACTCTTCTTGTTCTACTACCGGTGTTTCTTCTACTGGAGGTTTTTCAGTGGTAGGAGCTTCTATCTTTTCTGCTTTTAGTGCTTGTGTCGTAGGAGCAATCTTTGCTGGTACTGGCTGGGCAGATGTAGTAGGGTTATAAGAACTGAGAATTTTTAGAACTCCTATTCTAAAAGTTAGATATTGATCAAAACTATGTTTTGCTTTGGTATAGGTGTCATGAAGAGTGTCGAGCACAAATAATTCTCTCTGTATATCTTTTCCTATAGTGAGTTGCTCCCCAGTCTTTGCTCCTATATATATCAAAACATCATGAAAAAATAATTGTATATCTTTTCATGAAGACTCAAGTGATGCTATATCCTTGAGAGTAGATTCGTCGGAGGCTATGAGTTTATCTGCAAACTGAGAAATATGTTCTTGTTTTGAAACTCCGAGCGTTTCTTCGATATGAGCGTAGCTAATATTTCCATCTACTATCAGTTGTTCAAACAAACTGATAGCATCTCTGAGACCTCCATTTGAAGTCTTAGTAATATATTCAAGACTCTCACCATCTATATTTACTGATTCCTCAGCAGCTATATAGCTCAGTCTCGCTCTGGTATCCTCAGCCGTATGATTACGGAAATCATATCTCTGACAACGAGAGAGAATCGTCTCAGGGACTTTATGAATTTCTGTAGTTGCAAGTATAAACTTTACGTGCTCTGGTGGTTCTTCGAGGATCTTTAGTAGCGCATTAAACGCTCCTTTACTCAGCATATGTACCTCATCTATAATATATATCTTGTACTGGGTTTTTGTTGGTTGAAACTGCGCTTTTTCTATGATTTCACGGATATTATCTACTCCCGTATGACTCGCTGCGTCTATCTCTATGATGTCTATGAGTTTATTCTCGTGAAATCCTGTACATACATCACATTTCATACATGGATTTCCATCAGTATTGTTGGTACAGTTAATAGCTTTTGCAAATATACGTGCTGTAGACGTCTTCCCTGTTCCTCTTGGACCAGTAAATAAATACGCTCCTACCGTTTTTTTATCTGCGATAGCTTTTTTGAGAGTATCTTTTATAAAACCTTGTCCAACAAGGCTTTCAAAATCTTGGGGTCTGTATTTGAGGTAGAGGGACATTAATATCCTTTGTTAAAATCTATAGTGTGGAGAAGTTGTTCTCCTGAAGTATATTTTTTATAATTTTCAGCAAAAGTAGAAATTATTTTAGAATTATCTTCTACATATCCTGAAACATGAGGAGTAACGTATACATTCTCTAATTCCCATAGCTTTGAAGAATTTGGAAGTGGTTCAGTATTAAAAACATCAAGAACAGCTGCGGAAATATTCTTCTTTTCTATTGCTTGTACTAGGTCCTCTTCTACAACATTTGCTCCTCTTCCTACATTCAAAAATACAGCAGAATTTGGAAGTTTTTCTAATAATTGTGTATTTATAATTCCCTTTGTTTCATTCGTGTTTGGCAAAATACTTACAAGATAATCTAGTTCTGACAAAAATCTATCTTGTGTTTCAATCGTAAATACTTGATCTATATAGGTATGTTCACGAACTGTAGACGCATATCCGTATACCTGCATTCAAAAACCTTTACAATACTGAGCCACTACTGATCAAATCGAACCAATTCACATAATTCCAATTTTCTTTCAGATGATAGATGGATGTGATTTCTGTCACCAAACTTTATTTTTTTGATTTTCTCTATGTCACAATATATCTTTTTCTAGCATGAGAATATATCCCAAAATATATTCTGCTATTATTTCACCATAGGCATCTTTCATATTTGTTAGAATATAATTTTTTTGTAATTCTGGAGCATTGAGAGCATCTATTCCAGCAAATGTAGATTGTACCCATTTTACATTTTTTGCGTGATTTATGTATTTACTCAAACGAATAGGGTTCCCAAAAATTATTTCTGCATCGTCTAAATGAATGAGTAATTCTTCCTCAGATTCTGGAGCATATATATCTATATCTGGTAAATTACAAGCTTGGAGTTTACTTTTAAATTCTTGCTGCTCTCTGGTACAGATTAAAACTTTTGTCATATTTTTTATTTAATAATATTTTTTATCTTCTCCTCTAAAGATACTCAATCTTGCTCAAAGAGCAATGTTTGTACTCAGGTATTTTTTACAGCATCTATATGGGATTGTTTATCATCTATAAACAGAATATTTTGAGGAGAAACACCATATACCTCTAATATATAAAGTATATTTTCACGTTTACTCCCGTCATCATATGCTAGGAGCTCTAAGAAATACTTCTTTATATCGAGGGTCTCTACGATGTGTATAAGACTCGATTTAGGAAGCGAGGTATTTGTAAAAAAATCATACGTTTCATGATACTTTTGTATAAACTCAAAAGTATCGGGTATCAATACGTTTTGAGATTCTTGGATTGCCAATTGTCTATTTATCTCGAGCAGTACTACATCTCTATCAAATTTTTGAATTTCATATATCTTATCAAGCAACAGTTTTCTATTGAGCCCAATACCAAATATCTCGGCTACTCGAGGAAGCTGAAATAAGTTATAATCCTCTAAAATAGATTGGATAATATCTTCTTTATTTTGACCAGAGTCGGTAATAACTCCATCCACATCAAATACAATAATTTTGTTCATATACTTACGTAAAAAGATATAAAGAAAATACTGTTAGTAGTATTCATATTCATTGTTGTAGACTTATCTTTTCTCGATAAATTATTGCAGCAAGAATAATAGGAATAAATGGAGAATAGGACTGTATTTTATAAGAGATTCAAAGGTCTCATAAGTGGTAAACCTGAAAAAGAAAATAAAAATATACAAAGAAAAAAAATGCCTGGAAAATATTCATAATAGCTATCTCTTTTATCTGCTGCTTATTTTGCTCAATATGCTTGTACCCAAATAATATCGAAGTAAAAAACGCACTCAGAAATGCTATAAACAAAAGTGTAGGTACGTGAGATAATTCTATGGAAAGAAGTTTCGTAACACTGTGTCCAAACACTAATAACATAATTCATAGAAGCAGAAAGTATATTCAACGCTTCATATCCTTATGGGTATTTCAATCTCTTTCGAATAATAGTGTCATTGCTCATATTCCAAGTACAAATCCTAACATTTCTTTAGTACTTATCACATCTCAAAAAAATAGTATCCCAATAAATAGAAGTACAAAGGAAGAACTCAGCCTTACTGTTATAAAGTAAGTTGACGTTGGAAGATACTTGAGTGCACTCATCATAACAAAGGAATATCCATAAAATTGAATACCCCATAAGACACATAGTATAATATTTAACCAACCTATTTCCTGCAGAGGAGTAAATCATTGAAAAAACATCAATAATGCAGAAATACACAGCATCATAGAGTATAGAATCAACATAGATAACTCTACGTTATAGCCTTTTTTTGCAAATATCTTGTTTATAAATGCAACTATTCCTATAGAAATAGTGATAAGTAGTGTAAGAATAAGCCAATATTCCTGCATTATTTCAATATCTTATTATCATCTATTTCTCTGAGAATCTGCTCAATAACAGTTTTGTCATGCCACTCTACTGTTCCATGATTGGTTACCATACTGTGTTCATCTCACTTCCCAGCTATGAGAATCATATCTCAGGGACGAGACATAACGAGTGCTGTACGGATAGCTTCTTTTCTATCTATAATAATCCAAAAATCCTCCCCTTGTTTTCTCTCTATTCCTGGGAGTATATCTTTTATGATCTTTTCTGGTTTCTCACTATAGTCATCATCCTGCGTTACTATTACGATATCCGACAGACGAGAAACAACTTCTCACATGATAGGTCTCTTGGTTACATCTCTGTCTCATGTTGCTCAAAATACACTAATAACTCTCTTGGCTCACTCTATATCCTTAAGGGTTGAGAGGACATTTTCCAGAGCATCAGGTGTATGAGCGTAATCTATAAATATACTTACTCCTTCTGGAGTTTTCATTTCCTCAAGTCTTCCAGGAATTCCATGTATCTCCTCTATTATTTTCTCTATCTCTTTTGGCTTCATACCAAAACCTACAAATACTCAGATAGCTGCAAGTAAATTATATATATTAAACATTCCCCTTAGAGGAGTTTTTACATTTATGATTCCTCATGGGATCTCGAGAGTAAACTCTGTATGGTGTTTCTTATTTTGAATATTTTCTGGATGCAGGTTGGCCTCATATGCCATACCATAAGTATAGAGAGAATCATAGGTCTCTGCTGTAAACAGCTCGTGATAATCACTATCTATGTTGATAACTGCCGTTTTTTTGATCCCATCTTTTCTATTATAGATGATGAGGTTTTTAAATATTTGAAGTTTGGTATTTACATAATCCTTCATGGTTCTATGAAGATCTAGATGATCCTGAGTTATATTGGTAAGTACCGAAAAGTCATAGTCTATACCCCAGATTCTATGCATCTTTATACCATGACTTGCTGTTTCTATAACAGCTATTTCGCATCATCTTTTTTTTGCTTCTTGGAGAAGCTTCTGGAGAGTAAACACATCGGGAGAAGTCATCTTTGAGTTATTAGTAAACTCTTCATCTCAGATGATGACGTTGACCGTAGAAAACATAAATACTTTCTTTCCACTTGCACGGAGTCATTTTGCGATGATATTACAAGTAGTAGTTTTTCCATTGGTCCCCGTCACTCCGACAATCGTCATTTGTTTGGATGGAAATCAGTAGTATATATTTGCGACTACAGCTCTGAGGAAATGATAAAAAAGACGAAGAGGATTATCAAGAGCTATGAGTTGTTTGATTTTTTGTAGCATGACAATAAGACACAGTTTTTAAAAGATACATTTGTTATAGAAAGCATTATAGGATAAAACCTTCTTTACTCAAGAGGATATTTGTAACTCTCTATATTTTTGATATGTTTGATGTGTTTTTAGTTCTTCTTTTGTGTGATATATATACCATCATAATTACTCCTATAAAGGACAATAAAATGAGTACACCAAGTTGTAATATAGAAGGAGGGATTTTATTTGGAGGAGTATTATTTCCATCACAAATATCTCCTATTCCATCCTTGTCTGTATCAGTTTGGTCGGGGTTTGTATGATGAGGACAATTATCTTGTACATATACGATTCCATCATTGTCTTTGTCTTCGCAGACATTTCCTACACCATTATCATTTATATCATACTGCTCAGCGTTCCAGATAGTCGGACAGTTATCGAGGTAACCTATAAGTCCATCACTATCGATATCCTCACAGATATCACCTACTCCATTATTATTGCTGTCTCACTGCTCAGAATTCGTTATAGATGGACAGTTATCACAGTCATCTCCCACTCCATCATGATCTCTGTCTTCTTGGAGCGGGTTAGAAACACCTAGACAGTTATCACTCCAGTCAACTATCCCGTCTTGGTCTGTGTCTTGCTTTTCATGAATCCCATCTCTTGCATCACAAATATCACCAATACCATTGCTATCAATATCGATTTGATCAGGATTGAAATAGATACAGTTATCACATATATTTCAGATACCATCATGATCTGCATCTTTTTGATCTGGATTATGTACTTCAGGACAGTTGTCCATTAGGTCATAAATTCCATCATTATCACTATCTCTTTCACATCCATCTCCAACACCATTTTTGTTTATATCATATTGTTTAGGGTTGTAGGTGTAGGGACATATATCAAAATACGTCATAACCCCATCTCCATCTGTATCACTACAAGCATTTCCTTGGCCATCATTGTTGTTATCCTGTTGATCAGGGTTATAATGATCAGGACAGTTATCGATTCCGTCTTCTATCCGATCATTGTCTCTATCTGGAGAAAAATACGATTTATATTTAGGATTTGGAGCAAGTGTCGAGTAAATAACTACTGTATCTTCACTAGGAGTCTCTGTTTGTATTTTAGGAATTTCTCTGTCATTACAGGTATTGTCACTATATACCTCTAGGTATGTATCAGCTATAGCTTCAAATACATAACGACTACGGCTACTACGAAAATTTATCTCACGAATCTTGATTGATTCAGGAATTATCATGTCAGGGTTGAGAGGGGAAAATACTATTTTAAAAGAATCAAAAGAATACTGTTCTATATCTTTTACAGCAACAGCGATATATTCTTGATCATCTTGAGAGACAAAGAATTCAAAACTATGGTATTTTATATCTATATCATAGAGGAGTTTAAAGTCTCCTGCTACGAGTCTCTTATCAAAATCAATCCTAAACTCATTGTCCCCTGTTGTATCAACTTCGACAAATGTCTTGAGATCAAAATCAGTTACATCACGAAATGGAACTGCTGAATCTAGGACTACTTCCTCTTGCTCAAAAGAATAATATGGAACTATCTCTCCATCCTGCACTATCACAAAATCTTCTTTATTTATATCTAGGATATAGCGCTGTCACTCATCTATCTGAAATGATTGTATCCTATCATAATACTGAAAACAATGAGGTTCTATATCACTACTCGCATAGCCACTCACTACCAGTCCGTAAAGCAGCAAAAAAACGACTACTGAGTGTAATATCTGGAATGGTGTTTTGAGCATTTTTAAAATTTTAGAGAGAAGAGTCTTCTAAATCAGCATAAAAAAAGTCTTTTTGTAATCAAGTAAATGAGTCTTGCTTATTTTCAGATACTACTTCTATATCATATTCCCTGATTCCTGGTTGTTTGAGATGTTTGTAGCTGTACTGCTGACAATCTGGATTTGGAAGGCTGTAGTCTATACGATACGTCGTAGTCTCTGTTGGTCTCGTTCTGAGGAAGAATTCTACTCATTTTCTCGAACCATAATTACGTATGACCATTCAGTCTTGCTGCTCTATCTGAGAATCATTTGGCAGAAGGACTCTCACAAACTGATAATTATCTCATTGTCCTTGGATGTCTATCAGTTCTGTTGGATCGATTCCATACTCTTTCATGAGTGCTTCCATGTTTTCTCTTTTTTGCTTGTTAAACGTATGACGAGATACTATGTCGAGACTACTATCGATACGACAACTCTCACCTACAGAAAATGTCTTTCTAAAAGATCTCTGCATATACCTGTCTGATTTATTTCCTGAAAGCGAAGTAAAAACAGGATAGTTATAATCGAGTGTATCGTCTGTATTTATAGCTCATCAGAGTCAGAGATCTGATAAAAACGTATTTTCATCAGATTCAAAAGAATACACCATAAGCTCCCTACTTCTAAAACTCTCTAGCAATATCTTTGCATACGCTCCATATTGTTTTTGAGAGAGGAGTTCTTTTTTGAAGGCATTTATAAAATCAAAGAGTATCTGTTTTGGAGTTCATTGGACTCCTTGTTTAAATATCTTTGCCTCTACGATCAGTGACATAATCTCTGAAAAGTTTTCTGACTCTATCGACCTCTCTAGAGGAGGAAAGTATATAGGTCCTGTCACTGATAAGAGATCCTCGACGATTCACTGATTCATGTAGATCACCCCGTCTATATCTTGTCCTGATTTCTCCACAAAAAACTTGATAGCTTCTGAGGAATCCTTGAGATTTATATAATAATTTGCGTCTCTAAGACCAAAGCTACTGGTAAGTATATTTATCCCTTTTGGTGGAGCGACTCTCTGATATTCTGCTCTTTTGAGATCCCATTCAAACGAGTACACATCTCTGGGGACAAAGTCTACGAGTTTCCCACGAAAAACACTCACTGTTGCCATACTTCCCATAAATCAACCTGTAGGACGTATTTCATCACTATTTTGAAATACCACGAGGTACGTTTTTCTCTTACTATGACCAAATACATCAAGAAAGGTAGAAAAGTTATTGTTTATGTTTTTGATACGATCTGTGAGAAACTCCAGATTTCCTATCTGTTGTTGTAGTTGTGTATCCAGTTCCCTATTTCAGGTGGAGCTAATAGAGCTATAGTGTCTCAGTGTAGAGCTCAGTTGGTCTTCGATAGAGACAAATTCTCTTCTGAGATTTAAAAGAACATGACTAAAATGTATATTTCCTAGGTCTTTATCCTCCAAAAAATCCAAGACTCCCCCATATATCTCAAACACACTATCGATAGAAGTAGTGAGTTTCTTCCCTCATTTGATTGCGTGATAGGCATTGTTTACACTCTCTCCAGAAAATACCTTGAATGGAGTAAAAAATATATCTGATACCAAAAAATCAAACCTCGCATGGTTTACTTGCAGTTTTATGTCTGAGAGAGATCAACTTGTTTTGGATAGATCAATCAGACGGGTATATCCTGATTTGACGCGAGACTCTACAAACTGTTTGTCTATAGAGAGGAGAATAACTCAAAATATCAATACAATAACCACCATATACCCTCTCATCTTTGGGAGCTGTGGCCAGTGTATTTTTTTCCAGGATGATCGAGAAGATATATCGAGGGTTTCAGGGAAAAATAGCTTTTTAGCAGAGAGGCTATCAAAAAAACGAGTTTTATTCTTTTCTACTCGGTATCACTCAGAAGACTTCAAGGATATATCCGTAGTTATATCACGGATGTCTTGAGTAGAGATATCTTGTTCTAGAGGACCTTCTACAGATATATTTTTAAATACATACTCAGCTGAGATATCTATTTTTGTGGGTATGTTTTCACGGATGTCTTTGAGTTTTTTCATGATATTTTTATCTATATAACTCTCTATTGTAGAGAAATATATTTTTTTTCAATCAATTCTCTGTATTGCATAGGTATCAATTTTTTACAAAAAAAGTAAAGATAGATTATTAGCCCCTAGTATAAAAGTATGCTACACTATCTCATATACTTTTGCTTGACCCTCATATATCCAAATGGAAATCCAAGAAATATTTATCGCAATACTTGATCTCGCATCTGAGAAAAAGTATTCAGATATACATCTAAACACTGCCTCAGTACCAATAATCAGAAATAACTCTGGGCATATAGAACCAGTAAAACATATTCCTCAAAGAGAAGAAAAATATATACTCTCTCCCCTTTCTCGTACTCAAATATCAAAAGTGATAGAGATAATATCTTGAGAAAATGGACTCGAAAAATTCCTAAAAAACC
>CALDZK010000018.1 GCA_937944145.1 uncultured Candidatus Altimarinota bacterium
GAATTAGATGTCTCCTACAAATACCAAAATAAGGAAAGATATAGAGTAAACTGTTATATGGACTCAAACGGGTACTCTATAGCGATGAGAACTATCCCAAAAGATATTCCTAGTCTCGAGGAACTCGGACTCTGAGAGCAAGTAAAAAACCTCTGTAAGAGATCAAAATGACTCATACTCATGACAGGACCCACAGGAACAGGAAAATCTACAAATCTCGCTGCAATCATCGACTATATAAACAAAGACCACGCAAAACATATTATCACAATAGAAGACCCTATCGAATTTGAGTTCAAATGAGAAAACTCTATCATAAATCAAAGAGAGATAGGGACACATACAGAGAGTTTTCCTACAGCTATTCGTGCAGCACTCAGAGAAGATCCTGATGTCATTATGATATGAGAGATGCGTGATCCAGAAACTATTCGTGCTGCTATAACTCTTGCTGAGACGGGGCATCTGGTTATCTCCAGCCTCCATACAAACGATACCGTGCAGACAATAGATAGAATCGTAGACGTGTTCCCCAGTGACCAACAAGACCAGATACGTATGCAATTTGCTATGAGTCTCCTAGGTATAGTTTCCCAGAGACTCTTACCTAGAGTAGATATAGATGGGAGGATTGCAGCCAGGGAGATACTAATCAATAATGATGCTGTCAGAAATCTCATCATTAGTTCAAAAACCAATCAGCTCTACTCTGTGCTCGAAATAGGTCAAAAATATGGAATGATTCTCATGGATAAATACCTCATCGCTCTCTATAAAAAAAATCTCATTTCAAAAGATACTCTTATGAGCTATACTCGTGATAAAGAAAATATTGAACTCCTTTTAAAAAACTAAAAGAGTCCTATGGTCTTTTTTATGAGAAAAACTTGCATTGCTCCTAAAAAAACTCATAATACACAGGAGATTTAGGATATGCCTATTTGTTTATAGCTCTATTAGTTATAAAGTAAATAGTTTGTTCGTTCTCGTTATTTTAATTATTTTATCACGCTATATGGCTGATACAGCAACAAACAAACTATTTGTTGGAAGTATTTCTTGGAATACTACATGGCAAGAGCTCAAAGAAGCATTTGCAGAATTCGGAAATGTTGGTTTCGTAAAAATCGTTACTGACAGAGAAACTGGAAGATCTAAAGGATTTGGTTTCGTAGAATTTGAAACAGTTGAAGAAGCAACTGCTGCAAAAGAGGCAATGGATGGAAAAGAACTCGACGGAAGACCTCTCAAGGTTGATTTCGCTGAGGAAAAACCACAACAACCTGAAGCATAACAACAAATTAAAAAAGCAGAGTGTAATACTCTGCTTTTTTAATGTATTATTTTTTCGATGACAGTTCTTGAGTCTTCTTTTTCTAAATCGAGTAATCACGCGGTAAGTCTGGATACTATTTCTAGTAATCTTGCAGGAGCTCTATGACCTACATAAGAACTCATAGCAGCACGTAGTATCTGAGTATCTCCATCATACGCTTTTACTCTTCATCTCAATTCTTCTTCAATACCTGAATTCTCGGTACTCATAGTTTCTGATACGTTCATAATATACGAAAAATTATAAAAATATATTATATATAATAATTAGTACATATAACAGAGTCAAATATTTTACATCTAAACAACAAAAAACTTTGATTTATTTTTCCTCTTCTTTATACTCGTCAAGCACAAAAACATGGACTGATAGCTCAGTTGGTAGAGCACTCGCCTCTTAAGCGATAGGTCCCGGGTTCGAGCCCCGGTCAGTCCACCATTTCAAAAAATATTTAAGTAGATCAATATCGATCTACTTTTTTATTAACTCAAAATTCGTTCACTTGCTTCCAAAGCTCATTCTACTACTCATCAGTGCATATATGACATTTCAGCAGATATAAAAAACAATGTATTATAATTGAGAATTAAACATATGGTTTGAATATAAAGATTTTTAGCTTCCGTCAGCGATATTTGACTCATAATTTTTTTCTTCATAAATATACTCAAAAATAGACTTCATAGTGTCGGCTATTTCTTTGTTTTCAATTACGACTCAGGTGATAGACTCTTTCATAGAGATAAATTTTGTTTTGTTTCCATATACTTTTATGGATATCCCTATATCTAGGTCTTCTTTTTCTATCTTTTTTCCGTTAAATTTGTCCCATTGTATCTCACTATGATTCATATCTCTGTTCATGATGAGTTTGAGATTCGCGCGTTTCCCTCACATATTTGAGTAGATATCATTTCGTATTTTTCTGAGTGTGTCTCTTTCTCAACTTTTTCTGTCAGCGTTTGAGCTAAATATGCATACTTCATCTGGCTGATCTTTTGCCTCCATCTTATAGAGTTCGGCTACATTTTCAGCTCATTCAAAGTAGTATATTTTTGGCTTTGAAGAAAATTTATTATTGAGTGCTTGCAGCTCAGGGAGTTTTGATTTGAGTTTTGATACTTGTTTTGCAAATGATTCGTATAATTCATCTGGATTACAGGCTTCATAATAACTGACATTGTTTTTCACGTGTTTTTTGATGATTCACTTCTCTTCCATTCTTTCCAGGATTCCATAAAGAGTGGTTCTTTTTATTCCTGATAGTCGCGAGATATTTGCGACTTGCGTGAGTCATAGTTCGAGATTTACCATATATATACGGCTTTCGTTTTCATTGAGTCAGAGATTTCAAAGTATATCTGTGAGTTCCATTATATTGAAAATGAGTGTGTAATTTGTCATTTTAGTCGACACTAATATATGTATAAATCTTGAAGATACAAGTTTATCCCTTATAGTACTCCTAATAAGAATTAACGATTATTATGACAAAAGGAAATATTTATATGTTAGTATGACTCCCTGCAAGTGGAAAAAGTAGCTATATTGAAAAGATAGAAAATACTGATGCAATAGTTTTATCATCAGATGCAATTCGTCAAGAATTGACCTGAGATGCAAGTATGCAACATAAAAATAGTGAAGTATTTTTAACTTTATTTGAGAGACTGAGTAAACACCAAGCAAATAAAGTACCAGATATTTACATTGACGCAACGAGCGTTTCTATTGCAGATAGAAGAAAGGCAATTAACGCTATAAAAAGACAAAATAAAGCAAAGCTTGTTTCAAGGGTTGGTGATGAAGTACAGCTAGAAAGTTTTTACTCGGTGACAGCAATTGTTTTTAATCAGCATCTTGATGTACTAATCCAGAGAGATAAAAACAGAGAGAGAACCGTATGAGAGAAAGTAATTATGAGAATGTTGGCAAGATTTGTTCCTCCGTCTTTAGAAGAATGATTTGATAATATTATTTCAATACCAATGGATGACTATAAACCCACTCGTACTGGAAAGTTTTTAGAAAAGCTGACATGATTTTGCTCGTGAAACGAGACTATTGATTCTGTTTTAGAAGTAGATAATTATTTATCTAAAAGTCTTGATTGTGAACAAACTTCTCAGTGGCACCAAGAAACACTCCTTGAACACTTACATATGATATTAGATTTAGTACAAGAACAAGCAGAAGAAAAAGATCTAAAAATGCTAAGGCT
The DNA here is from genome assembly GCA_937944145.1 of uncultured Candidatus Altimarinota bacterium. Classification (GTDB taxonomy): domain Bacteria; phylum Patescibacteriota; class Gracilibacteria; order BD1-5; family UBA6164; genus CALDZK01. The sequence goes on from CALDZK010000018.1 coordinate 3,558, forward strand.
TATCACTCTCTTTCATGATATTGGGAAGCCATTTGTTCGATCAACAAAAAAAGACAACCTCCTTATCAGAGGATATGAACACCTATGAGGAACAAGTTTTAAAAAGAAAAATGGCACACTCATCGATGTTGCGAATTATAAAGATTATCAATTTCTGGAACATGAAAATTTTGGAGCAAATATTTTTGTTTCAAACTACCAAAAAATCTTAATAGATAATAATATTATAACTGAAAAACAAGCAAAAATTATCGAGGTGATAGTGAGATGACATCTGATTTTTCATACAAATGAAGGAAAAACATCGATCATAATTTCATGAGTTAAATATGATCAAGACACAGAGATATTTAGGCTTGGAACACTGTTTTCATATTGCGATGGAAACGGAAGAATAGGAATTAATGATATAAAAAATACATAATGGAAAATATATACGACGAATTAAAAAGATTGACTCAACTAGAAGAGAGATTCTATTCATCTTTTCAAGAAATAGATGGCTATACTATTGAAAACTTTTCCTATAGACTCGGAAACTATGAAATGTTTGCGAGCTGAAACGCAAAAGAAATGAGAGGAATAGCATATATTTATGGAAATGAGATAACTGAGCCACAACTATTTACCTTAGGATACCATAAGTTTTTTAACTATGGTGAATGAAATACTCTTGAAGAAGTAAAGTGAAGAGAGATTGAATCTATTCAAGATAAGCTTGATGGCTCACTGGTTATGTTTTGAAAACTTCCGAGTTGAAAAATCATAGCAAAAAGTAAAACCTCTATCGATAGTTTTGTCGCAGCATTTGCAAATGCTTATATTGCTGAAGATGAAAAACTCTATCAGTTTATAGATGAGTGTTTAGAAGATGATGTATTCCCAATTTTTGAATATGTGTGACCAGAAAATAGGATCGTAGTCAGTTATGAAAAATCTGAGCTGGTATTACTCTGAATGAGAAAGGCAAACTGAGAATATGTCCCTTTTGATGAAGTACAAAAGAAAAGGGATACACATATTTCTCATATAGCATTATCTCTCTCGCAAAACTTTACAAGCTTAGAAGAGCTTTTAGAAAAACAACAAACAGATGAAGGATATGAATGATTTATAGTAAACTATACTGATGGATATAAGCTCAAAGTAAAGTTGCAATCATATGTTCTCAAGCACAGGGCAAAGGATGATATCTATAATGAAAAGCATCTAATAGATATCTGTCTCGCAGAAGAAACCGATGATCTCAAATCCTTGTTTGCTTGAGATCAAGAATCACTTGATATTATTAGTAATATGGAGAAAAAAGTATCTGAGTTTTATAACACAGTAGTGCATGAGTCAGAAGAACTTTTTCAAGAAAATAGAGAACTAATGCAATCTTTTCAAAATGAAAGTGATGATCTGAAAAAAAGAGAATATAGAAAACAGCTTGCGATTAAAAACTGTAAGAATACATACTTCTCTCTTCTGATGAAGAGAATAGAGGGTAAAGAAATAGATTACAAAGATTTCGTAAGAGCAAACATTAGTACCTAGGTGCTAATGTTAAAAATGGAAAGGTGACTGAGTGGCTGAAGGTATGCGTCACCCGATAATGGGAACGCATATATCATATATATGATATCGCGAGTTCGAATCTCGCCCTTCCTCTATTAATAATCGCATAATAAATTATTTGTAAGATCCTCTATAAGAGCAAAAATCAGTGCCTAGGCACTGATTTTTTTTGATATAACTATGGATAGCATAAGTCTATTTAGCTCCTGTTATATATTGTCATTTTCGTCGACAGTATGTTGATATATAGGCTTGTATTATACTAATAAAACGTCTATAATAAGAGCGAATTAGAGTAATCTATATCTTGTTCTAAATACAAGAATGACACAAACTAATAAGTGAAATCTGTGTATCAAGAATACTGTAATTCTCCAGCCCCATTATCGTCTGTGAAACGATTGACATCTTCGGATGTCCTTAACGTATATTCGGAAGAATATCTAAACATTATTATTTTCGTAGTTTTGATTTCGTTTGTATGTGTTGTGTATTTATGCCTTGGTGTAAATCTGCAATATATGTATATAACAGAATTATTTCTAGAGCTCATACCATCGAATCTATAAAATAAGATTATGACATTACTTACTTCTGAGGAATTGAGTAAAAACATTGTTCTAGCTTAGAGATTCCATGATTGAGTCCGAAGTATTCTCAAGAATGAGAAATTACGAAAATAAATAACTAATAATAAATAACTAATAATAAAAATATGAAATACTTAATAGAAGAAAACCAAAGAGCATTTGTATATAAAAACGGTGTTATGCATACTATACTTGCTCCATGAAGATATTATTTTCCATCTGTGCTTTCAGATTATAAAGTTGATATTTTTAATATCGACCAAGAAGAACCTGCTTTTAAATTGCTTGAGAAAAATAACCTTTCAACAATTATTGATCCTAAATTGCTTGATGAATTTTTTTATCAATTTGAACTGAAAGATTCTGAAATAGGAATAGTGTTTAGAAATAAAAATATTCACTCAGCACTGAAGTGAGGAGAAACATATTTATTTTGGAAATGATTTTGAGAATATAGTTGTGATGTTATTGATGTAGAAAAAGAACCTCAAATAGATATCCAAAAATATAAAAAATTAAGAGATTTAATAAAAACGTGAGACAATATTGCTCAATATTATTTTGTTGAATCGTATGAAAAAGCAGTACTTGAGATAGATGGAAATATAAATCAAATATTAGATGCATGAGAATACCTATTTAGTAATACCTACAACAAAATAGGTTTTACAAAATATGATATGAGATTGCAAAATCTAGATGTATCTGGTCAAGAAATACTTACCAAAGATAAGATATCTATTCGTATGAATATTAGTGTGAATTTTATGATTGATGATGTGAAAATATTTCATTCTAAATTTGCTCAAGGATATGATTATATTTATCAAAAAGCACAATTTATTATTCGTGAATTAGCATCGAGTAAAAAGCTCGATGAACTACTTGAGTTAAAAAATGAAGCATCTATGCAATTAGCAAAACTTCTTACAGATGCTCTCAAGGACTCTGGTTTAAAGATAGACTTTGTGTGAATAAAGGATATTATTCTCCCATGAGATATGAGAGATATCATGAATCAAGTGATAGAAGCAGAAAAGAAATCACAAATAAACGTGATACAAAGAAGAGATGAAACAGCTACTACGAGAAGTCTGCTCAATACGGCAAAGCTTTTAGAAGATAATCCATTACTTTTGAGATTAAAAGAGTTAGAAACTCTTGAAAATATAATAGACAAGGTAGGGAGTGTAAATGTATCCAACTGAATAGATGGGTTATTGAAAGACTTTGTAAAAATATGAAATTCATAGATATACAGGTATATTAATTCTTTATTAAATAATATTATTCATTGTAAATGTATAGGGAAAAATTATACTAAAAGAGTATAATTTGTTGTTTGAATATAGAATTATGACTGAAATTAAAAAAGAAAAAACTTCCCTGAGAAAAAGAGCTGATGCAATCAAGGAGTTTAGGTGTAAATATCTCATTGCTGTACTTGAAAATCCTGTCGAATTCGTGAATATTGGAACAGTGGTGCGTAATATAAATGCCCTATGAGTAGAAAAACTCTATATAGTTGACCCACGTAAGAAACTTCCAGACGATTGGCAAGATATGAGAGAAAAGAAATCTCTCAGTACTCCATCGGTTTCTGCTATTAAGTGGTCTTATGTGAAGCGTTTTGATAGTACAGAAGATTGCCTCAATCATCTCGAAAAAAATGGTTTTGTCTCGATTGTTACTTCACCACATATTAAAGGGAAAAACAATGTCGTATTGCATGAATGAAAATACACGCAATGAAAACTTGCTGTATGGTTTTGAAACGAATCACATGGAGTAAGTAAAGAAGTGATTGATAAAAGTGAGATGTGTGTACAGATACCGATGTATGGAATTATCGAGAGTTTGAATCTTGCGACATGTAGTGGTATTGTTCTCTATGAAATTACGAAGCAAAGGAGAGAGTATGTTGCAAGTAAAAAGAAAAAATAATATAGAGGAATAAATGAATATACAAAGTAAAAAGTATTGCAGAAGTCTACACTCGCATTTAAGTTTATGAACTACATCTGATGATAGATTTATGCCTAAATGATATGTGAAAGCTTTTTCAGAGATGAATAAACTCATTATTACAGAGAAGCTTGATTGACAAAATAGTTGTTTTAATAAAGAGGGAGTTTTTGCAAGATCACATACTTCTAAGTCCATGAATCCATGGGATAAACCATTATGGGAAAAATGGGAACTCATAAAAAATGATTTACATGATATTGAAATATTTTGAGAAAACATGTATGGAGTTCATTCTATAGAGTATTGAAAGTTAGAGTCATATTTTTATGTATTTGCAATTAGAAAATGAGATACATGGCTCTCTTGGGAGGATACAAAATGATATGCTAGTTTATTTGATTTTCCAATAGTACCAGAATATAAAGTGTCATTTGAATTAAGCAATTTTGTAAACTTGAATAATGACGAAAATATTGCACTTGAAAAATGGCTTACAAAAGATATTTGAACTTCATGGCTAGAAAGTGTTGATACGGAAGGAAAACTTTGATGAGTAGACTGTATAACAAAGAAGCCTTGTTCAGAATGATTTGTTATTAGAAATGCAGATTCTTTTAGAACAAATCAATGAACGATTAAAACTAATTCAAATGAATTTAATAATCTATTCAAACTTGTAAGGGAGGCTCATGTGAAAACTGAAATTCATTGGTCAAAGACATGGAAACCTGCAAAACTAGTTGACTACGAAAAACATAAATGGTATGGATATGAATATTTAAATAATAGATAGTTATGATATGGAAATTTCCAAAGTATGATACTTCTAAAGAATTGAATTGGGATGACTTACTAAAGTCCTACTCGTGGATTTTAGATATGAGTGGAGTTCCTCAAGATCCAATATGGCATGCTGAATGAGATGTCTTAATTCATACTCAGATGGTATTGAAAGCATTGTTTCAACTTGAAGAATTTCAGAAATTGGATGAACAGGAAAAGCATATCTTAGTGACAGCAGCTTTATTCCATGATATTGAGAAGATATCGACTACTACCGAAGAAGAAATTGATTGAAAGATAAGAATTGTATCACCTAAACATGCTAAAAAATGAGAATATACTACTCGCTTTATTCTCTATAAAGAGTTTAATACCCCTTTTGTTATACGAGAACAAATTTGTAAACTTGTAAGGCTGCATGGTTTGCCTGTATGGTGAATTAGTAAAAAATGTCCAGAGTTGGAAGCAATATATGCGAGTACTGTAGTTGATACAAAGTTATTAATAATTTTAGCAAAATCTGATATAATAGGAAGAGAATGAGAAGCTAAAAAAGATATATTATTGAGAATAGAATTATTTAAAGAATTATGTATAGAAAACTGATGTTATGGTGTTCAAAAAAAATTCCAATCAAATCATGGTAGATACTTATATCTGAGTTGAGTATCATCATATATTGATTATAGACCATTTGATGATTTTTGATCGAATGTAATAGTTATGTGTGCTTTACCATGAGCTTGAAAAGATACATATATATCTAATCATTTTGATTTTCCTGTTTTATCGTTAGATGATATAAGAAGAGAATATAAAATAAATCCATCAAACAAAAAAGATAAAGGAAAGGTTATACAGCTTGCAAAAGAAAAAGCTAAATCATTTTTACGAGAAAAACAATCTTTTATATTCAATGCAACAAATATAACAGTAGATATGAGAAAGAAGTGGATTGATATATTTGTTGATTATAAAGCAATGGTGAAGATTGTTCATATAGAAGTTCCATATTCTCAACTGAAAAAACAAAATAAAAATAGAGATCATTCCGTTCCCGAAAGTGTTTTAGAATGACTTATTTTAAAATATGAAGTCCCTAGCTTGAAAGAAGCTCATGAATTAGAATCAATTATTATAGCTCCACCTTTCTAGAAATAGGTTCATAATACAATTATCCTTAAAAGTACAAGTTTTAGATGTTTTAATAAATCCATTATAAGAAAAAAATAATATATGAAGAGTATGTGAATTTAATGTTTTCTTTTTTTAAAATATCTTTTAATGGATAGACTTGTATTAATATTTTATATGATAATGTGAAATAATTATGAAAAAAGCTATCCTAACTCTCGCTCTCTGTCTTATATCAGCAACACTTAGTACTGATAAATAGACCACTAGCGAACAGGTATTTTTAAAAATACCAAAAAAACATCTCGAATACAATTCATTATCAGTATTATTTAGTGCTAGTGGGAAAATATTAATACCCTAATACTAAAATACTATGAAAATAGTTTCAAAATATAAAGACTATTATGATGCAGGTCTTGTCTATGGAATAGATGAGAAGCTGTATTTTAAACGCGAACAATCAGAAGAGAGAATAAATACCACATTTAGATGAGATGGTTTTGAGCTGACAAGCAAAGAAGTAAAATATTCTATAATTTTATTTCCACTTGTTGTATGATTTTGCTGAGAATTTCATCCTTTCTATAGAATTCAAATTGAAAAAGAGATTTGAGGTAAAACTGATATTAATCAAGTATATACTTATACATATGATGATTTTATTCAAGTGTTTATTGATATTTGATGTCAATTAAAGAATACGAAATATAAGTCATATCATCACGGAGCTTCAAGTAAAATGAAAACCACATTTAAAGATGCCCTTGTATTTAAGGACTTTGAGCTATGAATTTCATTGTCCAGTATATATGATTATCTTAATAATATAAGTAACGATTATGATAGAAGAGGAATGAAGAAAGACTATAAAGCTCTTAAGGATATCTTTCAAACAAGATGAGTTGCATATTTTATAGCAGGTGCATATGATTTTGAGATAATTGAAAGACAGCATTATTCAGATATACATTGGTTGAATCATATTGTAACATACCCTATTCTCAAAGACTACAAATTTTCTCAAGTAAAAGATGCTTACACAGCATTTCAGGAAATATCTATGTTTCTTTGAAATATGAATAATCCTGATGATACTATGGTGAAACCTGATGATAAATATGTGGCATACTCAAAATGATTTTGTTCTCACTCTTTTAAAAAAAGACCTACAAAATCTGAAGAAAAACCGTGTGATACAAAAACGAGTTTAGAATAATTAAGAATCAAACATGCAATTTACAAAAAAGAATTTATATAGAAAAGTTAATACGAAAGCTAGATGAGTAAGTCACTACTCAGGGAGGACTATAAGTATTCGCGACATAAAAAAAGAGAGGTAATTGAAAATGTAAAATGAGCCATGCATAGTAAAGTGCTAAGGTGATATGATTACACTCCTTTATTTAAGTTTTTACTAAAAAATATATGATCTAATTGGGATGATGTTTATAGTGAAGCAATATCTCGATTAGATACATCAGAACCAATTTTTTGGATAGTAGCTATTCATGAAAACGAAAAAAAAGAATATGTAAGGATATGAGAGTCATCGTATTTCTCAGGAATGTATGTTGATAAAAATGGAATATTGCAACTTACTAAACCTAACTTATGTTCATCAGATATAGGCAAAGCATGTGATTGTTGTACATATACATTGAATGGAGAAGTATTTAAAGCTAATGATTAAGTAATGAACCTAAAACAAGAAAATATCACCGATATACAAGCTAAATTCTTTGATTCACTGAAAAGATGAACAGGAGAAGCCTATATTATTATGAGAGATAATCCATCCGTAGATTTTTCTGGCTACATTAAAAAAGGGATATCAAACAACTATGCATACGATGCCCAGTGTGAATGAAGCAGGGCTAAGTATATATATGATTTAATATCTCTGTGAAGCCTGCAGGAACAGATGAAACAATGTGTAATAGACGCATTAGTGGACAAAGATATTGATACTTGGGATGCTGTTCATCTCTGTCATTTGGCAAACCTATATCTGGATGATGGATATGTTGAAATGAAGCAAGTAATTTATGATTATTTTTATAATAATGAAGATTTTTCTTGCAATTGGATATGAGTAGAACAAATATTAGATGTAGATGGTATACAGTGACTGATACATGTAGCTACGCATCTTTGAAAAATGCTGCAAGCAAATTCTAATTGATGGGAAGATAGCCAGATTATAGATTCTTTTCAAGAAAATAATCCTAATGTGCAGGTGTATGGAGTGTTAGAAAATGAAGCTAAAACAAACATACATATTCAGATATATCTTGACGCAGTGCATAAGAATTCTGAAGAGAGAGAAAAAAGATGAAAAACAGAAAAGATAGAGTATCAAAGCATTACAGAAGAGATTCTTGCTCCAGATACAATATTTCCTTATCATAGAATAAAAGATCTGACTGCTCAGCAACTTCAAGAAGTTGCTGAGCAGATTATTCTCGAAACAGATGATGATAACATAGAAAAATTACTTAGAGTTTTTACGTTTCATAAATTCCCATGAGATCCTACATTTATATTGAAATACGCACAAACAAAAGATAAGTGAGACTCAAGAATTCAAGAACATGCAATTGATGCACTCAAGTTTTTAAGCAGTACAGATATTAGAAACTTTGCTCTTGAAAATATCTTAGAATCTGAATTCCCACAGATGTATATTAGGATATTACAATCAAATTATGAACAGTGAGATGCAAAAATATTTACTGAGCTTGCGAAAGAACACAAAGACGAACACATGATAGAACATCTTCTCTCAGCCTATTGTGATGTATTTGAAATACATAGTACCAAAGAGGCAAAAGAACCTTTAGAACTCATGTACTATAAGTCTAATTGTGGACTTCATAGAAAACATTTAGTTGAAATACTAGAAAAAAACAAGATTTTAGATTCGAAAATAAGAGAAGAACTTCTCTATGATAGTAATCTAGAAACAAGACAATTATTTACATAACAGATATATTATGAACCCAATACCAGAAGATATATGCAAAGAGATACAAACGCGACTTTCAAATGCTGAGAAAGAGCATGATATAGAAGTGCTGTTTGCTATAGAATCTGGGTCAAGAGCCTGGTGATTTGAATCACAAAACAGTGATTTTGATGCACGATTTATCTATAGACATAAAAAAGAGCATTATCTCTCAATAGAAAACAAGAGAGATGTTGTTGAGTACCCAATTGTTGATGACGTAGATATTAACGGATGGGATATCAAAAAAGCGCTTCAACTCTTTCAAAAATGAAATCCTACTTTTTCAGAGTGGATCAAATCTCCAATAACCTATAGAGATAATAGTGATTTTAGAAAAGAAATTTTAGAGCTAGAAAAAGATTATTTCTCTCCGAAAAACTATATATTTCACTACCTTCATATGGCTCAGTGAAATTTTAGAGAATACCTAAAAAGAGATCAGGTCAGAGTGAAAAAGTACTTCTATGTGCTCAGGCCGATTCTTGCATGTCTTTGGGTAGAAAAATACAACACAGCACCACCAATGGAATTTCAAATACTCTATAACGATTGTGAGCTTATTTCTACCGAGCTCAGAGCTGAGATTGATACCCTTCTTATCAGAAAGAAGTCTGGTGATGAGCTCGATGTTGAAAACAGAATCCAAATTCTCAATGATTTCCTAGAGGAGCAAATAAATTTTTTTGAAAAGAAAGATTCTCAGTATGATGTAGATAGGGTTCCAACGGAAATACTAGATGCAGTTTTTAGAAAATATATAAAATAATTATGAAATATTTAATTTTATGAGATATACATTGACAATACGATAGGCTTTTAGAAAATTTAAATCAATATTTCGACAAAGCTGATAAGGTGATACTACTCTGAGACTATATAGATAAAAATAAAGACTCTTTGAAAGTATTAGAATACCTCCTTGATTTAAAGGAACAATATCCAGATAAGTTAGAACTCATATGGTGAAATCATGATATTTTTCTCATTAATTCAATATTATTTTATGATAGAAGATTATTTTATACATGGTTTTATTTGAGTTCTGCATATAAAACAACTTTATTTAGTTATGTGCCATGAAATGATAGAGTCTTATTTTATGATGGTTATGATGAATTTATTGGAGAATATCATGATAAAATTTCAAAAGATCCATATATCTTAAGTTTAGCACAGAGACTTTTAGATAATGGAAAACTATACTTTAGAGATGAAAAAATATTTTGCATTCATGGAGGTGTTCCAATTAATATAATTAGAAAGAATGAATTTCAGTTTATTGATTTTTATGATTGATGTAGTCAAATCCAATGATTAAGTAATTTAGAATCAGATTATAAAAACAAAAAAGAATCTGCTATCATATTTTTCTGAGAAACAAAAGAGCATGATCCCACATGGTTTTATTGAGCTACATACTATGAATCTATGAGTTTAGAAGGTTTTAAAAAACTTCTAGATAATCTAGAGGTCAATTATCTGTTCCTAGGTCACAGAGATTGAATTAAGACTCCAAAATACCCTAAATGAGACATATTTCATTGTTTAAATATGGGATCAAAAGATATTGGTTATTTTTACGAAGATCTATAAAATAAAATTATGAAAGACCGTAAAGATATAAATCTTCTTGATATCTCTGGTATAGCTCCAGAAGTATATGAATATATAGATGATATAGGAGATACAAAATATAGGCTTAATTTATATCACAGTGATAAGAAATTTATTGTATTCTCTTGTCTTGATAGAAAAGATCATATATCTCAAGATGCTTTCTTATATAGCATGAAATTAGTAGATTGAATATACGGCTCTGATAATGCAAAACCATTTCAATGGGATAATTGAGAAGATGCGTATGAATGGATGGAGTTATATAGTGATATTACATATTGTTATCAAGAATGGCTATGATCGTCAGAAATAACTAAAAAGGAGTACTATAGAACAGACGAAGTAATTAATTTGCTCTGAAGAATACACGAATTAGAATATAGATTGGAATTTGAAGAAGAAGTGTTAGTACTAAAAGAAAATATAGATATATCACTTTTGATAAAAGGTATTGATATAAAAGAATTATATTTTGAAAGCCTAAAAAAATGATTTTTTTACAAAGCTCTAGATATAAAGAATTCTTCAGAAGAAAATATTGATTTTGAAAGTATTAATAAAAAAGGATTTGATTTTCATCTAGAGAATAAGAATTATAACTTTTTATTTTCTATGTATGATTTGTGATTTTTCAAAGATAAACTGTTGTATTCTACAGAGATATCTACAGATATATATTTATACTATATGTGAAAAGGAGAAATAGAAGCTAGCAAATATGTTGTACAGAGATTATGATTAGATGCCGATAATATAATTAATACAGATCGATATATTAATATAGCTATAAACTACGTGACGAATGATATGGTTGGAAGAAGATGACCTAAGGGGTCAATATGAAAGCTTATCTCAGTACTGAATCTAGATATAAATCTGTTTAAAACAAAGGGGTTACAAGAAAAAATTATCGAAAAGCTTCGAATAAATATACAGCTTTGATTTGAGGATACAGTGAAACAAATCATAAATATACTTAATTTTTCGAAAGAACAGCTAGATGAATATTGAATCTGAGAAATAAACTATCCCTTGAAAGTTATAGTTAAAAATACAGATGATATTATAAAAAAAGCTCCTTACTATGGTGTAAATAAGCATGACCTGGAGATTATCAGAAAAGATTATGGTTATTTCATCGGTAAAATTGAAGAAAAATCACAAGCTGATATAGAAAAAATATGAATATTTTTTAAATTTTTACTCAAAAGCTGAGAATATGAAGAACAAGATTTGTTATTCCTTTCTAAGGCAAATAAAATTTATAAATTTTCAGATGATAAGGATTTTATTCGAATAGTTAAGCAAGAGTTTATACTTGCAGTAAGGCAATGAAAAGTAAAAAAAGTAAAATGACTTAAACAATATTCCTGAGTTATTTCTGAAGATTTTTTAAACAATTCAGTGATAGATAATAATTATACGAAAAATCATTATTCTTCACTCGAAGAGTATCAGGAAGTATGAAAAATAATATGAAGAAAAGATAGGATTTCAGCGTTAAATATATTTGAATGATATAAATGAGATTTTACCTTAGAACTTTATAATGCTCAAGTTACAGAATCTTCTTTGGAGTTATTTGATCAAAATGAGAATTTTTTGACCATACATAATGGAGATATATCAACTCAAGATGAATGAAAAGACAATATGCCCAGGTTATATATAGAGCTGCATGATTATGACGCGTATTTTTCTGTGAGCTATGAATATGTTTTGTCTATACGAGATATTAAAGGGAAGATTATTTGGGAGAATAATAATTGAGCAAATAGATGTAACCATGAACATATGATATTTGTTTGGAGAAATGCAGAATAAAAATAATCAACAATAGATGAAAGCAAATATAATTACATCTTTCGATGAGATAAAATGACCACATAGGTTATTTTATCTGTGAGATGATATTTCAGATGAAAATATTGAGTTGTTAATAGAAAAATGATTAGTTGAAATTCAAATATATTCTAAAAAGTGAAGGGTGTTAGAAGAAAAAATAGACCTTGTAATTGTTTGAAAGAATATAGAAAAAAATATTTCTCTGAATATCACAACTATTAGTTTTGATTATCAGGAGGAAAGTATTCAGGATGCACTTTTACTCTTTTCGAACAATCACAGGAAAATAGAAAATAATTATATATTTTTAGAAATAAATTATGAAATGGAGTAAGATACGAAAAAATGTAGAGGAAAATATTTGTAATGAGTTACAAAAAGTGATTGATGTGCAAATGACTGGATATCATGGAGCACATGATTGAGTCTGAGAAGCTTTTGTTACAGTGAATAAAAAGAAAGTATTTGGAGTCGGACATTATAAATGGCTCACAAAATCTGAAGAAGTTCCTTATGATTGATATGATGCGATACAAATTACAGATCAGGTAGCACTAAAAAACGCAAAAGCTTGAGCTCTCGATACGGCATATATTATGCTCAATTTAAGAGAATATCGTAATTATAGTTTTGAGGATTTGTTAACTACGAATAACCCGATTCTCAAAGCATTTATGATTGTAGATAGAAGACTCGGGAAAAGGAAATTTCAGACTATCCACATAGATGAAGATGATAGTGAAATAGTAAAGATATTTTACGAATTAAGAAAACAAGTGTTTAGTATAAGATAAATTATGAAAAAGAAACAATAAGATGACAAATATAGTAACAATACAGAATAAGCTGAAAGAAATAGATAAAAAACTCTACATAGTTGGAGGTTTTTGTCGTGAGAAGATTTTGGGAAACGATAACGAGTGAGATGTAGATATAGTCACAGATGCGACTCCTGATGAGATGAAGCAGGTGCTAAAAATAGTATGAGAAGTCGGGAAGAAATATGGTACATGTATAGTGTCTGAATGAGGAGAAGCTTTTGAACTGACAACTTTTCGTAAGGATATCGGAAGTATAAACTATAGAAAACCAGCAGAAGTTGCATTTACAGACTCACTCGAAGAAGATTCTGAAAGAAGAGATTTTACTTGTAACGCGATATATTATAATCCTGAAACACAGGAATATATAGACCCCCAAAATGGTACTCAGGATATTGAAAATGGAGTCATACGATTTGTGTGAAATATCGAGGATAGGATTCAGGAAGATGCCCTGAGAATACTGAGATTTATTCGTTTTAAAAATAGGTACAATTTCAAAGTGGTCGATGATACATACTGGGATATATTGAAACAAAACATCGAGATACTCAAAAATATTCCTATGGAAAGAATCAGGCAAGAACTCGATAAGATATTATTGCATCCAAGTAATACAAACGCACTCGAAGATTTAAAATACATATGATTTTTAAAAATATTTCTTCCTGAACTTGATTGTCTAGATAAATATCCATGAAATAAATATCATCTCGAATGAGATGTCTGGATTCATACAAAGATGTGTATTGAGGAGATGAATAATATTGTAAAGCGAGATGCTATTACTTGAGAGAGGAAGCTTTTGTTATTGTGGGCTATTTTGCTTCACGATATCGGAAAGGCTCCGACTTTTACTGTCTGAGCGGATTGAGAATCCCACTATTATGATCATGAGAATATAGGAGCTCAAATGTTCAAAAATGAACTGGTTGAAAGATTAAAATTTTCAAATGAGTTTGAGAAGAAGATATATTTTATTATCAAACAGCATTTGCGTGTGTTTATTATTCCTGAAATGAGAAAGCTCAAAGCAAGAAAACTTATGATGGAAAACTATTTTGATGATTTACTCCTCGTATGAGAGGCAGATAATAAATGAAGAAGGCTTCAAAAACTCGAAGCTTTTGAAAACCTCTTAAGTATCTATGCTGATTTCAAAGTATTACTTGAAACAAAACAGTTTCTAACATGAGAAGATATCATGAACAAATACCCAGAGTTAAAGTGAAGAGAGATATGAGAAAGATTGAAACAACTAAATGATCAGATACTTATTAAAGGTTAAAGTTTAACATTTCATTCATATATCTCCATCTCAGTTCTAACAAGGTTCACTAAGTTCCAAGCACATCAACGTATTTTAGAAGTAGGCTAGAGTAGGTCTACTTTTTTAGAGTTAGATTATTTTCATGCAAATAGCTATTTAAAGACATTTTTGCTTTAAAATAGAGGATAGTATTGGTTCGAGCGTCAGATGTTTATATTATTAAGTATTATATATAAAACATAAAAAATATAAATTGACAATAAGTTAAAAATTCTTATAAATTATATTATATTTAATAGATAAATAGAAGCATAATTGAACGATAATATAATAGTTCTAGAATCATTGAGAGATATCACAAAACTACAAATAGATATGCATGTAGATGAGGTATGTTTTTCAGAGGATATTATAAAAGATTGAGAAGTAAGTTCTTTGAATGAAGCCTATAATATATTTTTGAGGAATATATATGGTGATGATATAGAAACATGAAGTTATTCGGTGCAACAAGTTTATATTGATGGTAAGAAGTATTTTCAAGTTGAAAGACGAAATCTAATACTTGAAGAAGAGCAAAAAATTGTGTTAGATTTACTGACTGACGAATTTGGAGAATCTGTTGTTTCAGTGTGAGTATTTTGATCATACATTACGAAAGAAGATTGAGAGTATTCTGACTTTGATTTAGTAGTAGTTTTGGAGTGATATAAGGATTCAAATATATATGAGCGTGAAAAAGCTTCCCCAAGAATAAAAAGAGAGTTAAGAGAATCTTGAGTAAAATCTCTGTTTGCTTTTAATTTCACTACAAAACAAGAGCTTGAATGAGCTTCCTCAAAATGAGCCATTTTGGTTGAAACAATGGCGAAGAGTTTTTATACAATAATAGATAAAGATAGTTTTTTGGAAAAATTACTGCTGGAAGATAGAGGTATAGTTTATAGATGAAATTATATATGGGAATGAGAATCTTTAAATAATGATGATAATATAAAAAGATTAGATGAAAAAATAGGTGAATTAGAGACTATATTACGGGCATGTATTGATTATCCTGAATATTATGAGCACTATTATGAATGGGAATTAGTAAAAATGAAAATTGTAAGAAAGGCACTGACATCTAAGAATTTGTATGTTTGAATATTTGACTTTGAAGCAGTATGTAAAGAACATCTTGATTTAGGTAAACACGAGAGGCAAGAACTATATGAGTTATATAAAAAGTTCTGCGCAGACGGTAAAAAGGGGATAAATAATTATGAAAATATAGATGATAACATAGAATTTTCAGACCATCTTATATCTATTTGAAAAACATTACCATGATTGCAACATAGATATATAGCGTTAAGAAATATTTTATCTCATTTATTACATAGAACTTGAAATTTCATAATTGATGGGGAATTTACTCAAAAATTTTTACAAATTTTTTGAGAAACACTACCAGAAGATATTGAGAACGATTTTTATGAATGTGTATTTAAAACAGAGCAGATTTTATGAAGAACTTGATATCTATCTTTTGATTTAGATGAAGATGGACAATATATTTTTGAGCAGTGAGATTATGGCTATCATAAACTTATACAAACAATAGACATGCTCATTGAATACTTTCAAGAAAGTTCCATCCAATTATTAGATAAGGTATGAGTAAAAGAAACAAAAGTATTTATAGTTTCGTCATGAGAAGTTGATACAGATCAATTCATTTTTCCTCACAACATTCAAGTAATTACTTCAGATGAATTATTAGATGTCCAGAGTGATGTAGAATATATTGTTAGATTGAACTCAAATCATTCTTTCTGACCAGATTATATTTTAAAGTTACTATCATGATTTAATAAGCAATGAGTGAAATGCGTTACTGGGAATAGAGTGTCATTGATAAAAGGAGCAGAAGCTAAGTTTAGTAATTTTGCTTTCAAGAGAGAAGATTATGAAAAAGATTGAAAATGAATTTTTAGACATGCTTTAAGGAGTGTGTGAACAGAATACTTTACCAGTTAATATATAGATATGAAAAAAAACGTACCACTTTCAGAAGATGTTCTATCCCTTTGATGGGGATTTATTGATGAATCATACAATCCATGAATCATTCCTGAGATTACTGCAAAGGCTATATCAGACAGAGGATATGAGATATTACAATACAACGATAGCCTATGACTTCCTGAACTAAGAGAACATGGAAGAAAGTTTTTGGAAAGTAAATTTTGAATTAAGGATATTCAAGGTGATGAGATAATGATAACTAATGGTGCGACTGCGGGGATAGACTTAGTTGGTAGGTATGTATTACAATGAAGACATGATTCTATTGCTCTCACTCCAGTATATGACACTGCACTAGAGAGTTTAAAGAGAAATTCTAAGGAGGTACTAACAGTTGAATTATGAATATTTGAAGAGGATGAATCCCTTATTCCAGATTGGGATAAGCTAGAAGACTTAATGAGTAGAGAAGATACAAAACTAATTTATGTAAATACAAATTTTCAAAATCCTACTTGAATAGTGCTTGATGAAGAAACAAAAACAAGGATTTATGAATTAGCGAAAATACACTGAGTTGTAATATTAGAGGATGACCCATATAAGCTATATAATTTTAAGTGAGAGGATACATGATGAAATATTGTAAATATGGATAAAGATAAAGAACATGTTGTATACCTTAACTCGATCTCTAAGGTATTTTATCCATGAATGAGAATTGGGTTTCTTGTATGAAATAGAAAAATAGTTCATGGCATATCCGAACTTCAAAAATATTCCACATCTAGTCCAAATTTGATTATGCAGTGAGCAAGTATAGAAGCGTTTGAAAGGTGAGAAGTTGATAGATCTATTTCTCATTACATGAGAGAGATATGAGAAAAATCTAAGATTATTATTCAATCATTGGATGATAAAGGGCTTATCTGAATAAATTCTCCTATTCAATTTTCATCAAGTAAATGAGGTTTTTATCTTTGGGGAAAATTCAGAGATGGAAGAAATACGGATGAGCTCTCTCAACAAGCCTTGCAATATTGAGTATCTTTTGTACCATGAAGTATATACTGACCTTGAACAGAGTATGATGATTCTTTTAGAATGGCTTATGCTCAAATAGATAAGTCTAGAATTGAAGAAGCTGTGCAAAGGTTTGATAATCTTGTCAGGAATTAATTATTTAATCATATAATATGCAAACAACATCTCATTTTGTATGAATAGAAATGAATCCAAAATTATTTTCAGATATATTTGTGAATGTTTATAAATATCTAAAAGAGAATGATATTCTTGAATCTGTAAATATACAAAACCCTCTTTCTTCTCACATTACTCTTTATTATTTGGAGAAGGATTTATGAGATCCAGATAAAGATAATGTAAGAAATAATATTTCAGTATTAGATGTATCGAATGATATATATCTTACTTGAATTAATTACTTTTTCAGGTGAGAAAACAAGTTTGTTTTATATTTTACTACACAAACTGAAATGCCACTTAAAGATTATAGAGATACTTTACACAAAAAATACAATAGAGTTGATGTTGAAGACAATAGTTTTGAATTCTCTCCTCATATTACATTTTTAAGAATTTTAGATGCTGAAGTATTTGAGAACCATAGAATCAATATAGAAAGTATCATCTTTGGTGAAATTAAAAAATTAAATGATACTAATATTAGTAGTAAACAAGTATGACTATATGCGGTAAACTCTACTTTTAGGGAAGAAATACAAATAAAAATTTAAGAACTATGTCAGAGAATACTTCTCAATTTCAGTTCTAACAAGGTTCACTAAGTTCCACCAATAAATCGTTAAAATCTAAAACTCAACAGATAGTATCAAATTTATGGTTTTTTACCTCATTACTATCAATATATGGAATAAGTATTTCAATTACACAAATTAAAAACAAAGCATGATTCTGGCCATATATAGGGCTTTTTTTTAATTTTGTATGGCTCTTATTTTTTCTTTTGGTTTTTTTATTAGTTTTTATTGCTGATTTGTCTGTCTAGTTAACTCAATTTTTCTTTTAAAGACACCAATACATTTCAAATAAAAAAGTAGATCAATGTCGATCTACTTTTTTAGAGCTAAAGTATTTTAGTACAAATAGTTCTTAAAGGACATTATTACTTTAAAATAGATGATAATATTGGTTCAAGTGTCAGATGTAGTAATTAATTTGATATATTCTAACTTGCGTATATTTATTTTATATTTACAATATATTTAATAATTGATATATTAAGTTCTATGACTACACTCCAAAAATCTTTTCATGAATGACTTCCAGATGAGGAAATTATATCATGAATATTGGATCTATCAGGTAGCTCAGAATCAATACAGGATATATCATCAGGATCCCTTGAGCAAGTTATTGGTCAAAATAATGCAAAAAAGGTTCTAAAAGATATTTTAGAAGAGGTAATTTCATGAGTAAATTTAAAAAAGGAAGGTTATAATAAACCAATTGCTAGTATGATTTTCGCGTGACCTAGCTGAGTAGGAAAGACACTTCTTGCAAGAGTAACCCAACAGATTCTTAATAAACATTTTGAAAATGAAATTAAAATAATAAAGATAAACTGTGCTGACTTTGCGTGAGATAATGCTTATTGACTTACTAGACTGACAGGAGCAAGTGCAGGATTTATAGGCTCGGATAGAAAACCAGTTTTACATCCAGATAATGTGGAATGAAAATGAAGAGTTATACTTCTTGATGAAATAGAGAAAGCTTGACCAGCGTTTTGGAATATTTTACTCTCTATTTTAGATGATGGCACGCTAGATATTGACTATACAGAAATTGATAGAGAAACGGCAGACTCCTTAATCTTTGAATGACGAGTCGTAGATAGTACTGAGATTGCGTCATTAAGAACATTGTTTTGAGATAGTGTTATTATTATGACTTCAAATATTTGAAATGACGCAGTAGAAAAGGAACTAAAAGGTTCAAGTATATGATTTTGAGCAGGAGTCAAATCTTCGAATGAAGTTGACGTTGAATCAATAGTCTTACAAGAATTTTGAAAACAGTTTAGAATGGAGATGCAATGAAGATTTGATTATGTGGTCCCTTTTGAACATCTCAGTAATGATAATGCAAGAGAAATTATTAATCAACTTATAAACAGACTCATAACCAATACTCTTTCAAAATGAAATGGGTTTGTTATAGAATTTACAGATAAAGCCAAAGAAAAAATATTATCTGATATTACAGATTCTCCATGATTTAGAAAATTTGGATGAAGGCATATTGAATGATATTTCAAAAAGCATATAGTTCCTTATGTTGCAAAAGCTATTAATTCAGGGAAATTTAGAGAAGAGAAAACCGATAACTGTTTACTAGTTACGGTACATAACTGAAAAGTAGCTCTCTCTAAAATACCAATTTGAGAATCAAAAGATATAAAAAATAGAGTTAAAATAACATTAGAAGGGTAATGACACTCAAAGTAACTATAAAGACTTTACTAAATCATAATTATTATTCTCCATCTCAGTTCTAACAAGATTCACTAGGTTCCAAGGATATCAACGCATTTAGAAGTAGATCAATATCGATCTACTTTTTTAGAGCTAGAGTATTTTAGTACAAATAGGTATTTAAATACATCTTTACCTTAGAATACAGGAGGTACTAGTTCGAGCGTCAGATACAGTAGTTACCTCTTGAAAATTATTAAGTAAGATTAGTTTTTTATTTACTTTTTTTCTTTTTTATACAACATCAAAAACATTCCTGGACGAATAAATACTTCTACTAATGTTGATACTAAGAGTCATCCAAATACAACCGTAGCAAGAGGATAGAGTATTTCTTTACCTGGTGATTCTCATCAGATAATAAGAGGAAGCAGAGCTAACATACTTGTAAGAGAAGTCATAAGCATAGGGGTAAGTCTATTGAGCGAGCCAGTAATAATAGTTTGTTTATTAAATGGCATACCTTCTTGTTCGATCAGATACTTCCAATGTTCTATGAGCAATATTCCATTTCTCGCTGAAAGACCAAGTAGAGAAATAAGTCATACCATACTGGCAAGATTAATCACGTTTCCAGTCAGTTTTATGGCAATCATACCTCAGAGGAAAGTGACAGGTATGTTCGCTAATACTTGTAATACTAAGCTTAGAGAACGAAACTTTATAAATAAAGCAACTACGATACCAATAAACGCTAATATAGAGAATACAATAAGTTTTCTACTTGATTCTTTCTGACTTTTATAGGTCCCTTCATAACTTATGAAGTATCATTTTGGCATTTCAATATTTTCTGCAATACGTTTTTTGAGTGTTTCAATAATAGTCACACTATCTCCATCCAGTATACCCGAACTTACTACTATACGTCTCTGACCGTTATCATGACTGATAGTATTTCTTCCAAGAGTTTCTTTTACTTCTGCTACCTCTCATAGAGATATCAGTTTCCCATCTACACTGGCAATAGGAAGACGAGAAATATCTCTTTTATTTTCTATCGATTCAGGTGGAAGTCTGAGTGTTAGCTCATATGATCTATTTCCCTCAAGAATAGTTCCGAGATCATGTCCTGCAAGAAGTGTCTCTGCTGTACTCGTAAACTCTCAAATACTTATTCCAAATTGTGATAATTTTTGCCTATTAGGAATAATACTCAATTCAGGAACTTTTACTTCTTGTTGCACCACAGGGGCTAGTGTTCCAGGTATCGTTGCGAGTTCACTTTGTACTTGCTCAGCTATATCTCTGAGTATATCAAGATCATTTCCAAATACTTTTATAACCAGAGGTGCACGAAC
This sequence comes from uncultured Candidatus Altimarinota bacterium, assembly GCA_937944145.1. Lineage (GTDB taxonomy): Bacteria > Patescibacteriota > Gracilibacteria > BD1-5 > UBA6164 > CALDZK01. The sequence continues at coordinate 24,988 of CALDZK010000018.1, forward strand.
TCAGCTCAGAATATGTTCTATTCTATGACTGATTGGTTGACCGATAGTTACGTTTGCACCTTGTACATCTATATGTCCAAATACATCTTTAATTTCTTGTATAACCTTATCTTTATTTGCATCTGCATTTATATCTACTTCAAGTTCAGATATTTGTACTCCATTTGCATGTTCATCTTCTTCAGCGCGACCACTTCTTCTCGCAACAGATGTAACATCTGATATTCAAATGAGTGCTTTTTCAATAGTAGTTCACACTGTATTGCTTTGTGATAGCGAACTACCTGGAGGAAGAGATATTCAAATCGTCAGTGTTCATTCATTAAATGGTGGTAAGAATTCTTTTCAAGACGAGACAACAAGTAGGCTGGTAAGGATTATACCTCAAATAGCTAATATAACTCATCATTTTGGAAAATATAAACTCCACTTAATAGCAGGGAGTGCAATTTTATGAAGTAATCTTACTATATACGTAGGCTGATTTTTTTCTATTATAGTTTTATGAGGCAATAAATAATAACTCATAATAACTACAACACTCATTGCTACGATGGTAGAAGATATCAGTGCAGTAATATAAGCAATAGCAAGAGGAGCCATAAGTCTTCATTCAATTCATCCTAAAGCGAGTAGTGGTAAAAATACCAGTGTCACTAGAATAGTAGAATATATAACAGAACCACGTACTTCCCTACTTGACCCAAGTATCACTTCTTTTATAGATTTTTTTGTTGGATCATTATCTTTCTTTTGAGCATTTGCTTTGAGCCATCTAATACTATTTTCCAAATCTACTACAGCGTCATCAGTCAGCTCTCAAATCGCTACTGCCATACCTCAAAGGGTCATTACATTGAGTTCTATCCCAAAGTATTTTAGAATAAGTATAGATAACATAAATGAGCACGGGAGTGCCGTGAGCGTAATAGCAAGAGCTCTCCAATTTCACAAGAAGAGAATAAGAATTAGTACTACTAAGATACTCGCATCTCGTATCGCAGTAGAAATATTATTTATACCATTACGAATAAACTTTTCTTGAGTAAATAAATCACTGTGTAACACCACGTCATCTCATAGGGTTACTTGAAGTTCATCAAGTGTAGATCTTACCCTCGCACTTAGTTCAAGGGTATTTTGATCAGGTTGTTTTTGAATACTCATAATCACACCAGGATTCCCATCGATACCTGCATCTCATCTTGGGTTAATAGCTGCTGATTTTGATACCTCTGCTATATCTCAAAGCTTTATAGATACACCATTACTTTGTGCTATTATAGTTTGCTTAATAGTATCTAGATTATTTGTTTGAGCTATAATTCTGATAGGAGATTCACCATCTTGAGTTACGAGAAAGTTTCCTGATTTATTTTCAACAATTCACTCGAGTTTGGACGTGATTTCATCAAGTGAAATTCAAGTATTTGCAAGTTTATTTGGATCTAAGAGAATTTGGTATTCTTCTCTTTCTCCTCATATTATTGTTACCTGAGCAAGACCTGAGAGTGTGAGAAGCTTAGGTCTGATACTCCAATCTGCAAGTGCTCTGAGTTCTCATGGTGATACACTTCAATTTGGAGAGCTGAGACCTATGAGTTGGATCTCTCACATAATAGAACTAATCGGGCCAAGAACAGAATTTGTTCCTTCAGGTGTACTAGTAGTATTTAATTTTTCACTTACTATTTGCCTCGCTAGATATATATCCTCACCCCAACCAAACTCTACGAAAATCAGACTTAAACCAGCAGAGCTGATACTTCTTACTCTTTCTACTCATGAAGCTCAATTAAGAACCGATTCAATAGGAGTAGTAACGAGTAATTCTACCTCTTCAGCTGCAAATCATTCAGCCTCTGTAAATACAGTAACGGTTGGTCTATTTAAGTCAGGGAGAATATCTACTGAGCTCGTGATGGTTTGGTATATTCAAAACAAAAATAACGTAAAGGAGATAAATAGGACTATTTTTCTTTTTTGCAGTACCCATCTAATAACATTTTCAAAAATGGCTTCCATTATTTTTCATCGTTAGAAACTAATTTTGTGTCTATTTCTAGTCACTCACTGAGTGGAACAGGACTAGCTATGATAATCCATTCAGAACCATCAAGTCCTCCTTTTACATAAGCAGTTCCATTAAAGAAAAAGTCTGTTTCTATCCTTTTAGTTTTCGACTGCAAACTATCATCTATAAACCAAATACTGCTAGAGTTTTCACTGAGTTCTATAGCAGACTCAGGTATAGCATATAGAGAAATATCATCCCCGTTATCTGTTTCACTAAATAGTGGTATCTGCACTCGTACATTCATATTTGTTATAACTCTCTCTAGATCATCTCTTCCAGTAATATCTGCTTCTACCAAGATTTGTTTTGTGTCTTGTGATAAACTCTTGCTTACTCTGGAAATAGCTACCTGAAAACTTTCAGACGGTGAAAATGGAGATGAGAAACTCACCTGTTTTCATTCTCTTATAAATGGATATTGATCTTCTCCGATATAAAATCTAATGAACTTACTGCTTTCATCTACCATACTAAAGAGTGGTTTTGATATATCAACAGACGTTCATACACTCACGTGTTTGGCAGTGATAGCTCCACTAAAAGGTGCTTTTATAGTAGTTCCCCATCAGCGTTGTCCCTGGAGAGCCTCTATCTTTGCCTGTCTGTTTGCGATTTGTGTATCTATCTCTCTTTGTGAGAGGATTGTTTCAAGTTCTAATTCTTGTGTTGTGATCTTGAGCTGGGTATCGAGTGTTTGGTTTTCTACATCGATGTTTATATCAATACCTTTATTTTGCGCAATAATTTGAGTTTCTAAATTTGTCACAAGTTGTTGGATCTCTCTCCCCTTTTGTTCTAGTTCTAATTTCTTTGTGATTTTTTGAGTTTCTAGGTCTTGTATACGATTGAGTATCTCAGAATTTCCAAGTTGTACCTCATTATAGTGATCTATTGCCTCATCTAGTGCCTGTAGTCTATCGCTCAGTTCTGTGCCCTCAGAAACAGAAATAGATACAGTATTGCTTATCTGACGAGCTTCTTGGCTAAACCTAAGTGCCTGATTTGCCAAATCTGCCTGACTCAAAGTACTGTTACGGTACTCTGCATGAAAACTGAGAAAGCTCTCACTGAGTTTATATACTTCATTTCATGTAACTCATATCAATTCAGATCTGATTATCTTTCGGGAGGCAGGTCTGAAATTTTTTATTTGAAATGAATCATTATATAAAAAGTCAGCAGTAGCATCTATCATATCTATAACACTATTTGTAATACCTAGTTGTCTTGTATCTTGTTGCGACCTTGCTGTTGAGATCTGAGCATCTATAGTTTGTATATCGACTTCATACTGCTTCTTTGCAGTTTCTGCTTCTAGTTTTCTTGATTCTATCTGGGTTTGAATAGGAAGAATCTTGTTGGTAGTATCGAGGTTTTTTCTGTCTTTATTATTGATGAGTAAGGTTTTTTTGTCAGCGTTTGTCTGACTGAGAAGCTCGATCCTTTTATCTGTATTTTTTGCTACGAGTGTTTTTTGTGTTTTTAGGATAGATATTTCTTTTTGTAAGAGTGAGATATCTGATCAGATCTGTATATCAGACCTTTCAGGAGTGATACGGGCAAGGACTTGACCTTTTTGAACGTAGTCTCATGTTTCTGCTAGTAGTTGGGTTACATTTCCAGATTTAAGCGGATAGATCTCACTTTGGTTTTTTGCATGAACGACTCCATTCACTTCAAAACTCGTGGTATCTACATATGCCTGTTTTGCTTTTATAACTGTTACAATAGGATATTTTGATCCTCCTGATGTTTCTATTTCATCATGTTTTTCATCTCAATGCCCAAATACCATATAGGACCCAGCAAACAAAGAGAGGAATATTACCATAGTAATACCGATTTGCTGTTTCATATAATTTTGTATATTTTTTATGTATGTACTCATAGATTATAAGGTTAAATAAATTAGTATTTTAATGTCTATGTGGTGGTACATCGTCAGCATGTTCATGATCATCGTCGTGAAGATGATCATCAGTGCCAGTATCATCATGTTTTGTACCACCTTCTTTTGGAATATATGGATTTCAAAATTCATCTACTGGACAGTCACCTACAAGAGATCCATCAGAGACTTTATGACAAGCTATGTTATCATCTGCAACTATATCAAGTGTTGGGGATATTTCTACTGGTGGTGGGGTAGTATCAATAGCTTGTTTATTATCTGTACATGATACAATAAAAATTGCTACGAAAAGTAAGAGAATACATTTTTTCATAATTAAAGTAATTAAATAAATAAAATTAGTGGCTATGTTTTTGTGTTGGGAGATCATGATCTCATACCGTAAAGTGAAATAACATTCCTGCATGTAAATGCTCACTTATATGGCAATGAGCCATCCATATTCATGGATTCGTATTATCTAGGAGTATTTTAATTTTCTCTCCAGTTTCGAGGAGAACAGTGTCTTTCCATTGTAGATTATCGTTGATAACCCCATCACGCTCGATTACTACAAATCTCTGACCGTGAAAATGGATAGGGTGCTGCATAGGATGATCAGCATGTTTATCATTGTCTATTTCTATTACTACTTGTTCTCATAGTTCAAATTGCCAGTCAATATCTTGATTTACTTTTCCACTATCTTGATCCACAAGTTTCCATACTACATTTTTGTTTGTAAAATGGCTATTTTTGTCTTTTTGGTCATCCTTCCAGCTTATAGTTTGTGCATCTCCGTGTGCATGATGTGCGTGGGATTTTCCTCATTGTATATCAACAGCAACTCTGAGTCTTTTATCTGCTCTTCACTCAGCTAGCCCCTGTATCTGAGATCGAATAGCTCAAAAATCATCACTATTATCCCTGAGAGTTTGGAAATCACTCAAACTATCATTTTGAGATTTCTCTGTTACCAGAACTTTTCATAACTCATGCGTAAACTCAGGAGTACTATTTTGTATACTGTACTCTCATGGTTCAGGATAGTAGACTTCTAAAATATATCTTTCTGCTGGAGCGATAGTTATTCACTGGGCTGGAGCAAGTATTTCACGTTCTATTCTTCCAATATCTCCTCACACAATCTTTGTTTGTGCTCCGTCAATAGTGATTCTGAAAGGACGTACATTTGCACTATTAGTGATAAAATATCTCACTGTTTGTCACGCTGTAGCTGTAGTAGAAAATTTTTCTTCGTTGTTAATCATCTGTATATCACCGAAACGTCATGTGAGTGCGTGCGTAGTAGTATCTTGAAAATACTCTGACAAACTCAGATCATCGAGTATCCAGCTTTCTTCAGGTAAGTCCTGAGTCCAATAATCCTCTGATTCGGGTTGTACTAGGTAGTTTCCATAGAGTCATCCATCTTGTTGTCTGTCTTCACGAACATGAGGATGATACCAAAACACTCCTGCATCAGGAAACTCAAGTTCATAGCGAAAGGTTTCTCCAGGTTTTACAGATGGATGAGGTATACCAGGAGTCCCATCCATAGTATAGTCTCCACGGAGTCCATGGCTATGGATCGTAGTTTCTTCATCAATATTATTTGTGAAATTCAGTGTTATTTTTGCTCACTGAGGAACTTGAAAAATTGGTCCAGGAATCATTTCATTATAGGCGAGACGCTTGAGTATTTTTCCCCCGATTTCTTGTTGTACAAAATCAGCAGACATATCATAACTCTCACCATCTCTGAGTGATATTATAATCGGTTTCTTTGCATGAGGTATATCAAGAGCAATGTTATTATCATAGCTTTGTCCTTTGAAAGCCCCTGCATTATAGTTATTATAAATCTGGTATGATGTGATTATAACTATAAAAATAATCAGAAAATATGTTTTTTTCATAAATAAAAAAGATAATTATATAAAAATTATCCACTAAAAAAGTAGATAGGTTTAAAATTATCTTTTTATTATAATAAAAGCTCTGTACTGATACGTATAGATGTACGCTGTTTGATATTATCAGGAGGAGACTGGGGAAAAACGAGATTTTTTATAAACTTAAATACGAAATAATCCCTATCTTGCCCGTAATCTCGGAGTATATCCTCACTCGTATCATCGTAATCTACTCCTGTATGAGAGCTAGCAATTGATACATGGACTTCTTGTAATTCACTACAACAGTCTATATCTTCTTGGTCGTGATGATGCGCTGACTCGCTAGCGTGTACATGATGTTCTAAATGTCCTGCATGTATATCAAGAGACATGCAAAAACTTCCTAAAGCAATGAATAGAAATAGAGCTGAGCTGAGTATTTGCTTGAAGTAGGAAAGCATGCTAGAAAAACATAATCATAATGAATATCATTATACTTCTTTATTTATTTTTGCAAGGGATTAGGTAATAATAAAGAGAAAAATTGTAAGAAAATAGGGATTTTTTGAAAAGAGAATTTCAGGAAAATAAAATGCTCCTATTCTAAAAATATACTAAGTAGATCAATGTCGACCTACTTTTTATTTTATGTATATAAAAACTTTTGACATAAGTATACGGATTTGTATACTTTCTTCACATCCTAAATTTTTAGGATATTATTTCTTAAAGTATTTCTTATGGAATCACTTATTACATATCTTGCTCTGAGTTGAATGCTCACCGTTCTCCTTTGGACACCTTATATTGTAGATAGATTATTCTCTTGGGGTCTCAAAGACTTTCTCTTGAACTATCCAAAATGATTTCCAGTAGAGGAACCAAAAACTCCTATGTGGGCTCAAAGAGCAAAGAGAGCTCATCTGAACATGGTTGAAACTATGCCAGCATTTGTTGCTGTAGTTGTAGCTGCTATAGCTACTGGTGACGCTGGAGTTATATCATCTGCAGCTTTCTGGGCACAGATATTTTTCTTTGCAAGAATCATCCACGCACTCGTATATATCCTAGCAGTCCCTGCTATGAGAACACCAGTGTATCTTGTGTCTTGGTTTGCTATTTTGATGATTGGTGCAGGAATAATCCTATAACACCAAACTTCTAAAAAATCTGAATTCTCAAAGAAAAAATATGCAAAACTATAAGTTTTTGCATATTTTTTCTAAAGTTTATAACACACAGACTATCAAATATCAACAAATACTTCTTATGAACATAAAAAAACAAGAAATCATTCAAACAGCAATCAGGCTCTTTTCAGAAAACTGATTTCACGCAACAGGTGTGGATATGATCGTTAGAGAATCATGAATCACAAAAAAAACGCTTTACCATCATTTTGGGAGTAAAAATGGTCTTATCGTCGCGAGCTTGTGGAAATACCATGGAGACTTTGTAGAGTTCCTCTCTTCATCTGTTGCAGAATCGAGTGATGATCCACTCAAACAACTTCAGGCTATATTTGATGTTGCCTATAGCCGGTTTCGTCAGGACAATTTTTGTGGTTGTATGTTTATAAATGCTATATGAGAATATTCAGACTCTGAGTCAGAAATTACGGAAGTATCACAGAACTTCAAACATACCATTTATAATGCTATTAAAGAAATCTGCATCAAGGCAAGTCTAAAAAATCCAGATGAAACAGCTCGTCATATAGCACTGTTGCTCGAATGAGCTATCGTGACAGCTCAAGTTATGTGAGATCCAAATGCAGCTGAAACGGCTAAAGATATACTAAAAACTCTTATACATGAACAACAATCTCAAACTCGATAATCTCATACAAAAAATCAGGTCTTGCAAGGTATGTAGCGATCTCCCATGTGGTCCGAGACCTATACTGTCTGTATCTCCAACTTCAAAGATACTCATTATCGGACAAGCTCCCTGAATACGCGTCCATACTTCGGGAATTCCATGGGATGACCCCAGTGGAGAGAGACTCAGGCAGTGGCTCTGAGTAGATACTAAAACTTTTTATGATGCGAGTAGAGTTGGTATTATGCCTCTAGGGCTTTGTTATCCATGAACGGGAAAGACCTGAGATCTCCCTCCCAGAAAAGAATGTGCCCCACTCTGGCATGAAAAGATTTTAGAGCAACTCCCAGAGCTTGAGGTCATAGTTCTGATTGGATGATACGCTCAAAAGCATTATCTCTGAAAAAGGTTAGAAAAAAACCTCACTGAAACCGTAAAAAATTATAAAAATTATCTCCCAAAGTTTTTTGTACTCCCTCATCCATCCCCGAGGAATAATATATGGATGAAAAAAAATGAGTGGTTTGAGGCAGAGGTGATTCCTGAACTGAAGAAATCAGTATCACAATATTTATAAACTACAACTTTTCTTTCTTGTTTGATAAAGGCAAAGAGAGCTAAAAGCCAGATAGGAATATTAAAAAAAAAACAGCTATGTTCATATGTGAACATAGCTGTTTTTGTGTGTATTCTACATTACTTTGTCTCATCGTTATTATCCATATCGAGAATCATCTTCCAACTTCCATCTTCTTGACGTCTATATACGAGTACGAGTCTTCACTCTCCACCACGTTTTTCTCAGCTTGCTTTGACAGTCAGATTATTTTTGAAGTGTCCAACCAGAATTGCCATATCTCCTTGTACATCTAGGTGTTGTACTTCAAATTCTGATACTATATCAAACATTTCTATGAGAGGTCCATATTTTTTTCTTACAGCTTCTTTTCCATGTCCGATTGGAGATTTTTCGTTACAAATAACCAGATTTTCATCGCAGGTTGCTACGATACGTTCGAGATTTCCTTCATCAAGCCCTTGCATCCATTCGTTTAGTTCATGTTGTATAGCTTCTTTATCAGTCATAATATATATGATTATGTATTAAAATATTTACTTTTTTGGGGCTCCCATAGGGCAGTCTATATAGTATCCCCATCCTCCGTTTTCGAGTTTACGTGCTACTTCGGTAGATGATCCCTCCGCAGCTACCTGACCATCAGGTGTTTTTATGACCCAGTTTGCGTGCAATAGTGCGATGTCTCCTATAATAACTTCACTCGTTATAGTACTCTCAAGAGTTGGCCTCATAGCAAGCATCTCTGCAAATGCTTTTCTTACTCCGTCATGTCCTATAAGAGGTGGTTCAGTCGGTGGAAAAAATATCTGACAATCAGGGTGAAAGAGAGACACTATCCCTTCCATATCACCATTTTTCAAATGTACTCAAACAGTATTTGCGATATCAGAAGGAGAATGAGCAATAAGTTCTGTAGTATGTTCCATAATTTTATTAACTTTATAATTTAAAGTTACTTTATTTTATATATAAACTATTTTTTTACAAGTTAAAATTGATTTTATTGTTGTTTTTTATACTATATTTATAGATGATACCTTATAATACCGAATTCTATGCCAAATAAACTCAATCCAAAAATGTGTCCTATGGATAGATTTATTGCATTTGTTTCAAAAAAATGGATGCTTTTTATAGTGACAACCATTGCAAATGGGGCAAAGACCTATAGTGACATAGCAAATAATACCTACAATATAAATTCGAGTATTTTGTCTTCAAGACTCAAAGAACTTCAAGAATACGGCTTTATAGAAAAAAAGATAATCTCTCAAACTCCTATAAAAGTTGAGTATAGCCTCACTGAAAAGGGAAGGACTTTTTCAAAAGAGTTTGCCTGAGTCATCGACTGGGCAGAAAAGTGGATGTAA